>CAIKWE010000044.1 GCA_903831085.1 uncultured Verrucomicrobiota bacterium | reverse complement strand
TTCTGCACGGCCACGCCCTTCTGAACCACTTCCGCCGGCAGCAGCGGCGTGGCCTGCGCAACGCGGTTCTGCACTTTAACCTGAGAGATATCGATGTCGGTTCCGACGGCGAAAGAAACAGTCAGGGCATAATTGCCCGAACTGTCGGACGTGGATGACATATAAATCATGTCGTCCACGCCGTTGACCGCGTCCTCGAGCGGACCGGCCACGGTGTCGGCCAGCACTTCCGCGCTGGCACCGGGATAATTCGCCGTAACGGTGATTTGCGGCGGCGTCACCATCGGATACTGCGCAACCGGCAGCGAGAAAATCGAAATAATACCGGCCAGCATCAGCACGATGGAAATCACACCCGCCAGCCGCGGGCGGTCAATAAACACGCGGGAAATCATTGGGCGTCCTCCGCTACAGTCACTTTCACGGTGGAACCGGGAACGGCCCGCTGCAAGCCATCGGTCACGATCCGGTCGCCGACTTTCAGACCGGACAGCACGATCACGTCGGCGCCGAACTGCACGCCCGGCTTAATGCGTATTGTGGAAACCACGCCGGCGTCGTCTGCGGTCAAAACATACGAACCCTGCTGATCCGCCAGCACCGCTCGCTGCGGAATTTTTATTCCCATCAAGGTTTCCTGATTTTCGAGCAGGATCTTCACGTAACTGCCGGCGACCAGCAGTCCATTCGCATTGTCAAAGGCGAACCGGACCGCCAGAGTTCCGGTTTTATCGTTCATCGCATTGTCGTCAAAATCTTTTTTTCCAATGATTGGAAGAACCGCGCCGTTCGGCAGGCGGACTCGCGCCGCCAGCGGAGACGAAGTCCCGGCCAACTCCTGCTGACGCAGTGTCAGATAGGTGCGGTCTGTTACGGAAAACACGACCCGAACCGGATCGGTCTGCACGATGCTCGCCAGCATGGAAGCCGCAGGCGTCACATAATTGCCTTTGGTTATCTTCGCCGCCCCGATCCGTCCGCTGATCGGCGCCTTGATTTCCGTGTAGCCCAGATTAATACGAGCGAGATTCAAGCCGGCTTCGCCCTGCTTCACGCCCGCCTGCGCCTGAAGATAATCGCTCTCTGCTTTATCAAAATCGGTCTTTGAGATACTGCGAATGTCCGCGCTTTTCATCCGGTCATAAAACTTCTGAGCGCGAACCAGCGCCGCGTTCGCCTGTGCCAGCTCCGCTTCACGAACGGCCACGGCGGCCTGATACGGATCCGGCTCAATCGTGAAAAGCAGGTCGCCTTCCTTGACCGGATCGCCTTCCTTAAAGTGAACCGCCGCGATCGTCCCTGAAATCTGCGGACGGATCGTCACCTGCTGCATCGGCTCCACCTGAGCGATATATTCATCGACCGGCTGAAGCGACTGCTCTTTCAATACCTGAACGACGACCGCCGCAGGCGGCATCGGCGGACGTCCGCCCATTCGTGCCGCCATGCCGCCGCCTTTTCCGCCAAACATCCCGTGGATAAACCAGCCAGCCAGGCCGGACACGATGACAATTCCACATACTGCGATTAGTTTTTTATTCATAGACCCTCTTTCTTTAAAGCCCCTTTCATCATGCAATCAAATCCATCCGCCGCGGCGGATGCCAAATCAATCTTCGGACAGGATCCGAGATAAATTTTACACAGCCCGACCCACAGCCCCGCCAGCGTGACGGCCAGTTTTTCCGGATCAATATCTTTACGGAACCGGCCCGCGATCGGTGGCGAACTGAGAACCGCGACCAGTTTTTCAAACGGATCCTTGCGGATTTTATCGAGTATCTTATGCGTCTCCGTCAGCAGTTCCTCCGACCACTCCATCTGGAAGGCCATGAAAAACTCAAATTTCTTGAGCCGCTTATCTTCCGCCACCGCCCGGGCATGTTCCACAAAAGCCTCTCGCAGCTCTTCGAGCGAATTAATTTCAGAAAAATGATGCTCCACCCGCTCCTCCCGCAGGGTGCAAAAATAATCAACCATGGCGGCGAGCAGTACCGGTTTGTCGTCGAAGTGCCAATAGACCGCACCGCGAGTCATGCCGATCTTTTTGGCGATGTCGCTGAAGGTTGTGCGGGAGTAGCCTTTTTCGCTGAACAGATCCAGCGCCGCAATCAGTACGCCTTCCCTGGTTGCCTGCGCATCTTCTTTTGTTTTCCTGGCCATGAAACCTCTCCGTTGATCTGACGGCGCACTTATACATACATTCGTGAATGTATATCAAGCCGATAAATAGAATGTTTTAACAGTTGGGGTGATTTCCTGTTTGAAAATCAGCCGGCGGGCACAACGACCGGTTCGGCAAACCCACGATCAGCGGGAGTCTTTTCGTTTTCAACCGGTTTGGATAGATCCTGACGAACAGGCGCGGCATTCGTTACGGGCGGCGCATTGGTTTCCGGCGCGACAGATTTTTCAATAGCAGGAACGGTAGAAACCTTAACTTCTGGTACGGGCTGCACCACAACCGGAGCTTCCGGTTGAAGAGGAACGCGGTCGTAGAGTTCAAAAATAAAGAAGCACTCGAACAGCAGCATGCCGATACAGCCCAGTATGGCCAGAATGGCGAGGAGATCGAACCGCTTATATGTCCGTTTTTCTTTCACGCGGCGCAGTCTCGACTTTTAAATTTTAACTTTCAACTCCAAACCGTTTCGGGCATCCTCTGCGGCCTTATGAAAGCTAACGATTACTCAGTCTCGATGGATGCCCTCGCCTCGCTCTGCAAGCGCCGCGGCTTTATTTTCCAAACCTCAGAAATCTACGGAGGCATCAACGGCTTCTGGGACTACGGCCCGCTCGGCGTCGAACTGAAGCGCAACATCAAGGAAAGCTGGTGGAAAGCCACCGTCCAGAGCCGCGAAAACGTCGTCGGCCTCGACAGCGCCATCATCATGCACCCGAAAGTCTGGGAAGCGTCCGGCCATATCGGCAACTTTAAAGACCCGATGATCGACTGCCGCGAAACTAAGAGCCGCTACCGCGCCGACCAGCTCCTCGTTTTCAAACACAAAACCGACGCCTCCGCGCTGATGTTTGCCTACCCCGAAGACGAAGAAGCTCCGGAGAAGAAGGCGAAAAAAGCCAAAGTAAACGCCGCCGACTACGAATCCGTCCCGCTTTCCGCCATCGCACTTGATACCTACGACAAACTCGTCGGCCCCGACACCGACAAGCCCGGCACACTCACCGAGCCGCGCTCGTTCAACCTGATGTTTAAAACGTTCGTCGGCCCGATGGAAGACAGCTCCAACGTCGCCTGGCTCCGCCCCGAAACCGCGCAGGGAATTTTTGCGCAGTTCGCCAACGTCCTTTCCGTCTCGCGCCAGAAAGTACCGTTCGGCATCGCGCAGATCGGCAAAGCCTTCCGCAACGAAATCAACCCGCGCAACTACACCTTCCGCTCCCGCGAGTTTGAACAGATGGAACTCGAATTCTTCATCAAGCCCGGCACCGATGCCGAATGGCATGAATACTGGGTTTCCGAACGGCTGAAATGGTACGAAACCGTCGGACTGCCCGAAGGCCGTATGCACCGCGACGTCCACGAAAAAGACAAACTGGCTCACTATGCTAGTGCCTGCACCGACATTCTCTACGACTTCCCCTTCGGCACGCAGGAACTCGAAGGCATCGCCGCGCGCGGCAACTTCGACCTCACCCAGCACCAGAACGCCAGCGGCAAATCGCTCGAATACTTCGACGAAGAAACCAAAGAAAAATTCCTGCCGCACGTTGTCGAGCCGTCCGCCGGGGTCGACCGTATCGCCCTCGCCCTGCTCTGCGAAGCCTACCGCGAAGAATGGATTCCCAAAGAAGGCCCCGTCCTCACCGCCGAGCCGGGCAAACAGGCTCCGGAAGGCTACGAAGCCCGCACCGTCCTGCGCTTCGCGCCGTGCATCGCGCCGTACAAAGTCGCCGTCTTCCCGCTGCTCAAAAACAAAGAGGAACTCGTCGGCAAAGCGCGCGAGGTTTTCGAGAAACTCAACCGCCGTTGGAACTGCTTCTACGACCACGCCGGCGCCATCGGCCGCCGCTACCGCCGTCAGGACGAAATCGGCACGCCGTGCGGCGTCACCATCGACTTCCAAACATTGGAAGACAACACCGTCACCCTGCGCGACCGCGACACCATGCAGCAGATCCGCGTCAGCATCGACGAACTCGAACGCATCGTCGAAGAGCGTGTGAAGTTTTAAACCGCGAATAGACGCAAATGAACGCGAATCTGTAGGGCGGGGTCCAAGACCCCGCCTTTTATTTTCACGTCCGCCGAAGCTTTAGCGAAGGCTGATTCCAATGGTTGGAAAATTCTTTGCCGCCCGCACCCAAAGAACCGTTCCCTCGCAAAGGCCGCAGAGATTTCCTTTCCCACCTCTGCGCCCTCCACCTCTCTGCGAGGAAAAATCCGCTGCAAAACTTTCGGCTTTTACACCCCGCGCTTGGGCTACCCATGAAAATTTTTCCGAGTGTGAAACTGTTATTTCAGATTGAGCGCCCCTCGGGAACTCTTTAGCATACAGCCCAACTGAAAACGATGTCACCTGAAACAACTAACTTGAAGTACGTTCAATACCACTATTGGATTTGATATGAAAAATATTTTTTTATCACTATTTTTGGGACTTTTCTGCATATCCTGTACAACAAGAACAGCCCCATCCATTCCGGTTACATTTCAATTTGAACCGATGTCTTCTGATATAATCGAAAAGCCCGATAAATACGTAATGGACATTACGTGGAGAGAAAGATTTGTTGGCTCAAGACTCGATAATTTCAAAGAAGACAACGGTCGATTAAGAAAAGGGTCGATATTTACTATAACTGAAAATATTCCGACGGATCAGGTCGTAATGTTTTCAATATCCAGTATCGATAGCGACGTATCTCACATAACTTTATTTGATTTAAGCCTATATACAACAAACTCTCCAGAGTATGGGTCGTGGCTAACCCCTCAATACGAAGAGAATAGCAATAAGCATTTAGCGTACGTTCATCAGTTAGATAGACCAGAGAGAAAACTAAAAACAAATGCATTCTATCGAGTTAAAATAACAATAAATAATCCATCCATCCAACCACACCGCATTCACTCTATCGCAGGCTCCGCCAGCTCAGAGTGACGTATAACGTTCAACAGTCCTTTCCCACTTTCTCCATATACGCCTCGGAAAAAGGTGTCAGTCCTATAAATTAATGACTCCATTCCAAACCCCGGAAGATTTCATCCCGAAGATTCCGAACATCTTGTCGCGCCGCAATTTTCGAAGCCGGCTATTGCTGTGGCCGCGCACGGTGGGCGCGGTTTCCCGGGGCCACCGGCCCCGGCTACAGAAATACCAAGCACGCCCGGAGGTCGTGCTCCACCTTCCAATTCATTCGCGTCAATTCGCGTTCATTCGCGGTTGAACATTCTTATTTCTCTTCAAACTTCAGCGCGTCGGCTTTGCAAAACAAACCCGCCGTTGCGGGCGGGTTTGTCGTTGAGCCAATGAATGATGCGCGAGGGGTAAATTATTTCTTCGCGGAGTGTTTAAACATTAACTTCAGATCTTCGAGCAGACACTGGAGGTCTTCTTCGTGTTCGACCTCCTGTGTGATGATCTGGAGCGCGATGTTGTAAGTGACCGGGTCGGCATCCTTGGTCACTTTCATCAGTTTTTCGTAAACGCCGATGGCGCACTGTTCGCCCGCGATATTCTGTTCAAGCACTTTCTGAACGAACGGATCTACCGGCGCTTCGTATTTGCAGTTGGTGAACTTGAACCAGTCCGCCGGAGTGAGGATCGGCGTCCCGCCGAGCTGGACGATGCGGGTTGTGAGCAGTTCCGCATGCGCCATTTCTTCGGTGGCATGCAGTAACAGTTCGGCAATCACCGCGTCTTTCATCGGGCCGGCGACGACTTTGGAGCCGACCCAGTACTGGTAGTGCGCCAACCATTCATCGGCGAGCGCTTTGTTGAGTAGCGTCAGCAGTTTCTTGACGTCCATCCCTACGAGTGCGATTCCGCGACTGCCCATGGCACACCTCCAGTTTTTTGTTTATCGACTACATCTGCGGCGGCTCACAGCCCAGTCCGGCTTTATTGAGGCACCAGCAAGTGCGTTTCAACAGCAACCAGGCAACAGCGCCCTGCACGGCCGGAACAATCAGCCCGCCCAGCAAAACCTTGCCCAGAATCATACCAACTACTTTGCCAACACTGACGCTGACAGGATGATCGGGGAAAAAAATAAGCGATACTATTGTGTTCAGCACCGCTGAGCCCGCTCCGATTAAGGCCAGCACCGCGATATAAATCCCCAATAATTTGGTTCCTACTGCAATCCAATCTTTTTTCTGCATAATTTGACCGCGCACCACGGGCTGTTGACCGGGTACGACTTCCTTTCGAGCCACACATTAACTCTTTCTGAGGAAAATGCAACCAGCAGACGAAAGGTTCCGACGCGGGTCTGTGCAGAGGCATTAAAATTCTTTTTGCTGTTGCGCACCCCCTTCCTCTCCTCTTATATTCCAAACCACATGTCTGCTTTAGAAACTATTAATGTCGGCAATCTGATGGATGCGTCCGGCGGAGACCGGGAAATCGCCATGAGTCTGGTCAGCCTTTACTTTGAGCTGACGGGCAGCGAGATCGCCAAACTCGAGGAAGCTATTCGCACGGGGGATTCAGCAACTACCTCCGCTGTTGCCCATAAATGCGCCGGATCGAGCGTCTCCTGCGGGATGCCTGTCCTGGCCGTTATGCTAAAGGATCTTGAGAAGGCAAGCGCGCAAAGCATGCCAGCGGATGCTCCAGAGAGAATGCAGGAAATCCGCAAAGAAATGTCCGCAGTGCGAACCGCTTTTGAAGCCCACTTTGGCTGTTCCTTCCCGGCATAAAGCGGAACCTGTTTACGCCCGGCCGTCGTCCAAAGGATTTACGGGCGGACTTCTTCTTCATCCTCTTCGCTGACGCGAAGGATTTCTTCCACCGTGGTAACGCCATCGAGCACCTTGCGCCAGCCGTCGTCGCGGAGCGTATGCAATCCGTGGCGCATGGCTTCGCGTTTGATGTCGCTGGAGGCGGAGCGGTCGATGATGAGCGGGCGGATATGGTCATCCACCGTCAGAATTTCGTAGATGCCGGTGCGTCCTTTGAAGCCGGAACCGCGACAGGCGTCGCACCCGACCGGTTCATAGACGGTGTGCGTGGCGAGTTCTTCAACCGGAAACCCTTCTTTGCGCAGCAGTTCTATTTTGGCCGTATCCAGTTCGAGCGGTTTGCGGCAGGCGGGGCAAAGGCGACGGATGAGGCGCTGGGCGACGATGCCTTCCACAGCGGATGCCACCAAAAAAGGTTCAATGCCCATGTCGAGCAGACGGTTGATACTGGCGGCGGAGTCGTTGGTATGGAGCGTACTGAAAACAAGGTGACCGGTAAGCGCGGCGCGGATGGCAATTTCGGCGGTTTCGCGGTCGCGAATTTCACCGACCATGATGACGTCGGGATCCTGACGCAGGAATGTCCGCAGGGCATGGGCGAAGGTGAGGCCGATTTCCGGCTTCATCTGCACCTGGTTGACACCGGCCATTTCGTACTCAATCGGGTCTTCGGCCGACATGATACGAATGTCCATGGAGTTGATGGTGTGGAGCCATGCGTAAAGCGAAGTGGATTTCCCGGAACCGGTGGGGCCGGTACAGAGCAGGATGCCGTGCGGACGGGTGATCATCCGTTTGAGGATTTTCTCATCTGCGGGGCTAAGTCCAAGCTGTTCCATGCCGATCATGCCGCTACCGCGCAGGAGCAGACGAAGGCTGACGCTTTCGCCATAGACCGTCGGCATGGTGGAAACGCGCACGTCGATTTCCTCGCCCTGAATACGCAGGCTGATGCGGCCGTCCTGCGGCAGGCGTTTTTCGGCGATGTCCATGTTGGCCATAACCTTGATACGCGAGATGATGGAGGACTGGAACCGTTTGAGAGTGGCGGGCACAGGGGTCTGAATCAAAACACCGTCAATGCGGTACCGAATGCGCAGATCCACTTCCATCGGCTCAATATGAATATCCGTGGCGCGGTTCTGGTGCGCTTCCCAAATGATCTGGTTGACGAATTTGACAACAGAGGCTTCCTGATCGAGCTCGCTCAGATCCTGTTTGAAAAGACCTTCTTCGTCGAGAGTGATGCGGTCGTCGTCCTGCATCATGCGGTCGAGAGTTTCTGCACCGACGCCGTAGAGGCGCTTGGATGCCGCCGCAATATCAGACAAAGGGCTGAGCGCGAGCTTGATGCGACCGCCGGTGACAAGACGCATGGCATCGATCAGGCCGGGTTGCAGAGGATTGGCGGTGGCAATCCGCAGTGTTCCGTTTTCTTCGGCAACAGGCATGATGTTGTACTGGAACACCGCTTTGGGCGGAACTTTGGCGAGCAGCTCCTGCGCAATCTCCGCCTTGGCGAGGCGCATAAACGGCAAATCCATAACGCCCGCCAGTTTTTCGAGAAAAACCTCTTCCTTGACGCCGGTTTTTTCAACGATGGTGTCTGTAAAAGCCACACCCGCCTCCACCACAGCAGGCAGAAGCTCCGTCACCTGTTCCGGTGTGAAGAGTCCGGTTCGTTGCAACAAACTGGCGAGCTGACTGCTTTGCATGGCGGTTCTCTAGGCTTAGCGCACGATTCCGACTTTAGAAGTACGAATAAAATTCATCAGGTGCTGCACTTCCGGCGTGGAGGGCAACTCCTTCTCCATCTGTTCAAGCGCTTCGGCAACTGAAAGTTTCTGGCGATAGAGGATGCGGTAGGCTTCTTTGATGGCGTTGCGCGACTCCTCGGACACACCTCGTCGCTCCATGCCAATTTTGTTGAAACCGCGGATCTCGATATCAAGCCCATCCGCGATCATGTACGGCGGCACGTCTTTGGTGGCCTTGGTGTAGCCGCCAAGAAACGCCATCGTCCCGATGCGACGGAACTGAACAACCCCGCAAAGTCCTTCGATGATGGCAAAATCTTCGATAATGACGTCGCCGGCAAGCTGAGTGCCGTTGGCGATGATAACACCGTTGCCGACTTTGCAGGCGTGAGCGACGTGGCTGTAGGCCATGAGCAGGCAACCGGAGCCGACTTCCGTCATTTCGCCGTCGTGCGTTCCCGCATTGATGGTGACGCATTCGCGGATGACGGTTTTGTCGCCGACAATTACGCCAGGCGAGCCGCCCTTAAATTTGAGATCCTGGGTTGGTCCACCAACGCGGGCAAAGGGGTGAATAACACACCCTGCCCCGATGGTGGTATTTCCGTCGACAACGGCGTGAGCCATCAGCTCGGCGCCGCCACCGATTTTCACGTCGGAGCCGACCACGCTGTACGGACCCAGTTTAACGTCTGCGCCGAGCACGGCGCCTGCGCCGACAATTGCTGTGGGATGAATACTGCTCATGTTTTTTATTACCCCGCGGAGCTGAACATCAGGTCGGCTTCTGAAACCAGTTTGTCTTCGACAAACGCCTTGGCGTTTACTTTAGAGAGACGCGGCTTAGCATTAATGATTTCAATTTCCATGCGGAGCTGGTCGCCCGGCACAACGGGCCGGCGGAAGCGGGCGTTATCAATGGCCGCGAAGAAAGAAATCTTCCCCTCACCGCCGAACATTTTGTTGAGCAGAATGCCGGCGACCTGCGCCATGGCTTCCATCTGCAAAACGCCGGGCATAACCGGACGTCCGGGAAAGTGTCCCTGAAAAAACGGTTCGTTGAAGGTCAGGTTCTTGATGCCAACGATCCGCTTGCCTTCTTCGATCTCGATGATGCGATCCACGAGCATAAAGGGATAGCGATGCGGCAGGATGTTCAGAATTTCATTGGCTTCGATTACGGACATTCTACGGGTCTCCTCTTTAAACGGGTTAAGGCTGGTGATTATCTTGGAAACAGGGTTCCTGTTCAACGATTAAACTGCGCCGGTTTTATCCCGCGATTCGAGCGCAGGGCAGCCCTCAGCCACGCGCCAGCCATGCGGGAAGTCGCGGCACTGGGCGGGACGCGCTTCATAAAGGGCGCAAATGCCGTCTTTAAGAAGTATGCAACTGCCGTCCGGCCCGTCGGCCAGACTCAGCTGGCTGCGGTTGGCCGCCAGTGCGGTGTAACGGGAAATAAAGGTCTCTTCAGAAAGGCCCGCCGCTGCGGCCAGCCGGGCAATATCGGACTCTGTGAGCAGGACGTGCCCGAACCAGCGGCAGCAGGTGCCGCATTGTTGGCATTTAAATGAACGTTCCGTCGAATCCATGGTCAATGTTCCCCGAATGTTATTTAAAGGCGTTTGGATTGACACAAAAGCCCTTAAATATAAATATGCCGCCCTTGCCCGCCGATAGGGATGCGCGGCAAAGGATTAACAATCAGAGGGAGAATTCTGAACATGACCACACTCGTCAAGAAAACAAAAATCGCCGGTCTCTTTGCCGCTATCGCTGTACTGGCTGTATTCACCGCCTGCTCAAAAGAAACTCCGAAGGAAACGGTCAAAGCCGCTCCGGCTGTCCAAACCGTTGATTTGGCCCAGCAAACTCCGGATCTTTTCGAACAGCCGCTCAAACCCAATCCGCTGGCGCTTGCCGCCGAGGATGTCGTCGTGACCGTTGACGGCGAAAAAATCACCCATGGCGAAATCATGCAGGGCGTACAGATGAACCTCATGCGGTTAAGCCGCAAGGTTCCGCCGCAGCAGCTTTCTCAGATGTATGGAAAAATCTACCAGAACGTCACCGATACGCTGGTGGCTAATATTCTGCTCACCAAGGCGGCTGAAAAATCCAGCCTGACCGTTAACGACGCAGAACTGGCTAAAGAGATCGCGACGATTGAGGCGGATGCGCCGAAAGGCACCTCGCTGAAAGAGGCTCTGGCTGAAAACAAGATCGACTTTGCCGAATGGAAAACCGACCTGCGCAAACAGATGCTGGTTCGCAAACTGGTTGAAGAGAAAACTGCTGATGTCGCAGTCGCCTCTCCCGCCGAAATCGCCAAATTCTACGAAGAAAACGTCGATTCCTTCAAGGTGCCGGAAACTGTAACCGCCAGCCACATCCTGCTGAAATTCACCCCCGAAGACACCGACGCCACCAAAGCTCAGAAGAAAAAAGATATTGAAAAAATCCGCGCTGACATTCTTTCCGGCGGCGATTTCGCAACCATCGCCGCAGCAAAATCAGACTGCCCCAGCAGCAAGCAGGGCGGATCGCTCGGCACCTTCGCCCGCGGGCAGATGGTTCCTGAATTTGAAACAGCTGCTTTCTCTCAGGAAGTCGGCAAAGTCGGCGATGTGGTTGAAACCCAGTTCGGATATCATCTTATCAAAACCACCAAACATGAACAGGCGGGTATCCGCTCGCTGACCGAAGTAAAAGACCAGCTTCAGGAATACCTGACCGGCAAGAAAAAGCAGGACGCTCTGATGGCCTATATTGATGATCTGAAGAAAAAATCCAACGTGGAGATTAAAAAGCCCGATCTCGACTCCGCCGCCAAGACTGAAGCCGTTAAATAAACCGACTTCGCATGCGCAAAGAAAAAAGCGTTCCTTCATCGGAACGCTTTTTTCATTTAGCCTGCCAGCCGCAGATCCAAGGAGCGAAGACTGGTGCGCTCGAGAGGACTCGAACCTCCACACCTCGCGGCACAAGAACCTGAATCTTGCGTGTCTACCAATTCCACCACGAGCGCATTTTCCGCAAAAACGGAGCGCGTATTAAACAGGAACTTTTAACAAAGTCAACGGTTTCAAAAACGATTTTCTTTGCCCCTTGCCACCAACAGGCTTACAGCATATACTTTGGCTTGTGCTGTAGCTGGTTTTCTCAAAGGAAAGGAGGTGGGGCGGGTGATGCAGAATATCGATGAAAAACAGTGGAAAACACTGAAACAGAAACTCGCCCGCTCCAAACAGATCACGTCGCCATCCATGGGCGAACCTGAGAAAGAATACGTCTTGTCACGAGGAGTTGAAATCCTCCGGTTGCATGCCACCGATTTTGTCAACAAACGGCTCGCGCCGGCCGATCCGAAGAACGACGGACGCCAGACCCCCCTGAAAGGGCACCCCGTCTTTATCGCCCAGCACGCCACCGGCACCAGTGACCGGGCTAAACTGGAAAAATTTCACGGCATAAAAACCGGCATTGAACTCACCGAAAAAGAAGTCGCCTACATTGTCAGCGTCATCCTCCGTTGGATTCAGGAACAGGTTGGAGAACCCGTTTGATTTTCTTCAGGGTTTGGAAAAAACTTCTTTCCCCCGCCCGCCGCGCCGATTACATTTCCCCCGGCCTCTAAATCTTATGGAACCTCAAATCACAGCCCGCCCCGACCACAATATCAGCCGCAAGCAGATCAGCGACGCCGCGCTTAAAGTTCTCTACGGGCTCAAAGATGCCGGATACACCGCCTATCTCGCCGGCGGCGGTGTGCGCGACCTGTTGCTCGGACGTAATCCGAAAGATTTCGACGTCGCCACCAACGCCACGCCTGAAGAAGTAAGAAAAATATTCCGCAACTGCCGCATCATCGGCCGCCGCTTCCGGCTCGCTCATGTTTACTTTCATAACGAAAATATCGAAGTCTCCACCTTCCGGGCTCCCGCTCCGCCCGCCGACGAAGCTCCGCCCGCCGAGGACAATACCTTCCTCGCCAAAGACGGGCTCGTCCTACGCGACAACCTCTTCGGCACGCCTGAAGAGGACGCCCTGCGCCGCGATTTCACCGTCAATGCCCTCTTTTACAACATCGCCGACTTTTCGATCATCGACTATGTCAACGGCCGGCGCGACCTTGAGAATCGCATCCTCCGGGTCATTGGCGATCCCGACCAGCGCTTCACCGAAGACCCGGTGCGCATCCTGCGCGCCATCCGCTTTTCCGCCGCCCTCGGGTTCGACATCGAACCGTCCGCCCGTGAAGCCATCCGCCGTCACGCCGCCCGGCTCGAAGACTGTTCCTCCTCGCGCCTGTACGAGGAGATTCAAAAGCTTCTCAGTTGCGGAAAAGCCGAACAGGTTTTCAACCTCTGCTGTGAACTCGAGGCCTTTGAGCATATTTTCCCCGAGCTCGGCGCCTGGCTCAACGCGCCCGATGGCGAAGGCAAAACACACTGGCTTAAAAAAAGTTTCGCGCAGATCGACCGCTGGCGCGCCGCTGGCTTTAATGTTGATCCGGCACTGCTCTTCTCCCTGATCTTCGGCGAATATCACGAATGGGTCGCATCGCAGATTATGCAAAATGAAGATCTGCCGTACGCCGATGCCCTCATCGAAGCGACTCATCGCCACATCCGCCAGCTCGACCGCATCCGCATTCCAAAGGCCATCACCCATCACATCGCCGAAATCATGAGCGGACAGCCGCGTTTCCTGAAAATGACGTCCAAAAACGCCCAGCGGATTATGCGCCACCGCTGTTTTCTCGACGCATTCCTCTACTTTAAATTCGCCGCCCGGACCGCCGGACGCCACACCGCCGAGCTCGAATGGTGGGAACAGCAGCGCAAAGCGGGATAAATGGCTTTTGCCGCTTGCCCTTTCGAACTTAATATCATACATAAAACGCTCCTGCGGAGAGGTGGCTGAGTGGCTTAAAGCAGTGGTTTGCTAAACCGCCGTACGCCGTAAAGGCGTACCGGGGGTTCGAATCCCCCCCTCTCCGCCACTTTTAAAAAACGCCGATCCAGACCGGATCGGCGTTTTGCTTACAATGAGGGTTACAATCCGGCTTCAAAACATTGGAAAATTCAAATCGGTTTTTTCCAATGACCGGAACTATAAAATCCGTTTATCCGGATTGAAGGATTACTGTTGCCGCCTTGGCGGCCGTTTGTTAGGTTGCGCGGCATGACTCTGAGAGAAAAACTGAAGACCGGCCCCCTGCTTCTCGACGGCGCGGCGGGAACCTGGTTGCAGGGACAAACCATCTCAGCAAAACAGTGGGGCTCGGTCGAAGGTTGCAATGAGTGGCTGAACCTCTCCGCACCCGATGTCATCCGCGGCCTGCACCGCGCTTATCTGGAAGCCGGATCGGACGCGGTCGAAACCAATAGCTTCGGCGCGTCGCCGGTGACGCTCGGCGAATACGGACTTGCCGACCGCGCTTATGAAATCAATAAGGCCGCCGCGCAAATCGCCCGCGGATGCGCCGATGAATTTTCGACGCCGGAACAGCCACGTTACGTCTTCGGCTCAATCGGCCCCGGCACCAAACTGCCGTCGCTGGGACATATCGAATTCGATTCACTCTGTGAGGCCTACAAAGTCCAGATCCGAGGACTGCTCGACGGCGGCGCGGATGGACTGATTATTGAAACCTGCCAGGATCCGCTTCAGATCAAAGCGGCGCTGGCGGCGGCCGATGACATCCTCGGCCCGGACAGCGACATCGTTCGCTATGTTTCCATCACAGTCGAAGCCACCGGCACGATGCTGGTCGGCACCAGCGTTTCCGCCGCCGCCGCGATTCTTGCGCCCTACCCGATCGATGTGCTCGGCCTCAACTGCGCGACCGGCCCCGATGCGATGGAGCATCATCTCGACACACTAAGCGAAGTCTGGCCGACCCGTCTGGCCTGCATGCCCAATGCCGGGATGCCCGAAGCGCGCGTCGATGGAACCGTCCGCTATCCGCTGGAGCCGAAGCCGTTCGCGGAAAAAGTCGCCGCGCTCGCCAAAGAACATGGGCTTTCGATTGTCGGCGGCTGCTGCGGCACCACGCCGGAACATATCCGTGAACTGCGCGAAAAAGTTTCCAAGGGTTGGAAAATCCGGCAGCCGGTGAAGGCACCCGCGCAAGTCTCCAGTCTTTTCAGCGCGGTTGATCTGACGCAAGAACCTGCGCCGCTTTATATCGGCGAGCGCGCCAACGCGACCGGTTCAAAAAAATTCCGTGACACCCTGCTGGCGAACGATTATGAAAACGCCTTCCACATTTTGACCGAACAGGAAGAAACCGGCGCGCACGTTCTCGACCTGAGCTGCGGCTACGCCGGACGCGACGAGAGCAAGGATGTCGCCGTGCTGGTTCCGCGTATGGCACGCGAGTGCAAGATTCCGATGATGATTGACTCCACTTCCGCCGATGTGATCGAGCAGGCGCTGAAGCTCTACGGCGGCCGGGCGCTGATCAACTCCATCAATTTTGAAGACGGCGGCAAGCGCGCCGAACAGGTCGTTCCGATGGCGCGGCGCTACGGCGCGGCGATGGTTGCACTGACCATTGACGAAAAAGGCATGGCGATGAATGCGGACGAAAAAGTCGCTGTCGCCAAGCGACTGGTGAAGTTCTGCGTCGAGCGCGGACTGAAAGCCGAAGAGATTCTGATCGACCCGCTGACCTTCACCATCTGCAGCGGCGACAAGACGCTGCGGGATGCGGCATTCCAAACCTTGGAAGCGATCCGGAGAATTAAAGCGGAACTGCCGGGCGTCCAGACGATGCTCGGACTTTCCAATATTTCATTCGGCCTCAAACCGGCCCTGCGTAAAGTGATCAATGCGGTTTTTCTGCATCAGGCGGTACAGGCCGGGATGGACGCCTGCATCATCAACGTCGCGGCAATCGTTCCGCTGAATGAAATTCCGGATAACCTGCGCAAAGGCGCCGAAGCCCTGCTGAATAACGACCGCTCGAACGGCGACCCGCTTGAAAACTACATCAACCTGTTTGAGGACGTGCAGGAAACCGCCGAAGTTACCGTTGAGAGCCGTCCGGCGACGGATGTGTTGACCGACGCGATTATCCGCGGCAAGTCGCCGTGGCTGACGCCCGCAATCCCCGATCTGCTGAAAGAAAAAACCGCCGAAGATATTCTCAACGCTATCATGCTTCCGGCGATGAAAGAGGTTGGACGCCTCTTTAACGACGGCACGATGCAACTTCCTTTCGTTCTGAAGTCAGCCGAGGTGATGAAACGCGCGGTGGATATGATCAAGCCGTTCATGAAAAAGAGCGCGGCGGGTGATGTTGCGCCGCTGGTTGTCCTAGCGACCGTGGCGGGCGATGTACACGACATCGGCAAAAATCTGGTCGGCATTATTCTTTCCAACAACGGCTTCGATACGGTTGACCTCGGCATCAAGGTTCCGGTTGAGCAGATGATGGAGGCGGTGAAGAAACATAACGCCGCCGCGCTCGGCATGAGCGGACTGCTGGTGAAATCCACCGCCGTCATGGCCGAAAACATGAAGATTCTCGAACACGCCGGCTTTAAAACGCCGGTACTGCTCGGCGGCGCGGCGCTCTCGGAAGAGTTTGTTGATGCGGCCTGCCGTCCGCACTATTCGGGACAGGTGGTCTACTGTAAAGACGCCTTCGCCGGACTGGCCGCGATGCAGACGCTCAAAGACACAGGAAAGCTACCGGAATATGTCGCACCGACCCGCGACGGCGTTGGCTGTGAAGTTCCAAACATTGGAAAAGATGAAAATCCGGCCGAACCGATCGCTAAAGATGTTCCGGTTCCGAAAGTCAGTATTGGAACAACGGTGACTGAAAATATTCCGCTCGACGATATCTGGAAATATCTAGACCTGAACGGCATGATCAAAGGCGCGTGGGGCTACAAACAGGGCAAGCTTTCGGACGCCAAATACCGGAAACTGCTCGACGACGAGGTTTATCAGAAGCTCGAAGAGATGAAGCAGATTGCCCGCAAGGTGTTTGAGCCAAAAGTCATCCACGGCTTTTTCAACTGCCATTCCAAAGGCGACACCTTCTATCTCGAAAATCCGGCCGGTGAAGAAATTCTCATGCCCTTCCCGCGCAGTAAAAAAGGAGCGAAGCTTTGCCTGACCGACTTCTTCCGCCCTGATCGCGATGTCTGCGCACTGATGGCCGTCACGCTTGGAAACAAGGTGATGACCAAAGAGCACGAACTGCGCGACGCCGACCGCTACCACGACTACCTGCTCTTCCACGGCTTGGCCGTTATGACTGCCGAGGCTCTCGCGGAAACCTGGCACAGGCAGATCCGTCTGCTGTGGGGTTCGGACGAAGGCGAGCTGACGCTTTCCGAGATTTGGAAACGCAAACTCGACCAGAGCCGCTTCGGCTTCGGCTACGCGCTCTGCCCCGATCTGGCGATGAACAAAGTCTGCTGCGACCTGCTCGATACCGACCGTATCGGCCTGAACGTCACTGAACTCTTCATGGCCGACCCAGAGGTTTCCACCTTCGCGCTGATCACTCACCACCCGCAGGCGTATTATTTTGATCTGTAAAAACCGCGCCCACCGTGCGCGGCTACAGAAAACAGCCCTACTGAGGGTGCGGACGGTGGCCGCGCCTGTTACTGGGCCTTTTTTGGTAAGGTGGAACGCGACCTCCGGGCGCGTTTCCTCCTGCGGCGGACAAGCAAGCGTGCTCGGAGATCACGCTCCACCTAAATTGCGCTTTTGGTGAGAGAACGGCCGCTCAGGCGTGCTATAAAGCTCAAACCAAATTAAGGAAACCCCATGGCAAAACCCAATTACTCATTCGAAAAACGTCAAAAAGAGATGGCCAAGAAACGGAAGAAGGAAGAAAAGCGCCTGCGGAAAGCCGGAGCCCCGAACGAACTTCCGACGAATGCCGCGCCCCAGTCGCCTGTCGTCTAAAAGAATAGCGCAGGCAAGTCTGCGCAGCCTAAAATGAACCAGCGAATCACAGTCCGTTATGAAGGCCGGGTGCAGGGCGTGGGGTTTCGGTACACGGCGGTGAGTCTGGCACAAAATTTAGACCTGACCGGCTGGGTGAAGAATGAGTTCGACGGCAGCGTGTCACTGGTGACAGAAGGCGCGGAAGATCAACTAATGGAACTTCTTTCAGCGATTCGCCGTTCGAACCTTGGAAAATATATTACCAACGAACTGGTGCGCCGGTCGGCCGCAACCGGTGAGTTTACGGGTTTTGGCGTGCGACACTAAGAATGGCGGAGGCGATCTGCAGGTCGTCAGGAGTACGGATTTTCATATTGCCCGTTGAACCGGCCACCAGATGAATCTCCTGCTTTCCTTTAGCCAGCAGTTCGGAATCGTCGTCGAGCAGTTTGCCGGAGCCTTTGAGCATTTTTTTGAAGACGTCTATTTTATAAACCTGCGGGCTTTGCACCAGCCAGATGCTGTTGCGATCGAGCGATTTATCAACCTTCTGCCCCTTTTCGGCAAACTTGACCGCCTCGGAACTTTTCACGGCGGCAATGGCGGCACCGTAGCGCTTTCCGGCTTTGATGGTTTCCGTGATGATTTCATCATTCAGGAACGGACGGGCCGCTTCGTGAATCAACACGGCAGTGGCATCGTCCGGAATTTTTTCCAAAGCATTCTTCAAGTTGGTCAAACGCACCGGACCGCCGCAAACGATGGCGGAAATTTTCCGGCAGCCGAAGGACCGGACGGTATGCAACGCGCTGTCCACCCGTTCTTTGCGAACCACGAGAACGATTCCTTCAATGAGCGGATTCTGTTCCAGTGTCTGAATGGAACGCGCCACGACCGGCCGGGAACCGAGCGCAAGAAACGCGACATCGATCCCTGCTCCGATTTCCTGATCCTTACCGCATGCTAGAACAATCGCCCATACTGACATGATTCGCGCTCCTTTCGTTGCGGCAAATGCAACTTGCGAGATGGCAGGAATTTAACAATACGGCAAGGGGCTGTCAAACCCGACGGGCCTTCAGAAGCGTTAAAAAACGTTTGGAAGAGCTCCGGAGATTTGAAAATTCCGCTACTCCATGCGGCACATGGACTTAAGTGTGTCGGCGCGGGCTTCGATCTGCTGACGGTCAATCGTTGCCAGACGCTCTAAACTGAATTCCTCGACCCCGAAGGCGGCAGTGACGCTGCCGTAAAGCATGGCGCGGCGGATGGATTTTTCGTCTGTCCGGCCGGATTCGGCCAGCGCACCCATCAGGCCGCCAGCAAACGTGTCGCCTGCGCCGGTCGGGTCTTTGAAGTCGGCCAGCGGAAAAGCGTGAAGCAGGAAAATTCCGTTTTTGGAAAAAAGCATACTGCCGGCGGCCCCTTTTTTGATCAGGACAAATTCCGGCCCCATCGCGAGCAGAGTTTCGGCGGCGTCCATGAGAGAGTGCGCGCCGGTGAAAAGACGCGCTTCGGATTCGTTGAGAGTGAGCATGTCGCATTTTCCGACCACCTCGACCAGTTTTTCGCGGGCGATGTTGATCCAGAGATCCATGGTGTCGATCAAAACAAACTCCGGTGAGCGCACCTGTTCAAGGACATGAAGCTGAAGTTCGGGAGCGATGTTGCCGAGAAAAAGGAAAGGCGCGTCGCGGTAGGCTTCCGGCAACTCGGGCGTGAAACGTTCGAATACATTGAGCTCGGTGAGAAGTGTGCGGCGGTTGTCCATGTTGGCTTCATAGATGCCCGACCAGCGGAAAGTTTTCCCTTCGGCCGTCTGCAGTCCGGCCAGGTCGATGCCCATTTTTTCCCAAAGAGCGCGGTGTTCGGGCGGAAAGTCGGTGCCGACCACGCCGACCATGCCGGTTTTGACGAAGAAAGAAGCGGCGGCGCAGGCATAGCTGACAGAGCCGCCGAGAATTTCGACGCGCTTTTCGCGGGGTGTTTCAATGGTGTCGATGCCGATGGAGCCGACGATAACGAGCTGGGGAGAGGTTGATTTCTTCATGAGTTCAATTACCGGCGGGAAGAGCGCGGTTCAACGGTGATTTCCTGAACGAGCACTTTGACTTCTTTGACATCATCAATGCCCAGTCCGTCGCGCAGGCTTTCGCGAACCCGCATCTGAAGCGCCTGAGAAAGCTCGGGAATACGGGCACCGGCCACCAAATTAACGTTCAGATCAATGCTGATGCTGTCTTTTTCGGGCCGGATTTTCGGGTCGATGCTGACGACGGCGCTGAATTCGCCGCTGAGCTTACGGATATATTCGCGCACCGCATTGACGCTGATGGAGACAGAGCCGTTACCGGAATCAAAGGAGATGTAACGCGCTTTCGGGCGGCGCGGCCCGAAGGTGACAAGATAAAGAAGCGACAGCAGAACTATGATGCCGCCAACACCCATCGCTTGAAGCCAGTTTTCGCCGAAATAGAATAAGCGGAGAATACTTTGCCCTTCATCCACACGAAGGCCGTTGGCATAAATCAGCGCGCCGCCGGCCGCGGCGAAAAGAAACCAGATCACTATTCCGGACAATACATGGAGAAACCTTGTCATTTTATTTCCCTCCTGCGGAATCCTTCACCGGGCGGCGAATGCTCTGCACCGAAATATTGACGGCCTGCACCCGCTTACCGGTCATTTCCTCGACCGCCTTGCGAACTTCCAACTGCAATTTTCCACAAACTTCAGGAATATGCACGCCGTATTCGAGGACCGCGGTCAACTCGACCACAATGGTGTTTTCGGCTTCGAGCGCGACACGAACGCCGCGGTCGCGACGCTTGCCGATAATGTCGACAATTTCATCAACGAGCGTTCCGGAAAGTTCAACCACGCCAGGCACGCGATCAGCCGCTTCATGAGCAATCACCGCGATGACATTATTATGAATCCGCACTGTCCCGAGCCCGGCGTCGTCGGATTTCTCCTCCGGAATGGGCCAGTTGCGGGAAGGAGGAACATTCATGTTTTTACTGCTCATAGCGGGCTCTCCTTATCACCGGTCGACCATAAAGTTTTCGCGCATGAATTTTTCAAGGAAAGCGGTGTTGTACTCGCCGCGGCGGAAGCGGTTGTCCTTCAACAGCGCCATACCGACCGGCACCGTGGTGTGCGGACCATTGATGGTGAACTCCTCGAGTGCGCGGTGCAGGCGTTGGAGCGCCTCTTCGCGCGTGGCGCCGCGGGCAATGATTTTGGCGATCATACTGTCGTAATAAGGCGAAATGGTGCAGCCGCTGTAGACATGTGAATCAATCCGGATGCCGGGACCTCCTGGAAAATGCACCGCTTCGACTTTGCCGGGCGACGGAGTGAAGTTCTTATAGGGATCTTCGGCGTTCACACGAAATTCGATGGCGTGATAGCGAACCTTCACATCGTCCTGCGTGAAGGAAAGCTTTCTGCCGGCCGCGACCAGAATCTGCTCCTTCACCAAATCGATGCCGGTCACTTCTTCGCTGACGGTATGTTCCACCTGAATACGGGTGTTCATTTCCATGAAGTAAAACTTTTTGGCCTTTTCGTCGTACAGGAACTCCAGCGTGCCGGCGCTGTTGTATCCCACGGACTTAGCGGCCTTCACGCCGGCGTCGCCGAGCGCTTTACGCTCTTCGGGAGAAAGCGCCGGACAGGGCGACTCTTCCACCAGCTTCTGGTGGCGGCGCTGAATACTGCAGTCGCGTTCGCCAAGGTGAACCACGTTGCCGTGCTTATCGCCGATGATCTGTACTTCGACGTGCCGGGCGGACTCGATATATTTTTCCATGAACACATCGGGATTCCCAAACGCACTCCCGGCTTCGGCGCTGGCCATCATAAAACCCTGCGCCAGACTGACGTCGTTATGCGCCACGCGCATCCCTTTGCCGCCACCGCCAGCGACCGCTTTGATCAGCACCGGATAACCCATTTTATGAGCCAGTTCCAGCGCTTCTTCCTTGGTGGCGAGAATCCCGTCGCTGCCGGGAGTGATCGGCACGCCGGCCGCTTTCATCGTGTCGCGCGCAATGGCCTTGTCGCCCATTTTGCGGATAATTTCCGGATCGGGCCCGATAAAGGTGATGTTGCAGTCCCGGCAGATTTCGGCGAAGTGCGCGTTTTCGGCCAGAAAGCCGTAGCCGGGGTGAATGGCGTCCACATCCGCCACCTCGGCGGCACTGATAATGTTAGCCATTTTGAGGTAACTGGAAGAGGAGGCGGCCGGTCCGATACAAATGGCCTCGTCGGCCATCTGAACGTGGAGCGATTCCTCATCCGCTTCCGAATAAACCGCGACCGAGCGGATGCCCAGCTCTTTGCAGGCCCGGATAATCCGTAGCGCAATTTCGCCGCGATTGGCAATCAGTACTTTTTCGAACATAGGAAATCCCGTGGTTCAGATATCAGATTCAGTCGGCAGTCGATTTGACTAAGCCGGTTCGACGAGGAAGAGCGCCTGACCAAACTGTACGGGTGTGGCGTTATCCACAAGGATCTTCTTAATCTTGCCCTTCACCTCAGCCTGAATCTCGTTCATCACCTTCATGGCCTCGATAATACAGACGACGCTGTCAGCCGTGATATCCTGACCGATCTGCACGAAGGAATCGGCATCCGGCGACGGCGAACGGTAGAAGGTGCCGACCATCGGGGACTTGATTTCAATCAGCCCTTCATTCCCGTTAGCGGCAGGCGCGGCGGGAGCGGCGGCCGGGGCCGCGGCAGGAGCCGGAGCGGCGGCCGGAGCGGCCACCATCTGGTGCGGGGCGGAAACGATCTGGGTGATGCCAGCGGTACCGCGTTTGAGCTGCAGGGTAAAAGCCTCTTCTTCGAGCAAAAATTCCGCGAGGTCGTTCTCGGTCATCATCTCGACGATTTTCTTGATTTCCTTGAGTTCCATCAGGTGATTCTCCTTTTGTTTCTTAAACAGGGTTCGGAAACTACATTAAACCGGTTTTGAACGCAAGGCTTCCGGCAGGCCGCGTTGGTGGGCGTGGCAGATCGCCGCCGCAAGTGCATCCGCCGCATCCTCTTGTGACTGTTCGGCCAGTCCCAGCAAACGCATTACCATCTTGGCCACCTGCTCTTTGGTGGCGGCTCCAGCCCCGACCGTCGCCTGCTTTATCGAGCGCGGCGAGTATTCATAGACCGGCAGACTGCGCAGTGCGCAGGCGGCCAGCACCACGCCGCGCGCCTGGCCGAGAATCATCGCCGTTTTGGCGTTCTTGGCGAAAAAGGCGCCCTCAATGGCGGCTTCGTCGGGGGAAAATTCGGTAATCAGCTTATCGATCTCCTGATGAATCGCCGCCAGACAGCCGGTGTGCGGCAAAGACGGCTTATTCTGAATCCGGCCGTAAGCCAGCGCGCGCATTTTCTGGCCAGAAACCTCAATCACCGCCACGCCCGACGAGCGCAGCGAGGTGTCGACGCCTAAGATACGGACTTTATTCATTCCATTTCCGCCAGAATGGCGTCGGGAATTTCAAATGCGCCGTAGACATTCTGGACATCGTCGAGTTCTTCCAAGGCTTCGATCAGCTTCATCACCTGCTGGGCCTTGGCCTTATCCTTAATCTCGGTCGGCATTTCGGGAAGCATCGTCAGCTCCGACGAGGCGGTGGCAATGCTGGCTTTCGAAATCGCCTCGCACACGGCGGAATAGTCGGTGAACGCCGTCAGCACTTCAAACTGGTCGCCGTCTCGGCGCATATCCTCAGCGCCCGCTTCGAGCACGATATTCATCAGAGTGTCTTCATCCACTCCGGCGGCATCAATATAAATCTGTCCCTTGCGCTGGAAACTGCGGCTGACGGCCCCCTGCTGGGCCAGACTCGCGCCGTTCTTGGTGAACGCATTCCGAATCTCGGAAGCCGCACGGTTTTTATTATCAGTCAGAGCCTGAACGAGAATACCAACTCCGCCCGGTGCGTAGGCTTCGTACATCAGCTCTTCCAACGCGCCGCCCTCAAGCTCACCGGTTCCTTTTTTGATGGCACGGTCAATGTTGTCGTTGGGCATATTCACAGACTTGGCCTTCACGATCAGCGAACGCAGCGTAATATTGCCCGCCGGATCGCCGCCGCCCATCCGCGCTGACACGGTCATTTCCTTGGCAATCTTGCTGAACACCTTGCCGCGCACGGCATCCGCTTTGCCTTTTCTGATCTTAATATTGGCCCACTTACTATGTCCTGACATGAAAACCTCCCGTCTAAATCACAATAAACCGTCCGTCTCTCCAGACATTGGAACCGCGCTTTATACACAACCGGCACACCGAAATAAACCGTTTTCTCACGCTTCGAGCCGACTGCTCACCCGACAGATTTCCAAGGCATGCCTGCCGCTTGCTCGCGCCCCGTCGCTTCCCGCGCCGCTCGCTGCCGCTCGGGCAGCGGCTGGCGCAAGGGACGCGGTAAGCGAGCGACGCGGGAACTTTCAAGATCAGCCTGCTCGGCAAAATCATTAATTTTATAGGATGGGCCCCGTTCCGCTTCCGGTTTTTATTACCGCGCCCAACGGACGCGGCTACAGAAAATCGTTCTTACTGTGGGTGCGGACGGTGGCCGCGCCTGTACCGAATGTCATACGGTTTTGGTATGAACCATCGGCACAAAACGGACCGGAAGATCATCCTCCTGAGTCAGCACTCCGCCGCGCCGCCGTAAAATCACCAGCCGCTGGATTCCTGTGCCGACCGGAAGCATCATCCGCCCGCCTTCGGCCAACTGCTCGACCAGTACCAGCGGAACCGCCTCCGGCGCGCAGGTGCCGATAATCACATCGAACGGTGCGGCTTCCGGCCAGCCCGCATAGCCGTCGCCGCAGCGCACCTGCACCTTGTCAAAACCGTTTTCCTTAAGAACCTGCCGAGCGTGCTCCGCCAGTTCGGGAACTGTTTCGATGGTATAAACCTCCGCGCCCGTCGCCGCCAGCACCGCCGCCTGATAACCCGAACCGGTACCGATCTCCAGCACCTTTTCGCCCAGCTGCGGATTCAGCTTCTCCGTCATGTACACCACGATATAGGGCTGGGAAATGGTCTGGCCGCATCCGATCGGACAAGGATGATCGCCGTACGGATCGGCGATCAGACGGAACCGTTCAGGGACAAAAAGATGACGGGGAATCTCCTCCATCGCGCGAAGTATCCGTTCGTCGTGAATACGGTAAAACCCCGCCAGCAGCCGTACCATCTCCTGGCGTTCCTCCGCCCAGTCTGCTTCGCTCTTCTTCACGGAACCCTCCGCGAATTCTTCCAAGGTTTGCCTGCCGCTTGCTCGCGTAGGCGAGCGACGCGGGAAATCTTAAAATCAGCCCGCGCGGCAAAATCATTAATTTACAGGACGGACCCCTTTTCTTTTCAGGAGCAAAAAAACCAGCCAAAATGTGACGGAGCTAAAAAGCAGTATATATGCGAAATCAACGCAAAAGAACACCGTACCCATCCAATCAAGGGGACTGAAGCCGTTTGTTTTCACAAGATAAATCACATACTCACTCAATAGCCCAGAGCTCATGAAAACCAACACTGTGATGAATCTTTTCCACGCCCTAAAAGGTTCCTCTACTAAAAGAACTATTGTGGTGATGTAGACAACAACCATCAAAACTGAAACCGCCGCATAGACAACTAAACTATGCGCAGAATAAAAGGCCGGCGGAATAAAATTCAAAAAAGAAAAAATCAAAATACTTATCGCAAAAAATATCAGGTTTAATTTTCTCATCATTGTGCCCCCATACTTTTCACAAACATCCCATGGCTTTATATGAAGGATCCTTCAATCCAGCAATTTTCGTCTGTTGTATCCGCTCCAATTTCCAAGGGTTGGAAGAATTTCTTCCAGCCCTTGGAAAATCAGATCAATCCTCGACGGCGACTTTGTCTTTCTGGGCGGCGGCGATGACTTTCTGGGCGATGTTGGCGGCGACCTGTTCGTAGCGGGCAAAGGTCAGCTCGAACGAGCCGCGTCCGCCGGTGATGGAGCGCAGTTCGGAACAGAATTTGAAGGTTTCGACCTGCGGCACTTCGGCGGTGATGACCTGCATCCCTTCGTCCACGCCCATGCCGAGAATACGGCCGCGCTTGGTGTTGAGGATACCGGTGATGTCGCCCATGTACTCGTCGGGCACGGTGATGGCGATGGTCATGATCGGTTCGAGCAGAACCGGCCGCGCTTTTTCAATCGCTTCGTGCAGGGCGCGCGAGCCGGCGATTTTGAAGGCGACTTCAGACGAGTCCACGTCGTGGTAGGAGCCGTCGTAGAGTTCCACTTTGAGGTTGCTCACTTCGGCACCGACCAGCGGGCCTTTGGACATGCCTTCCACAAAGCCTTTCTGGCAGGCGGGAATGAAGTTGTGCGGAATGGTTCCGCCGACCACTTTGTTGGCGAACCATTCGTCGTCGCCCGGAGCGCGCGGATGAACCCTCACGTAGCATTCGCCGTACTGGCCGCGGCCGCCGGACTGCTTTTTGTGTTTGTAGTGGCCTTCGCCGTTGCCGGTGATGGTTTCGCGGTAAGCGACTTTCGGCGTGTGGTGGGTGATGTCCACTTTACTGCGGTTCCGGATGTGCTCGAGCGTGACGTCGAGGTGCATGTCGCCCATGCCCCACAGCAGCGTTTCGCGCGTTTCGGTGTTGCGCTCGACGCGGATGGACGGATCTTCGTCCGCCGCGCGGTGCAGCGCTGTGCCGATTTTGTCTTCGTCGCCTTTGGTCTTGGGCTCGACGGCGTAGGCGCTCACCGGATGCGGAAACTCAATCGGCTTGAAGGTGATCTTTTCGGCCGGCGCGCAAAGCGTGTCGTTGAGGAAGGTGTTTTTCAGTTTGGGCAGCGCGATAATGTCGCCCGCCTTGGCTTCCTGACAGTCGGTCTGCTTTTTGCCGTTGATATAGAAAATACTGCCGATGCGCTCCTTTTCGCCTTTGGTGACGTTGAGCACTTCGGAGTTGGGCTTGAGCGAGCCGCGATAGACGCGCACAAAGCTGATCTGACCGGTGAACGCATCGTTCACCGAGCGCCAGACGAGTCCAGCGAACGGCTCGTTTTCGCCGGTGGCCACTTCATGGCCGTCGGCGCATTTAACCGGATAGTCTTCCGGCGACGGGAAGAGACGGCTGATGGAGTCCATCGTTTCCTTCACGCCGATTTTCGTTTTGGCCGAGCAAGCAAAAACGGGAATCAGGTGCGCTTCGTGAACCGCCTTGCGCAGGCCGTTGGAAAATTCGTCGGCGGTTAGTTCCTCGCCGTTAAAATATTTTTCCATCATCTTGTCGTCGGTTTCGGCGGCCAGCTCAATCAGGTGGTCGCGGATCGCCTTCACGGTGTCGGCCATATCGGCGGGCACGGCGTCGGTCGGCATGTCGAGAATATCCACTTCCGACTTACCGTCGGCGGTCGGTAGAACAACCGGCACACAGCGCACATCGCCCCACATCTCCTTAATAGCGGCCAGCGCTTTGTTGAAGTCGGCATCCGGCTTATCGAGGCCGGTGATGACAATACCGCGCGGCAGGTTGCGTTTTTCGCAGACCTTCCATGCGCGGCTGGTGCCAACCTGAATACCGGAGATGGCATCCACCACAATCAGTCCGGCGTCGGTGATTTCCGCGGCGGCCATGAGCTGGCCGATAAAGTCGGCGTAGCCGGGAGTGTCCAGAACTACGAAGCGGCGCTGTTTGCCGCTGGCGGCGGTGTAAACGCCGTCGAAGGGTTTCGCCCAGATGGAGATTTCGTGCTCCTGCTCTTCGGGCGTCCAGTCGGCCATACTGCTCTTGTCGTCCACCGAGCCGACGCGTTCATTGGTTCCAAGGATATTGAGCATCACATCCAGCAAAGACGTCTTGCCGCTGCCCGTGTGGCCCATCAGTGCAAAATTGCGGACACCTGAGATCGGAATACCCTTCATCGCAACTCTCCTTGGATTTAATTTTTTAAGTCAAAACCGGCTCCGCGCAAAACGCGGCGCATGAGGATGCCAAGGTACACGGCTTTGCAAATGGTCGCAATTAATTTTCCAAACATTGGGAAAAAATTGTTCCAGACATCGGAAGCGTGCTTTGTTAGCTTGTGCGGTCTATGGCAGACAAGAGCACACCGATGATGGATCAGTACCGGCGCATTCGCCGCGAACTGCCCGAAAACACCCTGCTCTTCTTCCGCCTCGGCGATTTTTACGAAATGTTTATGGAGGACGCCAAAGAAGCGGCGCGAATTCTCGACATTACGCTGACCAAACGCCACGACGTGCCGATGTGCGGCGTGCCTTATCACGCGGCCGAAGGCTATCTCGCCCAGCTGATTGCGGCGGGCAAAAAAGTCGCCATCTGCGAGCAGGTTGAAGATCCCGCCGCCGCCAAAGGAATTGTGAAGCGCGAAATCACCCGCGTGGTGACGCCCGGAACCATTCTCGACGAAACCGCGCTCGACCGCACAAAGAACAATTATCTGGCAGGCCTCGTCCGCGACGGCGACCGTTTCGGCCTCGCGATGCTCGATCTCTCGACCGGCGCGTTCTGGATTGAAGAGTCGAACAGCGCGGAATCGCTTTCCGGCAATCTGGCGCGCTACGCGCCGCAGGAATGCATCATCGCCGAGGCCGCGGCGGAGGACGACGCGGTTCTTCCAATCCTTGGAAACACGCTCAAAACCGTTTGTGAAGACTGGACGTTTGAGTCCGCCAGCGCCGAAGACGTTCTGCTGCGCCATTTCAAAGTGCATTCGCTGAAAGGGTTCGGCTGCGAAAATTCGCCGCTCGGTCTGCGCGCGGCGGGCGCGGTGCTTTATTATGTAAACACCGGACTGCGCCGCAATCTCGCGCACGTCCGCCGCATTCAGGTAAAAAATCCGGACGACTATCTGCTGCTCGACGAAACGACGGTGATGAATCTTGAACTGGTCGCGCCGCTCAATCCGGCGCGGCAGGGCCCGAAGTCGACGCTTCTTTCGGTGCTGGACACGACAAAGACGGCGATGGGCGCGCGGATGCTCCGCGACTGGATTGTCCGTCCGCTGAGCGACCTCTCCTCTATTAACGCGCGGCTCGACGCCGTGCAGGCTTTCACAGGAAACCGAACTCTCCTGGCGCAGACACGCGAACTGCTCGGCGAAATGCGCGACCTTGAGCGGATGATGTCGCGGCTCGGCTCGGGCGGCGGCAATGCCCGCGACCTGCGCGCCGTCGGCGAATCGCTTGATCAACTGCCGAAGCTAAAAAAACTGCTGTCGGAAAATAAAAATTTACAGGCCTTGGAAAAATCGCTGACCGAACTTCCGAGCATTGGAAGAATGATCGATGAGGCGATCGACGACGAACCCGCCGTTTCGACTAAAGAAGGCGGCATGATCCGGCGCGGCTTTTCGGCGGAGCTGGACGAGTTGCGCGACGCGGCCGGTAAAGGCAAGCAGTGGCTGGCGGAATTCCAAGCATCGGAACAGGAACGCACCGGCATCAAGTCGCTCAAGGTGCGCTTCAATCAGGTGTTCGGATATTTTATTGAGATCACCAACAGCAATCTTGCGATGGTGCCGGAAACCTATACCCGCAAGCAGACGATGACGAACGCCGAGCGGTTCATCACGCCGGAGCTGAAAGAATACGAAAATAAAATTCTCGGAGCGCAGGAACGGGCCGTCGCGCTCGAATTTGAATTATTCGCGCAGATCCGCGATGAGGTGGTGAAACACATTGATGAAATTCAGCGCAACGCGCGCGCCGTCGCCGAAGCCGACGTGCTGGCGGCGTTCGCTGAAAACGCGCTGACGCGCCGCTATGTGCGTCCCGCGATGAGCGACGGCGACGAACTGATTATTCGTGACGGTCGCCATGCGGTGGTCGAGCAGATGCCGGACGCCGAACGATTTGTGCCGAATGACACAACGCTCAACTGTTCCGATCATCAGCTGATCGTGATTACCGGCCCGAACATGGCGGGTAAATCAACGTATATCCGGCAAGTGGCGCTGATCACAATTATGGCGCACGTCGGCTCGTTTGTTCCGGCGAGCGAAGCGAAGATCGGACTGGTGGATCGTGTTTTCACACGCGTCGGCGCCAGCGATGATCTGGCGCGCGGACGCAGCACATTTATGGTAGAGATGCAGGAGACGGCGAATATTCTGAATAACGCGACGCCGAAGAGTCTGATCGTGCTCGATGAGATCGGGCGCGGAACCAGCACCTTCGACGGGATCAGTATTGCGTGGTCCGTCGCGGAGTTTCTCTGCACCAATCCGGCCGTGCGGGCCAAGACGCTGTTTGCGACGCATTATCATGAGCTGACTGACTTGAGTCTGACGATGCCGGGCGTGCAGAACGCCAATGTGCTGGTGAAGGAGCATGGAGACCGGATTACGTTTCTGCGCAAGATTGTTCCCGGCGCGGCCGACAAGAGCTACGGAATTCACGTCGCGCGGCTGGCCGGGCTGCCTGCCTCTGTCCTCGAACGGGCCACGGAAATTCTGCACAACCTTGAAGAAGGTGAATTCGAAGCCGAGGGCGCACCGAAAATCGCCCAGCACCGTTCGCGGCGTAAAAAAGCTGATGATTCGCAAATGGATCTTTTTTAAACATCAAACGGGGTTTGCAGGGATTCCTGCTTGTAAAAAATGCTTGGGCCACTAAAATCCCAGCCATTGTTTCAAACAGGGAGTTTTTTTCTATGAGTAACAAAAAATCGCTCGGCCTTGCTCTGGTTATCTTCGGATTCGTCCTTCTTGCCCTCACCGGCATACGCACGATCAGCAGTCCTGACATCTTCACGCATATCGCGCTGGGACAGGCACACAGCGTCAAAGCTGATACGATCTCCTACACCATGGCCGGCAAGCCGTGGGTCAACATGAATCCGCTCTATAACAGCCTGGTCTATCTTCTCTGGTCGCTGGGCGGCGCCGGACTCGTCACGCTGGTTCACGTTCTGGTTGTGCTGGCGGCATTCTTCATGATGTTCAATTTCGGCAAAAAGTGGGGCGGCCCGCTAAGTCAGGGGCTGGCGCTGCTGCTCTGCGCACGGCTGATGCTCCCGGTATTTAATCCTGACCCGAGTGCCTTCTTCATGCTTTTCACCGCGACCTTCCTGACGCTGCTTTACCGCGTCAAAAATTTCAATCTACTGGCGGTTCTGCTGCTGGTTCTGCAGGTGCTCTGGACCAATATACACCCGTCGTTCCTTTTTGGTCCGGCGCTGATCCTTTTCTTCGCCATCGAAAACTGGCAGGAAACCCGGAAGACCTCGCGCTCGATGGCAACTCCGCTGACCACTAAACTGCTCGGACTCTCCGCCGTCGCACTGCTTGTGACATTGATTAATCCGAACTTCGTCAACCTGCACCGACATATTTTTGCTAACTGGGTTCTGCTGACCGGCACGGAAAATCTGGAGTGGATATCGCTCTTCAGCAGTAGCTTCCCGCAAGGCATCATTAGCAGCCTGACCGTCTTCACGCTGATCCTCGGCGCCGGGGGACTGATCACTCTGCAGAAACGGCTCCCGGCCATGCTCACCACGCTGGCGCTGGTCGGCGCGTTTCTCACCGTGCGCTCCATCGGCACACTGCACCTGTTCGCCTTTCTCGCCTTCCCCTTTATGATTCTGAGCTTCAACGCCATCAGCGGATACCTGACTCGCTCCACGGACGCTGCTTCCAAACAGCATGATCTGATTGTGGCTATTGCGCTGGGTTTGATGATCATCTCGACGATCTCGCTGGTCACCAACCGCGCCTACACCCGCATCGGCAGCGCCTCGCATTTCGGATTGGGTGTTGAAGAAGACTCCTTCCCGGTTGCCGCCGCTGGAATCCTGTCCCGCGCCGACTTCCCGAAAAAAATCATCAATATCGCCCACGACGGCGGTTACATTGCCCTGCAGAATCCTTCGAACAAAATTTTCTGCGACACTCGCGCATCGTTCTACGGGACCGAATTCTACCAGACCCTGAACCGCGCCCTGCTCGGTCAGCCGGGCGCATGGAATAAAATACGCTCGGACTGGGGCCCTCAGGCAGTCGTCCTGAACGGATGCTGGCCGGATGCCGGCGCATTGGCAAATCGACTGCTTGCTTCCAAGGCTTGGAAGCTGGTCTATTTCGATGGATCAACCATCATTATGGTGGCTGACCTGCCGGAATACGCGACACTCATTAACGACCCCGCTATTCAGAAGTACGGCATGACGGTTCTCGAAAAGGCCCGTCGCGACTGCCTTGAACAGAGCAAGGGATTTTTCAAAGCCGGCAATTCATCACGGTTGCTTGGCGCAGGCGGCATCTATCTTGCTCTTAATCGTCCGCAGGAAGCGGAAGCCGTTTACAGCATCATCGTCAAGAACAGCCCGGACACGGCTGGCGCATGGCTTGGTCTTGGACAGAGTTTGATTATGCAAAAACAGATATCCAAAGGCATTGAGTACATGGAAAAGGCGGCTGAAATCACTCCGCGCAACGGCCGTGTCTGGATGGGCCTGTTCCAAGCCTACCGCCTGAAAGGCGATGAAGCCAAAGCGAGCGCCGCCATCGACCAGCTCAACAAGTTCCATAAGGCGGAAAAGGCAACGGTTGAGGAACAGGCTGTCACTCAGGAACAGAAAAAACCGGCCAAAAAACCTGCGCAGAAGCCCGAATCAACAATGGATCTGCCGGCCGAGCTTAAGAAATAATCTCCGAATCATGCCGGATTCAAAACGCCTCCTGAACAGGAGGCGTTTTTTTATCGGATACCGGCCAGCGCCAGTCCTTTCGCTGTCGGACGATGGTTTTCAAAAAGGTAGGAATAGGCAAACAAAGCATAGCCGTGGCAGCCCGCCTTGCGCACCGCATCAATCTGTCGGCGGATTTCAGCCGGAGAGGCTTTACAGTCAATTCCCACCACCAGCTGTGCGGCGGTCGCGCGGCGGCCCAGCGATTTGCGCATTTTGCTGAGCTGTTCATCAAAAAGCTTCGGGTTATAATTCATAGGCACCAGCCAATCGACCATCTGATCTTTGGCCCAGCGGCGGCTGTCCTGAAACGCCGTGCCGTACCCCTTGTCGAAATCGGCCAGCACACTGGAAGAAATTATACACTGAGGGCCGCGCTGCGCCTTGAAGGTCTGGTTCAACTCCGCAACAACCTGCGAAACCGCGGCGCGGCGAAATGCGCCCCAGTTGCCGCTGTAACGCTGGCGGACCTGTTCCATTGAAAACCGGTCATAGGAGAAGTCCGACCTCCGGCTGATCTCCGCCGCCGAAGCCTTTGGATAAAGCTGAGGCGCCACGTCTTTGTAATCGTAAGGAAAGCGGATGTAGTCCAAATGAAGCCCTGCGATATCATAGCGGGCCAGTTCGGCGGCCAGTTGCTTCAAATGCTGCTGAACGTCCGGCAGTGCCGGATTCAGAAAAGAATACCAGCCGCTGGTCGGGCGCATGCGCTGGCCGAGAGAATCAACCATGAACCAATCCGGGTGCGCGGTCCAGTTCTGGCCCGCAGAGCGCGGCGGGTCTTTAACACCCCGCCAGCCGGGCAGTACATTCATATAGGCATGCAGCCGGATGCCCCTCTTTTTGGCGCTGTCCGCCGCGACTTTCAACGGATCCCAGCCTGGATTTCGTCCGGTTGAGGAAGGGTCTGTGCCCGTCAGTTCAAAAGCCCACGGTTCGACCTGACTGGGATACGACACGGTGCCGTTGCCGCGAATCTGAAAGAAGATGTCCGTAAATCCGAACCGGGCGCAGTTGGCAACGATGGCCTCCACATCAGCTGGTTTTTGGTAGTCAAAACGGGTCACCCAGATGGCGCGCACTTCTGGCGTGCTCACTTGCGAGGTGCCGGTTAAAAGCAGCGAAATCAGAAGCGGAAGAAGGGCAAAGAGGATCGTTGATCTTTTTTTCATTCGGCGGAGCATAGTTGATTTTTACGATGTTTGGAAAAAAAACTGTACTGTTTTTCCAAACACTGGAGAATACAGCCGGTTTTCACCCAGGCTTTGAAAAATAACGGAGATCATAAATTATGAACGGACTGCTGTTCCCCCTGATGACGGCCAATATCGGATTGGCGTTCCGCCAAAGCGAGCTGAACGGAAAAGTGATTGTGCTTATCCTGGTGCTTATTTCGGTTGGCGCCTGGACCGTGATGCTGACAAAATTCGCCCAGTTGCGTGCCGCCCGGCTGGCGAGCAACCGTTTCGTAAAAAATTTCCGCGAACAGGCCCGCGCGACCAATCTGTTTGTAAAAAAACAGCACATGCCTGAAACCCCGCTTGATGCGATCTATACGGCGGGATGCAAGGCGCTGATTGATCAACTCATTCTGATCGGTGCCGACCGCGACGAAATTCTTCTGGGTAATGTCTATCCTCAGGGAGAGCGGCGGCTCGATACGCACCAGATGGATGTCATCCGCGATGCGGCGGATTGTGCGCTGGCCGACAAGGCGCTTGAACTGGAAAGCCTGATGGGTCTGCTGGGGACCGCTGTCAGTGTTGGTCCGTTCCTCGGCCTGCTGGGAACCGTCTGGGGTGTGATGGGAACGTTCAGCGGAATGGCGACTGCCGGTTCCGCCACGCTTTCCGCCGTGGCGCCCGGCATTTCGGGCGCGCTGCTGTGCACCGTAGCCGGACTGCTGGTGGCGCTACCCGCCACAATCGGATACAGCCTGCTGGCGACCCGCATCCGCTATCTCTCGGTGCAAATGGATAACTTCGCGCAGGAATTCACGGGACGTGTTCAGCAGGAGTTCATGCTGGATTATTCAAAATAAAAGGAGTCGCGTGTGAGAAGAAGAAGAAGAAAAACCAGTCTGATCGCGCTCCGGGAAAGCAACGAGATTAACATCACGTCCCTGATGGACATCGTTGTTCTTCTGCTGTTCGTTTTCATCATCACCATGCCCATCATCGAGCAAAGCCTCTCGGTCGACCTGCCGAAGGGCAAGGCTGGCGCGATGGATTTAAGCAAAAAGCACCACACCATCGAAATCTCACTGAAAAACGGATTAACGCTGGACGGCACGGCGATGTCCATACAGCGGCTGGGAGAAAAAATGGGAGATATCGGCAGGGCCGACCCGAAGGTCACCGTTTATGTGCGGGCTGACGAAAAAATTGATTACGGCCAGGTCGTGGAAGTTATCCAGGTTTTGAAAAGCGCCAGGATCGAAGCCATGGGACTGGTGACGCAGGCTGAATGAACGCCGCATTAAACCCGTGAAAAATTCCTTGATAAAAAAAGTATTTGGACGGGTTTCCATTGCACATGGAATCATCATCCTGCTGACCCTTGTTCTGTCGACCTATAGTTTCACCCGTAAAAAACCTTTTAAGTTGGTGGCATCCGTTGGTCTTCAAGACGACTCGGCCCCGGCACCAGCCTCCGAACCCGAAGCGGTTCCTGAACCAACACCAGAAATAAAATCTGAGAAACCGAAACCGAAACCGGAACCCAAACCCGAGCCGAAGCCGGAAAAAAAACTGATCCCCAAGCCGGTCGCCACCAATAAACCACCTGAGACGGTTAAGACCAACGCTCCGCCTAAAAAAGCAGCTGTCACTAATGCCCCGCCTAAAAAAGCCGAGACCAACGCTCCGCCGAAGACAAGGACAGAAGCGGAAAGAATAGCCGCCGTATTAAAAGGCGGAAAACCTGTGGCCGCCAAGCCGGGTCCGAAGCCAGGTCCTCAACTCGACTTCAGCGGACTAAAATCAGCTCTTAACAGCTCGGCCGCCGGATCAGGCTCCGCATCAGGATCAAGCTCGGGTTCCGGTTCAGGTTCGGGCGGCGGTGTTTACAGCCCGTTTGGTGGATATTACGACAGCGTTAAACAACAGATGTACAGCGTCTGGCAGCAGCCCGGAGGCGCACCAATCGGTCTGGCCGCCACCGCCACCATCCAGATTGAACGTAACGGAACCGTTTCCTCGAAATCCCTCTCCCGCCGCTCCGGTAATGCACAGTTCGACCAGTCGGTGCAAAATGCCCTGAACGCCACCACCCAACTGCCTGTACCGCCTCCCGACCTGCCCAGCCGCACAATCGAGATCGAGTTTGTACTCTCCGACTAAATCGGCTTCCAAACTTCGGAACATTGCGTTAAGCATAGTGCATCATGAAAAAAATTCTCCTTCCGATCCTTTGCATTGCGCTGTCCGCTTCATGGGCTGCGGCTCAAGTGCGTGTTGTGAAGTCCGCCGACAGCAAGATCGCCATTGATCTTTCCGGTATCAAAACGGCAGGTGATTCCGCTTCGCAGATGTTCTTCCAAACCTTGGAAAAAGATCTGCGACTCTCCGGCTGGTTCGACCCGGTGCGCGCCGGCGGCGCGATCCGTGTGAATGGGACCGTCACACCCTCCGGCAGTGAACTGAAAGCCGGCTGTCAGGTTCTGCGGCTGAACGATCAGTCCGTCCTGCTCTCCAAAAGCTACAACGGCCAGACCCGCGCGATCGCCCACCAGATGGCGGATGACATCGTCGAAGCCGTCACCGGACACAAGGGCATCGCCTCGATGCGCATCGTGCTGACCGGAAACCGCACCGGAAAGAAGGAGCTCTATCTATGCGATTCAGACGGCGGCGGTGTCCGGCAACTCACCGGTGAAAATGGAATTGTGGTGGGGCCTAACTGGGGGCCGGACGGCAACAGCATTGTTTACACCTCATTCAAGCGGGGTTTCCCGGACCTCTACCGGCTTGATCTGACCCGCAATCGATGGGAAATACTGGCCAACTACGGCGGACTGAACACCGGCGCGGCGATTTCGCCGGACGGCAAAGATCTGGCGCTGATCCTCTCCAAAGACGGCAATCCCGAGCTCTACATTAAAAATCTGCGTAGCGGTAAACTGACCCGCCTGACGGCAACGCCCCGCGCCGCCGAAGCCAGCCCGTCCTGGTCGCCGGACGGCAGTCAGATTGTGTATGCCTCCGACCAGAACGGCGTCGGCAGACCCCAGCTTTACATTATCTCTCGCGACGGCGGCGCTCCGAGGCGCATCAGCAGCCGCGGAACCGAAAATGTCGCTCCCGACTGGGGACGCAACGGCCTGATCGCCTGCGCCAGCCGGAACGGCGGACAGTACATGATTGCCGTCATCCAGCCGTCCAACGGCCAAACATTCTATTTAAACTGCGATGGCGCCGATTATGAAGATCCATCCTGGGCACCGGACGGGCGGCATATCGTCGCGGCACGCTCATCCAACTACCAATCGTCCCTCTACCTCCTTGACACAGTCAGCGACCGTCCGGTAGCTTTACTCAGTGGTGGCGGAGGCTGGTATGCGCCGGCTTGCTCGCCGTAGTGGAAAAAGTCAAAAGCGAGGTTTCGTCGTCATGAAAAAAATTATCTCTGTCGTTGCGGGTATCTGTGTGTTGCTGACCCTCTCCTCTCTCACCGGTTGCAAAAGCATGAAGAAGAATCCGGCCGGCGTCGGCTCGGGCGGTCTTTACGGTGACGGCATGGGCGGCGGGCTGGCTATGGGCAGCCGTTTCACGGGCGGCACGGAACACCCCGGCATGTTTGCCCCGGTTTATTTCGATTATGACAGCTCACAGGTGAACGGAAGTGAACGCTCGAAAATCGAAACCGTTTCACAGCACCTCAAACAGAACAACTCCGTCGCCGTCATCATCGAAGGCAACTGCGATGAACGTGGAAGCAACGAGTACAACCTTGCGCTCGGCGAACGCCGCGCACAGGCTATCCGCGACTATTTGGCCGGTCTTGGCATCGGCGCCGACCGTATTCAGACCAAGAGCTACGGTGAAGAAAAACCCGCCAACCCGGGACATGACGAAGCGGCCTGGGCCGCCAACCGTCGCGGCGAATTTGTGCTTTACTACTAGGCACAGCGTCGCATCCGCCTGAAGCGACCTTTACATGCTGTGTTCCATTCTACAGCTCTCACTGATCGCACAGCTGCCCTTGGCGCAAGCCGGGCAGCTGTTGTTTGTGGTGGTCATTTCATTTGCAATCATCACCCTGATCAGCAGCACCTACCGCTTCCACCGAATGATCATGGTGGGTGAAGACGCCCTCACAACGGTTGAAGACTGCAACTATTTCTTTTTCATTCAGGTCTCCCGCTACCTCAGCAAAATTAACCGCGTATCCTCCGGCTTCGGCGTTCTCATCGTGCAGTTCGACACCGAAGAGCCTGACAAGCGGAAGGTGCAGGAAGAACTGCTCGCCGCACTCAAAAATACGATCCGGCACGTTTCAGATAAAGCCTGCCTGTTCCGTGAAGACTGTGTGGCCGCAATCATCGATACCGAAGAGGAAAACGTACCCTCAGTGGCCCGGCACATGATGATCGATCTGAAAAAAGCAGTCGCCGCCGTGCCCGGCGTGAAGACCTTCCGCGCCGGTGTCAGCAGTTTCCCCCTGCACGGCCTCCATACACCAGCTCTCGTTGACGCCGCCACTCAGGCGCTCGAAACCGTCGATTTTGACAATCCGCTTCCGTTTGCCATCGCGCCGGCACCGGCCATCGTAGAGGAAAAGAAGGATACACCCGAAGAAGAAGTCGTCGGCGAACTCGGCAGGGAAACCAAAAATTCCTCGCTCGATCCGCTCACCGGCGTGCTCCGGCCCGACCTCATTGGTTCTTACATACGCAAATACCTCGCTGAAATCCGCATGAAAAAGGGACAGGCCGCTCTGCTCTGCGTCGGTATAAGCCGTATTGACCATATCATCAAACTGCACGGCGAGGAGTCCGCCGACGGTGTAATCGCCGGTGTCGGCAAAATCCTCCAGAAGCTCACCCGCGACTGCGACCTGATCGGACGCTACCACCGCGACGACTTTCTCATCCTCGCTCGCTGCACCCTGCAACAGGGTGAAATGATCGCGACCCGTCTGCGCGAAGCTGTACAAAAAGAGGTTTTTATTTCCGGCGGCAAACAAATCAAAACCGCCATCAGCGTTGGTATCACCGCGTATCCGGAACACGGGCGTACCCTGGGTGTTCTCTTCAGCGGCGCCTACCGCGCGCTTGAAGTGATTCGCGGCTGGAACACCGCCGCCTGTCTGGTTTACGATCCCGCGCAACATGCGGAAAAGGCCAAACATGAAACTCGGCGTAAACATTGATCACGTTGCAACCCTGCGTCAGGCGCGTGGCACCAGCTATCCCGACCCGCTCGCCGCCGCGAAGATCTGTGCGAAAGCCGGAGCCGTCAGCATCACGGTTCACCTGCGCGAAGACCGCCGTCACATTCAGGATTCCGACGTTTACCTTCTCAGCAAAGCCTGCCCGATCCCTATCAACCTCGAGATGGCCAACTCGGAAGAGATTGTCCGCATCGCGCTCGATGTCAAACCGGCTGAAGTCTGCCTCGTTCCTGAAAAGCGGCAGGAGCTCACCACGGAGGGCGGCCTCGATGTCATCGGAAATTTCCAAGCATTGGAAAAAACCGTCAAGCGGCTCCAGGACAACGGCTCCGTCGTCAGCCTGTTTGTTGAACCGGACGAAAAAATTATCGCGTCTTCCGCAAAAACCGGGGCGCGTGTCGTCGAACTGCATACCGGTTCGTTCTGCGACGCAACCGATCCGGAAAAAGCGGAACGGCTTCTGCAAAAACTGATCGCCGGCGCGAAGTGCGCTCACGCCCTTGGTCTGCAGGTCAACGCCGGCCACGGCATCAACCTCGACAACATCACATCCATCCTGAAAATCCCGCATCTGGACACGCTTAATATCGGCCACAGCATCATCGCCCGCGCCGTCTTCCAAGGGCTGGAAAATGCGGTTCGCGAAATGCTCGCCGCTATGTCAGAATACAAAGCATGAAAACCGTTTCCGCAGCGGAAATGCGCGAGCTTGATCGCCACACGATTGAAGACGGCGTGACGGGCGAGGAACTCATGCGCCGTGCCGGACAAGGCGTCGCCGACATCGCCCGCGACGCGCTCGCCAGCCGCGGCGGACACTCTATCCTGCTGATCGCCGGAACCGGCAACAATGGCGGCGACATCTTTTCCGCCGCGACGGAGCTTTCACAAACCGACCTCGATATCGAAGTCTGGCTCTGCGGATCGCAGAGTCAGGTCAAAGGTGACGCACAGCTCCATCTCAAAAAAATGGTGCGGGCCGGAATCATTCCAAAAGAAGTCCACAGCGCCAACGACCTCATCCCGAAAACAGATCCCGACCTGATCATCGATGGTCTGCTCGGCACCGGATCTAAAGGTGCGCCGCGCGGTTTCATGAGCAAACTCATCGAATGGATTAATGCTGAAGGACAGCACGCCTTTGTGCTCGCCGTCGACATTCCGTCCGGCATTGACGCCGACAGCGGCATCGCCGACGGTCCCGCCGTTAAAGCCGACATGACTCTCACCATCGGCCTGCCGAAAACCGGACTCATCCGCCCTGAGGCGCTTCCATACACCGGAAGCGTTGAAGTCATCGACATCGGCATTCCGTTCGAATTCATCGAAGATACCGCAGGTTGCGAAGAGGCGGCGCTGATTGACCGTTCCGATATTTTTATTCCGCGCCGCGAACGTGACAGCCATAAAGGAAGTTACGGCCACGTTCTGCTCATCGGCGGCTCTAAAGGTTTCACCGGCGCCATTGCGATGGCGGCGCGCGCCGCGCTGCGCTCCGGCGCGGGACTCGTCAGCGTTCTCACGCCCGAAGAAGTTTATCCGATTGTCGCGAAAGCCTGCGGACCTGAAGTGATGGTTCATCCGTTTCCAGACCTTGGAACTTTAACCGTAGATTTTTCCAAACATTGGAAAAAAATAACTGCGGTGCTCGCCGGCCCCGGCCTCGGACAATCTCCCGAAGCAATCGAACGGCTTTTGAAACAGTGTAAGGTTCCTCTGGTGCTCGATGCCGATGCGCTCTGTGTCACACCAAAACAAATCGCCAAGGCAAAATGTCCGGTGGTGCTCACGCCCCATCCGGGCGAATTTGAAAGGCTCTTCGGCAAACCGGTCACCGACCGCTGGGCACAAGCGCGGGAAGCCGCTGAAGAAACCGGAAAGACGATTGTTCTGAAAGGTGCCGGAACCATCGTTGCTGAGCTGGAACATAAACTGGCTGTGAATCTGACCGGCAATCCGGGCATGGCGACCGGCGGCTCCGGCGATGTGCTCGCCGGACTACTGACCGGCTTTCTCGGCCAAGGAATGGAAGCCTTTGATGCGGCGATGACGGCCGTTTATCTGCACGGCATTGCGGGTGATATCGCCGCGCACGACTACACACAGTCCGCGCTGATTGCCAGTGACATCATTGAAGCTCTGCCCGACGCTTTCCGCTTCCTGCAGTCGCATTGATTCATAGACGGACGCCTCGGCGAGGCGTCCCTACCTTTCATTCACCATGCGGGCAGACTGATACGTTGTCTGCAGAACCGTCTGCCAGTTCCATCCGCGCGGATCAACCAGTTTGCGCTCGTTAATCATAAACATTGGTATGTGCACCAGCCGGCTGTTATGCAACCCGACCACCATGCCGGTTTTACCGGCCATCGCGGCGTGCATCGCGTTGTAACCGAGAAAGAGGCAGTATTCCGCGTCGTTGGCGTTGGCCGGTGTGCTGCGGATCAAATAACTGGGATCAAAATATTTCACATTAATTTCGCAGTTCTTCTCGGCGAACCAGCGCTGCATTTCGTCGCGCAGGAAAACCCCGATATCCGCCAGCTTTTTGTTGCCGGATTTGTCTTGGGTCTCTTTGTGCGGAATCAGGTTTTGTCCCGCGCCCTCGGCGACCACCACCACGGCGTGATCTTTGCGTTCCAGCCGCTGCCGGAGATGTTCAAAAAATCCATTCGGCCCGTCGAGGTCAAACGGCACTTCCGGAATCAGGCAGAAGTTGACGTTGCTGTTGGAGGTGGCGGTCGAAGAAGCGATCCAGCCCGACTCGCGGCCCATCAGCTTGATCAGCCCGACGCCGTGGCGGTTGGACTTAGCCTCCACATGCGCGCAGTTGACCACGCCCCAGGCGCCTTGCACAGCCGTTTCATAACCGAACGACCGCTCAATGACGCCAATATCATTATCTATCGTCTTGGGCACACCGATCACGGCGATCTTCAGCCCTTGAGCAGTAATCTCATCCTGAATGGCATGAGCCCCGCGCAGCGTGCCGTCGCCGCCGATCGTGATGAGAATGTCCACCTTGTACTGGCGCAACGTGCGGACCATCTCTTTGGCATCCTGCGGGCCGCGTGAGGTCTTCAGAATGGTGCCGCCTTTTTCATGAATGTCGTCGGTGTTATCGGTGTCCAGTTCGACCGGCGGATGAGCATATTTGGCAACCAGTCCTTCATAGCCGTACTGAAAGCCGAGCACTTTTTTGACACCGTAGCCTTCGAGTGCGCAGAACGTCACCGCGCGGATAACGTCGTTGAGCCCCGGACAAAGCCCGCCGCAGGTCACCACGCCGACAGTAACTTCGTCCGGTTTGAAATAGATTTTTTCGCGGGCGCCCGCCCGCTGGAAGTATTCAATTTCGTCCGCCGACGATCCCGCCGGATAATCCAGCGAATGCACCCGGTAGATTATCCCGTTGTCGTCATTAAAAAATTCCTGCCGCTGCGCCTGAAACGGCGAATCCACTTTGCATTCGCCAAGCGTTTCGATGGGAATCATTCTGCTCATAGAGTCCCTTAAAACTGCGACAGGAAGCGCACGTCGTTTTCGTAGAGCATACGAATATCTTTGATGCCGTACATGATCATGGCGAGGCGCTCGATGCCCATGCCGAAGGCGAAGCCGGTGACTTTATCCGGATCGTAGCCGACTTTGCGGAAAACGTTCGGATCGACCATGCCCGCGCCGAGAATTTCAATCCAGCGGCTCTTGCCGCCGACTTCGAAAAAGAAGTCCACTTCAAAGCTCGGTTCGGTGAATGGAAAGAAATGCGGACGGAAACGGATTTTCACTTCGTCGCCGAGAAACTGTTTGGCGAAGTAGGCCAGCGTGCCCTTGAGGTCGGCCATCGAAACTTTTTCGGCCACAAAGAGTCCTTCCACCTGATGAAAGTTGGCGCTGTGCGTGGCGTCCGGTGTGTCGCGGCGGTAACAGCGTCCGGGCGCGATAATGCGGATCGGCGGCTGGTGGCTTTCCATGTAGCGCACCTGCACCGGCGAGGTGTGGCAGCGCAGCAGGTCGCCGCTGTTCAGATAAAAGGTGTCCTGCTCGTCGCGCGACGGATGGTCGGCGGGCGTATTGAGCGCGTCGAAGTTGTTCCAGACCGTTTCAATATCCGGCCCGTCGGCGACGGTGAAACCGATCGACTGAAAAATTTCAACAATGCGCGCCGTCACTTTGCTGATCGGATGCTCGGAGCCAAGTTCCGGCCAGAGGCCCGGCAGCGTCGGATCGAAAGTCGCGCCGGATTTCACGCCGGAAGTCAGCGCGCCCTGCCGCTCTTTGATCAGTTCGGCCAGTTCATTCTTGAGGGCATTGGCTCCTTTGCCGAAGGCGGGCTTTTCTTCGTTCGGCACCTCTTTAAGCTGGGCCATCACGTCGGGAAGCAGTCCGTTTCGGCCAAGGTATTTAATGCGCACGGCTTCGAGCGTAGCGGCATCCGCCGCTCCGCGCGCTTCCGTCAGCGCCGTTTCTCTGATCTGATTGAGTTCCTGCAGGTTCATATCTCTTCCAATGTTCGGACAAACTACTGATTAAAGTTTCCAATGTCTGGAATATTTTGTTCCAAATATTGGAAAATGTGGCAGAGGCTTCCAGCCTCTGCACAGCGGCAGGGATTCCGCTGCCACACTTTTTATTTCAGTGTGCCCAGACTGAATACCAGCACAAAAAGGGCGACCGTCTCAACAATGCCAATCGTCATCAGATAGTTGCCAAAGCCCTGTCCTGTTTCGGCCTGCGCGTCGGCGCAAGCCGCGCCAGCTTTACCTTGATACCAGGCTGAAACACCCAGAGCAATGCCGCCCAGTATGCCGGTCATCATCATGGCGGGCCAGCTGACAAAAGACTGCGCATTCCGGATGGCGTTCATCAGAATCATACCGTAGATGGTCTGCGACAGCGGCGCGCCGATAAAGACGACCAGAATAAACGGTGCCGCTTTGTTCTGCGCATAACACTTTTTCCAGCACCCGGCGGCGGACATCCCCGCAACACCAGCACCGACCCCTGAACCGATCGCCGCCAGACAGAGAGCCGCCACACCACCGGCCTCCGCCAACGCTTTCATCATTGTTGCATCCATATCACTTCCTCCTTTTTATGCGTTTATTTCTGAAATCTTTCGGAACGGATTGTATTTCCGGCCTGCCCACTGCACACCGATATGCCCTGAGAATTCGAGCGTGTTCAACCGGATGCCGTGAACCATGACGCCCATCGCCGACAACGCAATATTTCCTGCATGCGCAATAAAAAGAATCAGCGAAGCGCCCAGCCCGCCCAGAAAACTGCTGAACCCAATGTCCATCGCCATCTGATTAAACGCATTCGCCAAAGCAAAAGACGCCGCGCCGACGGCAAACAGACGGACATAGGAAACCACATCCACAAAGTTGCTAACGATATTCAGCGGAAGAATGACGTAGTTAAACCATTCACTTTTGATTTTTTGCACCGGATTCATGAACAGCACAATCAATACGATGCTGAAGGCCAGCACCCAAGTCATGGCCAGAGGAAACGGCGCGCTGAGCACCAGCGTACGGGCGGCGAAAAACATAGTCCAGGTCGATCCGATCCAACCGATCTGCGCCAAGGCCTGCCAGGTGTTAATCATTCGAAACGTATTCCACACATGAGCGATGGTCAGATGCACGGTACCCAGCAGAAAACAGAGCAGCATGAGGTTCTTGTCCGCACCCGGCCCGGTCAGCCAGCCCAGCCGCAACTGCCTAAGCGGAGCAGGAATATCGGATAGACCGAAGTATGAGCCGGTCAGTATGCCCCATACAACCGTGCAGACACCGGTGATCAGGAGCAGATTAAACACTTCCTGCGGAGCCTTGCGGAATTTGAGTTTACCGAACGCCGTCAGAAGAATAAAAAGAGCCCCGTATCCCGCATCGCCGACCAGCATAGCAAAAAAGATGCTGAAGAAGATAAGGAACAGCGCGCTGATATCCACTTCATGGTAACCGGGCGTCACGCCGATAATTTTGAAAACCGCCTGAATCGGGCTGACCCATTTCGGATTGCGCAGCAAGGTCGGCGGATTATCTTCAGAGGCAATGTCGTAAATCATCGCCGCCCAGCCGCCAGCCTCCGCCGCGTGGCGGACGGCGGATTCCCTTTCACATGGGAAGAAGCCGCGCAGGTAAACAATCTCTTCGGCAGAACCCATGCCGGTTCGCGCTTCGAGATAACGCACGCTGTCCATTGCCTCTTCGGCCAGCGCGGCGACAGCGTCGTGATCGCCGGCATAGCTGTGAAATTCGGCATCCGTCCGTTCCGATTCCGCGCGAAGTGTTTCAAGTTGTTTGCGCATCTCCGCCAGCGACCGTGCCAGCAGAGCAACCTCTTCGGCATCAACCGTTATTCCACCGCGCCCGATCAGCGCGAAACAAACTGTGTTACGGGTGCGGCTCAGTTCAACCATTGAAATGTCGGCCGGTATCTCCAGCCGCACTTTCGCAGGCGCTTTGTACAGTTTAACACTAATGCCTTTAGCCGCCAGTTCGCGAACCGCTTCTGGAGAAAAACTGCCGAACGGTTCGTAACGGCGGACTTCCATATCGAGCGTTTCAATCTGCTCGGTCAGCGCCTGTTTGCGGTGAATCAAATTCCAAACCGCCTCAACCGTTTCGTCCGGTGTTTTTCCGGATGGCGCGGCGTGCGGATGCTTCGGCAGCACTTCCAGCGCCCGCTGCAGGTGGGCGAAATGGTCGTGCGCCTTTTCCAGATCGCCGCCCTCCGGCGGCTGAACGTGCTGTAAATGCACCACGCCGAGATCGCGCAACGCCGCCAACGTCTTCTCCTGCGAGAAGCGCGTGCACAGCAGCGTCAGTTTTTTCATCTTCACAATCATGCGGAGCGAACCTTTTCTACGCTCTTGCTTTTGGCGATTTTGGAACGGGCGACGGCGGCGGTCAGCTGGTCGCCCATGAAAATACGGATGACGCGAATGTTTTCGCGGCACTCGGGAATCTTCACCTTTTCAAACAGATTGACGCGCTGCGACGTTGTGCGCAGTTCATCGGACAACAGGCGGTGCTGCTCTTCGATTACCTGCCGCTCAATCCGCAGACGGATGAGATGACGGAGCAGATCAATCCCGCTGTCGACCCACGCGGCGGTTTCAAACAGATCGGGTAAAGCCTCCTCAAAACGCAGGCTTTCAAACATTGGAATGGTGACGCCCGCGATATTGCCGCTCGAGCGTTTGATCTCGGCGACTTTGATGTACGGTGAGAAATCAAACGGCTCGGAGAAAAGCTTCACCCACGCGGCAAGATCGGTGCGCGCCTTTTCCTCTTCGTTGCGCTTAGCGGCGATCTGCCCTTCAAGCAGTCGCAGTTCGAGCTGCAACTGCTGCTTCTTGAGCAGCAGCGTCGGCAAATAGCGCCGGAAGCGCGTCAGCGCGTCGCGCTGGGCCTTCAGTTCGTTCTTCGTATATTTGATCTTTGCCATTTTCGATCTGTCCGATCAGACCAATCCGTCCTATCCCTTCGGCCAAAACGCACTCGTGAGTTTAGAAGAAATACCGGTTTCCTGCGGCTCGAAGCAGTCAGCCAGAATCTGCCAGCCGAGATCGAGCGCGCCTTCAAGCGGAATGTTCACGGAGAGCGCCATCATTTCCTTTTCAAACCGTTCGCCGTATTTCAAGAGCTTGCTGTCCCAACCGCTCATACGGAAACCCATCGACTGTTTCTCGAGTGTTTCCTTATACGAAGCGTAGAGCTGAATCATGGTGTCCATGATCGTGCGGTGGTCGGCGCGCGTTTTACCATTCACCTGCTGTTTCAGGCGGCTGAGCGAACCGAACGGCTCAATGCGGCCGTTCTTGAGATAAAACTGCCCTTCGGTGATGTAGCCGGTATTGTCCGGCACCGGATGCGTCACGTCATCGCCGGGCATCGTCGTCACCGCCAGAATCGTGATGGAGCCCGCACCTTCAAAGTCCACGGCCTTTTCGTAACGCGAGGCCAACTGACTGTAGAGGTCGCCGGGATAACCGCGGTTGGACGGAATCTGCTCCATCGTAATGGCGACTTCCTTCATCGCGTCGGCGAAGTTAGTCATATCGGTCAGCAGCACCAACACGCGCTTGTCTTTCAGCGCGAACTGCTCGGCGACGGCCAGCGCAATATCCGGAACCAGCAGACATTCCACCGTCGGGTCGGCGGCGGTGTGCACAAAAAGAATCGAACGCGACAGCGCGCCGTTTTCTTCGAGGTAGTCGCGGAAGTACAGATAGTCGTCGTGCTTGAGCCCCATGCCGCCGAGAATGATGATATCCACTTCAGCCTGCAGTGCGATGCGCGCCAGCAGTTCGTTGTACGGTTCGCCCGCAACCGAGAAAACCGGAAGCTTCTGCGATTCGACCAGCGTATTAAACACATCGATCATCGGAATCCCGGTGCGCACCATGTTGCGCGGAATAATGCGCTTAGCCGGATTGACCGACGGCCCGCCGATCTCAATCATGTTCTCACTGATAACCGGACCGCGGTCGCGCGGAACGCCGCTACCGTTGAAAACGCGGCCCATCAGGTTGTCAGAGAAGGAAACCTGCATGTTGCGGCCGAGGAAGCGCACCTGTGAATCGGTCGAGATGCCGCGTCCGCCGGCAAAGACCTGGAGGTAGACACGCCCGCCTTCGAGGCGGATAACCTGGGCGAGCGAGGTGCCCATATCCGATGTCACCTGCGCCAGCTCGTTGTAGCTGATGCCGTCGGCGCTGACCACGATGACGTTGCCGGCGATCTGTTCGATGCGGTGATAAACCTTATGCATAATCTGTAACCTCCGCGAGCAGCGCGTTGATCCGCTCCTGCTGTTTCTTAAATTCTTCGCTCTCGAAAGCGGCGTTATTCCAGTCGCGCGTCGCCTGGGTCAGTTTATGGAAGAACGTCCGCGCGGCATCTTTGTTCTCGAACTTCAGTTTCGTGCGCAGAGTCTTGGCGATCGCACCGAAAACATACTGCTGGCGCTCGGCTGATGTGGCGGCATCCACTTCGCTGAAAGCATTCTGCTGCAGATAAACCGCATCGAGGTATTCGCCTTTCAGGTAAACGATAAAATCTTCAATCGAGGTGCCTTCTTCACCGACCACCTTCATCATCTGGTTCACTTCACTGCCTTCGCGCAGGAAACGGCGTGCGAGTTTCAGATCCTCGGCATCCACCACGCTCGGATATTTGCTCCAGCTGTCGAGCGGGTCGATGGCCGGATAGCGGCGGGCATCGGAACGGGCGCGTGACAGACCATGGAACGCGCCAACTACTTTAAGCGTGGATTGCGTGACCGGCTCCTCAAAGTTACCGCCCGCAGGCGAAACCGTTCCGCCGACCGTCACCGAGCCGGTCGAACCGTCGTGCAGACGCACCACACCGCCGCGTTCGTAGAAAGCGGCGATCACCGATTCGAGATAGGCGGGAAACGCTTCTTCGCCGGGAATTTCTTCGAGACGGCCCGACATTTCGCGCAGCGCCTGCGCCCAGCGGGAAGTCGAGTCAGCAAGCAGCAGAACATTGAGTCCCATCTGGCGGTAATATTCCGCAATCGTCACGGCGGTGTACACCGACGCTTCGCGCGCGGCCACCGGCATCGAACTGGTGTTACAGATAATGAGCGTGCGCTCCATCAGGCTCTTGCCGGTGCGCGGGTCAGTCAGTTCAGGAAATTCGCGCAGGGTTTCGACCACCTCGCCGGCGCGTTCGCCACAGGCGGCGATGATCACGATATCGACGTCGGCGTGGCGGCTGGTGATCTGTTGCAAAACGGTTTTGCCGGCACCAAACGGACCGGGAATGCAATAGGTTCCGCCGCGCGCCACCGGAAAGAAGGTGTCCACGATGCGCACTTTGGTGATGAGCGGTTCGGTCGGACGCAACCGCTCGGCGTAGCATTTGATCGGAACTTTGACCGGCCAGAGCTGCATCAGCTTCACGTCGTACTCGCGGCCTTTTTCATCGGCAACTTTTGCAACCGTGTTTTCGACGGTGTATTCACCGGCAGGAGAAATCTCTTTAACGGTCAACCGCCCGTGAATACGGAATGGCACCATGATCCGGTGGTCAAAAATTCCTTCCGGAACGGTTCCGATAGCAGAACCCGCCAGCACGGTATCACCAATCTTTACCGACGGCGTGAATTTCCATTTTTTGTCGCGCGGAAGCGCCTGCAGATATTTTCCGCGCTGCAGAAAAAAGCCGCACTGTTCAGCCAGCGCGGGCAGCGGATTCTGCAAGCCGTCAAAAATCTGTGTCAGCAGACCCGGGCCGAGTTCAACCGAGAGCAGCGCTCCGGTAAACTCCACTTGGTCGCCCACTTTGAGGCCAGTGGTGGATTCAAACACCTGCAGTTCGGCGTGGCGGTTGCGGATACGGATCACCTCAGATTTCAAGTGAATATCTCCGAGCCGCGCAAAACCCGTTTCGTTCTGAATGACGGGTTTTTCAAACTCCACCGTCAGCAGGTTTCCGTTTACACCGACAATTTTTCCAAGATTCATGATTCTGTTCCTGTTTTAAGCGGTTGCCTGTTCAATAAATTCTTCCACTCTGCTCTGGCCGACCGTGTCATCCAGACCGGCCCAGCGTTCCGCAATGCGCAGTTTGAGTGCAAAAGCAAAAACTCCGGCGAAGCCGAACGGAGCGGTCAGCGCCAAGTCATCGGCCTGCGCCCAGCGGGCGCGATCCAGTTCCGCTTCCTGCTCCAACGGATTGGCACGGGAAAGAGCATCTGTCACCATTTCCTCAATCGACAGACTGAAACCTTCGTACGGCTGGATAAACCGGGCGGCATCGGTGTTGCGATTTTTAGAGCGCACCCGCACCACTGCATTACGCAACTCGACCTCGCTGTTCCACCAGCGCCGCGCAACTTCGCTGTCCGGTGAACATCGGTTGTCGAACACCGCCCGAAGCACCGCAACATCTTCTTCTGCCAGCCAGTCCGTACAAGCCGCTAAAAACGCCGCGCGATTCACCAGCGGTTTTTCGCCGAAGCGCAGATACGGAAGCGAGGCAACTAGATACCAGTGGTTCATTAATTACCGCTTACTTCGCAGGTTCCTTCGCCACGCGACTGACGATTTCGGCCAGTTTGGGTCGCAGGAAAGCGGTCAGCGCACCGGCGATGGCTTCGTTCGTGAAGTCGAGATAGACATGGTCGTCGGCGAAGCTGACGCGGAAGCCTTTGAGGATTTCGTTGTCCACGTGAAGTTCGATGCCTTGCACCATTTTCTCGCGGTACTTGCCGGCGAAAAATTTAACCATATCGGCCTGATCCTGTTTGCTGATCAGCAGTTCGATGCGGGTTTCGCCATGACGCTCGGCGCAGGACTGCGCCATTTTGATCATCATCTGTTCGAGCACCTCAATCTTCAGCACGGAATCAACGGATTCGGCGACGATGTCGGCGATAATATTCTCGATGCCCTGCCCGACGGTAATCAGCAGGTCGCGGGCGGCCTGTTCGAGAGTGGCGGTGCTGCGTTCGGTGTAAACCACCGCATCAGCCTGCGCCTTCACAACGAGTTCTTTGGCTTTGGCTTCAGCCTCGCGAACGGTCTGCGCCGCCTTGGCTTTGGCTTGAGCAAGAATTTCGGCGGCCTGCGCTTCGGCCTTTTCAACGCCTTCCTTGCGAATCTGTTCGAGTAACGGTTGCAATTCTGCGGCCATAGTCCACTCCAGTCGGGTTGGTAAGAAAACGAGTGCCCCGATTCTAGTGAATAGACCGCTCCCTGCAAGCTCCCGATGAATAAAACAAGTCCGATCGGTTTTAAGATTTCACATGACTGCCGCGCTCGAACCGGGCCATGAGGTAGTAGGCGCAGGGAACGACGAGCAGAGTGAACAAAGTGGAAACGAAAACGCCGCCGATGATGGCCAGCGCCATGGGTTGGCGGGTTTCCGATCCGACTCCGATGCCCAGCGCGATGGGAACCGCCGCGGCAATCGTCGCGGCGGATGTCATCAGGATCGGTCTCAGCCGGATCGGGGCGGCGGTTATGATGGCTTCTTTCAGCGGCATCCCCTCGGCACGCTTCCGGTTCATGAACTCGACCAGCAGAATCGAATTCTTCTTAACCACGCCCATCAAAAGGATGATCCCGATGGCGCTGTAAAGGTTCAGCGACTGGTTGGTGGCCCACAGCGTCACCAGCGCGCCGGTGATGCTGAACGGCAGAGCCAGCAGAACTGTGAAAGGATGGATGAAGCTGTTGAACTGCGAGGCCAGAACCATGTAGGCAACCAGAATACCCAGAATAAAAGCAATCCACAGCCCGCTGCCCGATTCGCTGAAGGTTTTGGAGCCGCCCTCCAGATGGAAGGTGTAGCCGGGCGGCAGAATTTCTTTTGAAATTTTCGCCGCCTGCTCCAGCGCCGTGGCCTGTGAAGCGCCGGGCGCCAGATTGGCGGTCACCGAGATGGCACGCTGGCGGTTAATACGAGTGATGCTCTGCAGTGTCGTCGTGCTCTCTATGCGCACCATGTCTCCCAGCGGGATGAGTTCCCCGTATGAGTTGCGAACCATCAATGTTTTTACGTCTTCCGCGCTCAGCCGGTCTTCGGGCGTCAGCCGCAGCCGGACATCATATCGGCGTCCGTCCCGGGTGAATTTTCCCTGACGAATGCCGCCCATCGCCGCGTTTACTGTCCGGCCGATAGCCTCCATTGTGACACCTCGCGCGGCGGCGGCCTGCCGGTCTGGAAAGATCCTGACTTCGGGCATACCGGTACGGTAATTATTGTCCAGGTCGGCAACTAGACCGGTTTGATCAAGCTCATCCATGATTTTCCGGACGGAGGATTCAAGTACGACGTAGTCGGGGCCGGTAACGTTGAACTCAACCGGCTGACTGCGCCGTGCCGTGAGGCCGCGCGCCGAATTATCCTGAAATGAAATGCGCAGGCCTTTGACACTTTTTAGATCTTTCCGGAATTCGGTCATCAGCTCGGCCTGGGTTTTATTGCGCTGATTTTTTTCCACCAGCGTGACTCCCATCGATGCTTCGTTCGGTCCGCCGCCGCTGCCTCTGCTGCCGATCAAGGTATAAGAACGCAGAATTTCGGGACGGTTTTTTAAGTACGCCTCCACCTGCCGCACTCGAGAATCGGTCAATGCGAGAGATGATCCGACGGGCGCCCGGAGGCTGACGGATATGTAAGACTGATCCTGTGCCGGAACGAATTCGCGACGGAGGCTCTTCCCGAGCCACAGGGAAGAAACAAAGACGGCAACCGCGCCGACCAGCACGAACCAGCGCCATCTCAAAACAACAGGGAGGAGTTTGCCGTAGGCGCGGTTCAACAGGTTGAACACAGCGCCGGCACAGCGCTCCAGCCGACCGATGTTCTCACGTCGTGACATCATCATCGAAAGCCGCATGGGCGTGAGCGTGACCGCTTCCAGCAGCGACAACAGCACTGCCGCCGTCATGGTTAAGCCGAATTGGAAGAAGAACCGGCCGATCACACCGGACATGAACGCCACCGGCAGGAAGATCGCAACGACGGCGGCCGTCGTGGCGACAGCCGCGAAGATAATTTCGCGGGATCCGTCCTCGGCGGCTTTGACCTTGTCTTTCCCCATCTCGAAATGCCGGACGATATTCTCCAGCACCATGATCGAATCGTCCACGACAATCCCGATGGCCAGCGCCAGACCGAGCAGCGTGAACGTGTTGAGCGTGAATCCCGAAAAATAGAGAATAGTGAACGTGCCGATAATGGATGTCGGAATGGAAAGAATAATGTTGAAGCCCGAACTCCAGGTTCCGAGAAACAGGAAACAGATCAGAGCCGTCAGAATGGCGGCGGTCATCAGTTCGTGTTCCGTGGCTTTCACGGCCTGTTCCACGGGCCGGGTGAGGTCTGTATTGATCTGAAGCTTCATGCCAGCCGGTAATGACTGTTGAAGTTCTTCCATTTTCGCCCTGATCAGATGTCCGACTTCCACTTCATTGGCACCGCGCTGCTTGGTGATTCCAATAGCCACCCCCGGCTCGCCGGAAACCCGCACGAGGCGGCGGATGTCGCTCAACCCGTCTTCCACTCTGGAGACGTCCTTTAGGAGAATGACGGCATCCTGGATCGGTTGTCCGCCCCGGTGCGTAATGGGAATATTGGCGACCTGCTCAACGGTAAGCCCTTCTCCCATAACCCGGAGATTCATCTCGGTTTCCGGGTTTTCAATATACCCGGCCGCCAGTTCGGTGTGTTCCTGTTCAACGGCCTGCTGGAGATCGAGAATGGTCAGCTCGTATTCCTGGAGTTTCTTCGTGTCCACCCAGAGGCGCAGGTTGCGCTGGCCGTATCCGTAAAGAGAGACTTCGCCCACACCTGGAATGACCTGAATCTGATCCGTCAGGAATGTTTCGACGTAATCCATCAGTTCGCGCGGCGATTGCGTACCGGACACCCCGATGCGGAGAATATCTTCCCCCTCGGTCGTATTCTTCTGGACCGTCGGAGGATTAACATTCAGCGGCAGGCGAAGATCGGCCAGCGCCCCCTGGACTTCCTGCAGGGCGGCATCAATGTCGCGGCTGAGTTCGAATTCCAGTTCGATGGAGGCCGATCCCTGCCGGATACTCGAGCGAATCTCCTTCAGTCCGTCCACAGAAATAACGAGCTGTTCAATTTGATCAACCAGCTCGGCCTCCATGATCTCGGGGGCGGCGCCTTCCCAGGAAACGCGGACTCCGAGCACGGGAAAATCAATGTCGGGCATCTGGCTGATCCCCATCCGGCCCACACTGATGGCACCGAAGACAATCAGCCCGAACATGAGCATCCAGGCAAAGACCGGACGCCGGATGGAAAAGTCCGACAGGGTCATGGCGAAACCTTTCCGGCGGCCACATGGAGATGGATCATGCTGGCGCGCAGTTGATTCGCCAGGGCCGCCTCACGGCGGCGCAAGCTCCAGTACTGAACTGATTCCGAAAGAACATCGAGGTTGTTTACACGACCCAGCTCATAGTCTTTTTGGAGAAGCGCCAGCGTATCGGCCGAGACTCCGATCGCCGCCTGCAATTCAGACCACTGCTTCAGTTCGTAGAACAGGGACTGGTAGGCCTGCCGGACATCGCGCTCCGAAGACCGCTGCAATTCCGCCAGCCGCAGTTCACTGATCCTGAGCTGCTGTCCGGCCTCAGCAATCCGCGCCACACGCCTGCTGTGGTCGAACAGAGGGATTTCCAGACTCAGAACAATATCCCACTCGTCCTGGGATCGCGGGTCGCGGTAAAGATATCTGTTTGCATCTAACGTCACCTTGGGTGCGCGATCCGACTTGGTCGCTTCCATATCGAATCGCGAGGCTTCCACGCCGGCTTTGCCCGCCTTAATGTCTGCCCGGTCTGTTGCGGCCATAAGATACTTATCCACATCACCGATTGCGGGTAGCGGTGTCTGGTCAACCACCTGGAGGCTGGGTGCGGGCTGTCCTGTCATGAACGCCAACAGCTCCAGCGATGCAGCATAGAACTGGTTGAGCTGCTCAATCGTTAGCCGCGCTTCCGCCATCTGGCTTAACGTCGTCAACAGGTCGGACGGCTTTGATCGCCCGAGTTTTATCCTGCGTTCCAACTCTCCGGTTCGGGTTTCCAGAGCTTTGAGCTCTTCCTGAACTGCCGCCCGCTGATCCTGAAACGACCGGATCTGATAAAAAACATCCGCGACATCCTCGTAGAGCAGCAGGCGCGCCTGTTCTACATCGTGGGAACGGGCAAGCCCTTCCGCCTGTCTGGCGTCGGCCGCGCGGGCGTTCCGGAAACCGTCGAACACCGTCCAGGTTGCGCCGACACCCGCCTGACGGGCATCGTCTTTGTGTTTAGGAAGCCATTTAGATTCCCCTTTGGCGCTGATTTCCGGCCACATGGCTCCTTGCGCCTGACGGTAACGGTCTTCCGCCGCGCGCCATTCCGCCACACTGATTTGAAGCGACTCGCTTTTCGCCAGCGCCAGTCCGTACGCCGTGGGAAGATTGACCTCTTCCGCCCGCGAAGCCTGAATTATAGACAACAGACACAGTCCAGCAACCGCCAGAAATCGTTTTTTGAACAAAAGCCGATTCATGTCGTCATCATCCTGTAACCGGCACGGAATATTCAATTACCAAACCAAATAATTTTTGCCGCCCTGAATTATTGCGCCGATAGGGCCACGCGTGCTATCAAGTCACGATGTATTTGAAATCTGTAGAGCTTGTCGGTTTTAAAAGTTTCGCCGAAAAAACCCGTCTGGAGTTTGAACCGGGCATGACCGCCATCGTCGGGCCTAACGGCTGCGGCAAGAGCAACGTCTCGGATGCCATCCGCTGGGTGCTCGGCGAATCCCGCCCCACCGCCATCCGCGGCTCCTCGATGGAGGACTGCATTTTCAACGGCACCGACACCCACAAACCGCTCGGCATGGCGGAAGTCACCCTCACCCTCGCGGACTGCGAAAAGGAACTCGATCTCGGCCTGCACGAAGTCAGCATCACCCGCCGCGTTTTCCGCTCCGGCGAAAGCGATTATTTCATCAACAAAAAAGCCTGCCGCCGCAAAGACATCCAGCGCCTCTTCATGGACACCGGTATCGGCACCGACGCCTATTCCGTGATGGAACAGGGCAAAATCGACCGCGTGCTTTCCTCGCGTCCCGACGACCGCCGCGCCGTTTTTGAAGAAGCTTCCGGTATCACCAAATATAAAACCGACAAGCTGGAGGCGCTGCGCAAACTGGAGCAGACCGAGGCCAACCTGCTACGTCTCGCCGACGTGATCCGCGAAGTGAAGCGGCAGATTATTTCTCTCCAGCGGCAGGCGGGCAAAGCCCAGCGCTACAAAACCCTGCAGGAAGAATTGCGAGGGCTCGACATCTATTCCACGCGCCACCGTCTAAAACAGTTGGGCGACCGCATTGAGGAAATCCGTGCGCATCTCGAAACATCCCGCATCAAAGTGGATTACACTCACCGGCGCATCGCCACCGCCAACGGCGAAACCGACGCCCTGCGCGCCGAACTCCAGCAGCTCGAAAGCGCCATCGGCGCGGCGATGGATAACGCAATGCGCGTCAAAAACGAACTCGAACGCGCACAACAGACCATCCGCACCAACGCCGAGCGTATCACCGAACTCGAAACGCTTGCGCAGCAGAACACCAAAGAATCTGAAGAAGCCAAAAGCCGTCTGGCCCAGCATCGCCTCTCGCTCGACGAAGTGGTGCAGATGATGCAGTCGGCCGAAGCGGAACGGCTGAAAGCCAAAACCGAACTTGAAACCGCCACCACTCGCCAGCGCGAAACCGAAGCACAGGTGCACTCCGGCCGCGAAGCGCTGAACCTCTTGCGCAACGAATCGATGACGCTCGACCAGCGCATCGGCCGCCTGCAAAACGAACTTTCCGAAATCGACGCCAAAGAGCGCGCCGGTGTTATCCGCAAGGAACAGCTCGCCGCTGAGAAAAATAATCTCGAACGGACGTTGGCCTCCTATCAGGAGCGCGGCACGCAAATGGCCGCCAAAGCAGAGGAGCTGAAACTTTCCGTCACCGCGCAGCAGACCGCGATGGCCGAACTGCGCGACCGCCGCTCCTCCGCCGCAGAAAAAATCCAAACCTTGGAAAAAGAAATTTCCGAGCTCCAGCGCCAGCTGGCCGACAAAAACGCCCGCCTTGAAATGGTTTTTGAAGCCCGTAAAGAAGGCTTCCCCGCCGGTGCACAGCACCTGCTCGACCGCGGCGACAAAAACGTCATCGGTCCGTTGGCTGAACAGTTCACCGCCGCGCCCGGGTTTGAAACCGCGCTCGAAGCGGTGCTCCGTCCGTGGATGGACGCGCTGGTCGTCCGCACCCGCTCCGGCGCCCGCAATGTCCTCACCCTGCTGGCCGAAAGCAATCAGGGCGCGGTGCGCCTGCTCGCCGCCGAAGGCGATGCTCCCAAAGCCAAGGAAGATTCACTGCTCGGAAAAATTTCCTGCGCCGACGAAGTCCGTCCGCTGGCCGCGCGTCTGCTTGCCAATGTCTTCATCGCCGAAAATCTTCAGGCGATTCCCCTCACCCTGCCCGCCGGTTCAGTTTTCGTCACTCAGCGCGGCGAACTGCTGACCGCCGAAGGCGCGGCCGAACTTTGGAAACCCGAAGAAGGCGAAGTCAATCCGCTAGGTCGTCACCACCTGCGCGAACAGTTACAAGGCGATATCCAAACCTTGGAAAAATCGCTTTCCGGTAAACGGCAGATGCTTGAGGCACTGCGCGCCGAGCAGAGCGGAACGGGCGACGCGCTCGAAGCCGCTCAGCGCGAACTTGATGACCGTCGCCGTTCCCTCGCCGTGCAGGAAGGTGAAAGCCAGGTTATTGCCCGCGAACTGAAGCAGGCGCGTGAACGGGTCGAAACCGTTACTTATGAATTTGACAAGCTGATGCAACAGCACGGCTCCGGCGAAGACCGCCGTACGGCCGTCGCCCGCGAAGGTGCCGAGGCGCGCGACCGGCTTGCGCAGGTTCGTCAGCAGATTTCCACGCAGACTGAGGCGCTCAATGCGCTTGAAGAACAGCGCTCCGTTGTACTTTCCGAAACCTCCGAGTGCCGCGTGCAGTATTCACAGCACGAGCAGCGCATTGAATCGCTCAAGAGCCGCCGCCAGCCGCTCGAAGCGCGGCTGAAAGAACTGCAGGAACTGATCGAAGAGCGTACCCGCGGTGTCAGCTCCTATCAGCAGCGGGTCGCCCAGCTCAAGACCGCCAGCAGCGAAGCCGAAGAAAAAATCGCTCCGCTCAGCAAAGCGGTCGCCGCCGCCGAACAAAAACTGGCCGAGGCGCGGCAGGTGCGCGAAAAGCAAACCGCCGCCCTTTCCGGACGCGAACAGAGCCTGCGCACGCTCCAGAACGAACTGGAAGAGATGCAAACCGGCAAGACCGGCCTTGAAGTCGAACTGGCTGAGCAGCGCATGCGTCATCAAAACTCGCTCGACCGTCTGACCGCCACCTGGCACATCACGCCCGACCAGCTCGCCCGTGAACCCGCTCCGAAATGGGAAGAAGGCGTCGAACCGTCGATGGAGGAAATTGAAATTCAGGCGGCCGAACACCGCGCTAAACTCGAATCCATGGGCCCGGTCAATCTGGTCGCCATTGAAGAGCACGCGGAACTCGAAGAGCGCTTCGCCTTCCTCAGCCAGCAGGAAGCCGACCTGATCAGCGCCAAAGATCAGCTCGTTGAAATGATTAAAAAAATCAACGCGACCACTACCGAACTGTTCGCCGACACCTTCAACAAGGTAAACGAAAACTTCGGCATCATCTTTGAACAGCTCTTCGGCGGCGGCGCGGCCAAACTGGTGCTGGTCGACGAAACCGACGTGCTCGAGTCGGGCATTGAGATCATCGCCCGTCCTCCAGGTAAAAAACTTCAGACCATTTCGCTGCTCTCCGGCGGCGAGCGCACGATGACGGCTGTGGCACTGCTGTTCGCGCTTTTCAAAGTCAAACCGAGCCCGTTCTGCGTGCTCGACGAAATGGACGCGGCGCTCGACGAAGCCAACGTCAGCCGATTCGTGAAAATGGTCAAAGGCTTCCTGACGCAGTCGCAGTTCATCCTCATCACCCACAGCCGCCAGACGATTTCGGCGGCCGACGTGATCTACGGCGTCACCATGCCCAACCGCGGCATCTCGCGCACCATGTCCATGAAGTTCTCCGACTATCAGGACTCCGACGCCGCCAAACCGTGACGTTTCCGCTCACGCTCGGCAAAAACGATTTTGCCGATTCAGCAATAGCAGGACACTGCTTGCACCCTAAGTATCCCAGTGCTATAAAAAGGCAAGTTTAGGAAATCGTCTTATCCCCCTGACAAGAAAAGTCCGCTATGAAAAACCGCACGAAAGCTCTCATTACCTTGTTCGTTTTCGTGTCTGCGGCGATAAACACCTTTGCCATTGGGCAAACACCAACAGGCCCTGACAACCGGACTGGCACCCTTGCTCCCAGCGGAACCGTATATCGTGGAAAGGACGGCCGTGTGACGTCGAATGCAGTCTGGCAAACACAAACCGGCCCCGATAAACGGACTGTCGCCCTTGCTCCCGGCGGAACCGTATATCGTGGAAAGGACGGCCGGGTGGTGTCGGTTCCCAAGGGCTGGAAAAAGGAACGGGGTGCCGATGGCCGTCTTGTTGCAATTCCGCCGGATGGACGTAGCAGGCGCGGCAGGGACGGTCGGGTGTTTGCTATTCCAAATGGATGGAGCTTTAAAATCGGACGGGACTATCGCGGTGTTGCGATCCCGCCTGAAGGCACAACGATCAGCGGGAAGGATAAGCGTCTGGTTGCCATCCCGAAAGGCTGGACAAGCGTCGTAGGAGAAGACGGCCGTGTCGTCGCCGTTCCGCCGGAGGGAACAACGGAGACCGGCAGCGACGGCCGCATCGTTGCCGTTCCGAAGGGCTGGACAACCGCGGTCGGCCTGAGGGGTAAAAAAATGGGCCCTGATGGCCGCAAGGTGGCGATTCCCCCGGGCGGAACATTTATTTTGGGGCCCGATCGATATGCGACTGTTCTTCCGCCGGATAATTTCGACTTAACGGATTACCTTACTCTTTACTGTATACTTGAGCCTCAAAGCGAGGCACTGGAGGAAGAAGAAGAAGCTACAGACGCAGACACAGACACAGAGATGGACAGCGAAAGCGAAGGACAATGAAAAACCATACGAAAACTTCAATGCTCCTGTTAGTTCTTGCCTCCGCAGCGGCAAATGCCTTTGCCGTTTGGCAAACGCAAACATGTCCTGATGGCCGGCTTGTCGCCATTGCCCCCGGCGGAACCGGATTTTGTGGAAAGGACGGACGGACGGTGTCGGTTCCCCTAGGCTGGGGGCAGAATACGGGCCCGGATGGCCGTGGTGTTGCTATTCCGCCGGAAGGAAGCGTCCAAAGAGGAAAAGATAACCGGCTGATTGTTATTCCAAAGGGCTGGATTTTTAAAGGCGGATCGGATGGTCGCGGTGTTGCGATCCCGCCCGGAGGTAAGTCTGAGAGTGGAAAAGATAAGCGCCGGGTTGCCATCCCGGAAGGCTGGACGACCGTCGAGGGAGACGATGGACGTGTCGTCGCTGTCCCGCCAGAGGGAACAACGGAGACCGGTGAAGACAAGCGTACAATTGCCGTTCCGAAAGGCTGGACCACCACTGCCGGTCCGGATGGCCGCATGGTAGCGATCCCCCCGGGTGGAGGATTTGCGGTAGGAACTGATCGGTTCGCGACGGTGCTCCCGCCAGACGATTTCGATTTAAAAAATTATGTTATTCTCTACTGCATACTTGGAGCTCAAACCGACACGCTCCTTGATGAAGAAACAGAAGCCGTAGAGGCAGAAGAAGAAGGAACAGGAACAGAAATGGCCGAGTAAAAACTCCACCGGGGGCCTGATTTGTTTTCCATACCTTGGACCCGAGCGAAGCGAGAGAGGCCTCGCAAATGCGAGGCACTGACCGAAGGGAAGGGCAAAAAATCAGGCCCGCTCGAAACGGGCGACGCTCTCCACATGGTTGGTTTGCGGAAAAAGATCAACCGGCTGGGCGCTGATGAGTTTGTAACGTCCGCCTTCGCAAAGCAGTTGTCCATCGCGCGCCAGTGAGGCCGGGTTGCAACTGACATAAATCACAACCGGCGACGCCAGTTCGCGCAGCATCTCCACCGCCTTAGGGTGCATGCCGGCGCGCGGCGGATCGGTAATGACCACATCCGGCAGGCCGAAGGCTTCCAGTTCCGCGCGGATTTTCCCGAAGTGCATCAAGTCCATCTGCCGAAAGGTGCAGTTTTTCGCGCCGTGTTCTTCAGCGTTTTTCCGCGCGTCGGCCACCGCCGCTTCGACCAGCTCGATGCCGAGGACGCGGGCGCAGTGCTTCGCGGCGAACAGCGCGATGGAACCCGTGCCGCAGAAAAGGTCATAGACGGTTTCCGAACCTTGGAACCGCGCGGCGGTCAGAATTTCGTTATAGAGCTTTTCGGCCTGCACGGTGTTGGTCTGGAAAAACGAGTTGGGCGAAATGCGATAGATGTATTCGCCAAGCCGGTCCGAAATACTCCCCTCGCCGCACAGCACATATTCCTTGTCGCCGAACGCCACCATGTTTTTCCGGTCGGTCGTGGCGTTGATGAACGTCGTGAGCTTTGCGCCGAGCGCGGACTGCAATTCCGCGCACAGTTCACGCATCAGCGCCGCGTCGTGCGTCAAGGTGATCAAATTGATCATTAGCTCGCCGGTGCGTTGACCGCGCCGGACGACGAGATTGCGCAGAAACCCTTCGTGCGTGAAGGTGGAATAGACTGGCAGCTTCCGGTCGAGGCAGAAGCGGCGGACGGTTTCAACCGTCCGGTTCATTTCCTCTGACGCCAGATCGCAATGGTCGATGTCGATCGCCTTGGCGAAGCAGCCCGGCGCGTGAAAGCCGAGCGCGAAATCGAGCGGCTTTTTCAATTCCGCTTCGGGAATATTCATTTCGTCAGCGGTCAGATAGCGCCGGTCGGTGAAATCCATGTCGATTTTATTGCGGTAGCTGAAGGTCTCTTCCGCCGGAATGCACTCGCCGACTTCCGGACTTTGGAAACCACCGAGATGTTCAAGCGCATCGACCACCTGCTTGCGTTTGACGCGCAACTGCTCGGCATAGTCGAGGTGCTGCCACTTGCATCCGCCGCAAATGCCGAAGTATTTACAGCGCGGCTCCGTGCGCCGGTCAGAAAACTTCAGGACTTCGGTGAGGTGAGCGACCAGATAGCGCTTTTTGATTTTATAAACTTCTGCGCGGACGGTGTCGCCGACGGCGGCGGTTCCTTCGACAAACACGCGGATGCCGTCGTCCAGTTTCCCGACACAGCGGTTTTTGTCCGCCGTATCGAAAATTTCCGTCTCAATCAACTGTCCCTTTTTGTACATGAGCGGGCTGTTAAACCACGGAACGCCCTGTTCTGTCGAAGCTTTTCCAATATCTGGACAGTTGAAATCCAAAGCGGCGGGCGTACACTGCCTGCGATGAATCCCGGCGTTACCATCCGCAAAAAAGAAACCGTGTTCGTTGTTCACAGCAACGCCAACCGTCTCTGGCTGCTGCTTTTTGACAGCGCCGACGCGGAAACGCCGACACGCGAAATTGAAATGAGCGGCGGCCCGCTCTGGCATACAACGGTTGCCGATCTTAAGCCCGGCGCGTTTTATCTCTACCGAACCGACGCGGTTCCTGAACAATGGCTGCTGGATCCGTATGCCCGCGCCGTCCATTTTCCGCGGGCCTGGGGCGAAATGACCGGTCTCGAGCCGGAACAGCACATCCGGACCGGAAAGCATTTCCCCAAAGGAGTCGTCACTGAAAACGATTTTGACTGGCGCGGCGAAAAGCGTCCGGACATCCCGCTCGAAAAAACCGTCATCTATGAAGCCCATCTGCGCGGCTTCACGCGCAACGGAGGCGGCGGCACCTACCTCGATTTCATCGAAAAAATCCCCTATCTGAAATCGCTCGGCATCACCACCGCAGAATTTCTACCGTTGTTTGAATTCAACGAACTGGAATTTTTCATCGAAGGCGCGGCGCGGAAAAATCTGCTCAACTTCTGGGGCTACAGCACCCTCGCCTTTTTCGCGCCGATGAGCCGCTACGCCGCTTCGCGCGAGCCCGGCGCGGCGATCACTGAATTCAAAACTCTCGTCAAAGCGCTGCATAACGCCGGCATCGAAGTCATTCTCGATGTCGTCTTCAACCACACCGCCGAAGGCCCGTTCAATGGGCCGGTGTACAGTTTCCGCGGACTCGATGAAGCCGCTTACTACATGATCAACCATGACGGTTCCTATCCCGACTGGAGCGGATGCGGCAACACGTTCAACTGCAACCATCCTGTCGCGACACAGTTTATCGTCGACTGCCTCAAATACTGGGCGCAAGAAATGCACGTGGACGGCTTCCGCTTCGACCTCGCCACCGTGCTATGCCGCGGCTCGAACGGCGAACTGCTCGAGCAGCCGCCGGTCATCAAGGCCATTGAAACCGAGCCCGCGCTCAAAAAGGTTAAGCTGATCGCCGAAGCGTGGGATGCGCTCGGCGGCTATCAGGTCGGCTACTTCCCCGGCAAACGCTTTTCCGACTGGAACGGACGCTTCCGCGACGACATCCGCCGTTTCTGGAATGGGATCGAAACGGCTGGCGTGTTCGCCACGCGGCTGGGTGGCAGCTCCGACCTTTATCAGCACAACGACGGTTCGCCGCTCAAGAGCATCAACTTCGTCACGGCGCACGACGGCTTCACCCTCGCCGACCTCGTCACATACGAACGCAAACATAATGACGCCAACGGGGAGCAGAATCGCGACGGCGAAAACTACAACTACAGCATCAGCTTCGGCTGTGAAGGGCCGACGGACGATCCGGCCATCCGCGCCCGCCGCCTGAAACAGCAGAAAAACCTGCTCGCCACGCTGTTTCTGTCGCGCGGCGTTCCCATGCTCACCGCCGGCGATGAATTCGGCCGCACACAGTCCGGAAATAATAACGCCTACTGCCAGGATAACGAAACCTCATGGATCGACTGGTCGCTCCTTGAGAAAAACAAAGAGCTCTTCGGATTTGTTCAAACGCTGATTGCCCTGCGCAAAAAACATTTCGCGCTCTGCTCTGGAAATTTCTATAGCGACCAAGGCGAGGTGGAGTGGATCGGACCGGAAGGCCTCGCGGTCGACTGGAAAAACGACCGCGCACTTGGCATGCATATTAAAGGGTCAGACCCGCTGCTCATTCTGATCAATAACGAAGCGGTCGATCTTTCGTTTGAACTGCCGGAGGGCAACTGGGATCCCGCGCTAGTCACCGACCCGACAACGGTTGCGCCCGCCCGCAGTGATTCCACCGTGCTGATTCCCGCGCATTCCGTTTGTGTTCTCAGCGCCTGAAAAAAGAAACCCCGCTTCTCAATGTTTGGAAAACGGGGCCGGCGTTTCCAATCCTAGGAAACCTATCGTACGACGCGGGTGGTGCCGTCGGAGCCGGTCAATACGCGGACACGCTCGCCGACCGAATACATGACATCCGCCTCTTGCACAACCGCAATCGTTGCGCCGCTATCGAGTTTGACGGTAATTTCAAGGCCGTTCTTTTTGGTGAGTTTTTCTTCGGCCACCGCGCCGCCGACCGCGCCAAGCGCCGCGCCGCCGACCGCCGCCAGTATGGAACCTTTGCCGCCGCCAATGGTGCTGCCGATCACGCCACCGGCCACACCGCCGCCGACCGCGCCGACGCCGGATTTGGTGCCTTCAATCTGGATGTTTTTGACAAATTGAACGGTGCCCATCTGCACGGTCTGTGTGCGACGCGCCTGATCGCGGGAATAGACCTCGCCGGAGTTGCTGGATGCGCAGCCGGTCAGCAACGCCGCCGCTGTCAGAGAAATAAAAAAACGAAATGAGTTCATGAATCCCTCCTTTTTTACGCCCGGCATTGTAGCGCAGTTTCCAAACATTGGAAACCGGCCGTGCCGGTTTATTTTACCGGCACCGACGTCGGCTTCTTGATGAGCATCTGAACGATCATGATCAAATTGCTGGTCGTCCAGTAGAGAACGAGGCCGGACGGCATGGTGTAGAAGAAGAAAAGCATCATGATCGGCATCATGATCGCCATCATTTTCTGCTGCTGAGGATCACCGGCGGCAGGCGTAAGTTTCTGCTGCCAGACCATGGTGGCGGACATCAGGAGCGGCAGAATATTCAGCGAACCGACAATCGGAATCATGCCGGCCAAAAGGTTTTCCGGCTCCGAGAGGTCGCTGATCCAGAGAAACTTGGAGAACCGCAGTTCAATGGCGCTGCGCAATACGACGAAAAGCGCAATGAAAACCGGAATCTGGACGAGCATCGGCAGACAGCCGCCCATGGGATTGACCTTGTTCTCCTTGTAGAACTTCATGGTCTCCTGCTGCATGCGCTGCGGGTTGTCTTTGAATTTTTCGCGGATTTCCTTCATCTGCGGCTGGAGCGCCTGCATCTTCCGCATGCTTTCGGTGCCTTTGTGGGTAATCGGCCAGAAGATACAGCGAACGATGATGGTGAGCAGCATGATGGCGACGCCGTAGTTGCGCACAACGACATGCAACGCTTTAAGGCCCCAGAGCAGTCCAGTCTGCATCGGGAACATGATCCAGTTCATGAATTTCCAGAAGCCGGTGCTTTTGAATTCCATGACCTCGACCTGCTCCATGCCCTGCGTTTTGAGGAAGGAATAGTCTTTCGGGCCGATATAGAGACGGGCCGTGCGGGTCAGGGTTTCATTACCGGCGATCGGTTCGGAATTAAATTGGAGCGCGACAGACGCTTCGGCAGGTACATTCTTTCTGCCTTCGCCGGCGCGGCGGACGGAAAGATCGAGGGCGTCGGCGGCGGTTCCGGGCGTGAGAATCTGCACAAAAAATTTATTTTTGGCGGCCACCCAGTCAACCGGACGCGGCACAATCTGCTCCGGCGTGGTCGTCACCATTCCGGCCTTGGTTGTGTCACTGAATAATTTATGAAATTCCTTACCCCAGTGGCGGACACCGTCAGCGGCCGCAAAAGAATCAACGCCAAGAGTGATGACTCCCGTCATGGCCGTCGAACCTTTGGCTTCCGTCATCGGACCGGTCGGCAGACGCAACGAGGGCAGCGCCCACAGAGCCGCGTTCCCGTTGACGAAGGAGTCTTTGACGGACAGCAGGTATTCACCTTCCAGTTTTAGAGCGCGCTTAAAAACCCGCCCATCGCCAAGAGACGCGGTGTAGAGCAGACCGTCGGCGGTCTTTTCGAGCGTTCCGGCTGGCACCGGCAGACCGGCATAGCGCAAAGCGGGCGCATTGGTGAAATCAAGGACAAGCGGACCGCTTCCTTTAGCGTTGGTCTCGGGATAGTTTTTCAGGACGGCGGAAACCACAGCGCCGCCGTAGGACGAGACCGTCAGCTCAATATCCTCATTGGCCAGTGTCAGCCGCTGTTCCGGAGCGACGGGTTTTTCAACGTCCGGAACTTTTGCAACGGCATTCGCTATGGCAGCGGCCGCTTTTTCAACCGGAGCCGCAACAACGGCCGGAGTTTCAGCGGTAACCGGGGCGACCTGCTGCTGCGCAGGTTGCGCGGGACGCGGAAAAAACTTCTTTTCCAGCTCCGGATAGTAGCCCACCCAGGCGAACATCAGTGCAACCAGGACTCCAACAATAATAAAATCGCTCTTCTTCATAATCTCACTTCTCTTGTTTGCGATCCGGAACGGGGTCAACCCCGCCGGGATTCCACGGATGACACCGGCAGATGCGCCGGAGGCTCAGCCAAAGGCCGTAAACTATGCCATGCTTCTCCATGGCTTCAATCGTATAATCGGAACAACTGGGGTAAAAGCGGCACCTCGGCGGAATCGCGCGTGAGACCGTTTTCTGATAAATCCGGACAAGCCCTGTAAGCAGACGCTTCATTTAGCCAGTAATCCCGCCTTTTCAGCCAGTTGCAGAAATTCATGCTCCACCTCAGCAGGCGAAGCAAAAAGCAGATTGCGGCGAGCGATGATGACGATATCGAACGGGCCCGCAAGCTCCGCGCGGTGCTGGCGGAAAATTTCGCGCAGGCGGCGGCGGGCCAGATTACGATCCACGGCGCGGTTGCTGACCTTCTTACTGGTCACGACGCCCAGCCGGAGAGCGGCGCCCTGCCCGGTGCGGAGCCAGAGCACCATAAAGCGGCCGACAAAGTTCTTTTTCTGCGCAAAAGCCTCCCCGAAGAGGGAGGCTTGAATCAGGCGCTGTTTTTTGGAAAGCGTGTTTGAGTCCACCGGTAAGTCCTCCGGTGAGAATGTCTTACGCATCACAAACGGTCAGACGTTTGCGGCCTTTGCGGCGGCGGTTGGCAAGGATTTTACGTCCGTCTGCTGTTTCCATGCGACTGCGAAAACCGTGTTTGCGCGCGCGTTTAATCTTCGAAGGATGCCATGTGCGTTTCATTGTTCAATCTCCACTGAAATTCAAAAAGAGCGCAAACCCTGCCAAGTTCGCCCGCCGCTGTCAACTTCTTATACGGTTAAAACGGTGCGGCGGTGCCGATCTTGGTATTAATGGCGGCTTCGGCGATGGAACGTCCGTCGCGCAACACCGGCTGCTTGCGGGCCCGCCAGACACGGCGTTTGGTTTTGGCGATCATGTTGCAGCCGGGAATGAAGAAAAGCAGGTTGTCTTCCAGTCTGGACAGAATCCACATCAGTGGATAAAGCAACACGGCAAGGACATTCAGCTTGGCGTAGTGATAGAACTCCTCGGTTCCGGCATTCGATCCAGGCATATTATAGGGCCCGTGAACCAGTTTGTTGGCAAGCCCCTCGCAAAGCAGACCGGGAACTTCGACGCAACCCGAGGAATAGGAATCGGTCTCGGGCACATCGAAGCCGTCCTTGAGAACTTCAAATAATTCGCCGCTGGTGTAGCCGGGGCGTTCGAGCCCTTTAGCGCGCCAGGAAAGTCCCAGCATCGAACGAAGCGGACAGCCGCCCAGGCAGAACGCTGTTTTACGCGCGGCGGTAATCACCAGCCGGCCGTCAGCTTTCAGCACACGGTGACACTCCTTGATGAAAGCATAGTCGTCGCGAACACGTTCCAGCGCGTCCACAATCACTACCAGATCAAAGGTTCCGTCGGCCTCCTTGATGGCCGGGCCCTGAAGAAGTTCAACCTGATCTTCGACAAACCAGTCGAGCGAAGCTTTTGCGGCGGCTGAAAGCACCAGCGTTTCCCAGCGACCCCCGCCTTCGCGCAGACGGGCGCTGATCATACCGTCGCCGGCCGTGATCTCAAGGCAGTCCTGATTCGTCGTGATCCCGATCAGTTCTTTGATTTGCCGTAGCCGCATCTGCCGTCGGACGGAACGCTTAAACAGCTTTTCCTGCCAGCGGACTACTTCGCTGCGTAAATTGGCATCCATTACTTTCATGTGGGCGGAGTATAGGAGGGGAAACGGAAGAAGGGAATACTGGAATGTTGGAATGTTGAAAGACGTGAAATGGCGGATTATATTGGCAATGGAGTCTTGGCATGGACGGATAACCGGAGAAAGATAAGCCTATGAACAACATTGTGCTGATTGACGAAAGCCTGTGCACAGGTTGCGGCGCCTGTGTTGATCTCTGCCCGAAGAAAATCCTGTTTCTCGACCCGACCGACAACGTATGCCGGGTGACCGACGAAACCCAATGCGACAGACTCCGCGGCTGTGAACAGGTCTGCCCCGTCGATGCCATCAAAATCCATTGAGCAACCCCATGTTTTGCAGTCCTGTAGCCGCGCACGGCGGGTGCGGTTCCGCACGAAACAGGCTCGTTTCCTTGCCTTCCCCTTTTTGACTCGGTATTGTGCCCACATTTAAGGGGCGCGTATGAAATTCAAAACTCTGCTGGTGGTGTTGGTTGCTGGGTTGGTCTGTTTGCCGTCTATGAGCTATGGGCAGGATGACATCGCGGCGTTGCGACAAAAAGCTGAACAGGGCGATACAGAGGCACAGCGCCAGCTAGGGCTCGCTTATTACAACGGCAAAGGTGTCCCGCAGGATTACAAAGAAGCGGTGAGGTGGTATCGCCTAGCTGCTGAACAGGGGTATGCAAAGGCACAGCGCCAGCTAGGGTATGCTTATGCCAAAGGCAAAGGTATCCCGCAGGATTACAAAGAAGCGGTGAAGTGGTATCGCCTTGCCGCTGACCAGGGGAATGTATCGGCACAATTCGATTTAGGGAATGCTTATGATGAAGGCAGAGGGGTTCCTCAGGATTCCAATGAGGCGGTGAGATGGTATCGCCTCGCTGCCGAACAGGGGTATGGAAAGGCAAAATCCGTTCTGGATACAAAGGCCGAAAAATTACCGCCGTCGACTAGTGCGAAAAGTTCTTCCTCTGAACAGGGGAATGCAAAAGCACAACTCAACGCGTCTGGGAAATCCACTCCCGCCCCGTTGTCGCCACCCGATAAAAAAGAAAGTCGTATAAATGATCTCTTGGCAGCCAGCCCCGCCGCTGTTGCCCCGCTACCGCCCCCTGATGAAGAAGAGTTGCGTCTGGATGCGCTCCAAGCAAACCTCCATGATTTAGACGGAAAAGTTATCAGGACATCTTTTAACCGCTGTTATGACATCGAACAAATGGATAACGGGATGTACTCCGTACACTGTCTCCAATATGGCAACAATGGTTTTGCATCATCTCAAAACGTGTTCCTGCCGGAGGCGGGAAAAGAGTTTTTCCAGGCGATGGTAAAAAGAGGCTACAACGCCTCCCCAAAAAAAGTTTACTTTCGGATACACAGCAAAAGCCCCATCAGAGTCAGGAGGGGAGAATCATCTTCACGTTCCTTCACGCTTGAGGCTGTTGGTACCCACTACGATACAAGTAAGAATCAATACAGCTGGTAAGCCGAAGAGGTTATCCAGCCCGCGATCTAGTAGTTTCCTATGATCGGAAAATTTGAGCGCCGTTTTCCCAAGGTTTAGAAACCTATCAATCCACCATTCCAATATTCCACCCGCCTGCATCGCTGGTCGCGAAGCACTGCGGGCAGGTCATTCCTTCACCAAAAGTGCGGCATACGCGCCGTCGGTGCCGGATTTCGGCGGGAAGAGGCGTTTGGCTTTGACGAGACGGAAATCTTTCTGGTCGCGCGCCCAGCGGCTGACCATTTCTTCGTTCTCTTCGACCTCAAGACTGCATGTGCTGTAGACCATCCGTCCGCCGGACTTCAGATGCTTCGACATGGCGGTCAGGATCTGGCGCTGAGTCTTTTTGATCATTTCGATGCGGTCGCGGGTGAAGCGCCAGCGGGCGTCAACGCGGCGGCGCAGCACGCCGGTGTTCAGACACGGCACATCGAGCAGTATGGCATCAAACTGTTTATCCTTCTGAGGAAATCCTTTGGCAGCGTCGCCTTTGAGAATCTGCACAAAATCCCAGCCGGTGCGTTTGATGGTGTCTTGCAGCGTATCGAGCCGGTCGTCGTGAACATCCATGGCAACCAGTTCGCCCTTCCCTTCCATCATTCCGGCCATCATCGCGGTTTTACCGCCAGGCGCGGCGCAAGCATCGAGCACCGATTCGCCCGGACGAGGATCGAGCAGTTCGACGGAAACGGAAGTCGCCGGATCTTGAACGGTGAACCAGCCTTTGGCATAACCCGGCACTTTCGGAACGGCGACTCCGCGCGGAAGAATCAGAAAAGTTTCCGCGCTGGGGAACGGATGCGGCTTGGCATCGATGTCGGCGTCCTTCAGCGCTTTGATGAATTCAGCGGGAGCAATACGGAAGGGCTCCACGCGCAGAATGGTTTCGGACGGCTGGTTGTTCCACTCCATAAGCTGGCGGGTGTCGCGCTCGCCGTACTGTTTGACCCAGCGGTTGATGAGCGATTCAGGGTGTGAAAAACGGATTTCGTCGGACTGCTTCTCCAGATTCTTGAGAATGGCCGCCTTCTCTTCCTGCACGTTACGCAGGACCGCGTTGATCATGCCTGCGGCACGGATGGCGTCTTTATGGCGGCGGCTTTTGACGGCCTCGACGGTTTCGTGAACCGCAGCGAATTCCTCGACGTTGTCCATGAAGCAGAGCTGGTAAACGCCGACGTGCAGCGCGGCGAGAATGAAGCCCTCCGGCCGGCGGTTAACATACTTCTGCTCGATATACTCCAGCGCCAGCTTGCGGCGGACAACGCCATAGACCAGTTCGGTAATAAAGGCACGGTCTTCCTTCACGTCCGCCAGCTGGCGATCCGGAAAGCTTTCACTTTCGATCCAGCGGTAGATGATTTCGGCGGCAATTTCTCGACTGTTGTTTTTCATGGAGGGGAAGCAGTGAACCGAAAAGTTCCAATGATTGGAAGTCTATTCCTATACCTGAACTTGCGCTCCGTCTTCTTTTCGGCAGAATGACGGCTCAATGAATCCCAAGAGCCTGCCAATTTATGAACTGCGCGACGAACTGATCGCGGCGCTGCGCACGGAGAACCGCCTGATCATCGAAGCACCGACCGGCTCCGGAAAATCGACGCAGGTGCCGCAGATGCTTCTCGATAGCGGTTTGTGCAAAGGCGACATCGTTGTCCTGCAGCCGCGCCGCATCGCGGCGCGCATGCTGGCACGGCGCGTCGCCCACGAACGCGGCGGCGAAACCAGCGGAGAAGTCGGCTATCAGGTCCGCTTCGAAAACTGCATCTCGAACAAAACCCGTATTCGCTACGTCACCGAAGGGATTCTACTGCGCCAGATTCTGAGTGATCCCGAACTGCGCGGCGTTTCAGCCGTTATCTTCGACGAATTTCACGAGCGCCACCTTTACGGCGACATCACTCTCGCCCGCTCGCTCCACCTTCAACAGACCCGCCCCGACCTGAAAATCATCGTGATGTCGGCGACGCTCGACGCCGCGCCGCTCCGCGACTACCTCGCACCGTGCCGCGAACTGAAGAGCGAAGGACGCATGTTTCCGGTCGAGATTTCGTACGCCGCAAAAAAATAGACTTCGACCATCATCCCGTCTGGGAAGCCGCCGCCGATGCGTTTGAAAGTGCGATCCGTTCAGGCGCGGAAGGCGACGTACTGATCTTCATGCCCGGCGCCTACGAAATTTCGCGCACCGTCGAAGCCGTCCGTTCCAAATCCTGCGCCAAAGATTTTGCCGTCCTGCCGCTGCACGGCGAACTTTCGCCGCGCGATCAGGACGCCGCCGTCGAACCGGGTAACGGACGTAAAGTGGTCGTCGCCACCAACGTCGCTGAAACGTCGATCACCATCGACGGCATCCGCGTCGTCATCGACAGCGGACTCGCCCGCATCGCGCGCTACGATCCCAACCGCGGCATCGACACGCTGATGGTCGAACGGATCAGTCGAGCTTCGGCTGACCAGCGCACCGGCCGCGCGGGCCGCACCGCACCGGGCGTTTGTCATCGGCTCTGGACGCTTCAGGAACACTCCACTCGCAAAGCGCAGGAGCTGCCGGAAATTCTGCGGCACGATCTGGCCGAAGTCGTGCTGACGCTGAAGGCAGGCGGCATCGACGATGTGGAAGGTTTCCGATGGTTGGAAAAACCAGACCCCGTTTCGCTGGCGCGCACCCTCACCCTGCTCATAGACCTCGGCGCGCTCAACCATCACGGTAAGCTGACCAGAACCGGCGAACGGATGGTGCAGTTTCCGATGCATCCGCGCTACGCCCGTATGCTGCTCGCCGCCGATCAATATCACTGCGTGCGGCAAGCCTGCCTGATCGCCGCGCTGACGCAAGGCAAAGGAATTCTTGAACGCAATAAAGGTAAAGAAGTCCGCGGACAGCGCGACGATCTGCTCGGCGATGATGACTGTTCCGACTTTAAACGGCTGATGCGCGCCTGGAGCTTTGCTGATAAAAACAACTACAACACCGGCGCCTGCCGCGAACTCGGCATCCATGCCGCCGCCGCGCGGCAGGTGAAACCGCTTTACGAACGGTTCCTGCAAATCGCTGAACAGCAGGGACTCAAAATCAACAACGGCGCGCCGGAAGACGAATTTCTGCAGAAGTGCATCCTGACCGCTTTTTCCGATCAGCTTGCCAGGCGCTGTGACAAAGGAACTCTGCGCTGTGATCTCGTTCACGGCCGCACCGGCGAACTCGCCCGCGAAAGCGTTATCCGCGACGCGGAACTGTTCGTCGCCGCTGAAATCACCGAGATCGGTCAGACGCGCGGTCAGACCGGCGTACTGCTCAACCTCGCCACCGCCGTGCAGGAAGAATGGCTCGAAGAGCTGTTCCCGGAAGATTTTCACGAAGCGCGCTCACCGCAGTACGACACCTCGATCAAGCGGGTTGTCGTCGAGCGGCGCAGGATGTTCCGTGACCTCGCGCTCGATTCTTCCATCACCCACGATCCGAAACCCGATGAGGCCGCCGCCGTCCTCGCAAGCGAAGTACTCAAAGGTAATCTCGATATTCCCGGCTGGGACGAGGAAATCGAAAGCTGGATTCTGCGCGTCAACCTGCTGGCGCAATGGTGCCCCGACAAAGAGATTCCGGTGATCGACGAAGCAGCGCGGCGCGCCATGCTCGAAGCACTCTGCCTCGGCGCGGTCTGTCGTAAAGATTTGCGCGAGGCCAATGTTAAAGCGGTCGTGCACGATTGGCTGACCTGGCAGCAACAGCAGTGGATTGAAAAAGAAATGCCGGACCGCTTCAAAATGCCGACCGGTCACCGCGCGCGCATCCGCTACGAAGCCGGACACAAGCCGGTGCTCTCCGCCATGATTCAGGATTTCTTCGGCATGAGCAAAACGCCGTGTATCGCGTTTGGCAGAATCCCGCTGGTCGTCGAACTGCTCGCGCCGAACAAACGGCCCGTTCAGATCACCGAGGATTTGGAGTCTTTCTGGCGCACCGCCTATCCGGAACTGCGCAAGTCGCTTTCCCGCCGCTATCCCAAGCACAAGTGGCAATAACAAACCACGGAAAAGCGTCGGCCACAGAAAAGCGCCGTATCGTTCTACTCTCTTATTACACCCAGCGGATTGGCATAGTCGTCAGTCCACAGACGGATCGTCCGAACCGGATGGCTCCCAAGTGAATCGGCGCGGGCAATCGCCGGCTTTTCCATGAATTGTTTGTCACGGCTGAACAGAACCCAGACTGAGGGGTCACACATCTGCGCCTCCGGCTTGTCATCAATGTAAGCGGCATACAGATTGAAATGGTTTTTCGCCTGAATCAGCACAGGGAGAAGATCCAGATAACGACTGGTGATATGAACCGCGAGAACGCCGCCTTTCGCCAGATGCTTCAGATAAATATCAAAAGCTTCCTTTGTTAAAATATGGATCGGAACCTGATCTCCGCTGAAAACATCCAGAACAAGAACATCGTATTCATCGGAACCTTTTTTCAGTTCGTTCTCCAGACTGATCCGCCCGTCCCCTTCAACGACCTGGATCTCCGCCCGGGAATTTTTCAGATAGGAGAACCACCACCGGGAATCCCGGGCCAGCTGGATCACGGTCGGATTAATTTCGTAGAACCGGTATACATCGCCGGCTCTTCCATAAGCGGCCAACGTACCGACGCCCATTCCAAGCACCCCGACACGCATCGGTTCGCCGCGAATGCGTCTAGGGTGATTTAAAAGCGCCAGCCCGGCTCCGCTGCTTTCACCATAATAGGTGGTCGGCCGATCTCTAAATTCTGAACCATTTATTTGCAGGCCGTATTTGATTCTCCCGTGATCCATTGAGAAAAACGGAAAAGATTCCTCTCCTTTGACGGAGCTGATGCTCACGTCATACCGCCGGACGGCAATGCTTCCAAAAAAGTTGCGCCCCATATAAACCGCTGAACTGGATCTCTTGATGCTGTCCTGGCAAATATAAAATGCCAGCGCCATCACGCCCAGCCACAGTCCGTGCCGGATTAAATAAAGCGGATTCCGTTTGTCGGAATAAACCGAGACGACGGCCAGCACCGCCGCAAAAATGAGGCCGAGCTGATATTCCCAGTATAGCTGGAAAATCTGCGGGGCAATGATCGCCACAAAAATTCCGCTCAAGGCCCCGCCCAGCGAAATAGAAAGATAAAAGCCGGTTAAGTGGCGCGGCTGCGGTTTACAGCGGTAAAGAGCGTTATGACAAAAGAGGCAGATGGAAAAGAGAATAAATCCGTATCCGGCAATCTGTTTGCCGATTTCAAGTTTGACCCCCTTGTGAGCCAGGTACCACGCCGCCAGGCCGGCGAGGGGAATCAGAAATATGTAATATTTCTGCATGCCGGAAAGCCGGTCTACAAAGCCGATGATATAGGTCAATAAATACAGAACCAGCGGCAGAACCCACAAAAATGGCACCGGGGGGATATCCTGCGTCATCTGGTTTGTGATCGCCATCAGCGCCAGAACACCGCATGCGGCCAGCGCGATCCAGTTTAGATAGCTTTTCCAGCCGGGATTCCTTTCATCGCCGGCCGCTGCATCATCCTTCTCCACGGTCAGAATCGGCCACACTCGCCGGGCGGACAGCAGACACAAAATCACATAGGCGGCAAAGCCGCCGCTCCACAGCAGGGCCTGTGTCTTAAGTGTAAATGCCGGCTCAATCAGAAAAGGATAACTTAGCAGAGCCAGTATGGCGGCAATATTGGAGACGACATAAAAAACATACGGCGAGCGGGAAGGTTCCGCCCGATGGAACCAGGCCTGCAACAAAGAGGCGCTGGTTGAAAGAAGAAAGTATGCCGCTCCGATGCTGATGAGCAGCAGCCGGAAAATATTCCAGCCTGGATGACTGACGGTCTCCGGACGCCAGTTGATGGAGGGAAGAATGGGACTCCCCCACACAAAATAAAGTGCGGCACCGCCCGCCAAAGCGAGGGCCAGCAAACTGAGATGTATCTGCACCTGCCGGCGCGGAGCAAACCGTTGCAGAAGATGGGCGTAGGTATACCCGCCCAACAGGAGCAGTTGAAAAAACATCAGACAGGTCATCCAAACGGACGGAGATCCGCCGAACCACGGCAGAAAATATTTACCGATCAGCGGCTGAATTTGAAAAAGCAGAAAGGCTCCCAGAAATACCGCAAAAGGAAAAACTCCGTACTTTCTCATCGCGGGAGTCAACCACACGGAGGTTTAAATTTGAAGGATTATATCCGCGGCCAACATCAAAAAGTTTCAAATCAAAAATATCCTGCTATTTTGATAGGCATGTTCGAACGAAGCCATACGCTGTTCCGCCCGCCGGCAGAAGCGGACAGTTTGATTATCCGCGTGGCGGACGGCTGTCCGTGGAACGGCTGCACCTTCTGCGGAATGTACAAAGGCGTGCCGTATAAGTTCCAAGGTCTGGAAAAGGCGGAACGGGAATTTTCCCGCGTCGCTCGCTTGCACTCGCAAGCGGCTGGCAAGGCCTGGAAACAGTGGCCGGACGCGCGGCGGATTTTTCTGGCGGATGGCGATGTGATGCACCTCGATTTCCAAACCTTGGAAACGATGCTGGTTTCGCTGAATGAAAAGTTCCAAGGTCTGGCACGCGTCAGCGTTTACGCCAACGGTGCATCCATTCTCGCCAAAACCGACGATGAACTCCGCCGGTTGAAAGAACTGAAACTGCACACTCTCTACATGGGACTGGAAAGCGGCGATAACGAAACGCTGCGTGCGGTTAATAAACGCGAATCCGCCGAAGAGATGATCGAAGCGGGGCTTCGCGCGCAGTCGGCAGGATTACGGATGTCGGTGATGGTCTTGATCGGTCTGGCAGGTAAAGAACGGTCGCTCGAACATGCCCGCGCCACGGCAGAAGCGGTGAACCAAATGCAGCCGCGCCTGCTGTCGGCTCTTCGTTTAGTGACGACGCCTAACACGTCGCTTTACCACAGCGGTTTTAAAATGATTACGGAATACGATGCCGTGGCGGAACTTCGCGAAATGATCCAAGGTTTGGAACTGGAGCAGACCGTTTTCCGCGCCGACCATTCGTCGAACATTGTTCCTCTCGAAGCGCGCTTTCCGAAAGACAAGGGTCGCCTGCTCTCCCAGCTCGATGCCCTGCTCGCTTCGGGTCAGCTCGACAAAAACTCGCCCGGCCGCCTGCCGTGGAGTCTGTAAGAGGTTTTACAGAAGGTAACGAAGGAAAACGAAGGCGGGAGTTTCCAAGATTTGAAAAACCGCTATACTGCCGAGCATGAATATCAGCGATTCGACTAAGAAGCAGTTTCTCGTGTTTCAGCGCAACGAGATCACGGAGTACCACATCTACCTCCGGCTGGCAGCCGTGACAAAAGATGCCGCGAACCGCGAGGTGCTGAACCGCATCGCCGCCGACGAACTGCGGCATTATGAACAGTTGAAAAAGGCAACCGGACAGGATGCCGCGCCGGATCGTTTCAAGGTTTGGAAATATGTCACCATCGCGCGGATGTTCGGCCTGACGTTCGGCATTAAGCTGATGGAAGCGGGCGAAGTCGGCGCACAGGAAAGTTACGGCAAATACAAAACTGAATTTGAGCCAGCCGGTTTGATAGCCGCTGACGAAAACGACCACGAGCAGGAGCTGATCGGCATGATCGATGAGGAGCGGTTGCGCTATACCGGTTCGATTGTGCTGGGACTCAACGACGCGCTGGTGGAGCTGACCGGAACGCTGGCCGGCTTCACGCTGGCGCTGCAGAACACGAAACTGATCGCGCTGACGGGCTTGATCGCCGGCATCGCCGCCGGACTTTCGATGGCGGTATCAGAATATTTTTCGACTCAGGCGGAAGGAACAGAACAGCATCCAGTGAAAGCGGCGGTTTACACCGGCGTGGCTTATTTTATCACCGTGCTGGTGCTGATTGCGCCCTACCTGATTTTCAAGAACTACTATGTCTGCCTGGGAATCACGCTGATGCTTAGTGTGCTGGTTATCGCCTCGTTCAACTATTACATCGCCGTCGCCAAAGACCTGAATTTCCGTAAACGGTTTATGGAAATGACCATCCTGAGTCTCAGCGTGGCGGCGATCAGTTTCTTCGTCGGCCTCCTGCTGCGCAAGTTTACCGGCATTGAAATTTAATTTCCGGCGGCGGATTCCGGCGGAAGGCCAACCGGCTGGGTCAGAATGACGTGCTGAGTCGGCTTGAGCTTCATAACAGTCTGTAACGCCTCTTTATCCACCGAGCCGAGAACGACCGTGTGCAGTCCGGCGGAGGCGCAGAAGAGGTAAACATTCTGACTGATATAGCCGGTGTCGGTGGCGGAGTAGAATTCCGCCTGATTTTTCATGCGGTCGTAGTCGGACACGAAAATCAGACAGACCGGCGCGATTTTTACAAACGGCTGTTTGCCGGTTTGAGCGCGGATGTCCTGATCCAGAATCTTCTCCAGCATATTCGACTGCGCCTGATAAAGATAAAGCCCCGTCGGCAGCGCGACATAAATACTGATCTCCTGCATATTGCGGGCGCTCGGCGCGGTGCGTCTTCCGTCCGGACGATTGATCCCGAAGGCGGCCCAAAGCAGATCGGCCAGTTGCTGATCGCTCAGCGGCTTCGCTGAAAAAGTGCGCTGGGTCTGCCGCGCGTTAAGCGCTTCCATCAGCGGCATCCCGCCGGTCTTCTGCGGCGCGGGAAGCTGAATGTTCTGAGCCTGAACCAGTGTCGCCAGAGTCAAACATACGAGAATGAAGCCAGACTGTTTTTTCATGAGACCTCCTTTTTCTTTTTCCAATGTTTGGAAGCGCTAACTGTTACACGTCGCAGACGTCGCACTGCGTTTTCAGCACCGCGCCGTTGCTGGCGTTGGTGGCGAGCGAAGCGTAGCGGGCGAGCCAGCCGGTGGTGTAGCGCGGCGCGGGCTTCTTCCACGATTTTTTGCGCGTGGCGAATTCCTTGTCGGAAACATCGGCGTGCAGTTTGCGGTTTGGAATATCAATTTCGATGAGGTCGCCGGTTTTGAGCAGGCCGATCGGCCCGCCTTCCGCCGCTTCGGGCGAGACGTGGCCGATGCAGGCGCCGCGCGTTCCGCCACTGAACCGTCCGTCGGTGATGAGCGCGACTTTGTCGCCGAGCCCCTGCCCCATGATGTAGCTGGTGGGCGCGAGCATCTCCTGCATGCCGGGTCCGCCCTTCGGCCCTTCGTAGCGGATGACAACAACGTCGCCCGCTTTGACTTTGCCGCCGAGAATTCCTTCGCACGCTTCTTCCTGCGATTCAAAGATAACCGCCGGGCCTTTATGAACGAGCATCTTCGGATCCACGCCCGCGCTCTTCACCACCGCGCCTTCGGCGGCGATGTTGCCGCGCAGAATGGCGAGTCCGCCCTGCTTGCTGTAGGCGTCTGCGACTTTGTGAATGCACTTTTCGTTTTTGCTGACGGCTCCGGCGATGTTCTGGCCAAGCGTTTTTCCGCTGACGGTCGGGCAGTCGAGTTTGAGCAGTCCTTTGATCTGGCTGATCTCGCCAAGGATGGCACTGATGCCGCCGGCGTCGCGCACGTCTTCGATATGAAAACTCGACGACGGCGAAACTTTGCAGATGTTCGGCGTGGTTTTAGAGAGCTGGTTGATGCGTTCGAGGTCGTAGGCGATACCCGCTTCATTGGCGACGGCGAGCGTATGCAGAACGGTGTTGGTGCTGCCGCCCATCGCCATATCGAGCACGAAGGCGTTGTCGATGGAGTCGCGTGTGATGACATCGCGTGGTTTCGGGCCGTTGGCCTTTGCCATCGCAACGGCGCGGCGCGCGGCTTCTTTCCAAAGTTCGTGACGGGCGGGCTCGATGGCAAGCAGCGTACCGTTGCCGGGCAGCGCCATGCCGATCGCTTCGCACAGGCAGTTCATTGAGTTGGCTGTGAACATACCGGAGCAGGAACCGGCGCCGGGACAGGCCGCGCATTCGAGCTTGAGCAAATCCTCTTCGCTCATTTTACCGGCCTTGCACTGCGCAACGCCTTCGAAGACGCTGATGAGGTCGACCACGCGGCCGTCTTCCAACCGTCCGGCCGCCATCGGGCCGCCGCTGGCGAAGATGGTCGGGATATTGCAGCGAACCGCGCCCATCAGCATGCCGGGAACAATCTTGTCGCAGTTAGGAATACAGATCATCGCATCGAAAGCATGCGCCTGAACCATCGTTTCGACGCTGTCGGCGATCAGCTCGCGGCTCGGCAGAGAAAATTTCATTCCTTCGTGGCCCATCGCGATTCCATCACACACGCCGATCACATTGAACTCGCGCGGCGTGCCGCCCGCTTCGCGAATCGCGTCGCAGATAAGACGTCCGACCTGATTGAGATGAACGTGACCGGGAATCACTTCGTTGAAGGAGTTGCAGACGGCGATGAACGGTTTTTTGATATCCGCATCGGTCAGTCCGGTGGCGTGCATCAGACTGCGGTGGGGCGCGCGTTCCATTCCTTTTTTGACTCTGTCGCTGTTCATGAAGGATCCTTTCTACCTGTTAAAAATATTGGACTTCCCCGCCTGTTCGGGTAGGTTGTCCGGCTCAAAACCTGAACGTTGAGAGCATACGTTCCGGGAAAATATTATGAAGACAATTTTCATCGCAACTGCGGCTCTTTTCACCGCCGGAGCTCTTTATTCCGAAGAGCTTTCGACCAACATTCCGCCGATTGTGGTGACGGCGGCGGCGCAGACGGCCGGTAACGCGGCGATTCATGAGGTGCTGCGCGCCGAGCCGGGTGTGGTGCTTAATTCGCAAGGCGGTTCGCAGAACGATCTTTCGATTCGTGGCAGCACGTTCAGCGGCGCGGGTCTTTCGCTGGGCGGGATGACATTGCGTAATCCGCAAACAGAACATTTTAACGCTGAACTGCCGGTGCCCGCCGTGATGCTTTCGCGTCCGTCGGTTCTGACCGGCCTCGATAATCAGGGCGGACACCTCACCGGCACGGTCGGCTTCGGTCTGCTTCCGATCATTGGAAAAAGACAGGTGGAAGCAGGGGTCGGCTCGGATCACCGCGACTGGCAAAGCGCGCTGGTGCAGCAGATGCTGACCGATCATCTCGGCATCGGAGTCTTCGCCGGTCGCGAATCAGCAGAAGGCGTTGACTATAAGGACAACGACTACGACCGAGATTACGTCGGCGGCCATATGCAGTACCGCGAAGATGATACGCAGGTTGACCTTCTCGCCGCGCATCAGAAAAAAGAGTTCGGCGCGACCGGCTATTACGGAGCCAATCCGGCAAACCCGACCACAGAAGAAACACAGGATACGCTCGTTTACCTCGCCGCACGTAAAGGCGATCTGAACGCGGACTATCTGCGCGGCGGCGTTTCCTGGCGCGAGTTTAACGATGACTATTTTTCGCATATAACCAGCTCAAGCCGGGATTATATCAATCACTCCCGCTCGCGAATCAGCTCGGCCTTTTTCGACGGACGCACAATGCAAGTGAACGGCTGGGCGGTCGGCTGGCGCGCCGATGTGGATCAAGAGCAGATCGACAGCTCCGGAGAAGATCTCTCCACCGGTCTGGGTGACCACAGCCGGACCTGCGGCGGAATTTCGCTACTACCCCAGTGGCAGGGCGATCGGCTGAAGCTTACCGCCGGCATGCGCACCGAATTTTTAGACGGCGAATCGCCCTATTACCTGCCGCAAGCGGGCGCGGAATATCTGCTCTCAGACAACCTGACCGCGTTTGCGTCCTACACTGAAACGGTTCGACAGCCTTCCTACACCGAACTGAACTATAACTCGCCGTCCAGTCTCGGCGCCGCGGGACTCGAGCCCCAAACCGAACAGCAGACGGAGGCCGGCTTCAAAGGAATTCCGTCGGAACACGCCGACTGGAAGGTCGCCGCGTTCCACCGGCGTTCAAAAAACACGATCGACTGGATGACAGCGGCCGCGCCGATCCGCTGGATCGCGACGGACATCGGCACGCTTGATACGTACGGCACCGAAGCCAAGCTCGGCTGGTATCCGGCGCAAAATGTCGAAATGCAATTCGCCTACACTTGGATTTATAAAAACAAGACCGCCGATGACCTCGACGCTTACGCCTCGCGCTATGCGCTTGATTATCCCGAGCACCTTGCGCAGGCCTCGCTGCTCTGGCGCCCGGTCAAACCGATCGAGATCGGCACCGTGCAGTCGCTTCGCTGGCAGACTGATAATGAAGTGCGCGAAAACGGACAGTTCGGAACCGACAGCTCGTTCGTCGTGCGCTTCACGCCGCCGAAGGCCGATTACGCCACGCTTGCTTTCCTGCTGAACAATGCGTGGGACGATGACTTCCAGACATTCCCCGGCCAGCGCCCGCCCGGACGATTCGCAGGCGTTTCGCTCACGCTGACCTGGTAAGTGCCTTGTTAATTTCCGTCACACCGTGACAGAAGTACTGTGAATTTCTGACCCGTCAGCGCGGAAGAAATTTTCGTAAGTCATTCACTTAAGCCCTTTCTCCTATCTGGCACGTCCGATGCTTTTTCAGAAACCGGATCCGGGACATGGGGTTCCGGACAAAAAAAGGAGGTGTGCCATGTTATGGCCAGCCAGAAGGAATGAAAGCTATCCCTCGATATGGGATGCGGGCCTGTTGCACCGATCCATTGACGATCTCCTGGAAGATTTCTTCGGGGGATCCAATGTGCAGCGTCAGGCCGGTTTGATTGCGCCGCGGTTTGAAGTTTCTGAAACCGACAGCGCGATCGTCGTGGATGCTGAACTGCCGGGAATGGACGAAAAAGATATCGAACTGACTCTGCAGGACAATGTCCTCACCATCAAAGGTGAAAAGAGAAAAGAGGAAGAAACCAAAAAGAAAAACTGCTACATATCCGAACGCAGTTACGGTCGCTTCCAGCGCTCGCTGCAACTCGGCTCAGGAGTCGATGCCGGCAAGGTCAATGCGACCTTTAAGAAAGGTGTGCTGACTGTCACCATTCCGAAGACCGAACCGGAAAAGAGCAAGGCGCGCACCATCGACATCAAAGCGGAATGAGACCGTAAAAACACAAAACCGCTCTCCGGAAGGAGAGCGGTTTTTTCAAGTTGGTGCTCGAGCGGGGACTCGAACCCCGAAGGCCTTACGGCCACCAGCACCTCAAGCTGGCGTGTCTACCAATTTCACCACCCGAGCGCGGGAAAGGCCGAAAAACATAACTTCTCCACCCACCGTGCGCAAGCGCATATTTGAATTAAGCTGGTCTTGAACTCTGCACGCTGAACTTTCACACTCCGCGCCATGAAACTGGTCATCGCCACACGCAATCCGCATAAGCTCGAAGAGATTCACGCCATCTTTAATTTCCAGGGTCTGGAAGTCTGCTCCGCCTTCGATTTTCCTCACATCCCCGATGTCGTTGAGGACGGCGACACGCTGGAGGCCAACGCGATTAAAAAGGCGGTCGAGATCTGTCAGGCCACCGGACTGCCCGCGCTGGCCGACGACTCCGGACTGGAAGTCGAAGCGCTGAACGGGGAACCGGGAGTTTATTCGGCCCGCTGGTCCGGCGAAGGCTGTACGTATGCGGACAACAACAAAAAACTTCTGCGCGAACTCGCCGGGAACCCGAACCGCCGCGCGCGGTTCCGCACCGTCATCGCGCTCGCCCTGCCCGGCGAGAAGCCGCTGACGGTCGAAGGTTCTGTGCAGGGCCGGATTATCGAAGAGCTGCGCGGCAATCAGGGCTTCGGCTACGATCCGCTCTTCGTTCCGGACGGCTACAACCAGACCTTCGCCGAACTGCCTGCCGAGGTGAAAAATAAAATCTCACACCGCGCCCGCGCCCTCAACGCCGCTTCCAATGTCTGGACGCATTTTTTCCAAGGTTTGGAAAAATAAACCCGCCCCGGAATTCCGGGGCGGGTTTTCTGCAACAAACTCCTTCCGTCTTAGAAGTTGCAGGAGAGGCCGAGTGTTCCAAAGACGGGCGTGTCGTATCCGAAAGTGCCGCTGGTCGAAGGCTCTCCGGCCGGTGTATCCGCCAGCACTTCGTCATTCAGCTGCGCGACATAATTCAACGAAGCGTTGATGGCCCAGTTTTGGGTCAGGGCATAGCTCAGTCCGATTTTAGCCGTTGCATCGTTGAAGCCGTCTTTACCAGCATGATTGACCAAATAGGCAACCTTCACGCCGGTAGAGAGAGTAATCGCTTCCGTCAGCTTTTTGGTATAGTCGAGACCACCTTGAATATACCAGTTTTCCTGAACCAGACCGTCCAGCCCGTAATTGACGGTGAGGGACGGATAGAGTCCGGTTTCGCCAATTGCCTTACCAACGCTCAGGGCCACTTCCCTGTCCGCTTCGCTTGTGCTGTTAGGATAAGTATACTCGGTGTAGGTCGCACTGAGATCAACCACCTTCACTGGCAGCGTGTAGGTTGCGTAATAATCGATTTCCGAGAACTCATTTTTTTTCTTTGCTCCGTGGTAATCCCCAATGTCGTAGTTCGCCCAGGTGCCGACCGCGATAGATCCGTATTCCGCTGGAATCGGGAATCCGGAGATTTTCGCGCCGGGCTGAAACACGAGCCCGTCATTAAGTGTATACCCGCGGAAAACGTAGGCGCTGGCAAAATCCGCCGTAGCGCTCACATCCGCCGCTTTGACAACCCCTGCGGCCAGAGCCACAGCCATTACCATCATCATTCTTTTTTTCATAGTTCCTGTTTTCATTTTCTCCCTTTCAATTTTTATCCTGAGTGCGTCCGGCGGTCCCTTTCCCCGTGCGAACCGCGCGGACGCATTCTTCCTTTAATTCATCAGCCGATGGCGACAGAGCCGGTCTCTCCGGTTCGTATGCGCAGGCACTCTTTCAGTTCCAGGACGAATATCTTTCCGTCCCCGATCTCTCCAGTCCGCGCGCCTTCCGTGATGGCTTCGACCGTCGGCTTCACGAACTCTTCGTTGACGACGATTTCCAGCTTCACTTTTTTCAGAAGGCTTCCGACCTCCTTGTGGCTGCGGTAAACCGCCGCGATACCTTTCTGCCGGCCGCGTCCCATGACATTGGAAACGGTCACCAGGTGAATTTCCTTCTTCTCGAGCAGATCGAGCACCGAATCCAAACGATCGGGTTGAATAATTGCGACTATGTATTTCATGGTTTTATTCCTTTCAGTTTAGTCAATCGTTGTATAACCGGCTTCTTTGTGCTGAGTCAGGTCCAGCCCCACCCGTTCTTCGTGTTCGGTAACACGCAGACCGATGATTTTGTCCACCAGCTTCAGCAGGACGAACGACACGACGAACGAGTAGACCATCGTGACCAGAACCGCTTTGAGCTGAATCAGGAACTGTCCCGGGTTGCCGTGCAGCAGACCGTCAAATCCGCCGACCGATTTCTCGGCCCAGATACCGGTCGCCAGCGCGCCCCAGATACCGCCCACACCGTGCACGCCGAAGGCATCCAGTGTGTCGTCATATTTGAAGACGGCCTTGATAAACGTCACCGCGATGAAGCAGATGATCGAAGCGCCAGCGCCGATCCAGATGGCGCTCATCGGCGATACGAAACCGCAAGCCGGTGTGATGGCCACAAGACCCGCAACCGCGCCGGTGATCATACCCAGCGTCGTGGCCTTCTTATGCCACAGCCAGTCGCAGATCGCCCAGGTCAGTCCGGCCATTGCCGTCGCCACATGAGTGGCTATGAAGGCATTCGCTGCCAGTCCATTGGCGGCCAGCGCGCTGCCGGCATTGAATCCGAACCAGCCGAACCACAGCAACCCGGCGCCCAGTACGGCAAACGGAAGACTGTGCGGCGGAGAAGTCGGTCCGACCCGCTTGCCCATAACCAGAGCCGCCGCGAGCGCGGCAATCCCGGCATTAATATGCACTACGGTACCGCCGGCGAAGTCCAGTGCTCCGGGCACTGCGTTGCCGGCCGCGTCAAAGCGCGACAGAAAACCGCCCAGACCCCAGACCCAGTGGGCGACCGGGTCATAGACCAGCGTGGCCCACAGCAGGATGAATGCGCAGAACGCCGAGAATTTCATCCGCTCCGCGAAGGCGCCAAGAATCAGCGCCGGCGTAATCACGGCGAACATGGCTTGGAAGATCATGAACACCGAATGCGGAATCGTCGCGGCATAATTCGTGAACGGCTCCGCGCCGACACCTTTCAGGCACGCCCAGCTCAGGTTGCCGATCCAGCCCTTCACATCCGGACCAAAGGCCAAGCTGTAGCCAAACAGCACCCATTGCAGAGTGATCAGACAGATCACCATGAAGCATTGCATCAGAATCGAGAGGACGTTCTTTTTACGAACCAAACCGCCGTAGAAGAACGCGAGTCCCGGAGTCATCAGCAACACCAGAGCGGAACTCATCAGCACCCACGCGGTGTCTCCCGCGCTGACCGCTGATGCCGGAGCAGCCGCGGCCGCAACCGCGCCAGCCACCGCTTCCTGACCGTATCCATTTCCCGCAAGCATCATCATGATGCCGAACAAACCGCAGAGCAGACCGGCTCTGCCAACTATACTTTTCTTCATCATACACACCTCCTGTTTTAACTTCGGTATGCCTTTTAGCACTAGACGTGCCGATGTTATTTCACGATGACAAAAGTATTTGTAACCAGTTCTAAAAGAAAAACTAATGAATCTTAGACGATTGTTGCGTTGTCGGCAATGCAGTCAAAGCATGGAACATTTTTGTGCTTTTATTATATTATGGAGCAAAATTGTAGCTACTGATGATCTGTTCCACGTCGCTGATGCGGCTGGCGGCCAGCATCCGGCGAGTCGTATAGACTGCTTTTTCCATGCTGACCTTTTCAATCGCCTGCTGGATTTCATACACCCGCCGCGGCGGCAGACTCAGTTTGGTGATGCCCGCCCCCAGCAGAAAAGGAATCATTTTAGGATCCATGGCAATGTCGCCGCAAATCGAAACATCTTTGCGATGACTGTTGGCCACCGAGGCCACCCGCTCAATCGCGCGTAAAATCGCCGGGTGGTGCGACAGATATAATTTTGAAACCATTTCATTGGTCCGGTCAACCGCCAGCATGTACTGGATCAGATCGTTCGTGCCGATAGACATGAAGTCCACCTCGTGCGCTAAATCTTCGATCAGTTCCACAGCCGACGGCAGCTCCACCATAATGCCGATCTTCGTATCGCGGTTGTACGGCACGCCGCGCGCCTCGAGTTCCTTCATGCAGTCACGCGCCACATCACGCGCCTCGATAAACTCGTCGAGCGAAGAAATCAGCGGAAACATGATGCGCGTGTTGCCGCCGACCCCGGCGCGCAGGAAGGCGCGCAGCTGTTCGGCAAAAATATCTTTGTGCAGCAGAGAAAAGCGGATGGCGCGCAGTCCCAGAAACGGGTTGGCCTCCTCTATTTCGTTCTGATAGGAGAGAACTTTGTCACCGCCAATATCCAATGTTCGGAAAGTCACCTCGCGTCCGCCCATCGTTTCCACAATCCGGCTGTACACCTGATACTGCTCCTCCTCAGACGGAAAGGCGTTGCGGATGATGAACGGAAACTCACTGCGGTAAAGTCCGACCCCTTCCGCGCGGAAGCTTAGCGCCATCTTCAGGTCGCTGAGCAGATTGATGTTGGCGAAAAGCTGAACGCGCATGCCGTCCGCCGTGCGGGTTTCCTCTTTGACCGGCGGCGCGGTCTCCAGCTCAACCGCCGCGCGGCGGAGCTCGACATAATCCTTAAGCACCTCTTCCGACGGCTGGATAAAGATGTAGCCTTGATCACCGTCTATCAGCAGTTCACACGGATTACAAAGAATCTCCAACTGCTGGGGATCAATCATCACCATCGGCTTCTGGAGCGAGCGGCAGATGATCGCATTATGCGAAGTGACTCCGCCCTGCACGATAAACCCTTCCGCATTCTCGGTCGCCAGCTTGAGAATATCGGACGGCAGCAGCATATCGGCGACAATGATCTGTCCGCTGTAATCGCCGCGCTCGCGGTCTCCGCCAGCCAGATTCTCCAGCAGGCGGTGGCCGAGATCCTTCAGGTCATGCACCTTTTCCTGCAGACGCTGATTGGGACTGGAGGAAAAAATTTCGATAAACGTGTTCACCAGCGTCACCAGCGCCTCCGCCGCCGGTGCGCCCGCCTCAATACGCCGACGGATCTCGCCGGAGAATTCTTCGTCCGCCAGAATCAGCAAATGCGCGCTAAAAATCAGCTGGGCCACGTCGGAAAGCTCTTCGTCGGCGCGACGCTGCAGGTCTTTGAGCTGCTGCTCGGTCTGCTCCAGTGCGCGGTCGAAATCATGCACCGTCAGATTTTTCGGCAAACCGTCCGGTAACTGAAAACTGCCGCCGTGCCCTGAAATAAGAACCGTCGTCCGCCCTTGCGCCACACCGCCGCTGGCCGGGCGCCCCTTAATCATCTTCGGTGCCGCGCGGGTATCCGTTTTTACGGGTTCTTCCTGCCGGTGAAGCGTCAGCAACAGATTGGCGTTTTCGATCACCGTGGCCAGCTGGGCCGCGATGGCCTTGAGCGCCTGCTCATCCTTTTCATCAAAATAGTCCGGCTGGGTGTCCTGCACCACCAGCACGCCGACACGCGTCAACCCGCGCCGAATCGGCACCGCCAGAAAGGCCTCGTAACGCTCTTCGTTAATCCCTCTGACCGGTTGGAACCGGGGATTTTGAACGCCGCGGCCTTCACGGATAGGCCGCATCTCTTTAAGCGCCAGCCCGGTCAGTCCCTGCCCCAGCCGCAACTGCACTTTACCGACGGCGATCGGGCTCAGTCCCTGCGTGGCGCGCAGTGTAAGCATCCGGTCTTTATCGTCATAGATATAAATCGAGCAGACAGCCGCCTGCATATGCCAGGCCACCACACTCACGGCGGACTGCAGAAAATCGTCGAGGCTGCTGCTCTTTTCAAAGAGAGACGACAGCTCCGCGATATCGCAGATCATATTGACGTTGGCTTTACCCATAAGAAATCCGGATCGTTCTACCGCATTTTCCCAAGGCTTGGAAGCGCTAACGCTTTGAGGAGCCCCGTTTTGTGTGCGGACGGAGCTGCTTCATTTGCGTCCGGCGCTCAGCCAACCCGCGCACCACGGGAACCGGCTCGCCGGTTTCGTAGTCGAGGCCGGTATAATAAACGGCGGCGGCGGGCGTCATCGGCAACGGAATAAAATCCTGCACCTGCTGAAGCTTCCACTCTTCCTCGCGCACAAACTTTTCGACCGCCTTCATCTCGCCCTCGGTCGAGCCGGGGAAATTCGAAATGAAATACGGCACCAGATACTGCTTCTTGCCCGCCGCGCGATTTTCCTCTTCAAACACCTTCTGGAATTCACAGAACGTCTCCGGCCCCGGCTTGCGCATTTTTTTCAGCACATTCGGGTGCATGTGTTCCGGTGCCACCTTCAGATGACCGGAAACATGATGCTTCGCCAGCTCGCGGATATATTTCGGATTCCTCAGCGCTACATCCATCCGGATGCCGGACTGTATGAAAACGTGCTTCACCTTTTCCAGTTCGCGGACGCGCTTCATCAGATGAATCGCCGATTCTGCATCCAGCTCAAGGTTCGGACAGATTTTCGGATAAAGACAACTCGCGCGGCGGCAGACTTTACACGCTTCGCAGACGCCGTTGGCGCAACCATACAAATTCGCCGTCGGCCCGCCGAGGTCGGTGATCGTGCCGGAAAACGCCGGCATCGCCGCCATTGTCTTCACTTCGCGCACCACCGATTCCTCCGAACGGCTTGTCAGAAAACGGCCCTGATGCAATCCTAGTCCGCAGAAAGTGCAACCGCCGCCGCAACCGCGCACCACCGTCACCGATTCCTTAATCATCGTGAACGCCGGAACCGGCTCTTTATAGGAAGGATGCGGCAGCCGCATGTACGGCAGTTCATAAACGCGGTCCATTTCCGCCGTCGTCAGCGGCTTCGCCGGCGGCTCAATCAGCACGGCGCGCGCTCCGTGAAACTGGATCAGCGGTTTTCCGGTAAACGGATTCTGTTCACGCTCAGTCAGCCGCGTCAGTTCCAGCACCGCTTTTTTATCCGCCAGACATTCTTCAAACGACGGCAGTTTGACGCTTTTCGAAAAATCGTGTTCCGCCGATTCCTTACCGCCGAGCAGCCGCGCCGTTCCGGGGATTGCATCCAGCGGTTTTTGACCATCAATCCGGCGGGCAATTTCGCGGATCGCCCTTTCGCCCATGCCGTAAACCAGAATATCGGCCTTCGAATCCTGCAAGATGGAGGGACGCAACTTATCCTGCCAGTAATCGTAATGTGCCGTGCGCCGCAGGCTCGCCTCGATGCCGCCAAGTACCGCCACCACTCCCGGAAACGCCTTCTTCGCCAGTTGCGTATAAACCATGCCCGCCAGATTGGGCCGCTTACCAACCGCACCGCCCGGCGTATAGGAATCCTCTTTGCGCTTGCGCCGTGCGGCGGTGTAGTGCGAAAGCATTGAATCGAGATTGCCTGCCGTGATTCCGCAAAACAGACGCGGACGGCCCATCACCGTCAGCGACTCTGGCTTCGTCCAGTCCGGCTGGGCGATAATGCCGACGCGCCAGCCGTCGGCCTCCAGCACGCGGCCGATCACCGCCGCGCCGAACGCCGGATGGTCAATATAGGCATCGCCGGTGATAATCAGCACATCCAGCTCGTCCCAGCCACGCGCCTTCATCTCCGCACGAGTCATCGGTAAAAATTGTTTCGCCTCAGCCATTGGCAAGGACGGTCTCAAATTTTCCAATCCTTGGAAAATTTATTATTGGCGGGCGGGCCGCTATGATACCAAATACCCATGATGCTTGGTACAAGGCGCGGCCACGGTTCGACTGCGCTCACCGGAGCCCGTCCGTCCTCCTTCGCGTTTCACGCTGCGGCGTGACAGGCACCCACAGTGAGAAAGATTTTCTGTAGCCGCGCACGGCGGGCGCGGTAATAAAAACCGAAGATCAACCGAATCTCTCCGGGATTACGGCGCCAATTGAACATCAACCTTATAGAAAAGCTGTCTCTGCGCGTTGTGAACGCTGTCGGTGAAAGCGCCCGCCGTCCACGGAATATTGGTTTCCAAAGGTTGGAAGCCGTTCATCAGGTTGGTGGAAAAATAGACAGAATAAACGCGCCCGGAGGTCGCGTTCCACCAAAGAACACTCTTTTCGGCGGTACAATCCCCGTCCATTTCAAAGAAGGCCGCCGCATCGTTGGGATCAAGCCCGGCGATATACGCTTCGCGAATCGTGTTCACACCGTTCAAACAGATCGTATCCGGAGCGGCGAAATGCCGTCCGCCGAACTGATTCAGTTCCCATAGGTCATCCATGCCGTCATTGTCAGCATCCGTCCCAGCAGTTTGATTTTCATACGCGCCCATATCAACCACCCCGCCAACAACGCGCGGATTACCTTCTAAATCGCTCTCGGAAGAAACGTAGCTGTTATGCCCGGCATTTATACAAGGCGAGCCCGCCTGCAATTGGAAATTACTGTTTACACTGTCGACAAACAGTGGGTCAGCGCAGATGTTGCCTTTGCCAAACTGAAGAGAAGATGAACAGGTGTAACGAAACACAACGTTCGTACTACCTGCTGCTATTATAATGTCGTCCCCCCATATAATACTATTATTTACAACAGTATTAGTAAGATACAACCCGTTGCCGTACATTGCAGTGTTCCCAGTTAGTGTACAGCTATCTAATACTCCCCCGCTTGAAAAAGTTCCGCCGCCAGTTGTTGCAATATTTCCAGTTAACCTACAGTTTCTGAGCATCCCTCCATTTAGCAAAATTACTCCACCGCCGACTGTTGCAGCGTTTTCGGCTATGCTGCAGTTACTCAGCATTCCACTTCCCCAGCAAATCGCGCCGCCTCCTTCTCCCGCTGTAGTGTTACCAATCAACGTACAGTTATTCAGTGTTCCGCCACCTAGACAGCATGCGCCGCCCCCAGAATACTCAGCAGTATTTCCGCGCAGTATGCACTTAGTGAGTGTAGAGTTGGTAAAAATAAGAGCGCCACCTCCCATTTTATCGTAGTACCAACCATCTTTCGCGTGTGTGTGCCCACCCTGAAGCGTAAAGCCTTCCATAGCAGCACCAGATAGTAGATATACACAGCGTACCGCTGTCGGGCCGTTCGTTCCGTGGTCCGAAGCTCCCTGAATAACCGTTACATCCGCACCATTGACACTATGCACCGTAATTGCATTGGTGACGCAAACACGGTTTGTCAGCATATTGCCCCATCCAGGCAAGTATTCCGGAGCAATCGCACCGCCGATGTCATAAACTCCGTTGGTGACCAGCACCGTGTCCCCGTCGGTCGCTACGTCCACCGCTGCCTGAATGGTTTGCTTCGCCGTCGCCCAGTTCGTCGCCGCACCGCTGTCATCCGGACGGGAGGCATCCACGTAGTATTCGGAGGAAAAGGCGGATAGTGCGGCGAGAAGAACGGTCAGTAGGATCAGTTTTTGTTTCATGCGGCTCCCAATTATATTCGGGGCAAGCTAAACGAATTCTCCACCTTTAACAAGACTTCTGTCGGGTGCGCTTCCAAGCCTTGGAACTTCTGCCGCCCAGGGCGGTAAAACTATGAAGGAACGGCAAAATTTATTCGACCTGACCGGAGTGGCAACCTACTATGGCCGCACCATTTAAAGAACTTCGGCACACATGGATAAACTCAATACCAAACTTTTTACCGGCCTCTATCGTCACATGCTCGCGTCGCGCAAAGCCGACGTCGTTCAGGAAGATGCCGCCCAGCGCGGCGAGGCTTTTTTCTACGTCCCCTCTTCCGGCCATGAAGTCATGGCGGCGCTGGCGCCCCATCTGACGGCAACGGACTGGCTCCACTGCCACTACCGCGACCGGGCTCTGATGCTCGCCCGCGGCGTGACCCAGAAGGATTTACTGCTCGAGCTGCTCGGAAAAACAGGATCGCCTTCCGAAGGCCGCAACATGCCCGGCTTCGCCTGCGACCGGAAACTAAACCTGCTCGGAGCCCCGACCGGCGTCGGCACTAACACGTTGCAAGCCGTCGGTGTGGCGCAAGCCATCAAGGACGGCAACGATATCGTCTACTGCGGTATCGGCGATGGCGGCACGCAGGAAGGCGAATTTTTCGAAGCAGTCGCCGAAGCGGTCCGCTCGCAACTCCCCGTTCTCTTCGTCGTCCAGAACAACCGCTACGCTCTTTCCACAAAGTCTAAGGGCCGCACCTTTTATTCCCTGCCGGACGGCGACGCCAAAGAATTTTACGGCCTGCCGATTCTGCGCGCCGACGGTACCGACGTCGTCGAAACGCACCGCGTTTTCGGCGAGGCGGTTTCCAAGATTCGGAAAACCCGCGGCCCGCAGATCGTCGTCGTCGATGTCGAGCGGCTGACCAGCCACACTAATGCCGACGACCATACGCTCTACCGCTCGGCGGATGACATCCGCGACATGCGCGAAAACTCCGATCCGATTCTGATTCTGGCCAAACAGCTGATCGCCGCCGGTATTCCCGAAGCGCAGCTCAAAGCGATCGAACACGAGGTCAATCAGGAGCTCGAAGCGGCCTTCGCCGCCGCCCGTAAAGCGCCGAATGCAAAAGTCGAACTCCGCGCCAAAAAACCGCTGCCAGCGAAACTCACCGACGCAAAAAGCGAAAAACGCACCGAAGGCGATGCGCTCACGATGCTCGAAGCGATGCGCGAAGTATTCCGCGCCCGCCTCGGCGCCGACGCCAATGTTTATCTTTACGGCGAAGACATCGAAGACCCGAAGGGCGATGTATTCGGTCTGACGCGCGGACTGAGCACCGCGTTCCCCGGACAGGTCATCAACGCGCCGCTCAGCGAATCCACGATTGTCGGCGCGGCCATCGGTCAGGCGATGGTTGGTAAAAAACCGGTCGCCTGCATTCAGTTTGCCGACTTCATGCTGCCCGCTTTCAATCAGATCGCCGCCGAACTCGGCGCGATCTACTGGCGTACCAACGGGCAGTGGGAATGTCCGGTCATTCTGATGGCGATTTGCGGAGCTTACCGTCCAGGCCTCGGCCCGTACCACGCGCAAACGTTCGATGCCACCTTCGCGCATATTCCCGGCCTCGATGTTTTTATGCCGTCCACCGCGCCGGACGCCGCCGGACTGCTCAACGCCGCCTTTGAATCCGGACGTCCGACCGTTTTCCTCTTCCCGAAAAATCTGATCAACGACCGTTCCGTCACCGCCGCCGCCGATGCGGCGAAACAGTTCGTGCCGATCGGCAAAGCACGCGTCACCCGTCCGGGCCGCGACCTGACGATTGTCAGTTGGGGCAGTACGATGCCGCTCTGCGAAAAAACCGCCGATGCGCTTCAAGCCGCCGGAGCATCGGTTGAAGTGATTGATCTGCGTTCGCTCGTTCCGTGGGATCAGGAAGCCGTCATCGCCTCCGCGCAGAAGACCGGCAGACTGCTGGTCGTCCACGAAGACAACCACACCTGCGGACTCGGCGGCGAAGTGCTGGCCACCGTCGCCGAAAAAGCGAATGTGCCGGTGCAGATGGCGCGCGTTACGCGGCACGACACCTACATTCCTTATCTGTTTGAAACGCAGATCCAAGTGCTACCGTCGTTCCGCACCGTGCTCGGCAAAGCCGCCGAACTGCTCGGCTACTCGCTGACGTGGCAGAAGCCGGTTGAAGAAGCGGAAGGCTCCGTCACCGTCAACGCGATCGGATCCAGCCCGTCCGATAAAACGGTCAAAGTCACCGAACTGCACGTTAAAGCCGGACAGGCCGTTAAAGCGGGCGAACTGCTCGCTTCCGTCGAAGCTGACAAAGCAACGATGGAAATTTCATCACCGGTCAGCGGCACGGTCGATGAACTTTTTCTCGCCGAAGGCGATTCCGTCGATGTCGGCACGCCGCTGGCGCGCATCGTCACCACAGAAACCGATCTGATTAAAAAGCCGGTCACCAAAGACGATCCCGGCACCCCAATCCTTGAAAAACGGACTGCCACTGTTCCGAGGGTTGGAAAGACCGCAACCGTCGAAACAAAACCTGTTTTGATTTCTTCGATCGCCACCGTACTTGCCTCGCGCCACATCACCAACGAGGAATTGCTGAAAGGACATGGCGAGTGGGATTCCGAAGCGATCCGTTCGCGCACCGGCTGCGAAAACCGCTACTGGATCACCGGCGACGAAAATGTCGAAACGCTGGCCGTTAAAGCGGTGCGCGATCTGCTTGAGATGGAAAAGCTGACGCTGGCCGACATCGATGCCATCGTCTGCTCAACCGGCACACCGCTGGCGATGACGCCGTCGCTCGCCTGCCGCGTTCTCAACGAACTGAGCCCGCCCAAGGGCGAAGTTCAGATGCAGGCGCACGATATCAGCGCCGCCTGCTCCGGCTACATGTACGCCCTGCAAAACGCCTGTGATATTCTGCGCGACGATCCGACGAAAAAGGTCATCGTCATCACCGCCGAAACGCTTTCGCCGATGATCAATCATGAAGACCAGAAGACGCTGGCGCTCTTCGGCGACGCCGCGACCGCTTCGCTGATCTCCTGTGAACCGCGCGGCGGCAACGTCAACGTGCTCGTCAACCGCCCCGTTCTTTCCGCCGCCGGCGTGGACCAGAAGGTGCTTTACGTCCCCCACATGGGCAGCGGGAAGGTCATCGAGATGGAAGGACTTACGGTCTTCAAGCTGGCCGTGCGCAAGATGATCGATATGCTGGCCGAAGCCTGCGAAATGCGCGGCATTGGCGTGGAAGCGCTCGACATGATCGTGCCGCATCAGGCCAACGAGCGGATCATCGAGGCAATCCGTAAAACCATCCACTGCCCGCCGGAAAAGATGTTCAACCATATCCGCAAGTATGCCAACACCTCGTCGAACACCATTCCGTTCGCGCTGGTCGAACTGATGCCTCAAATGGAAAAAGACGCGCTCGTCGGACTCACCGCGTTCGGCGGCGGCTTCACCTTCGGGGCCGCGGTCATCGAAAAGCAGTAAGACATGCCGGACGGAAGCCGCCGAACACTCTCCTAACGGGCTTTGTCGTTGACTCCGGGGCCGTTTTACGGTCTGATTAGGCTGTCTCAACGAGGAAAATCCATGAAAACATTCATTAAGTTGGTCCTTCTGTCCGCGATACTGACAACGCTTTGCGGTTGCAAGTCCGAACCCTACGAAACCCGTTACGCACCGCCCGATGCCTTCAGTCCGGTTTTCCTGCGATATAAGGAAATGCCCGGACAAAAGGTGATGGTCGTTGCCATTGATCCGGTGCCGCTGGGCGTTGACCGTGAGCCGAACTGGGCTTTCGGTTATGACGACAGCCGCGCCACGCTGGGAGAAGCGACTACAAATGCGATGATCAAGTGCGAGAAGGCCCGTAAAAAACATAAGGTATTCGCCAACTCCGCCATATTCGCCATCAACGACGAAGTCATTTATTTCAAAGACCAGAGCGAAGCTAAGTAGCCGTCTCGATTCATCCCATACTGACAGGCCGCGCCGGATTCCGGTCGCGGCCTTTTATTTTGTCCGGACTTCGCGCTTGCCCGCCCGTACAAAGAACTTCAAAATGCGGCCAACGAAGAAAGGGGTGCTTGTATGAAGAAGGTGTTGTTGATTACGGGTGCGGTTGTTCTGATTCTGATTGTGGTGCTGGTGCTTTCCCTCGGCCGGATCATCAAGGCGGCGGTAAACACTGCCGGGCCCAAACTGGCCGGAGTTCCGGTTCATCTAAACAGCGTTGTCGTCAATCCGCTGACCGGAATGGTGCGCATTAAAGGTCTGGTCGTCGGCAATCCCGCAGGATTCAATACGCCGAGCGCCATGGAATTGAACGACTTTAAGTTGAACATCAAGATGTCTTCTCTGTTCTCCGATGCAATCGTGATTAAAGAGATTTTGATCGATGCACCGCAGATCACCTACGAAAAAGGGCTTAAGTCCAGCAACCTGAGCACACTTCAGGAGAATCTGGCCCCCAAAGGAGCCGCCGCCCCGAAAGCCGAAGCCGCTCCGGAAAAGAAAAAAGGCGCCGCGAAGAAAGTCATCATTGAAGACTTCCAGCTCAACGGAGCCAAAGTCAATGTCACGATCACCGCACTGGGTGGAAAAAAATTCACCCTTCCGCTGCCGAACATCAAAATGAAAGACATCGGCAAGAGTTCCGGCGGAGCCAATCCGGCAGAAGTTATTTCTGAAGTGTTCGACTCCATCAGCAAGGCTGTGGTGGACGCCGTCGCCTCCAGCGGCGATATAGCCGGCAAGGCGCTCAAAGACGCAAGCGGAGCCGCCGCCGGTGCGGCCAAAGGCGCAACCGACGCCGCTAAGGGCGCGGTCGATTCCGTCAAGAAAGGTCTCGGCGGACTGCTGGGGAAATAATTATCCGAGAGCGGCTCCGGCGGTTCGCTTTATGAAAAGGTATAAACTGAAGTTAACGGTTGAGGCCCTATGCTGAAATTAATCGCATTTGCCACTCTCATAATCGTGTCGCAATTACCGGCTTCAGCGCAAAGCACCGGCGCGCCGGAACAAACTCAAGATGCGACAGCTCTGCTTTCGGAACTGGAGCCTCAAATAGAGGCGGCCGTGGTTCGCGGTGACGTTGTCTATCTCGACGGTATCTATGCGACTGACTTCCGGTTTACGCACGGCACCGGGCTGGTGCAGAATAAAACCGAGTGGCTGGACAGTGTCAAACGCGTTCGATATATCGAACGCAAACAGGAATCGCTTGAGATTGAACAGCATGGTGATGTCGCGCTTGCTTCCGGTCGTTTGCTCATAAAGAGCCGCCGGGATACTGGTGAATCGTGGTATGGGATATCCTATTTGCGCGTCTACCAAATACGCGAAGGTCGCTGGCAAATGCTTTCGCATAGAACCACCAGCCGATGGGATTTGCAACCCAAGTAGTTGCCGCAGGTCGTCACGAGCACGTTATGCGTAACCGAGTTTCCTGAGAATCCAGAAATTCTTGCGCCAGTCCTTTTCGACCTTCACCCAAAGACTCAGCCGGACCGGCAGGCCGTACATTTCCGCCAGTTCTTTTTCGGCGTGATGTTTGACCGACTTGAGCAGGCGGCCCTTTTCGCCGATCACAATGCCCTTCTGGGAGTGGCGTTCAATATAGATATCGGCCTCGACCTTCCACTCGGTTTCGCCTTCGGTAATCGTCTCGACCCAGACGGCGACGCAGTGCGGCAGTTCGTCGTGCAGACGTTCAAAAAGTTTTTCACGGATCACATCGGCCATGTTCAGTTTGCGCGGATAGTCAGTCAGAATATCTTCAGGAAACAGCGGCGGCCCTTCAGGAACCATGGCAAACAGCGCGGCGGTCAGCTCCGGCAGTCCGCCGCCCTTCAGCGCCGAGCCTTCAATCCAGACCGGCTTCACCACGGAATTTTTTTCCACCGCAATCTCTTTCCAGAGCGTTTTGTAGGTTTCAACAAACGAGGTGCCGAGGTCGGTCTTATTGAGAAGAATCAGACAGGGCGTCGCTTCGGTGGCAAGGCGGCGCATCCAGCCGTCGTCCTCCTGCCAGGGTTTGGAAGAGGCGTCCAGCACCAGCAAAACGGCGTCCGCGCCGTTCACCGAGGAGCGCGCCATTTTGTTAAGGTTTTTGCCCAGCTCGCCCATCGCCTTATGCACGCCGGGCGTATCCAGAAAAACGATCTGCCCGCGCGGCTCCGTCAGAATCGCGCGGATAATGTTGCGCGTGGTCTGCACCGTATCGCTGACAATGCTCACCTTCTCGCCGACCAGCGCGTTCAGCAGCGTCGACTTGCCGACATTGGTCCGTCCGACCACCGCCACCACACCGGTACGCATTTCGCTGCTCATTGTTTCGTCCATAAATTTCCAAACCTTGGAACCATAAGAGCCGCTTTTTCCAAACATTGGAACCTTTTTCTGCGACGGAGGGTTTCAAATGTTTCTGTCCGCCATGCTACAGCGTTGCAGGAAGGAGGAAACTCCATTATGTTGACCCCCTTCTTGGAAGAAAGTTATGCGCAAACGGTCAGAAAAATCGGTGCCGTTTTTTTTACGGTTAATTCAGCATCCGGGCACACCTGAGAGTGTCGGACGCGGTGTCGCGGCCGGATTGTTTTCGGCCTTCATCATACCCGTCGGTCATATGCCGCTGGCATTTCTGCTGGCGATGCTGGTTCGCGGAGCGCGCGGCTCGGCCCTGCTCGCGACCTGGATCATCAACCCACTCACGCTTTCCGTGGTTTATCCTGTCCAGTGCTATCTGGGCAGTTTTTTGATTGGAGTGCCGTTGTCATATGCGCTGATTAAAAAACTGGTTTTGGATGCGATTCATACTCCATCGACGGAAACCGTGGGGGCTCTAAGCCGAGAGCTGATCGTGTCGTTTTTTGCGGGCGGGTTGCTTCTGGGAGCTGTGGTTGCGGTCATTGGCTATTTTTGCACAACGGAAATGGCGCGGCGCTACCGGGCAAGACGGGGCGCGGGGACAAGGCCGTCTGCGCCCATTTGATGAATTTTGCGAAGTGCGAGGTTCCAATATTTGGAAAATTCGCTACGCTGGTTTTTTAGAAAGAGCGTTATGCGTAAACGGTCGGGCAAATCATTAAAATTTTATTTGCGGTTGATGCGGCATCCGGGCTCTCCGGAGAGTGTCGGGCGCGGTGTCGCGGCTGGTTTGTTTTCTGCCTTCATAACGCCCGTCGGCCAGATGCCGCTGGCGCTGCTGCTGGCACTGCCGCTTCGCGGGGCGAAAGGCGCGGCACTATTGTCCACCTGGATCACTAATCCTCTCAACATGCCCGTGATTTATTCCGTCCAGTGCTATCTGGGCAGTTTCATCGTCGGAAATCCGCTGTCGTATGAGGAAATTAAACTGCTGGTATTGAACGCCCTTCACAATCCCTCTATGAAAACGGCGTGGGCTCTGGGCGGCGAGCTGGTTGCTTGCTTTTTGGCGGGCGGTATACTTTTTGGACTGTTGTCGGCGGTGCCGGGGTATTTTCTCACAATAGAACTGGTGCGACGCTACCGGGCGCGGAAAATTAAGCGCAAAGAGTCGAAGATAAACCGCTGGAAAACGGAAGGACTATAAGGATGCGACTGACAAAACATGGATTGCGGGAATGGCTGGGCGGTGCGGTGATCGCGCTGGTGTTGTCGTTGGTATGGGTTTGGGTGACAATGTGCTACTGTCCGGCAACTGGATATGTTCTGCTGGGAATCACCTGGCTGCTGTGGCTGGCGGTCGCGGCTTTTTTCCGGGTTCCAAACCGCCAAATCATCGCGGATCCGGCGGCGCTGGTTTCGCCGGCCGACGGCGTAGTGCGTGACATTGAGGAGGTCGAAGACCATGGAATCGAAATTTTCGCCGGACAAAAACTGATGCGTGTCGGTATTTTTCTGTCGGTGCTGGATGTGCATGTGAACCGCGCGCCGTGCGACATGAAGGTGCAGTACCGGAAATATAAAGAGGGCAAGTTCCTGGATGCGCGTGACAAACGGTGCGCGAAAGAGAACGAGTCTCTGGTGATCGCCGGCACCGGCTCGGCAGGAGGCAAAAGCTTCCCGGTGGCCATCCGGCAGATTTCGGGGGCGATTGCCCGGCGGATTGTCTGCGTCCCGCAACCGGGAGATGCCCTGAAAAAGGGGGCGATTTACGGCATGATCAAGTTTGGTTCACGTACCGAGTTGTATTTCCCCTGCGAAAGCGGCATAACCGTCTGCGTTCAGATCGGCGATAAGGTCCGGTCTGGAAGCACCCTGATGGGTCGTGTTAGAAACTGATTCAGAAATTATGAGCGAGTCTGATATTGAGACTGCCGAACCCCGGTTTAATCCGGTGCCAAGCCTGATCACGCTATGCAATGCCTCTTGCGGCTTCGCATCCATTGTCTATGCGGTCGCCAGCTATGCGCGCGGTCAACCGTTTCCCGAGACCTGTATCTGGCTGCTGCTGGGCGCGATGGTGTTCGACTGCCTCGACGGACTGGCGGCGCGGATGTTGCATGCCAAAAGCCTGCATGGAGCCAATCTGGATTCTCTGGCCGACGCGATTTCTTTCGGCGTCGCTCCGGCGGTTACTGTTTTTGTTTTCATCCGGCGTAACTGCCCCGAGGCTTCGACCGGCGGCGTGCTGCTGATCTGGGCTGTCTCCTTGTTTTATCTCGGATGCACCTTATGGCGGCTTGCGCGTTATAACACCCTGCTGACCGTAGAAAATAAAAATGACGGCTGTTTTCTGGGCCTTCCGTCGCCGGCGGCCGCCAGCATGATCTACAGCGCCGGGTTGCTTCTTCCGAGCCTCGATTTCGGCCCGCATCTGCTTTTTTACTTTTCGCTGGGATACGCCTTTCTCACCGGCCTGCTGATGATCAGCGACATCCCCTATCCGCACGTTCGCCGCTGCGTCTCCGGCGAACCGCGCGTGCTCAGTTTTGTTTTTGTCTGCGCCGTGCTGGGCTCCGTCGTGATGTTCGGGCTAACCGCGATGGTCATCTGGGCCTATATCTATTTCCTGGTCGCCCCGCTGGCCGAACTGCTGGTGAGGAAAAGAGCCGGACGGCCCGCGCTGGCGTTCCTGTTCTTTCCGTTTGGCAGAAGGCATTCGCGCCGCACATAGACCGGAAATGAAAACGGCAGAATATTTCGTAATTTTTACAGGTGAGCTGTTCTGCTTTTTCTCCGCAAGCGCGGCTCCAAACCCGAACTGATTGAAAGGACACCATGACCAAGCCCCGGCCAAAGGAAGAAAATCCGCTGATCAGCATTATGCTGAACGTCGTCATCCCCGTCGTTATCCTCACCTACCTGAGCAAAGATAAATATCTCGGCCCGGTCTGGGGTCTGGTCGTTGCGCTGATTCTGCCGATCGGCTACGGAATCCACACACTGATCAAGGAGAAGCGCGCGGACTTTGTTTCCATCATCGGCATCATCAGCGTCCTGCTGACGGGCGTGTTCGGCATCCTGAAACTGCCGCCGCAGTGGATCGCCATCAAGGAAGCGGCCATTCCGCTGATTATCGGGCTGGCGATTGTGATCTCCCTGAAAACGCCTTACCCGCTCATCAAAAAAATGCTGATGAACGAAAAACTTTTCAATGTGCCGCTGCTCCACGAAAAACTGCGCGAACTCGGCAATGAAGCGAAGTTTGAAAAACGGCTGGTCGGCCTGACCTGGGGGCTGGCCTCCTCGATGTTCCTTTCCTCCGCGCTCAACTACGCGCTGGCGAAAATCGTTCTGAAAAGCGAACCGGGCACAGAGGCCTTCGCCGCCGAGATCGGCAAAATGGCCGGCCTGAGTTATATCGTCATTATGATTCCCTGCATGGCCGTGATGATTCTCGTGCTGATGGCGCTGATCAAAACGCTCACCCATCTGACCGGATTGAAGATGGACGATCTGCTCGCCGAGCATCTGCAGGAAAAACCCACTGTCCCAACAACCAATAACGAATAACTAATAACCGGGCCGATCCGGCCAGTTTAGATAATCAGTCCGCCTTCTTTTTTCAGATCCGCCGGCGTAATGATTTTATTGGCCTGTTCGCGCTGATACTGCTGAGCCTCTTCGATCATTTTGTTCATCGCATCTTCCATCGCCTGCGGAAATTTCAGCACGGCATCTTCCAGCGTCTTGGCTTCGATAGCGCCTTGGAGCGGAAGCGGTCCGTGCGGACTCATCAGCTGGGTGTGGCCGCTGAAAATCGGTTTGCGTGAAGTGTCTTCGGAACCGTCGAGCTTAACCGGCACCAGCCTGCGGATACCGCCGGTTTTCAGGTCGGTGTACGCTTCTTCGCGGTAGAGATTGGCCATGTCCATTTTGACATCGCTCAGTTTTTCGGGCTCGCTCATAAAAATTCCTTTCTGAAATGAGCGGGGATTAAGCCATAGAAGCCCGCACGGGGAAACCCTGTTTTTAGGTTTTATTTTAAACCTGCCCGTCCTATGCTCAGCCCACTGAACAAGAAGCCTAGCTTTTGTAAAGGCGATTCCATGTAATCGCCCACAGGAGAAAAAAATATGAACAGCAAGCCAGCCGGACTCATCGGAAAAACAAAACTGTTTCTCAACCGCGACCTCTGGGAGCTTGAACCAGACTCGCTGTCAAAGGCCCGCCGTCACGGCCTGAAATTCCTGCGCGTCTGCATGCTGGTCGTCAAAGGATTCAAAGAGGATATGTGCCCGATCCATGCCTCGGCGCTGACCTTCACCACGGTCATGGCTATGGTGCCTTTCCTGGTCATCCTCTTCGCCATCGCCAAAGGCTTTGGTTTTGAAAAGGCCAGCGAACTGCTGGCTCAGCGAACCGTCGATATGCCTGAGGCGTTTCAGCAGGCCGTCACCAACCTTCTCCAGATTGTCCAGTCCGCCAGCGCCGGAACACTCGGTTCCGTCGGCACCGCTCTGTTCCTCTGGGCGGCCATAAAAATGCTCAGCAGTGTCGAAGACACCTTCAATATCGTCTGGGGCGTTAAAATCCCGCGGACATTGATCGACAAAATCCGCAACTACATCGTCGTACTGGTCGCCGCGCCGATCCTGCTGATTGTCGCCAATGCCGGTATTCCGGTCATCATGGGATTTGCCGCCAAACTGACCTGGATGGGCCCGCTAATGAAACTGGGCCTGCGCGCCGCGCCGGTTCTAGTCATGGCGCTGGCCTTCACCATCATCTACATCTTCCTGCCCAACACCAAAGTTAAATTCTGCGCCGCCTTCACCGGCGCGCTGTTCAGCGCGCTGTGTTCCATCATCTTTCAGGTCCTCATCATCAAACTCGGCGTCGGCGTCACCAGCTATAACAAAGTGTACGGAACCCTCGCCGCCATTCCGCTCTTCCTCTTCTGGGTGCAGACCAGCTGGATGATCATGCTGCTCGGCGCGGAAGTCGCCTTCTCCATCCAGAACGCCGGAACCTACGCCCGTGAACGGCTCGCCGTCAACCCCAGCGCCCGCTCGCGCCTCTGCCTCGCCTTCGCCCTCATGAAAAAAATCACCGCTGCTTTTGAAGCCGGCAAAGGCCCGTTTGATACCATCGCCTACGGAACCGCCGCCCGCATTCCTGTCCGGCTCATCAACGACGTCATTGCCATTCTGGCGAAAAACGGCCTCGTCGCCGAAGCCGCCGAACAGCAGGGATGCTACGCCCTGCTCCGCGATCCCGCCGACGTTTCCGCCCGCGCTATCGCCGACGCCATCCTTAACGAAGGGGCCGACCCGAATGAGCTCGGTATGAAAGATGACTTTCCAATGTTCGGAAAAATCACAAACGCCAGTTTCCAAGAATTGGAAAAAGAGTTCCTTAAAAACTTTTAATCCGGCGAAAGCTTCCACCCGAGCGCAGCGAGAGAGGCCGCACTCTTGTGCGGCAAGGAACGAGCCGACCAGCGGGAGACAGGCTCCGCATTTGCGGAGCAATGACCGGAGGGAATGGCAACTGACTGGCAAACCTGGAAAAACAAATCCTCAAGAGCTTTTAACCATAGGGCCGATTCTACCGCGTCCGCTGGCGCGGTCTCCTGTAGCCGAGGCCGGTGGCCTCGGAATATGGCGAGCCCACCGGGCTCACCCACAGAAAGAATGAAATCGACTCTCGTACCCACAAAAAATCCGCCCCGGAAATCCGGGGCGGAGCATTAAAGGGAAAAAGAGTTAAGGGCTAATCATCCATCTCTTCTTTTGATTTCACCTTGTTGCGGCGAACCAGCCAAGCGCCTAGACCGCCGAGGCCAAATAAAAGCGCAGTTGCCGGTTCAGGGATTGCGACAACGCGGAATCCGATACCTTCATTCTCATTCGCCGTATAGCTGCCGACGCGATCCCACGAACGCAGGTAGTACTCGTAGTTGAAGCAATCGCCGCCGCGGACCACGCCGCCCGACAATTCCATCCACTCAAAGACGTTGCCCATCATGTCATACGTACCGTTCTGTTCCTGTAATCCCGACCCGACAACCCATGCGGTATAATTTCCATTTGCATCGTAATTTGCCTCCGTTCCGGATGGCGCAGCGCCCGTCCCGTTGGCAAAGACTGAATATCCGGAGGCATCGGATTTAAAGTAGGCCGCTTTGTACCACTCGTCTTCTGTCGGCAAGGCGTAGATCGTTCCGTAGGTAGTGACCGCCGAGGCGCGGTCGGTGAACATATAGCCTCCTCCGCCGTTGAACTTATAGGCTCCGTTGTTGATGTTGCCACTGGTCAGCCAGTTGCAATATTTCATCGCTTCGTAGAGCGAGACATTTGAGGCCGGAGCGTTGGGGCCCACGGTACGGGTGCCGTCGTTCCACCAGTTTTCATTGCCGTTGCCTGCGCCGGAAGCCGTAAACTCCGCAATCGTCACTTCGGTCGCTGAGATTTGGTAGGTGTAGCCCACCGCACCGTAGCCAGTGTCGGTATCCGCCGCGTTGCCCGCGTTGCCGATCGTTACTAGCGCCGCCTGCGCCATGCCGCACAGCGCAACCAATGCCAGCATCATCCATTTTATTTTCATTGTTGTTCCTTTTCTCTTATTTCCGCAACCGTTCTCAAAAAACCTACGGTGTGCCCGTATTTTTACCCCCTCACCATAAAACACAACCTTTTCCTGTGTTAATGTTTAATAAGGATTTGTCTGCGGAACATCGTTTATTGAATTTGGACTGCGGTGATAAAGGCCGCGCCGTATCACCGCTTTTAAATGTGGCTGTTCTGTAGCCGGGGTCGGGCTCCGGTGAGCGCAGTCGAACCGTGACCCCGGAAAGGCGAGCCCACCGGGCTCACCCACAGACGAAATACAATCGGCTCACGCGGCCACAATTATTTCTAAGCCGCCGCAGAAAACTTCTCCGATTCTGTGGGTGCGGACGGTGGCCGCACTTTTTCCGCGACCACCGGTCGCGGCCACAAAAAAACCGCCCCGGGAATCCGGGGCGGATCGTTAAAGGGAAACGAGCTGAAAATTAAAAGTGCCCGTACGATTTCCGCATGCGGCGGTAGCCGACGATGAGAAGCCCGCCCAGCACGAGAGAAAGCGCCGTCGCCGGTTCAGGGATTGCAACGACGCGGAACCCGATACTGAGGTTCTCATCCGCCGGATTGTAGCTGCCGTAGCGATGCGGCGAACGCAGGAAGGGCTCGCTGTCGAAGTAACTGCCGCTGCGGATCACGCCGCCCGAATCTTCCATCCATTCCCAGACGTTGCCCATCATGTCAACCGTGCCGTTCTGTTCCTGTAATCCCGCCCCGACAGTCCATGCGGTATAATTTCCATTTGCACTGTAATTTGCCTCCGTTCCGGATGGCGCAATGTCCGTCCCGTTGGCGTAGAGTGAATAGCCGGAGGCGTCGGGCTTGAAGTAGGCCGCTTTGTACCATTCGTCTTCTGTCGGCAGGGCATAGACCGTGCCATAGGTGGTGACCGCCGTGGCGCGGTCGGTGGACTGATAGACCCCGCCGCCGAACTGATAGGCTCCATTGTTGATGTTGCCGCTAGTGAGCCAGTTGCAGTATTTCATCGCTTCGTAGAGCGAGACATAACTCGCCGGGGCGTTGGGGCCCACGGTACGGGTGCCATCGTTCCAGTAGTTTTCATTGCCGTTGCCCGCACCGGAAGCTGTGAATTCCGCAATCGTTACTTCGGTTGCCGAGATTTGGTAGGTGTAGCCCACCGCGCCGTAGCCGGTCGTACCGTCCGCTGCATTGCCCGCGTTTCCAATCGTTACAAGCGCCGCCTGAGCCATTCCGCACAGAGCAACTAATCCTGCCATCATCATCCATCTTGTCCTCATCGCTTTCTCCTTTCTCTTACTTCCGCAGCAGTTTGCCAAACCCCGTGCGGGTTGCCCGCAATTTACCCACCACCACCGGAAATCCAATCTTTTTGTCCGCTGAACATTGAGCATTGGTTATTGAATATGGTTTCCCCTTTGCTTCCTTCGTGTCCTTCTGTAGAACTTCTGCCCTATGAATTTCCGGGAAGAACTGAACGATGAACAATACGCCGCCGTGACCGCGCCGGACGGGCCGTCGCTGGTGATCGCCGCCGCCGGTACCGGAAAAACCCGCACGCTGGTTTACCGCGTCGCGTGGCTGGTCGAACAAGGTGTCGACCCGAACCGTATTCTGCTGCTCACCTTCACCAACAAGGCCGCCCGCGAAATGCTCGACCGCGCCCACGATCTCACCGGCGGCGGAGTCAGCGGAATGCTCGGCGGAACATTCCATCATCTCGCCAACCGGCTGCTTCGTCAGCATGCCCGCGAGATCGGCTTCGGCAACGACTATACGATTCTCGATTCCGACGACGCCAAGAAGCTGATGAAGTCCTGCATTGATGAACTCGAACTGGACGATAAACATTTTCCGAAGCCGCAGGTTCTGCTCAGTCTCTACGGCCTCGCCTCCGGCTCGCAGAAGCCGCTCGACGATCTGGCCTATACCTGGTTCGAGGACGCGCCGATCGATATCGGCAACGTGCTCAAGCTCCGCGATCATTATGAGAAGCGCAAAAAAGAGCTGAACGTGATGGACTTCGACGATCTGCTGCTTTACGCGCTGAAACTTTTCCAAACTTCGGAATACGTCCGCAATCTGTATCAGGAGCGGTTCCAGTATGTGCTGGTGGACGAATATCAGGACACCAATACCATTCAGGCCGAATGGGTTCATCTGCTCGCCGGTAAACATAAAAACCTGATGGTGGTTGGCGACGACTTCCAAAGCATCTATTCGTGGCGCGGCGCGGACTATCATAACTTTCTTTCGTTTCCGAAGCGTTATCCCGACACGCGCACCTACAAGCTCGAAGTCAACTACCGCAGTACGCCGGAAATTCTCGACGTCGCCAACGCCTGTATCAAAGGCAATCCGCTCCAATTCCAGAAAGAACTGCGTGCCGTCCGTGAAAGCATTGCCGAACCGAAACTCGCCCTGCTTCGTGACGGCGACGAACAGGCGCGCTATGTCATCGCCAAAATTGAAGAGCTGAAGCGCAAAGGCACCAAACTCTCCGACATCGCCGTACTCTACCGCTCGCACTTCCACGCCATGGAACTGCAACTGGCGCTGACCCACGCGCGATTTCCGTATCAGGTGACTTCCGGCATCCGCTTCTTCGAACAGGCGCACGTCAAAGACGCCTGCACCGTTCTGCGCCTGCTGGAAAATCCGGCGGACGAACTGGCCTTCAAGCGTCTGCTCGAAATGTTTCCAAAGCTTGGACCGAAAACCGCCGATAAAATCTGGCAGAAGCTCGGTAAACGGTTCGAAGCTCGCAAACCGGAAGCGCACCAGCAACTGCTCGCCGCCCTGCCCGCCTCCGCGGTTTCCATCTGGAAAGAAATTCAGCCGGTCTTCCTCGCCTACGATGCCGAATCGCTCAGCGAAGATCCCGGCGAAATCATCTACCGCTTCAACAAAGCGTTTTACGGCGAATATCTCATCGAAACCTTCGACAATGCCAAGCACCGCCAGGAAGACCTCGACAGCCTGATCGATTTCACCGCCCGCTTCGAATCCTGCTCCGCATTCCTCAGCGAAATGGCGCTGCTGACCAATCTCGACGCCGAAGCCGAAACCGCGCCCGCCGCGCTGGACGGCGTGCGCCTCAGCACTGTGCACCAGGCCAAAGGTCTCGAATGGAAAGCCGTCTTCGTCATCTGGCTGAACGAAGGACTTTTCCCTAGTTCCAAATCGGTGGAACAGGTCGGCGGCGAATCCGAAGAACGCCGACTCTTCTACGTCGCCATCACCCGCGCCGAAGACCAGCTCTTCCTTTGCGCGCCGCAAGTCCGCCGCAAACACGACGGCGGCGTCATCTTCTACGAACCCTCGCAGTTTATTCGCGAAATCCCGCCGCACCTCCTGAAACAGGACGGCGGATTTTTCTAAAAAAGGTAGGGCGCGTTCGCCGAACGCGCCGCTTAGTTGAAGGACGGACGGCTCGGCGATCCGTCCCTACCAAACCAAGGTGGAACGCGACCGCCGGGCGCGTTTCCTCCTGCGGCGGGCAAGCCGGGAGGGTTGCGCTCCGTCGCAACCGTTTTCCAATACTTGGAAATAAGGTTTCTGTCTGAACTGTCTTGCCGAGACTTCTGGTAAACAGCAATATGCCGCAGCAAACTGGTTGATACGGGAGTCTGAATAATATTTTCAACAGAAGGAAACGAAGGGAAACAAAGCCGGACAGATGAGGGGGGAATAAAATTCCCTGAAGTTTGACCAACACCTTCGTTGTCCTTGGTTACCTTCTGTAAAAACACGTTGCGGAGATTCTGCTTATGCTCGCCAAAGTTTTTTCCGGCGCTGTTTTTGGCGTCGATGCCTATACGGTGGAAATCGAGGTCAATAGCGGCCACGGCGAACCAAAGACGTTGATTGTCGGCCTGCCCGACATCGCGGTAAAGGAAAGCGAACACCGCGTCACCACCGCCTTGATCAACTCCGGCTTCACGCCGCCGCAAGGGCGTGTGACCATCAATCTCGCACCGGCCAATATTAAAAAGGAAGGCCCGAGCTTCGACCTGCCGATCGCGCTCGGCATGCTGGCGGCGGAAAACGACATTAAGCCCGACCTGCTCGACCGCGCCTGCATGGTCGGCGAGCTGGCGCTGTCCGGCGCGGTGCGCCGTGTGCGCGGCGTTCTGCCGATCACGCTGGCAGCTCGCGCCGCAGGACGTAAGGCGATCCTTGTTCCGGCGGAAAACGCTGAAGAAGCCGCCGTCGTGGACGGCATCAAGGTGTTCGCCGTAAAAAATCTGCGTGAAGCGGCGGATTTCCTGAACATGGAGCTGACGTTGAAGCCGCACGCCGTCGATCTGACCGAGACCTTTCGTTTGCACAATCAATATCTCGCCGACTTCGAAGATGTGAAGGGACAGGAATATGCCAAACGCGCCATCGAAGTCGCCGTGGCTGGCGGACACAACCTGTTGATGATCGGCCCGCCGGGAACCGGCAAGACGATGCTGGCGAAACGAATTCCGTCCATCCTGCCGCCGATGACGCTCGAAGAGGCGCTGGAGACCACCAAGATTCACAGCATTGCCGGCAAGCTCGACGCGCATGAATCGCTGATCGCCACACGGCCATTCCACTCGCCGCACCACACCGTTTCCGATGCCGGACTGCTCGGCGGCGGTGCGCATCCGGTGCCAGGCGCGGTCAGCCTCGCGCATAACGGCGTGCTCTTTCTCGACGAACTGCCGGAGTTTCACCGCAACGCGCTGGAGGTTTTGCGCCAGCCGCTGGAAGACGGCGTGGTGACGATTGCCCGCGCCGCGGCAAGCGTCACTTTTCCCTGCCGCTTCATGCTGGTGGCGGCGATGAATCCAACGCCCGACGGTTATTGTCCCGACGACCCGCGCTCCACTTCGACGCCACTGCAAGTCAGCCGCTATCAAAGTAAAATCTCCGGCCCGCTGCTCGACCGCATCGACATTCACATCGAAGTGCCTGCGGTTAAATATGAACAGCTTTCCAACCTAGAGAAAGGCGAGCCGTCAGCATCGATCCGTACACGGATTGTCGCGGCGCGGAAAATTCAGCAGGAGCGTTACGCCAAAGACCGACACGTCCACTGCAACGCCGGTATGCAGCCGAAGCATTCACGGAAATACTGCCGTCCGTCCGACGAGGCAGCGCAACTGCTGAAAACCGCCGTGGCGGAAATGAATTTCAGCGCCCGCGCCTACGACCGGATTCTGAAAGTGGCGCGGACCATCGCCGATCTTGCGAACGAAGAGAAGATCGGCACGGAACACATTGCCGAAGCAATTCAGTACCGCACGCTGGACCGTTTAGTGTAGATTCGGCACATGCCTGAACACCTTTATAAAACCGCCGGTATCGGGTTGGCCCTGCTGGCCATGAGCCTGTTCAGCCTGGCGCCGGTGTTGCAGAAGTCGGCGCTTGATCGGCTGCCGAAGCTCACGTTTTCCAATGTTTGGAAATCCGTTTTGAGTCTGCTGAAAGACCGGCGCTGGATGCTCGGGTTCGCCGTCGGCTGCCTCGGCCTGCTACCCTATGCGGCGGCATTGCGGCTGGTCGGCGTGGCTGTGGTGCAACCGCTTTACGGCTTCGGCTTCATTGTGCTGCTCACCGTGTCGCGTCTTATGCTGCATGAAAAGCTGCATCCGGCGGCCCGGCTGGCGATGGCGATGCTGATTCTTATGCCGATGCTGATCGCCTTCGGCGATGTCTCCGGTGTGCAGTATGACATCACCCAGCAAAGCACACAGTCCAGCCTCGGTATATTCATGCTGGTCATTCTGCTGAGCGGCGGCGTCTTGATCTTTTTCACCAGGAAACACCCGATCTGCTGGGCGATGATTTCCGGCGCGCTGTTCGGTGCCGGGGCAGTGTTCGCGCAAATGGCCATCAGCTATCTGACTCTGGACGAACTGCGCGGCACCAGAACGTTTCACGCGCTGATCCGCAACGAAGACCTGATGTTCAGTCTGGCCGCCGTGTTGATCGCCGTGCCGCTGAATGTGTTCGCGGATTACTGCATGCAGGTCGGCCTGCAAAAGAAAACGGCATCGCGGTTTATGCCGATCGCGCAAACGGTCAACAATGTGGTGGCCGTCGCGGGCGGAATTGTTATTTTCGGACAGCGCGCGGCCCACTGGCATTTCTATCTCGCGGGAATCGCGCTGGGGCTTGCCGGACTTTTCCTGCTGGCGGCCTTTAAACACCACCCGGAAAAAAAATCAGATTTTGAAGATGGAGTCTTCGCCACTAAGTGACAGCTTCTCTCCGAGGCGACGGAGCTTGCCCTTCGCTTTTTCACCGGGGCTTTCCTGCGGAATCGTCACCGCCTCCGTGTAGAACTCGTCAATCAGCTTCTGGATGATCCGTTTCGCGGCGTCCGGATGAGACAGCTCAAAAGCCCGGCGGCGCATCTTGGCCATCCGTTCCGGATTCTTCAGTAGCAGATCCACCTTGTAGGCCATGGTGGCGAGCTGGTTGCATTTCACGGCCGCGCCGTTTTCGAGCAGAAAGTCGCTGTTGCGCTCCTCCTGCCCGGGAATCGGCTGGTAAATCACCATCGGCAGACCGCAACTCATCGCCTCGGCGGTGGTCAGTCCGCCGGGTTTGCCGATATAGAGATCGGCGGACTTCATCCATTCGTCCATTTCGGTGGTGTAACCCAGCACTTTAAAGTCGAGATGCGCCGCTGATGCGGGGCACTGGTTGAGCTGATCGAGCACGCTCTGCCGCAACTTTTCATTTTTCCCACAGATCACCACAATCTGCACCGGCATCGTCAGATGGCTCAGCACCTCGACGATCCGCTCGGCCGAGCTGACACCGAGTGCGCCGGCGGAAACCAGCAGCATCGGAATGTCATTACGCAGCCCCTGTTTCGCCCGCAGCGTTTCTCTGTCTTTCGACTCACAAAACACCGGATCGATTGGTATACCGGAAACGGTGATGCATTCTGGCGGGAAGCCTATGTTTTCAAGCTGCGCCCGCGACTCGTCATTGGCCACAAAGTAGTGGTGGATCAGCCGCGACAACCACATGGCATGCACATGGTAATCCGTGATGGTCGTCGAAAGTTGCGTGTCCACCTTGCCGTGCTTGATCAGGTGAGAGAGAATTTCCGAGGGCAGGAAATGGGTGCAGATGGTGATATCCGGTCTGAACTTTTTAATCTGCCGCACCAGCGGCCCGGTGTTCATCCGGTCGAGCATCAGGCGCATCTTCTCGGTTTTCCACGGTTCATCCTGCGATTCATAAAACCAGCCCAGCAGAGTCGGCGCGCTTTTGACCAGATCAATGTAGAACTGTCCGTAGAACCGGCGGAATATTTTGTTGGTGTAGCGCAGCGCGTCAATGTGCAGCACCTCGCCGGTCGACGGATGGGCGGCGGCGGCGGCGGCGAGCGCCTCGCCGGCACGGATGTGGCCGGTGCCTGCGCTGACCGAAAGAATCAGCACGCGATGTCCCGGCAGCTTCCGACGTGTCTTCTTCATATGATCTCCCGATGAACCAGCTCGTGAACCAGCCGGTCGGCCTCGGCGTGCGCGGTTTCGATAAACGCCTTGAAGTCCTCAACGTTTTTACCGGTCGGGTCGGGCACGTCGAGCGTTTCGATTTCGTCTTCGCCCTGCCAGCCGTACTCCATCAGCCTGAAAACTTTATCTTTCGCCTCCGGATGTTTTTCGAGAACGAAATCTTTGTGCTCCTGCTCCATCACCAGAATCAGGTCAGCGCTTTTCATCAGGCTGTCGGAAAGCGGTTCCGCGGTGTGCTGCCGCAGGCTAAAGCCGTTATTGCGGGCGATCAGCGCAACGACGTCGTTCACCCGCCCGCCGCTCGCCGCCTTCGTGCCCGCCGACGTGATTTTGATACGTTTCAGCGCACTGGGCCGGTACTGATCGAGATAGTGCCCGAGGTAGCCGGCGAAATAGGCGCTGCGCGTGCGGTTCGCCGTGCAAACGATGACCAGATGAAACTTCTTCCGGAAGGAAAACATGCCCTGAGTGATAAATCAAAACAGCCGTTTTAACAAGTCAATCCGGCGGCATCGGTCACTCAGGGCCTTCTGTTACAAATATCGATTCGGTTAATTGTGTGTCAGTTGAGCGCCAGAATCGCCGCGTTGAGCACGCCGGCGAACGAGACCCAGAGAAGGTACGGGATCAACAGCCACGCCGCCAGACGGCTGCGCCGGCTGAACAGAACGATATTGAACAGAATCATAAACCACATCATCACGAGATCAGCCAGCGCCCAGTTGATCCGATGCAATCCGAAAAAGAGCGGGGTCCAGAGAGCGTTGAGAAGAAGCTGCGCGCCGTACACGTTGAACGCCGTGTTCCGATCTTCGCGGTTGCCGCGCGTCCAGGCGAAATAACCCGCCAGACCGATCAGGATGTAAAGCGTCGTCCAGACCGGACCGAATATCCAGTTCGGCGGATTCCAGCTCGGCTTGTCCAGTACTATCGCATACCAGCCGCCGGTCTTCACAAAAACCGCACTGAGCGATGGCAGAAAGGCGATGACGATGAACAACGCGACCAGACCAGCCCTCTTGATGTTCTTCATAGTTGTGAAATCTATCCAAACATTGGACACTGCGGAAGTTTAAACATCCGGATCAAATGCCTATCCTCTTAAAAAATCAAACTGCCGCAGAGTTGCACGGCCAGCTCGGCATCACGCTCCGTCAGGCGCGGATGATTCAGGCCGTCGTCATCCGGAAAGGCAAACTGCCGGAGGTGCAGGCCGAGATTTCTGAAAAGGCGCTGAAAGCTCTCCGGGTCGCGACAGAGATTCCGAATCTGATGGTGGTGGATAAGAAAATTTCGCCGCAGGACGGCTTCGCCAAATATTTGTTTCGCGGCGACGGTCCGGAACCGTTCGAAGCCGTCCGCATTCCGCTGCTGCACCGCGAAGAAGACCAGAAATATATCGTCTGCGTCAGCTCGCAGGTCGGCTGTGCGCTGGGTTGCGCCTTCTGCTACACCGGCAAAATGGGATTCATCCGCAACCTTTCCGCGTGGGAAATGGTCGATCAGGCACTCAAAATCCGCGACGACTCGGAACATCCGGTACGCGGCGTAGTCTTTATGGGCATGGGCGAACCGCTGCTCAACTACGACGAAGTCATCCGCGCCGCACGCATTCTCTCCGAACCGTGCGGCGGCGCCATTTCCGCCAAAGCCATCACCATTTCAACGGCAGGAATCGTCCCCGCCATCCGGCGATACACTGCCGAAAAACATCCGTTCCGGCTGGTCGTCTCGCTCACTTCCGCCGATCCGCAGAAGCGACGCGAACTGATGCCGGTCGAAAAGTTGCACCCGACCGTCGAACTGATGGACGCGCTCCGCGAACGCCATCAAGTCATCGGCGAGCGGATCACGCTGGCGTGGACGATGATTTCCGGCCTCAACACCGGCGAAGAAGATGCCAGACAACTGGCCGAACTGACCCGCGGACTTCCGGTCAAACTCGATTTGATTGATGTGAACGATCCGTCCGGAAAATATGCGCCGCCCTCGCCGGAAGAATTGCACGCGTTCCGCGACGCCTTACGCATGCACCTCGCCGCGCCCGTCGCCCGCCGCTACAGCGGCGGCAAAGATATCTGCGCCGCTTGCGGAATGCTCGCCGGCACAAATCACATCATCCCACACGCCAGAGCCGCTTCCACTTTTTGATTCCGCGATCCCCGAACAAGGCCAGAACCATACCGACCGGAATGGCGAGGATGAGCCGCCGCTTTTGCGGCATGGACGCCAGGATCAGCGCTATGGGCGCGAGGAGCAACAACCAATAGGTCACCAGACAGACAATCCTTTTCATCTTCTCGCTCCCAAATAGGTTTTCAGTTTATTGCGCCGCTTTGGCAATCGTCCACGATACCCCGACATCAGCCGCTGTGAGCGGCACATTTATGACAGGCGCATCGGACTGCTGATCGCAGCCAACGTCTTTCTTGTCGCCTCTGGCCTGTCCGTCTATATCGATTTTCACAACCGGATAGTCTCCAACAGCGCTTCCACGGGCAACGCTCGTCGGGGAAGGATGCAACAGATTATCTTTGCCGCGGACCATTTCCGGATCGGCTTTCAAAAGACCTTCTCCGGCATCGTACCCAGGCGCGGAGCCAAAGCCAATGTTTCCAACCCATTGAATCTTGTCGTTTTTCTTTCCCTTGATGAGAGTGTCTTTGGTCACGGTGTTGTGCAGAATATTATTGGCAATGACCACGTCTTCGGGAAGCAGCGTCCGGTCCCGCGAGCCAAGCCCGGCCTCCAGCATGATGCACGGCCCGCTGTTGTTCACGATGGTATTGAACGCGATCAGGGCATTCGTGACCTGAAAATACCCGTTGAGTTCCGAATTCGGGATGCCCACCCACAAAGAAATAACGCCGCCGGCCCTTCCCATCGTCCCTTCAAAGTAGTTGTTGATGACGGTGTGGTTCTGACCAATCACCCGCACCCCGCCCGAGTCCTTCTTCTTCCCGCCCAGAAAGAAATTGCCTTCAACCAGACAGCCGTTCCCGTGACGGAGCGTCAGGCAGGCCGCGTTCTCCCGGAAGGTGTTGAACCGGTAGATATTTTCGCAGGACTTGTTGGAAATCATTTCGATTTCGCCGTCACATTTTTCGAACAGATTGTGCTCCACCGTGACCCGCGCGTTCTGCATGGAATAGGTGCTGGTTCCGACGCGAATGGTTTCGAATCCGTTTCCGTCGCCTTCGGGACGGTTCCCGAAATAGTTGTGCTCAACGAGATGCCGGCCGGTATTGTCCGTTCCGTCAAGCTCAACGACCAAGGTTACGCCCGAATGATTCTGTCCGGAAAGGCGGCAGTGATCCACCCGGTGGCTGTTCCCCTTAAGAGACACCCAGGAATAACGGGACTTCTTGCTGGGCGGATTGTAGTCCACGACGGCGCAATCGGTGAGCCGGTTATGATCGCCGTTCAGCCGGATAACCGCAGACCCCGACGGCAAATAGCCGTCCGTGAACAGCAGTCCGCTGACCACAACGTATGAACCGTCTACCTGCAGAGAGCTGTTCCCGCACAGAACGGCCTGACCGGGCGTCTCCGCACGGAGAGTGACCGGCGCTTCCACCTTGCCGCTGCTGGTCAGCCTGATGTTCTGATCTTTCCACGCCCCGTTTTTCATGATCAGTGTGTCGCCGGGCTTGACCGTACCCATCACGGCGTGGATTTCGCTCGCGGAGGACACCGGATATTCTTTTGCGACTGCGGCGGCTGAAAAACAGCAGGCGGCCAACGAGGACAACAGCCATGATTTCTTGAACAATTGCATTCTCAGATCTCCTTATCTTTATGTATGTAAACTCTGCGGAGCTTAGTCTGCACCCGCATCGACCGGAATCAGAATCTCATTCCGCCGCAAGAACCACGGAGTGAAAGGGGGATTATAGCGGGCCCATACAGGATCGCCAGCAATGGTAAGGCCCTGTTCGTGAATCCACGACTCCAGTTCCAGCTTGTTTTGAAGGTAGTTCTTCTCGCTCCAGAAACCGGAGTAACGCACGGCGGCGATCCGGCGGGCGGGAACCTGCCGCAGCGTAACCTTGGGGTCATCCGGCGCGGGAAGAGTTTCCAGCGTGTAAGTTGCCGGCATCATAAAGCTCACAGCCCATCTTTCCTGAACACGCTGCTGCCCGACCGGAGCGGTCATCTTGATCTTCTCTCCCGTTGGCTCCTGGGATACGGGTGCGGTCATCGCCACCTTGTTGCGCGTCCGGTTGTCGCCGGAGATATAGCGAAAAAGCCTGTTGAACGCCTTGTTTCCGGCCTCTTCAAGGGTTCCTTCCACAACTGTTTCGGCGAGAATATGGGGTGCATAATCACGAAGCTCGAACTGGTTATCTTTACTCGCTACTTTGTACGCCGCCTCTTCAATCGCCATGGCTTCCCCTGCTCCAATGATTGTGACCGCGGCTGCAAGCACGATTCGAATTGAACATTTCATGACCCGCCGCCTCCAATGATCTACATGCGTATTCGCCCAGCATGATATTATCCAACTTCGTTTTACGAAGAGTAGCGGAGGATGGGAATGATTGCAACCTAAGCGTCCTTTACGGCAACTCTTCAAGATTGCGAAGCCAGACCAAAACGTGGACACTCTCGGCGCTTAACCCATGAACACTCAATCTAAAATCGGCAATCATAAATCGGCAATCGAGCTGATGAGCCCAGCGGGATCGGAAGCGGCGCTGGCCGCCGCGATCCGCGCCGGCGCGGATTCCGTTTATTTCGGCGTCGGCAAACTCAACATGCGCGCCCGCTCCGCCGGTCTCGCCCCCGAAGACCTGCCAAAGATCGCGCGCCTTTGCCGCACGGCGGGCGTGAAGAGCTATCTCGCGCTCAATACGATTGTTTACGACGGCGAGATGGAGGAAATGCACGCGCTGTGCGACGCCGCCAAAACCGCGGGCGTTTCCGCTGTCATCGCCACGGACATCGCCGCGATTGAATACGCCCGCTCCATCGGCCTCGAAGTGCATATTTCGGTGCAGGCCAACGTCACCAATTTCCAAGCCTTGGAATTTTATGCCCGCTATGCCGACACCGTAGTGCTGGCGCGCGAACTCTCGCTCGAACAGATTTCCAATATCTGGAAAAAAGTTCAGGAGAAAAACCTGCGCGGGCCGTCCGGCGAACTGATCCGCCTCGAACTGTTCGCGCACGGCGCGCTCTGCGTCGCCGTCAGCGGCAAATGTTTTATGAGCCTCTCGCAGTACAACCACTCCGCCAACCGCGGCGCCTGCTTCCAACCCTGCCGCCGCAGTTACCGCGTCACCGACGAGGAAACCGGCGAGGAACTGGTGATCGACAACAAATACGTCATGTCGCCCAAAGACATCTGCACCATCCAATATCTGGACAAAATCACCGCCGCCGGAATTTCGGTTCTGAAAATCGAGGGGCGCGGGCGTTCCGCCGATTACGTTGAAGTCACCACACGAATTTACCGCGAGGCGCTCGACGCACTGGCCGCCGGAACCTACACGCCGGAAAAATTTGAACCGTGGATTGCCGAACTCGGCAAAGTGTTCAACCGCGGTTTCTGGCACGGCGGCTATTACTGCGGCGAGAAGCTCGGCGAGTGGGCCGGTGCCGCGGATTCGCAAGCGACTGAACAGCGCGACGAAGTCGGTGTGCTCAGCAATTTTTTCAGCAAAGCCAACATCGCCGAATTTACCGTGCGGCGCCACGCGATTAAAAACGGCGACCCGCTTCTGATCGAAGGGCCGACCACCGGCGCGCTACGTTTCACCGTCGAGAATCTCCGCGTCAACGGCGAGCCCGCCGGGACCGCACAACCGAACGATGTCGTCACGCTCGCCCTGCCCCGCAAAGCACGCCGTCAGGACAAGGTGTTCCTGATCACCGAACGTGCCTGCGAATAAGTGCTGGCAATCCAATGGCAGCAACTTTATGGTTCGCGATTAACCAAGGGGATTTTATGCATAAACTGACGCCTTCAACTCTGCTGCTTCTCGCTCTTTCTATCGCACTCACCGGTTGTGAAAAAAAACCGCAGCCAAAACCTGTTCCGCCGCCAACGACTGAAGCCATCGCCGCGTTTGCAACGGCCGCTTTCAGCAACGATACGCAGCAGATTTCCGCAGCCATCAAAAACGGAATGCCGGTCGATCAGAAAGACGAGAACGGCAATACCGCGCTGATGCTGGCGTCTTTCGATGGTCATATTGAAACCATGCAGACACTGCTCAGCGCCGGTGCAAACATCAACCTGCGCGACAGCAACGGCCGCACCGCGCTGATGTTCGCCGCTTCCGGCCCCTATCCTGCGGCAGTCCGTCTTCTTCTCGAAAAAGGCGCCGAGATCAATGCGGTGGATAACGTGGATCATTTCAGCGCATTGATGTTTGCCGCCGCCGAAGGGCTCTCGCCGGTTGTCGATATCCTGCTCGAGCACGGCGCCGACCCGAAAATGAAAGACAAAGATAACGATACCGCCGCCAGCTTTGCCAAACAGCGCGGATTCACGGATCTCGCGCAAAAGCTTCAGGCGCTCATCGATAAGCCATAACAGGTTCTATCGTATGCGGTTCAAAGGCAACAGCGACCAGAGCAGCGCGCGTTACTGGGACGATCTCGCAGAGCTCTATCAAAAGGAAACGCGCATCTCGACGGACGATTTTCATTACGGCCCGCTCCTGCCCGGTGATTCCTCACTCCGGCTTCTTCCAAACACTGGAAAAAGTTTCCAATGTTTGGAAATCGGCTGCGGCGCCGGACAGAATTCCATTTTCCTGGCGAAGCAGGGCGCCCACTGTATCGCCACCGATATTTCCGAAGAGCAGCTCGCGCACGGACGTAAACTCGCCGACGCCGAAAAGGTCGAAGTCGACTTCCGGCGCGTTTCTATGGATGCGATGGGCGACCTTGGCGCGTTCGATCTAATTCATTCGACCTACGCACTGCCCTTCTCCGCCAACCCGCAAAAAGTGATCGCCGATGCCGCCGCCATACTCAAGCCCGGCGGAACGTTTCTGCTGACGACCGGCCATCCGCTTTATGCGGGCGAATGGCTCGATATCGGCGACGGTGAAGACGGCCTCTTTCTACCAGACTATTTCCGTCCCGCTCCGGATGTACGGATGTCGCTCGACGATAAAACCATGAGCGCGGCGCAAACTTGGCCGATTTCGACCCTCGCGGAGTGGATTCATGCCGCCGGACTGGTCGTCGAACGACTGCTGGAACCCGCTCCAATGCCGATTCCCGACATGAGCGAAGAGGAAATCATCGCAAAAGTGCCGTATGACAGCGCGGACTGGCGTGCGCTTTACCCCCAGCTGGCCCGGATTCCGGTGGTGGTGATTTTCAAATGCCGCCGCGTTTAATTTGCTTCAAAATAAAAGTTCCCTCCCTATAATCGCCGAAATGGCAAAATCATCTGAAACCGTCCGTTCTCCGAAGCGCGAAGCAATCGGCGTCATTCTTCTGGCTCTCTGTCTGCTCAGCTTCCTTTGTGTTTTCTCCTTTGACGCTCAGGATATCGGCTTCCTGCACGATCCGCCCGCATCGCCGCCGCATAATCTGGTCGGCCCTCTCGGCGCATGGTTCGCTTTCATCGGGTTTCTGCTTTTTGGCGTTGGTGGTTATCTGGTGCCGTTTGTTCTGCTGACCGGCGGCCTGATGATGACTTTCCGTTCCTACGAACGCGTCTGGCCGGTCTGGGCCTGGCTGACGGCCGGCCTGGTTTCTCTTTCGAGTATTTTTGAATATCAGCCCGCCCTCTGGGCCGGGCTGAAGGATATCCTGAATATCGGCAGCGCGGGCGGACTGGTTGGACAGATGCTGGCGATCCGCACGCTGGGGCGGCTGATCAATCATACCGGCGCAGGAATTATTTTCGTCACGGTATTCATCCTCGCCCTTCTGCAACTGACCGGCATGCACCCGTTCACTCCGTTCGCTTTCCTCTGGGAAAAAATCAAAGCGTTCCGCGCCCGTCGCAAAGAAGCCCGTGTTGCAGCCGAGGAGCCAATCGTGAAGCCGGTATCAGCACCAAGGTTCGGCGGCAAGACGACCAGACCGGAACCGGAAAAAACTGAAAAACCGAAAAAAGCTGTTCTGCCGCCGGAACCTGAGCCGACTGATGGCGAGCTCTTTATACCACCGGTTGTTTTAGCACCGAAACCCGAGCCGAAAGTGGAACCGGTGAAGCCCGCCAAATCCAAACCGGTTGCCCCGCCGCCCGCCGATGATCTCGCCAACGTTTCGGTCAATATAGCGCCGGGCCGCGACGAGTCGGGCTATCAGCTCCCGCCGCTGACCATTCTTGATGAACTGCCTTCGCTGGCCGCGCGCACCGCCACCGAAAACACCGCGGAAAAAGCCAAAATTCTGCAGGCCACACTTGAAGAGTTCGGCGTCGAAGGTCAGGTGACGCATGTTGAAACCGGCCCGACCGTCACCTCATATGAAATCACCCCCGCCGCCGGCGTGCGGGTTGAGCGGATCACCGCTCTTGAAAAAAATATCGCGCTGGCTTTGAAGGCGCAGAGTATCCGCATTCAGGCGCCGATTCCCGGCAAAGGCGTGGTCGGCATTGAAGCGCCGAACACCAAGGGCGCGTCAGTTTATCTCCGCGAAGTCGTCGAAAGCCCCGTTTTCCATAATCCGGAAATCGCCCTGCCGCTGGCGCTGGGCAAGGATGTCAGCGGCCGCATGATCGTTGGCGATCTTTCCGCCATGCCGCACCTGCTGATCGCCGGCGCAACCAACTCCGGCAAAACCGTGTGCATGAACTCCATTCTGACCGGCCTGCTCCTTTCGCGCACGCCGGAACAGCTCCGCCTGATTCTGGTTGATCCGAAAACGTTTGAGTTTCAGGCCTATGAAAACCTCAAGCATCTCGTCGTTCCGATTATCACCGATGCCAAGAAGGTGACGCTCGGTCTGCGCTGGGCCATTAAGGAAATGGAAAAACGCTACGCCCTTTTCAAAAAAGTGAAGGTGCGCGACATCAAGGGATTCAATACCCGTCCGATCGAAAAGCAGACTGATCTGTTCGGCGCGGTGATTGAAGAGGAAGACGAACAACCGAAGGATATGATTCCGGCCAGGCTGCCCTATATCGTAATTGCGGTGGACGAGCTGGCCGATCTGATGAGTCAGGTGCAGCAGGAAATCGAGCCGTGCATTGTGCGTCTGGCCCAGCTTTCACGCGCTGCGGGTATCCACATGATTCTCGCCACACAGCGTCCGTCTGTTGATGTCATCACCGGCACCATCAAAGCGAACATTCCGGGACGCATCGCTTTCCGGGTGGCGCAGGGTAACGACAGCCGCACCATTCTCGACACCATCGGCGCTGAAAAACTGCTCGGCAAAGGCGACATGCTTTATCTGCCGCCGGGCAAAGATAAGCCGGTCCGTCTGCAGGGAACCTTGACCAGCGACGGCGAAATGCACCGCGTCACCGACTTTATCCGCACTCAGGGCATGCCGGAGTTCATCACGGAGATTAAACAGAAGATCGAAAACAACCGGCCGGAACTTCCGGAGATGGACGACAGTGATGACCTGATGGAAGCCGCGGTCGAAGTGCTTCGCAGCACCAAGCGGGCTTCAACCTCTTCGCTCCAGCGCCGCCTGAAGATCGGCTATAACCGCGCCGCCCGCCTGATGGACATTCTCGAAGAAAAAGGCATCATCGGCCCGCCGACCGAAACCGGCCCGCGCGATATTCTTATTGATCTCGACGGAGAAATCCCCGAACACGGCGGCAACGATGAGCCGCTTTCCGAAGCAGAAGCTTCTCAGGAATTTGCTGATGAGGAAGAAGGGCATAAACCGAAGGAGTAACCGCCATGGCGACACTCGGACAGCAGTTGAAGGCCGCTCGCGAAGCCAAAGGAGTCAGTGCACATGACGCCGGCGCCGCGACGAAGATCCTGACCAAAATGATCGTCGCCCTGGAAGCCGACGATTTCTCCAGCATGGCCGCGCCGACCTATGCCAAAGGGTTCATCCGGATTTACGCCGGGTACCTCGGGCTCAACCCGGAGCCGCTCGTTGAGGAATATATGCAGCGGCATGCCCCGGCCACCGCTCCTAAACCGCTGATCGATGAAAACAGCCAGCTCGAACAAAACAGCCGGAAGCGGCCGGCGCTTTCCATCAGCCTCAAATGGCTTCCCGCAAAACTCAATCCGCTGACATGGCTCAGCGGTCGCGCCAAAAATTTTTCCATGGGCTTAAAGCCGTATGTGGTGAAAGATATCCGCCTCCTCGCCGTCGGTGTAGCCGGCATGCTGGTGCTGATCATCCTAATCGTCAGCGTTTCCAACTGCGTGCGCCGCCATGTTGCTGAAAAATCGGCAAAACAGCCGGTCGCCGCGCCTGCGCGCACACTTCTCGACGGGCCGCTGCCCGATCTTTACCTTGTTGAACCCGGCAAAATTGAAAGCTCCCGATGAAACTTCCAAATATTCTCACCGTCAGCCGCTTTGGTCTGACCGCTGTTTTTGTGGTCTGCCTGAGTGTCTCCTTCCGCTGGGCGCCGGTCGCCGCGCTGCTCGTCTTCGGCGTCGCCGCGCTGACGGATGCGCTCGACGGCCATCTCGCCCGCCATGTGTATGGCTGCTCCGCCTTCGGCAAGCTGATGGATCCGCTGGCCGATAAAATCCTCACCGCCGCCGCCTTTATCGGCTTCGTCGAGCTGGGTTTCATGCCCGCATGGATGGTTACGCTGATTATCTCCCGCGAAATGATGGTGACCGGACTGCGCCTGCTGGCGGTCGACAAAGGCATTATTCTCTCCGCCGGCATTTGGGGAAAACATAAAACGATCTGGCAGATGACCTTTATCATCGCCGTATTGATGACACAGGCCGCCTACTCGATTTACCCGTGGGGTTTTCTGGAAAGCGGACTCTTTTGGCAGATCGTGCTGTGGTCGGGCGGCGCCGTGACGGCTCTCACCGTCTGGAGCGGCATTCTCTACTTCCGCGAAAATCTGTCGCTGTTCAGCAATTGAATTGAAAAAGGCGGCCGGCTCTGTAACCTGTTCACCCTATGTCATCCGTACGCGAAGAAAGCTGGCAGATTAAACGGCGCTCCGACCTCTGCGCCGGAACCAATACGCCGTTTGTGGATAAAGAGGAAATTGTCACCCGCCTGCGCTTCGAGAACGGCGAATATATCCGCGAAGACTACTGCCTCTCCTGGTGGAATCAGCACGACCTCGACCACGGCCTCAGCTCGTGGAAAAGCATCTTTCATGTTCCGCCGCCCCCGACCGAGGTGGTGAAGAAGGAAAACGCGGAAACGCTCCTGCGTAAGATGGTCGCTAAAGAAGACGCCGACGACACCAACGCCATCTACATCCTCGCCGTCATGCTTGAGCGCAAAAAGATACTGGCCGAGAAGGACGTTCAGATCCGCGAAGACAAAACCAAAGTCCGCGTTTACGAACACAAAAAAACCGGCGAAACATTTCTCGTCGTTGACCCCGAACTGAAACTGGCCGAGATCGAAAAAGTTCAGGAAGAGGTTGTCGGACTGCTCGGCGGCAAGCCGCCGAAAACCGAAACGGTCTATTTCTTCGAAGCCATTCTGCACGCGCTGATCGAAAAACACGAAAAGCTCCTCTTCCCCAAACGGCCGATCGGCGGCGAAGAAGGCATCGCCCAGAAACTGGCCGCCTCCTTCTTCGCGCTGCTCGCCGGCAAAAAGAGTCCGTACTGGGAGGAAGCAACCAAGGTCTTCAACCGCTTCGAGGATTCCGAAGCCTGGGGCCCGGCGATCAAAGCCTACCGCGACCTGATCGAACGCATTCCGCAGGAAGTCCGTTTCCAAGGTTTGGAAAGGGTGTCGTTCACCAAACATCTCGAAGCACTGTCCATCAAAGAGCCGCAGGAACTCAGCGAAGCCGACATGCTGGCCGCCTTCGATTCGGATGTCCCGCGTGTGGTTGAACTGCGCGAAAAAGTCCTCGAAGCCGTCCGCGCCGCCACAGCCTACGCCACGGTGAAATAAGCGCTTTCTTTTTTGTGGTCTTTGCGCGCTTTTGCGGCTAACTTCCCCAGCTTTTACGGAGTAATTTTATGGGTTTGAATATCGGTATTCTGGGTCTTCCGAACGTTGGAAAGTCGACGATTTTCAACGCGCTGACACGCGCTCAAAACGCGGAGGCCGCCAACTATCCTTTCTGCACCATTGAGCCGAACAAGGCCGTCGTGCCGGTGCCGGACGAACGGGTTGTTAAACTGGCAACCATCGCCCATCCGAAGAAAGTGGTTTATGCCACCGTTGATTTTGTCGATATCGCCGGTCTGGTGAAAGGCGCGAGCCGCGGCGAAGGTCTCGGCAACAAGTTCCTCGCCAACATCCGCGAAGCGGACGCCCTGCTTCACGTCATCCGCTGTTTTGAAGACGAAAACGTGGTGCATGTGGACGGCTCGGTCGATCCGATGCGCGATATTGATGTGATCGAAACCGAGCTGGTGCTGGCCGATTTCCAAACCTTGGAAACGCGCCTGCAACGGATGGAAAAACTGGCGCGCACAGATAAAAAGGCTGCCGAGCAGCTGGTTGTGGCGAAGCGTCTATTCGCCCATCTCGGCGAAGGCAAACCGGCCGTCAGTTTTCCGGAGCACGATACGGACGAGATGAAAGTTTTCCTGAAAGAGTCCCCGCTGCTGACCGATAAAAAAATCATCTACTGCGCCAATGTGGACGAAACCGGCATGGCCGAAGACAGCGCTTATGTGAAGGCCGTTCGCGCCTACGCCGATTCCAAAGGCGCGGACACCGTAAAAATTTGCGCGAAGATGGAAGAGGATCTGATCGGCATGGACGAAGCCGAAGCGGCTGAGTTTCTCAAGGAATACAACGTGACCGAAAGCGGCCTCGACCAGATCGCACGCACCGGTTACCACACGCTTGGGCTCATCAGTTATCTCACCGCCGGGCCGCTGGAAGTTCATGCGTGGACGATTCACCGCGGCTGGAAAGCTCCGCAGGCGGCAGGCGTGATTCATACCGACTTTGAGCGCGGCTTCATCCGCGCCCAGGTGATCGCCTATAAAGATTATATCACCTACGGCGGCGAAACCGGCTGCCGCGAAAAAGGGCTGATGCGCACCGAAGGCAAAGATTACGTCATGCAGGACGGCGATGTCGTCGAGTTTCTGTTTAACGTGTGATCTATTTTTTGTAGCCGAGGTCCAAGACCTCGGAAAGCTGACGAATTCTTCTTATTCATCCGCGATCATCCGCCGTCGCTTGCGGCTATGGCGCGACAAGTGGATCGCGGCTGCAGTTTTTCTGAATTCGGTACAGGCGCGGCCGCCGTCCGCACCCACAGTGATAAAGATGTTCTGTAGCCGCGCACGGTGGGCGCGGTAATACACAAATCTGGTATTACCCGCCGTCCCCCAGCCGTTCCTTCGGATAAACGCGGGCGACGAGAATAATGCTGAATTCGTAAAGGGCCATCAGCACGGTCGCCATGATCACCTGTGTGAACGGATCGGGCGGAGCCAGAATGGTCGCGACGATGAATATCGCCATAATGGAATAGCGGCGATGTTTCCGGAGCCATGCGGGCGACACCAGACCGAGCCGCCCGAAAATCATCAGCACCAGCGGCATTTCAAAAACCGCGCCGAACCCAAGGCAGATCGCAGTGACCAGTTCGATAATGCTCGCGCCGGTCCAGCGGTTATCGAAGCCCAGCCAGTTGTTGAAAAAAAAGAGCGCCTGCAACGCGATTGGACAGGCGACAAAAAATCCGACCAGCATACCGAACGCGAACATGACGCCGCCGAAGATGAAAACCGGCTGAATGGCCGCGCGTTCTTTTTCCGTGAGACCGGGCGAAATAAAAATCCACAGCTGGCGCGCCAGAACCGGCAACGCGATCAGAAGTGAAATCAGGAGCGAAAAACGAACCAGCGCGGTAAACCCGTCCATCGGCGAGAGAGCGCCGCTCAGCCGGCCGACGGCGTCCGGCGACAGCCCCATTTGTTTGATGGTCAGCCACAGCGGCCAGCGGGCAAAGTCGATGATCTGGCGGCCGAAACAGAAGCAGAGGAAAAAGGCAACGGCGAATGAGCCGACCGAGATGACAAGACACCGACGAAGATCTTCGATGTGTTCGCCGAGCGACATACGTTTTTCCGGATTATCCTTCACAGCGGAATTCTCCGGTTAAACGGTCAGGCTTTGTCGATGTCGTCGTAGGGCTTCGTAGAGGTGGAATCATCCTTGCCCGCGTCTTTATCGGCTTTTTTCACGGTGTCATTCAGTTCGTCCTTGGCCTCTCTGAGTCCTTTCTTGAACTCGACAATACCGCGACCCAGCTGACGACCCACTTCCGGGAGCCGTTTTCCAAACAGCAGCACCGCAACAATCCCGAGAACGATCACTTCCGGAAGGCTCGGAGACCAGAAACCCAATATGCAATGGAACGTATTCATGGTTCTCTGTGTACTCCTTTTCACCGGCAGGGTCAACATCGGTGCGACATCCGCCTTGTTCCGCAGGCACCTTAGTTTTATACTCAGCGGCGTAAAGAGAATGGAGGCTCCGAATGGCTGGTAATGTAAAAGAGCTTAATGCGACCAACTTCAGCGAAACCATTGCAAAAGGAACCGTACTGGTTGACTTCTGGGCCCCGTGGTGCGGCCCGTGTAAAATGCAGGGGCCGATTCTCGACAAGGTGGCCGCCAAGGTCGGCGATAAAGCCGTCATCGCTAAAGTGAATGTCGATGAAAACGCGCCGCTCGCCGCGCAGTTCGGCGTGCGCTCGATTCCGACGCTGATTCTTTTCAAAGACGGACAGAAAGTCCGCGACTTCATCGGCGTGCAGCAGGAACCGACGATCCTCGAAATGCTGGCTGTCTGAGTTTCCAGCCTTTGGAAAAATCAAACCTCTGCGAGAAACGCGGCGGTCTTTTCAAAGCAGTTCAGCAGGCGGTCTGTTTTAACCGGCAGGACATCGATGAATTTTTCAAGAATGCCACGCTCGCGGACAAGCCGTTTGGTTGAATCGTAACTCATGTCGTGAATCCAGCTGAGCTGGAGGATAAAACGGTCGGCCATGCTTCTCATGTCGCGGTAGTCGATCTTGTCGCCGCGCTCAAACTGCTCCAGCACCGCCGGAGTCGGCGGGCCTTTGAAATCAATATTCATGATGATTTCAGGATGATCATGGATATGCCCGGTCTTGATGGTGTCCCAGCCGATAAAAAAAATGTCGAGCCGGTCCGCATCGCGTATAAGCCGAAGATGTTTTTCTTCGTGCGCCGTCAACACACGCGGCAGGTCTCTTTTGTTGTGATATTGAACAGAATGCAGAATCAGTGCCCGCGGTTCGGCGGCCACGCCGTCAAGCAGTCCTTCTTCTTCCAAGGTTTGGAAACCGAGATCGCCGTGATCGACGGTGTCGGCATCGGAAAAAGAACGGTACTGCTGAAACTGCGGAAAGCGGGCGATGTCGTGAAACAGGCCGACGGCTTCAGCGAGGTTCACTTCCTTTTCCGGCCAGTTCATACCAGCGGCGATGGCGCGGGCATCGGCGGCGACGCGGATGGTGTGCTCGAGTTTAAGCTGATGCATCGGCTGGAGAACGCCGTCTATACGGAAGCGGTCAACATAGTCGCGGAAGCGCTGGGTCAGCAGATCAAGTGTCTCAGTCGTCATGGCCTAGTACACCAGCAGAGCCAAGGCAATCAGTCCGAGGCCGGCGAGCGCCTTGATGAAGCCGGTGATGCGGACAGCGCGGTCGTTCGATCCGGCAATCCAGGGAGACAGCCGACGGAACCACCACGGCGAAAGCAGAAAAGTAAGTCCAAGCAGGATCCAGACATAGGCGATGACGGTGACCACGAGCCGCCATTCGGACGGATGCCAGCGCGCAATGTTGAGCACCGGCCCGGCGACCAGCAGAAAGAACCCGCCGAGGGCGCGCGGACTGAGCAGTTCGTCGAGATATTTGACGCACAGGAAAATCGCGATTGGAACCATCCAGTAGAGGTGAACTTTCCAGGCATCGAACATGCCGAGGTGCATCAGCGAGAGCGCATAGGCCGCCCAGATCAGATCAATGACGGCCAGAATCCGGCCCGGCCAGATACTGCGCGGAAAGGCCACCAGTCCGGCGCGAATCCGTTCAGGGATCAGCAAAGAAAGCCCTCCGATGGTGAGAATAAGAAGACCGATCAGCAAGGCGACAATAGAAAGTTCAGACATCGGGATTCTCCGGTTTTTAAACGGGCTTCACTCTGCCCGATCTGGCTGATTCCTGAAAACAAAAAACGCTCCGGAGTTCCGGAGCGTTTTCAGAAGCGGAACTAAAACTCCACTTACTTCTTGAGGCTGGCGCGAACGCCGTCGAGCTGTCCGGTGCTGCCGAGAGCGGCATTCTTGCTGGCGATATACTTGGCATATTCGGCCATAAACACTTTGCCCGGCGGACGCAGGTCGAAGTTTTCCGGATGCTTCAGAAGCTCTTCGCGGTGTACACGGCACCAGACCAGACGGCCGTCGGTGTCGATGTTGATTTTGGTCACACCAAGTTTCGCGGCGGGCAGGAACTGTTTTTCGTCCACGCCTTTGGCACCGGCCAGCTTGCCGCCGGCGGCGTTAATGCGGGCGACTTCGTCCTGCGGAACCGAGCTGGATCCGTGCATGACGAGCGGGAAGCCCGGCAGACGCTTCTGGATTTCCTGAAGCACGTCGAAGTGCAGGCCCTGCGAGCCGCTGAATTTGAACGCGCCGTGCGAGGTGCCGATGGCGCAGGCGAGGCTGTCGCAACCGCTGCGGGTCACAAATTCTTTAGCCTGTGCGGGGTCGGTCAGTTTCGCATCGGATTCGGCGACTGAAACGTGTTCTTCAACACCGCCGAGCTGACCGAGTTCCGCTTCGACCACAAGACCTTTGGCGTGGGCGGCATCCGCGACCCGTTTAGTGATAGCGATGTTTTCGTCGAACGAAGCGTGGCTGGCGTCGATCATGACGGAGCTGTAGAAGCCGCTGTCGATACATTCCATACAGGTGGCTTCATCGCCGTGGTCAAGATGCACCGCGAAGATGGCATCCGGGAAAATTTCGTCGGCCGCGCGCAGCATCGCTTCGAGCATGCGTTTGTCGGTGTAGGACCGGGCGCCTTTGGAAAGCTGCACGATAAACGGCGCTTTGCTGTCCATATTGCCGCGGAACAGACCCATCACCTGTTCGGCATTGTTGATATTGTAGGCACCGACGGCGTATTTGCCGTAGGCGTGTTTGAACAGTTCTTTTGTTGTTACAATCATGGTTCTTCTCCTGCTTTCGTTTGGGTCAAATTGAGCGCGAATTCTAACGAAGGAACCTCCGATTGCCACCCTAAACTGCGGCTTTTTCAGGAGTTGCCGCCTCGTCGCCGCCCTGTTATCTTACGCCCATGAGCGCCGACCCATTCCATCTTAACCGGCCCGTTCACCTCGCCCGCCGCGACGTGTTTTACCAAAAGGCCGGCGTGCTCGTCAAAAAGCTCCCGGGGCAGAAGTCGATCTCCGAACAACGCAAAACCGCTGAACAGGCGCTTTATCTGCTTCGCGAAGCCCGCCGCCACGCTGAAGCCGCCAATCTTTCAGAAAAAACCTCAACGCAAAGCCGGTTGTTTGTGAACTTCATGGACACTGTGATCGATAACACGCTGTCGATCGCCCGCATGCTCCGCCGCCAGATCAACGCGAATGCCTCGGACAATCCGCTCGATGGCTTTATCGGCTCCACCGGCACCAGCGCAAAAATGAGCGGGTATTACCGGCGTTGCGGAATTCTGATTCTGAAGGGTCTGCTCAACATGCTGCAACAGGCTGAAAAACCGTTTCAAGCGCTCCGGCAGACCAGCCTCGCTAAAATGTCCGTTGTCGACAAAGCCCGTTACGAGAAGGCGCAAAAACATTTTGAAGAACTGGCCGACGGCGAGGCGGAAAAAGCTGCCGAGTTTCCAGCTTAAGATCTGCCGAACTTGCGATTCAGTTCGGTAAAGCTGGTGAAAATCAATGTCGGACGCCCATGCGGACAGGTGTACGGCATTTCCGTCTTCGCCAAGTCCTCCACCAGCCGTTCAATCGCCGCGGTCGAAAGCGAATCTTTCGCCTTGATCGACGTGCGGCAGGCGGCTTGCGCCACTGTTTCGCGCAAGGCTTCGCGTGTCGCTCTGGAAGCCGCACCGCTCTTTTCCAAAGCCCGGGCAATACCGCTCAGGATCACAATCGGCGAGCCGTTCTGCAAATGAACCGGAAGCGCATCGACAATAAATGTGTCCTGCCCAAAATCTGAAATCCCAAAGCCCATCTCATCAAGCACCGGCAGTTGACGGCGCAACGCGTCGGCATCCGCAGGCATCAGCTCGATCGTCTCAGGCGTCAGTAGGCCCTGTCGTGACGGTTTTCCGACGGTCAGGTCGTGCATAAATTTTTCGAACAGCACCCGCTCATGCGCCGCCTGCGGATCCATCAGCACAATGCCCTCTTCCGTTTCCAGCACCGCGTAAAGGCCACCCGCCTGCCCCAGCACGCGGCACCACTTCCATGGAGAGGTGGAAGGCTTTAGGCTTTGGGCTTTAGGCTTTTCAGGATCAGATGGCGGCAGTGATTTTGAACCGTCGTTTCTTTGTGCCTCTGCACCTTTGTGCCTTTGCACCGCCATATCCAGTTCGTGCTGTTTTTCGACACGCGGCGCGGGGCGCGGCGCATCGAATTTAAATACCGGCTCGCGCCGTTCCGCCTCCGGCGCTTCCAGCGCCAGCGCCTTCTGCACGGCGGCAATCACCGCGTCGCGCACGGCATTGGGATGGCGGAAGCGCACTTCCTTTTTCGCCGGATGCACATTCACATCGACCAGCGCGGGCGGTGATTCGATAAAAAGAAAGGCCGACGGATACCGTCCGCGCGCCAGTACGGCGTGATAAGCCTCGTTCAGCGCATGATAGATCACCGGCGCGGAGGCCGGACGTCCGTTGATGAACACATATTGATCCGAACGGTCCGAGCGTCCCGTCTGCGGCAGACCCGCAAAACCGGTGATTTTCACTGCATCGACTTCATAATCGAGCGGACGCAAATTGCTCAGAAACGATGGGCTGTACAGCGCGGTAATGCGGTCGGCCAGCGCGGAACCGCCCGGCAAATTATAAACCTCGCGCCCATCAGAAGTGAACGTCAGCCCCGTTTCCGGATGCGCCAACGCATAGACCGCGAAGAGCTGGCGGATCTGCGCCAGCTCGGTCGCCTCGGTGCGTAGAAACTTGCGCCGCGCAGGGACGTTGAAAAACAGATTGCGGATTTCCATGCGCGTGCCGGGCGGACAGCCCGCATCGAGCACGTCCTGCATCTTCCCGCCGCTGACTTGAATCTGCGTACCGCTCAGTTCCTCGGCGGGCCGTGTAATCAGCGTAAAGCGTGACACGGCGGCGATGGACGAAAGCGCCTCGCCGCGAAACCCGAGTGTGGAAATTGCTTCAACCTGTTCCGCCGTGCGGATTTTACTGGTCGCGTGGCGTTCGATGGAAAGCAGCGCGTCGTCACGGTTCATGCCGGAGCCGTTATCGGAAACCGCAATCAGCTGCATCCCGCCCTGCACCACCTCGACATCCACTTGTGTCGCACCGGCATCGATCGCATTTTCGACCAGCTCCTTCATTACCGAAGCGGGCCGCTCGATCACCTCTCCCGCCGCGATCTTATTGATCACATGGTCCGGAAGCATCTGGATGTGTTGATTCACGGGCAGGACATTACCCGCTTTGTCCGGGGTTTGGAAAAAAAATCACCACGGAATACATGGCGAGACCATTGGGCTCCCGTGACCACAAAAAATCCGCCCCGGACTTTAGGGGCGGATTGCCAAAAGAAAATAAATTAGGGATTAATCATCCATTGCTTCTTTTGATTTCACCTTGTTGCGGCGAAGCATCCAGGCGCCCATGCCGCCGAGACCAAACAAGAGAGCTGTTGCAGGTTCAGGAATGGATGCGTTGATATTCATCCCCCAGGAAACAACAGACGCGGTGCCGTTTTGATTCAGGTCCGCTACAAACAGCGTCCAGTTGCCGTTCGGATTCAATCCATTGAAAGCGTCCAGCCCAGCAGTCCGGCTGTCTGTATCCAGAACGATATCCGGATCCACATTGCGTCCGTCGGCATCCCAAGTTCCGGTCAGTAGGAACTGTCCGTCAAACACCGGACTGTAGTTCTGATACAGATGCACATCATTCGTGCCAGATGAGAAGGTAATATCAAAACCATTATCACCATAGCCTAATGAACTGGACATAGTTCTGCCCACCCGGTTGAGCAACACCGAAAATCCGCCGTTAGGCCCAATCAGGGTGACATAATAATCGCCGCTGAAAGCATCCGGGCTGCCGGATAGCTTCAGATAGGCCTCAACGTAATCGATCTTCGGATCAAAACCGCTGAGCGTTTGCGTGTTCTGCAGTCCGGTCGGATCGTTATCCGGAACGGCCTGATTCACATCGAAATAAACCCAGCTGCCGAAAGCGCTCAGCGTGCACCAGAATAGGCTCAGCCCGACGATCCAGTTTATCATTCGTTTAGTTTTCATTGTTTCCTCAGGGTTTTACAGTCCGGTAAAAACGAGGCGAAGGCGGACTGGTTTCCGTGAAGTCCACGTAACCACCTACTCCGATAACACACCCGCTCAGATTGGTCCAATTCGGCTCGACCAGTTGGGTCGCTCCTTGCACGATATAAGTGCGTCCCGGAATTCCAAAGATTCTCAGCTCCGCGTTGCCGCCGACAGACGCGGCGTTGAAATTCAACGTCTGAGAACCGCCGCTAGTCTGTGTAAAGGTCTCTATTTTTGCCGTACCCACCGCTTCGCCACCAAATGCATTGCGTACGCGGAACTGGAAGAAATCATCCGTGTTGTTCCCTGCCGGCGGCGTGTAGGTCACCCACCGGCCGGCCAGTGTCACCGATCCCCCGTTGGTCGAACCCGGCGACAGCCACACCACAGATAGGGCCGAGCCTTCGGGATCGGTGGTGTTTCCCAGAAGTGTCGTTGTCGTGACTTTCAAAATCTGATTCGTCGCCCGCTGCAATGTCACCGTTCCAACCGCAGGAATTCCGTGCACCGTGAAGCTGTTCGTCACATTCGGTGCCGCGTTGTAACTACCATCGCCCGCCTGACTGACTACAATACTAACGCTGCCCGCTCCGCTGAAGGTCAGGTTTGTTCCGTCGCTGATCGAAGCCAATCCGCTGAGCACACTGAACGATGCCGTCAGACCGGAAGAAGCCGTCGCCGTCAGACCGACCGTGTCCGTCGCAACTTTATCACTGATCGCGGAGAACGTGATCGTCTGGCTGGCCTTGTTCACGGTCAAGACGGCATTGGTACTGATTGTGCCATAGGTGCTGGAGACGAGCACCGCGTAACTGCCGGCATCCGTCAAGGCGGCGCTGCCGATGGTGAGAACCGCGTTGGTGGCATTCAGGATGTTAGTGCCGATCTTCTGCCACTGATAAGTGAACGGTCCGTCGCCGCTGGCCACCGACGCGGTAAAGACGGTTGGCTGACCAGCCAAAACCGTCCGGTTCGTCAAAGTACCCACCACTGGCGCGGCCCCTGCGATTGCCAAACAATGGTAGTTCAGACAACCGCTATTGTTGGCCAGACTGGCGGCCAGCAAACCGCCTTTGACTGCGGCCGCATTGGTGTATTTGGTATTACCGCTCGTGCCATTGCCTAAAGTGCCATAGTAATTCCAGCCCATCGTCCACAGACTGCCGTCCGCTTTCATAAACAGGGAATGCCGGTTGCCGCCAATCGCTGTCACCACGTTGTTGGTCACATAGGTAAGCCGGTTAGTGGCAATCAACGTGCCGCTACCCAACTCTCCATTGGCATTATAGCCCGTGTTCCAGAGCGTGCCATCCGTCTTCACAAACATGGAATGCGAACTACCGACAGCGATGGACACCACGTTGTTGGTCACATAAACCGGCCGGATTTGCGGGGTCGTATTATTACCGAGCCCGAACTGCCCTTGGCTATTATCACCCATACCCCATACCGAGCCGTCTGCTCTCATAAACAAGGAATGACTGCTCCCGGCAGCCACCGCCACCACGTTGTTGGTCACATAGGTGGGCAGATTCGTATTCGCGGTTGTACCGATGCCCAACTGGCCACTTCCGTTCAGGCCCATGCCCCAGAGTGTGCCGTCCGCCTTCACAAACAACGAATTGTACTGTCCGACAACCGCCACCACCACGTTGCTCGCCACAAAGATGGGCAGTGTACCAGCGGAGGTGAATGTGCCGTTTCCCAACGAGCCGTATGTATTATTACCCATACCCCAGAGGGTCCCGTCCGCCTTTATGAAAAATGAATTCCCTGTGCCGGCGGTCACCGCCACCACATTACTGGCCACCACCATGGGCACGGTGGTGCTACTCAGCGCACCGAGTCCCAATTCGCCAGGGCCATACGTGTTATCGCCCATGCCCCAGAGGGTGCTATCCGATGTCACAAAAAGGGAGTGCGTATCGCCAGCCGCCATGGTTACGACATTGCTGGCCAAGGTGATGGGCAAGGTTTGCGACTGGCTGGCATTACGCAACTGGCCGGCACCATTGTACCCCCAGCCCTTGAGTGGCGCGTTGGGAATGCTCAGGCTGGCCGGCAGGCTGATGGCCAACCCACCTAAATTGGAGACCACCACGGAAACACTGCCGCTGTTGGTGAACTGGAAAGAGGAATACGTCAGCGTAGCGTTGGTCTGCCCCGGCAAGATCGCCCCGTTCCTGAGCCATTGATAGCCAAACGGCGCGATGCCGCCAGCGGTAACGCTCAAACTGGCCGGTTGACCCACCGCCACCACGGCACCGACCGGCTGGCTGGCGATGGATGGCGGCGGATAGGTGTAGGTGAAGGCGCTGGTCCTCAGCGTCGCGCCGAAACTGGTGGAATAAACGCACACATCGCCCAGAGTGACCGCTGCGGCCGCCCCTGCCGCGACCACGATCTGCGTGGCCGACTGGCTCTGTATGGAAGCGCTGATCCCGCACAGCGTCACATTCGTGATGTCTGTGCCACTGCCGAGATTCGCGCCATTGATGACCACCTGATAACCGCCGGTATAGGAACCGGAAGAGGGTGCGGTACTGACCCCTGCCACAACCGCCGGATAACGGAAGACGTTGGTTGTAGCCCCTCCGCCGGGGCCGGAAATTCCGCCCACCGAATACAATGAACCGTTCAGCGTCGAGACCGTATGATAATGGCGTGTGACCGGCAAACTCGCGACCGTCGTCCAGCTCGTCCCGTCGTACTTATACACGGTAGACACATCCGTCATCGTGCTATGGTTTGTTACGCCGCCAACAACATACAACGCACCGTTCAGAACATCCGCCGCATGAGTTTCAAGTTCGATCGGCAAACCCACCACTTCTGACCAAACTGTTCCGTTATACTTGTACACGTTAGTTGTAGTTAAGGCTCCATCATGTCCGCCAACGGAATACAATGCGCTGTTTAGCGTCGTCGCCGTGTGACACCAGCGCGTCTTCGGCAAACCCGCCACTTGCGTCCAGTTCGTTCCATTGTACTTGTACACGTTGGTTTTGGCACCGCTATTATACCCACCCACGGAGTACATGGCACCATTCAGCGTCGCCGCCGCAAGCATCTGACGCGCAGCCGGCAACCCCGCTACTTGCGTCCAGTTCGTCTCATCGTATCGGTATACATTGGTTATGGTCGCTCCGCCAACGCTATACAGCGCTCCATTTAGCGTTGCCGCTGTCGCTGACCCGACCCCCATCGGCAACCCCGCCACTTCTGACCAAACTGTTCCGTTATACTTGTACACGTTGGTCTTAGTACCACCGGGAGCGTATCCGCCCATAACATACAATGATCCGTTTAATACCGCCGCCGCAAGGGAATAGCGCCCGTATTGAACCGGCAACGGCGCCACTTCATCCCAGCGCGTCCAATCTTGTGTGGCCGCGCCGATTTCACCGGCCGGATTGACGGTATATTTGCCGGTTAGGGTTGTCGTGCCTATGGTCGCGGACTGGATCACAATATCCTTCGCTCCTGCAGAGCCGGTGGCAGGGGTTATGAACGATACCCAGGTTGCACCTTGCGACGTCGCGAACCCCGTCGCGTTTACGCCGCCGACCGTAATGTTGGTTATGTTGTTGCCGCTGCCGATGCTGCCGGTGGCATTGGTGATCACTACGCGGTTCCCGCCGACAAACGGGCCAGCTGATGGAATAACAGTAGCGGTGAGGGCGGCCAAAACCGATTGCGTCATGCCGCACAGCGCAACCAGTACCATGATCATTATCCATCTTGTCTTCACCGTTTACTCCTTTTCTCAAGTGTTACCTTTGTAAAAAATAAAATCTGTAAAGGTTACCGGTACTTTACCCCCCCCTCCTGACGAAGACGAATTTTTCGTGTGTGAAGCTTCTCCTGACTTCCGTGTAGTCGGCATATGTAGGGACGCCATATAAACCAGCGCTTTCGTTGCGCCTGCGTCCAAACATTGGAAAATTATTTGGCGAGGAGCTGTTTGACGACGGATTCGGTGAGGAAGCCGGTCGAGCCGGCGGCTTTTTTGAGTGCGGCGACGGTTTCGGTCGCCGTGGCGCCGGGATGATTCTTCATGTAGAGCGCGGCGACGTGGGCAACGTAGGCGGTGGCCACAGAGGTGCCTTGCGAGCCGCCTGCGGAGCCAGGCGCAACGATACCCACAAAGTCACCGCGGTTGGAATAGTCGGCCAGTTTGTCCCCGTTTGAAGCGGCGACACCAATGACTCCGGGATAGGCGGCCGGGTACATCGGCTTGCCGGTGTTCGCGTTGCCGACGGCGGCAAAAACGGGATGCCCCTGCGCATTGGCGTACTGCACGGCGGCTTCGATGAATTTGCTGGAAATTTCAGATCCCCAGCTGAGACTGATCGGGCCGGAGCTTTTTTGCACGGCGTACGTCATGGCGTTCATGAGGGTGAAGGAGTCGGCGTAGCCGTCATCAGCAAAGGCTTTCACAGCAATGACCGGTACACCTTCTCCGATCGGGGTCGCATACGGATCAACCAGGCCGGCGGCAAGCCGCGCCATGAGGGTGCCGTGGCCGACAGAGTCGGTGGTGAGCTGTGTGCCGGGATGGGTGGCATCAAAAGATCCGATAACGGCGCGGTTCAGGTTTTCATCCGGCGCAAGACCGGTGTCGAGAACGGCCACAGCAATCGGATTGTCGCCGGAGGGCGCGTTCCACTGCGCCGGAACAGTTGACTTCCCGCCTTCGGCGGGCAGAAGCTTGGGCGTGTCGTAGACATAATTAGGTTCGGCGACGGCGATGCCTGGGTCATTGCCAAGCTGGGCGATGAGGTCGAGAACGTTGGTGCCTTCGGGCAGAAGAATCCGGTAGATGCCCAGCTTCTGGTTGGCCTCGATCACGGTTCCGCCGGTGCGGGCGAGGAAGGCGCGCAGGTTTTCGATGGAGGATCCCGCACCGAAACCGACAAGGATTTCGCGGGCCATGAAACGGGATTTCCCGTCAAAGGAGGTTTCGATGCGGCGCACATTACGTAACGGCTGTACGGATTCGGCGTGGCCTTTGCGGAACACACGAATACCGGTGAGGCGGTTAAGCTCGCCGAGCGGGCCGGTTTCGCGCCGCCAGTCAAGCAGGTAGTCATACGGAGAAAGGAGTTCGTCGAGAACGCCTTCCACATCGGCGGCGCGGCAGGAGCCGGTGACCATTTTCTGCGCGGAGGGATCGACCTGCACATCGATGCCAGCGGCGGCGAAGCGTTCAAGAAGCTGCGGAAGCGGCTCTTCCTTGGTCGTGAGCCACAGGCGGTTTTGGTCGAGACGGAATTCCAGCACGGCGGCCTGTGAGGAAAACGCGAAAAAGCAAACGGTTAACACGGCGGCATTCAGGATGTTACGCATGGGGAGTACGGTAACAGGAAGTTGAACAAATGGCAACCGGCGGTAACCGGGGTTCGGTTGACGGAACAGCGAAAAAGGAGTACTATCTGGATTATATGAAGTCCCTGATTTTCAAATGTTTAGCGACGCTGTCCGTCCTGATCTGGATCGGTATTCCGGTTGCAGCGGAGGATCTGGATGCCGCGCTTGCGGCGCAGAAAACCAAGGCTCAGCACCGGGTTTATTCGGAAAAGGTGCCGCTAGAGAATCACAATCTGGAGGTGCCGCGTACCCCGACCGAAGAGGAGCAGGAGCTGGACAGAAAACTCCGAGAGATGGATGCAAAAATGGACCGTCAGTCCTCTCCGTCAACCATGCCGGTGATGCCTGACCCGACCGCCACCGTGCCGAAGCCCGAGAAAAATAAAAACTGGCTGACACCGGCTTTACTGGATGATGACGCAGCTATGGCGCAAACCAACCAAACGGAAGACGCCTGGCTGGTTCGGGAGATGGATCGGAAAAAGGAATTGAAATCGCAGGAAGCTAGGAAAAAAGAAAACGAACTGGCTGAAAAACTTCTGCGCGAAAAAACTCAACCCCAGAGCGGTTCTCCGGAACTGGACCGCCTGAAACAATATCAACTCGCTCCGCCGAACCTCTTTGGCAGCAAAGATAAAGATAAGGATGCCGACGCGCCCTCTTACATGACCCCGAAGAACGGAACGCCCGACCCCCTTGCGGCGATTCGCCTGACGCCAAAAAAGGAACCATTGGCCCCGCCGCCGCTTTTTTCTCCGGAGGCCGCGAGAATTTCTTCGGCGCTGGACAAAGATCCTCTCCGGTCGACCCGAAGTCCATTGCTTAACCCGACTCCCGGTTCGCTGGCGGGCAAACCCGTTTCCGTTTTTCCATCCGGACGGAATGTGCCTGACCTCGTGCCGCTGACTCCACTGGAAACGATCAAGAAATCGTCACCCATTAACCGTGCGAATCCGTTTGAAGCCAACCCTATGCCGGAAATGAAGACCAGCATTTGGCAATAGCTACTTTTCGTCGTCGGTCCCCAGCAACCGTTTATACGCCTGCTGGGCGCGAAGGATTTTTGTGCGCTGCTCTTCAAACTCGGCGATTTTCTTTTCGGGTGCGTTCTGTGTTTTGAGCAGATCAATTGCGCATTCCGAAGCGCGCAGGGCTTCGTCGTACAGGCCGAACACATAATAAGCTTCTGCCAGCGTGTTCCATAAAGGGGGTTGCGTCGGTCCACTTAGAATCGCTTCGCGAGCATGGCGTAGCGCGAGTTTCCCGTTTTTCATTTCATCGCCGGTGGCATAAATCCAAGCCAGATTGTTGTGGATCATCGAGGTTCCGGGAAATTCTACGGTCAAAGCATTCAGTATGTCGGCGGCCTCTTTGTAGCGCTTCATCATGATATAGAGCGTGCTCAGGCGAAAGCGGATGTCGGGATTGCCCGGGTCATTTACCAGCGCCCGCAAGTAGGCCCGCTCGGCTTCTGCATATTCCCCTTCGTCGATATACTGCACGCCGGCATCCATCAAAAAAGCTGTCCGTCCGGATTTCACCACATTGGTCGAATCGGAGGTCTCGACCCGCGCCGGCGTATTGCTTGCGGCTTCGTATGTACCGATCTGCAATGGCATTGATCCTTCTTGAAGTCCTTGCGCCATCACAAAAGCGGTCGGAAGAAAAACGGTTAGAATAAAAAGAAAACATCGCATAGGTATCTCACATTTTCTTGACGGTCACCTGCACCGCCGCGGGTTCAATTTTTTCGACCTGTAAACCGGACGGCACGTCGGCGCGCACGGAAATCTGGTAGTCGACCAGCCCGGTCAGCTCGGTGCAGTCGATGTAGGTGTACACATCGCGTTCATTCAAATCGGCGATCCGCTGCGGGTTGCCCCGCAGCGTCACCGTTACTTTTTCGGGCCGGATTTTTACCACCCGCGTATCGTCAGAGGCCAGCAGCGGGCGCACATAGCTGTTCTCAATCCGCCGGGTCGCGACCCGCTCCGTCAGGGACACTTCGGCCGTAACGCGCTCCGGAGAAACCGTCCAGGGCTGCCCGACCGATGCGACCGCCACATGGGTTTTGAATGAATTATAGCGTCCGTCGAGACCGATCGGCACGGTCCGCACCTGTTCCAGTTCGTTCAACAACCGTTCGGCTCCGCGCACCTTCACCACCGCGGGAACGCAAACGGCCTGTTCCATCTGGATGCCCGGCGGCGGCTCGCCTTCCAGCGCGACCTTGACTGGCAGCGTCCGCTCCACCTCACGATCCATTGTCACGGCGATTTCGGGTGGATCGAACTGCACGGCATGGGCGCGCGACGGAGCTTTGACATAGCGCGGCGAAAATTTGACGGTTTTACGCAACCGGTCGGCGCCGCGCGAAAGATCAATTTTCACCTCGACCTGATCGCTGCTGATAAAGCGGATGTCGTCGCGCGAGCCGCGAAAACGGATGCTGACTGTATCGGTTGACTGATCTAAAACCGCCCGGCCCTCGCCGGCTGTGACGGTGACCGGAATGTCCGCCACCAGCACTTCAAAACTGGTGTTTTCACGGACGGCCTGCCAGACCGCGAACGCCAGCAGGATGCAAAACAGTTTCATCAGCCGGTTGCGGCCCAGCACCCGCCAAACGGGTTTCAAACTGAACGGGCGTGCGGGCATTTTTATGTTCAATTTAATCATTCGAGTCCTCCTCGAACAGAAACCCCGCTGGCCCGCCGTTTCCGCCAAAACCGCCGGATTCGCGGCTGAGAAACGCGGTCAGCGCGCGGTGCAACTGCGGCCCGTCGAATCCGCGTTTAAGCCGCCCGTTGTGCGCAATCGAAATCACGCCGGTTTCTTCCGAAACCACAATCACCATCGCATCCGTCTCCTCCGTCAGACCAATGGCCGCACGGTGGCGCGTGCCGAGATCGCGGGTCAGATTATCCGTCTGCGTCAGCGGAAAAACACAACCCGCCGCCGCGATGCGATCCGCGCTGATGATCACACCGCCGTCGTGCAGCGGTGTGCCGGGATAGAAAATGGACGCCAGCAGTTCGGTGCTCACCTCGCTGCTCATCGGGGTGCCGGTGTTTTGAATCGTCTTGGTTTCGACCTCGCGCTCAATGGCGATCAGCGCGCCGATTTTACGGGACGCCATCAGCAAAACCGCCTCGGTCACCGGATCGGCCAGCGCGCCGCGGGTTTTGCCCGCCATAAAATGGCTTCTCCGTCCGAGCCGCGCCAGCGCGCGGCGGATTTCCGGCTGGAAAATCACAATCAGCGCGAGGGCAAGATAGACCATTATCTTTTGCAGCAGCCAGTTAAGAACCAGCAGATTGGTGAATTTGGTAATCAGCATCAGGAAGGCGAAAAGAATGGCCAGTCCCGTCAGAATAGCCGCGCCGCGCGTACCGCGAAAGAACTTCACCAGAAAGTAGAAAACGGCGGCGAGAATCAGAATCTCAATCAGGCCGGTCACGCCGGGATATTCAATGCTGTGTAGCCAGTTCATTGGTTCGGAGTGTATCCACAAGCCTCACGGCATCGCAAGATTCCTTTACATCGTGCACCCGCAAAATATGGGCTCCGCGCAAAACGGCAAACGCCGCGATCGCCAGCGAACCCGCCAGCCGATCGTCCGTCCCGCCGCCGAACATATGCCCGATAAAACTTTTACGGCTCGCGCCGACTAGCACCGGACGGCCCGCCGCGATTAGCGTTGGAATCCCCTTCAGCAGCGCCAGATTATGTTCATCCGTTTTGCCGAATCCAATACCCGGATCGAGCACGATCTGTTCCGGCGCAACGCCCCGCGAGACGGCAAAGTTCATCCGCTCCTCCAGAAAGTTCCAAACATCGGAAACGACATTGTCGTAGTGCGGATTGTTCTGCATCGTCTCCGGCGTTCCGAGCATATGCATCAGAACAAGTCCTGCGCCGGTTTCGGCGGCGACTGCCGCCATGACGGGGTCGGCCAGCGCTGAAATATCGTTGATAATATCCGCGCCGGCGGCGATCGCCGCACGGGCGACTTCCGCCTTTTGCGTATCAATTGAAATCAGCGCCTTCGTTTTTTCGCGCAGTTTTTTAATGACCGGAACCGTGCGCGCAATTTCTTCCAAGGCTTGGACGGGTTTTGCGCCGGGCCGGGTTGATTCGCCGCCGATATCAATGATGTCGGCGCCCTCTTCGACCATTTTCAGGCCGTGCGCCACGGCAGTTTCCACGGCCAGAAACTTTCCGCCGTCCGAAAACGAATCCGGTGTCACGTTCAGGATGCCCATAATCAGCGTACGCGGCCCGCAGACCACTTCCCGTCCGCGGCAGTTCCAGATGATTTTGGCGTTTCCAGACATTGGAAAAACGATACGCCGTTTCCTCGGGGTTTGGAATTTTTTCCTGCCGCTTTTGCCGCTCATCTTCGGGTCGCTTCTTTTGGCAGGGCCAAAAGCACTTTCGTCCCGAAAATTTCGGGACTCAGGTCCAAGGATTGGAAGGGTTTAAGGGTAAGTTCCGTAGGAACGGATTTTAATATCAATCAGTTTCACGGTCTTATCAGACCCAGCAGACTGGCGTAGTCGTCGGTCCATAAACGAATCGTCGGGATCGAACGGCGGCCAAGTGCATCGGCGCGGGCAATTGCCGGCTGTGCCATGAATCCGCCATCACGGCTTAATAAAACCCAATCTGAAGAGTAGATGATGGGCGATTCCGGTGGGCGATCCGCAATATAAGCTAGGTGCAGATTGAAATGGTTTCCCACCTGAATAAGCACCGGAAGAAGGTCCAAATAGCGGTTGCAGATGTTAATTGCAATAACGCCTCCGTCCGCCAAATGCCGCAGGTAAATATCAAATGCCTCCTTTGTCAAAAGATGCACAGGAGGTTGGTCTCCGCTGAAAGCATCCAGAATCAGAACGTCATATCCGACTGAACCTATTTTCAGTTCGTCCTCCAGGCTGATCCGCCCGTCTCCTTCGACGATCTGGATATCAGCCCGGGAATTTCCCAGATAGGAGAACCACGGAGAATGTTGCGCCAGTTGGATCACGTTCGGGTTAATCTCGTAAAAACGGTATAGATCGCCGGGTCTTCCATAAGCGGCTAACGTACCGACTCCCAGTCCAAGCACCCCGACACGCATGGGTTTGCCGCTAATGCGTTTAGGATGATTTAAAAGCGCCCGCCCCACTCCGCTGTGTTCGCTAAAATAGGCGGGCGGCTTATCTCTAAATTCCGGATGATCCACTTGTATGCCGTGTGAGATTCTCCCGTGGTACATTGTGAAAAAGGGGAAGCGCTCTTCTCCCTTACCGCGGATAGGTCGGCTTACAGTGGTCTGATCAACGACGAGGCCTCCAAAAAAGTTGCGCCCCATATACACCGCGGCTTCATTTTCCTTGACGAGTTTTTTCGAAACAAAGAACGCCAGCACAACAACAGCCAGCCACAGGCCATGCCGGATTAAATAAAGCGGATTCCGCCTGTCGCAATAAATTGAAATGACCGCCAGAATTGCAGCCAAAATGAGGCAGAGTTGATATTCCCAGTATAGCCGGAAAATCTGCGGGGCAATGACTGCCACAAAGACGCCCCCCACCGCTCCGCCCAGCGAAATGGAGAGGTAAAAACTGGTTAAATAGCGTGATGGCGGTTTCCGCTGGTAGAGCGCGTTATGACAAAAGAGGCAGATGGAAAAGAGAATAAACCCGTATCCGGCGATTTGCCTGCCGATAGCCAAATCTTGATCTTTAAAAATCAGGTGCCAAGCCGTTACACAGGCAAGGGGGATCAGCCAGATGTAATACCTCTGCACGCCGCAGAGCCGATCTGTAAAACCGATGATATAGGTCAGCAGGAACAGAACCAGCGGAAGAATCAAGAGAAACGGCACCGGAGGAATGTTCTGCGTCATTTGATTTGAGACTGCCATCAGCGCCAGAACCCCGCACGCGGCCAGCGTGATCCAGTGGAGATAGCTTTTCCAGCCGGGCCTTCCGGCGGTATCGGTCGCCGCGCCCTCCTTTTCAACAGTCAGAATCGGCCACACCTGCCGGGCAGACAACAGGCATAAAATCAAATAGATCGAAAATCCTCCGCTCCAAAGCAGGGCCTGTGTTTTAAGTGTAAACAACGGCTCAATCAAAACCGGATAACTCAACAGGGCAAGCAGGGCTGCGACATTTGAGACGATGTATAAAACATACGGCGAGCTGGAAGGTTTGGCCCGATGCACCCAAGCCTGAAGCAGAGAGGAGCTGGCCGAAAGAAGAAAGTAAGCCGCTCCGATGCTGATAAGCAGCAGACGGAAAACATTCCAGCCCGGATGTCCGGTATGTTCAGGCCGCCAATGGATGGATGGAAGAATGGGGCTGCCCCAGACAAAATAAAGCACAACTCCGGCCAGCACGGTGAGGGCCAGTAAGCTGATATGCACCAGCACCTGGTGACGCAGAGTAAGCCGTTGCAGAAGATGGGCATAGGCATACCCGCCAAGCAGGAGCACCTGAAAGAACATCAGACAGGTCATCCAAACCCCGGGAGATCCGCCGAACCACGGCATAAAATATTTGCCAATCAGCGGCTGGATTTGAAAAAGGAGAAAGGCCCCCAGAAATACAGCAAAAGGAAATACTCCGCCACTTTTCGCCGTATTTTTCACGGTCTTTAACATGGCGGGAATAAATCATAAGGCCGCCGGTCTTTAAAGCCATTTTGTTCCGCCGTCGCTTTTCGAGCGGTGGCGGACAAGCCGGAGCCTTCGGTTTTTCCTTCGTGCCCTTCTGTTAAAAAAATCCGGCGGTCGAAGTCCTTCTGTTTCCGATGTTTGCCGGCCCTGAGCCCAGTCGAAGGGGAACCTTCATGCTCACTTTTTCCAATGCTTGGAAAACTCCGGTCTTTCCCCGGCGGGCGGGATGGGTAATATGGAAGCCCTGACCCATGAAAACCTTACCGTTCTGCCATCTTCATTTTCACACGGAGTACAGCCTGCTCGACAGCTCGTGCAAGGTGGCGGACGCCGTGTCGACGGCCAAGGAGCTGGGTCAGGAGCATCTGGCGATTACCGACCACGGCGCGCTCTACGGCGTGATTGATTTCTATAAGCAGGCGCTGGAAGCGGGCATTAAGCCGATCATCGGCTGTGAGGTGTATATCGCCCGCAACGGAATAGACGAAAAAACGTCGCAGTCGGATAATCTGCATCTGGTGCTACTGGCGGAGGATAACGCAGGCTATAACAACCTGATGCATCTGGTTTCCCTCAGCCATCTGGAGGGATTTTATTACAAGCCGCGCATTGATAAAAAAATTCTCCGGCAGTACAGCAAGGGGCTGATCGGACTGTCCGCCTGTCTGAAGGGCGAGATCGCGGAAGCCTGCGCCGAAGGAGCGGTCGACAAAGCGGTGATGCTGGCGAAGGAGTATTCCGAAATTCTCGGCCCGAATAATTTTTTCCTGGAAATGCAGGACCACGGTCTTCCGGAGCAGAAGACGGCTAATAAACACATCCTTGAGGTGGCAAAGCGCACCGGCCTGCCGCTGGTGGTGACGAACGATGTGCATTACATTAAACAGGAGCACCGCGACGCGCACGATGTGCTGATCTGTCTCCAGCACGGTAATCTGGTGAGCGATACGAACCGGATGAGCTATTCCGGCGATCAGTTTTACATGAAGAGCGGCGCGGAAATGGAGCGGCTTTTCCCGAACCATCCAGAGGCGCTGGCCAATACCGTCGAAATCGCCCGCCGCTGTAACGTCGAGCTGGTGGACAAAAAAAAGCCGCTCCATTTCCCGACCTATACCGTTCCGCAGGAATATAAGAGCCAGAAGGATTTCCTGATGGCTATCGGCAGGGCGGGCCTGAAGAAACTTTATCCGATCGACGATTTTGACCATCCGAAGACCGACATCGAAAAGCGGGTGGCGGAACGGTTTAATTATGAAGTCGGCGTGATCGAGAAGACGGGCTTCATCAACTATTTCCTTGTGGTGCAGGACTTCATCGCCTACGCAAAAAGTCAGAACATTCCGGTCGGGCCGGGCCGCGGCTCGGGCGCAGGCAGTATGCTGGCCTATGCGCTGGGCATCACGGCGCTCGATCCGCTGCTCTATAACCTGCTCTTTGAGCGCTTTCTCAATCCCGACCGCATATCGCCGCCGGATTTTGATATCGACTTCTGTCAGGCCCGCCGCGGCGAAGTGATCGAGTATGTGAAAGACAAATACGGACGCGAAAATGTGGCGCAGATCATCACCTTCGGAACGCTCGGCGCAAAGACCGTGATCCGTGACATCGGCCGCGTGCTGGCTCTGCCACTCAACGAATGCGATAAGCTCGCAAAAATGGTGCCGGAAACGCCCGGCGCAACCCTCGCCAAAGCGTTGGAAGAAAATCCCGACTTCAAGCGCGCAACGAAGCAAGACGCAACGGCAATTGAGATCATGAAATATGCGCTGATCCTCGAAGGACTGCCGCGCCACACCGGTACACACGCCGCTGGCGTGGTCATCGGCGAAAAGCCGCTGATCGATATTCTGCCGCTCTCGCGGGATAAAGATAAACAGGTGATCACCCAGTTTGAAATGAAGCCGCTGGAAGAGATCGGCCTGCTCAAGATGGACTTTCTAGGCCTGAAAACACTGACGGTCATTCAGGAGGCGGTGGAGTCTATCCGCGCCAACCACGGCGTCGAGCTGGACATAAACCAACTTCCGCTCGACGACAAAAAAACCTACGATCTGCTCAACCGCGGCGACACGATCGGCGTGTTTCAGGTGGAAAGCGCGGGAATGCGCGACACCCTGCGCAAGATCGGTCTGGATCGGATCGAAGACCTGATCGCCATGATCGCGCTCTACCGTCCGGGTCCGATGCAGTTCATCGATGAATTTATCGCGCGTAAGCACGGCAAGGTGAAGATTCAGTACGACCATCCGCTGCTCGAACCCGTCCTGAAAGAAACCTACGGCATTATCGTCTATCAGGAGCAGATTCAGCAGGTCGCCAATAAGCTGGCAGGCTTCACGCTCGGCGAAGGCGACATTCTGCGCCGCGCGATGGGAAAAAAAGATAAAGCGGTCATGGCGGCCCAGCGGGCCAACTTCATCGACGGCTGCAAGAAGACCAACAACATCGACCGGAAGCTGGGCGAAAAACTCTGGGACATGGTTGAAAAATTCGCCGAATACGGTTTCAACAAATCGCACAGCGCGGCCTACGGCATCATTTCCTATCAAACAGCATGGCTGAAGGCCAACTACCCCGAAGAGTTTATGGCCGCCCTGCTTTCCAGTGAAATGGGTACGCCAGACAAGCTGGCCTTTCTGCTGGCCGAGGCGCGCGAAATGGATCTGGATGTGCGCGCGCCGAGCGTCAACGAAAGCACCGCGCGATTCCGTCCCGCGAAAGGCGCGCTTCATTTCGGAATGGCGGGGGTCAAAAACGTCGGTGCCGGTGCGGTCGAAGCCTTGGTCAAAGAGCGGGAGAAGAACGGTCCGTACACCGGGCTGATGGATTTCTGCGCCCGCATGGATTCGCACGAGGTGAACCGCAAGACGCTGGAAAGCCTGATCAAATGCGGTGCGTTCGATTTCTGCCATAAGCCGCGCAGTCGCCTGTTCGCCGGCATCGAAATGGCGATGGGCCGCGCGCAAAGCGCACAGCGCGACAAACAGAGCGGACAAAGCTCGCTCTTCGATATGTTCAGCAGCGGCCCTGCGCACAACAGCGACGACGATCTGCCTGCCATCGAACCGTGGCCGGACAGCGAGATGCTTTCAGCGGAAAAAGAGCTGATCGGTTTTTACATTTCAGGCCATCCGCTGTCTGAGCATGAATGGGCCTTGCGCACCTTCGCGCTGCAGCGCATCGGCGAGCTGGGCGATGTGCTGGAAGCCGCCGGAGGTGACGAGCAGAAAGCGTTTATCCGTGTCGGCGGACTGGTGGACAAATATAAAAAGGTTTTCACCAAACCGAAAAAGCCGGAAGACAGCCCGAAGCCGTATGCGCGCTTCCGGCTCGAAGGACTCGAAGCCGCCGTGAACGCCGTGGTCTGGCCCGACGATTTTCAAAAGTTTGAAAAACTGCTCGAAGGCAGTGAGCCGCTGATGGCCGCAGGCCGCATCACCAAGGATTTCCGCGATGAACTGGAAATCCAGGTGTCGGAACTTTTCCCGCTGGCCTCCGCGCCTTCCCTGTTCGCCGACAAGGTCAGTCTGCACCTGCCCGAACCATTGCTGAGTCAGGAGAAACTTCAGGCGATTAAAAAAATCGCGGCGGAACATTCCGGCCCAACACCGCTGAACCTCTGCGTACTGCTCGATTCGGGTGAAAAGGTTTTTATCAAAGCCGACCGCCACTCTCAGGTGATGGTCTCGCAGGAGCTGGTGCATAAACTCGAACATCTGCTGGGCGAAGAGGCTGTTTATGTCGGCGCCCGCTCACAACCGTTCTTGCACGAACCGCCCCGTCGGCGTTTTAATGGGCGCAAGTCATGAAAAACCGAACCAAACATATATTTGAATACGCGATGCTACGCATCCTGTTCGTCGTTGTGAATCTTCTGCCTTTACGCGCGGCGCTGAGTGTCGGCTGGCTGATCGGCCTGTTTTTCTTTTACGGGTTGCGCTATCGCCGGACAAAAGCAGAAGAGCGCCTGAAGCAGGTGTTCGGTGACCGCTTCACCGCAAAAGACCGCCGCCGCATCGCGTGGCTTTCCTTCCGCAACATCTGCTTCAACGCGGTTGAGGCCGCGCGGTTCGGAAAACTGACGCCGGAAAAACTGAAGCTCCTGCCACTCTACCCCGGCATCGTCGCCATGCAGGAAATTTACCGGAAAGACGGCGCGTTTATTTTCTCCACGGTGCACATGGGAAACTGGGATCTGGCGGGTGCCGCCTGTAAGCTGGCGGGCATTCCGGTGTTTTCGATTGCGCGGCGGCAGAAAAATCCGCTCACCGACGACCTGCTCAACCGCATGCGCAGCGCGACCGGAATGGACGTTGTTCTGAACGACTCCACCGTCCTGCGGAATGTCGTGCGGCGGCTAAAAGCCGGAGAAGTTCTTGCCATCCTGCCGGACGTACGCTCCGGCACCGAGGCGCTCGCGATTGATTTCCTCGGCGGCAAAGCCAACCTCGGTGCTGGCGTTGCGCTCTTCGCGCAAATGGCAAACTGTCCGATTTATCCGGCAGTCCTGCTGCGCCGCGGCTGGACGCACCACGAATACAAAGTGTTCGATCCAATTTTCCCCGATCCGTCGCTCGACAAAAAAGAAGACTGGCAACGGATGATGCAAAAGCTTGTCTCCCTCTTCGACGCCGAAATCCACGCCCGCCCCGAACAATACTTCTGGTTCAACAAACGCTGGGTGCTCGACCCGATCAGAAAACCTGAAACTTGAAATGTGAAACCTGAAAAAATTCAGCTCAATTCAGCTTTCACGTTTCAGGTTTCATCCTTCGTAGAAATCCATCCGCCGCCGAGAACTTCGTCGCCGTCATAGACGACCGCCGCCTGACCGGGAGTGAGGGCGAATTGCGGTTCGTTGAAACGAACTTTAAATCCGGTGTCGCTGATTTTTTCAATCGTTGCGGGCGCGCCGCGGTGGCCGTAGCGCGGTTGAACGGTGACGTTTCCAATGTCTGGAAAAATTCCCGAAATCCAGTGCGCGTCCTGCACCAGACATTCGGACTGCATCATACCGTCGCGCGGTGAAAGAATGATTTCGTTTTTGGCTGCGTCGATCCGGCTGACATAAACGCGCTCGCCGACGGCGACACCGGTGCCGCCGCGCTGCCCGACCGTAAAGCGGTGGATGCCGTCGTGTTCGGCCAACTGTTTGCCTTGGTCGTCGAGTACGCGCCCTTTCTTTTTAACGTCCGGCGCACGCGCTTCGACAAATTCGGGATACATCCCCTCTTCGACAAAGCAGAGATCCTGACTTTCGCCGCGCGGTACAATCGGCAGGTTGTGGTCAGTCGACCATTTTTTTACTTCCTCTTTTGTCCAGCCGCCGAGAGGGAAAACAACATGCGCGAGCTGTTTCTGCGAGAGGCGGTGCAGGAAGTAGGACTGATCTTTGGTGCGGTCCACGGCGCGCAGGAGGTGAAACGCGCCGTTGCGTTCTTCGATGCGGGCGTAGTGACCGGTCGCCAGTACGTCGCAGTCGAGCTGCACCGCGCGGTCGAGCAGAAAGCCGAATTTGATGAACTGGTTGCAGGTAATGCACGGTGACGGCGTACGGCCCGCGGCATATTCGCTGACAAACGGCGTGACCACTTTTTCTTCGAAGCGATCCTGCGCATTGACGACGTAGTGGCGGATGCCGAGCGCCGCGCAGACTTTCTGGGCACGGGCGACATCTTCGAGTGAGCAACAGCGCGAACCGTCCTTCCACATGTGGGCCGTGAGGCCGATGACTTCCCAGCCTTGCTCGACAAGCAGAGCCGCCGCCACGGAACTGTCCGTGCCGCCGCTCATTCCAACTGCCGCGCGCTTTTTCATGTCGCGGGTTGTAATGGATACAAAACGGAAAAGCCAGCGTTTCCGCTGGCTGTCCAGATTAAGAAGGCCATAACCGCTTATTCGGCGGCAGACGCCTTGCCAGAACCGCTGGCGGCGGGTGCCTTGAGGGAGCCGCTGTTGGCCTCTTTGGTGATAGAAAAGTCGGCGAACCGAACTTCTTCGTCGCGCAGAGTGCTGGCGCTGCCGCGATAGATTCCCCACTTGGGCCTGATGTATGTGGTGTCGACGCGCCACATGTTTAGACTGTTGGTGGTGTAGGAAAGCAAAACGGTGCCGTCACTAACCTTCTTCAGCGTGAGTTCATACGTTCCGTTGGTTGCGTATAAAATCCGCTCGGTCGCTTCAACCCACTGGCCTTTGAACTCAGACAGGTTTGCAAACGCCAACTTGCTGTCTTTGCCGCCAGTCTTAGCCGCATAGATGAGCTCAAGTTTTTCTGGCTTTCCGGCGCGCGGGGTAATCGTGATGAGCGGCTGGTTAGCATCGCCATCACCGGCTTTGATCTGGTGAATGTGTGTGAACCGGGAAGAAGGCTGAAACCCGGAATCGAGTTTGAACAACCAGCGGAACGTGCAGGTGTCGCCATAGAATCCCTGCACAGCCTCAGTCGATTTGCTTATGGTTTTGATTTCATTGCGCTGCCGGTCGGTGATACTGGCCTTACACCGGTCGTTATCCGGCGTAACATGAATAAAGAAACTGAAAACGTATTTGCCGAGCGTTTCGTCCATAGTTTGAGTGATGTGCGGGCCGAAGTCCGGATGGGCGCAATCCGGCGTTTCTGACGCGGCGCTCTTTCCCAGAATCTTGTCGATCAGTGCGTAGGTGTCTTTGGAGCCATCCGCTGACAGCGTCGTGGTCTGGGCGTTAACGGACAGCGCCGCCAGAAAGCCGCTGAGCGCGAGCAAAAGCCATTTCAACCGGACAGTCTTGAAAAAGATCGTTTTCATAATAATTACCCCTCCTGTTATTTTACGTTCCCGCCTTCAATCACGAATAGAATCGAATACAACATTCCGCAACCGGACGCAACTGTTATGATTTAGGATCCTGCGGTTTTTCTCAACTTTATCTCCAGACTCTGACATGGCAGATGGGCTGGATGATCCCTGCGCCGGATTAAGAAAAACCCGCCCCGAAATATCGGAGCGGGTCTTCGTCCTTCTCAGACCTGTTACTGCAACCGGACTTTGATTTGATAATTATTCACTCTCGAGTCGGGAGTCGCGTTGGTGTAACTGCTTTGCGTATACGGAATGTTGGTATTCAGCGCCGTGAATCCTTTCATCAGATTCGTCGACCAGTACACCGAATAAACCCGTCCGGAAACCGCGCTCCAGCTGACCTTGTTCGGGGTATTCTGGGTCGCCTTGAAGCAGGACGCCGCGTTGGTCGGATCGGTTCCGGCAATGTATTCCTGCCATGCGGTCAGGCCGTCACCATCCTGGTCAGCGGCGGCCGCCTGATCGAACGTGGCTCCGCTGTTGGTCAGTCCGTAACTTGCCAGCCACGAGTACGGCACCGGTGCCGCGGCATTGGTCGTCACCTGATTCGTGAAGGTCGCGGCCAATACGCCGGAATACTGCACGTTGCTCCAGGTGAAGTTGTTGGTCGTGCTGTTATTGTCAAACGCCATTCCCGTCACGGCTGTTCCGTTGGTAGAGAGCGTTACGATCCGGTAATAATTACTCGCCGTAATCGCAAAACTCGCACTGCCGCCATACACCACGTTGGTGCTCGCCGGCGAAACCGAACCGCCGGCCGATCCGTTGGCCGTCAGCGTGTAGATAATGTCTTTGTACGTCGCCGTCAGGCTGACCGCGTTGGTCGACATCGTCACCAGCGCATTCGTGTAGGTGATGTTGTTCACGTATTGGGTGGAGCCGGTCCACTTATCAAAGAGCTTCCCGGATGCCGGAGCATTCGCCGAAATCGCCACCTGCTGCCCGTTGGTACACGTTCCGCTGCCAGCGCCGTTGATGACCGTCAGAGCGTACGTGATATCCTTGTATGTCGCAGTTAGCGTGACCGCATTGGTTGACATCGTCACCAGCGCGTTCGTGTAGGTGACGTTGTTCACAACTTGCGTATCGCCGGTCCACTTATCAAAGAGCTTCCCGGATGCCGGAGTGTTCGCTGAGATCGCCACCTGCTGCCCGTTGGTACACGTTCCGCTGCCAGCGCCGTTGATGACCGTCAGCACAAAAGTTTCAACGGTCTGTCCCGCGATGACCTGCGCGCCATTCGTGCCATCAATCGGGTCGCCATTGATCGTATCGGTGTTCATCTCGATGCTTTGCTGAGCCGCGTTGGTGGCGGTCTGCTCCAGAGCCAGCAGCGGCGTCGAATAATACCAGTCGCCCGCCTGCACGTTGTTGTCCTGGAAGATCAGCGTATACACATAGCCGTTGGTGAAGGCCCGGATGGTGGAATGACTGAAGAACGCATAGTCCG
>CAIKWE010000043.1 GCA_903831085.1 uncultured Verrucomicrobiota bacterium | reverse complement strand
TTGGCCGCTTTTAGCAGGTCAGCCATTTCGCGAATTTCGCGAGCCTCGCCTTTGACGATAATCACTTCCAGACAGTTGTGATGATCCATGTGAACGTGCGTAGATGAAATGATCCGGTCGTGATGGTCGTGCTGAATCTCAGTGAGTTTATCCTGAAGGTGGCGCTGGTGGTGGTCATATACCAGCGTGATCACGCCGACAACTTCTTCGCCCGCCTGCCATTCTTCATCAATCAGCGCTTTACGCACCAGATCACGCACCGCTTCAGAACGGTTGGAATAGCCGCGTCGCTCAAGATGTCCGTCAAATTTTTTGACCAGATCCTCTTCCATCGAAATCGAAAAGCGTTCCATTTCAAAACTCCTTATATCACGGCAATCTGAAGGATATTTTTAACAGAAGGAAACCAAGGGAAACCAAGGTGGGATTGAATAAAAACTATTTATAGAGCATATTCAAAAATTCTGTGGCCGTCTGCTTCTTCTGTAGGTGCGGCCGGTGGCCGCGCTCTTTCTTCCGCGGTCACCGACCGCGGCTACAGTTCAGATAAAAATGCTCTAGCCCGGTTTTCTGATTCCTTTGTTGTCCTTCGTTTACTTCTGTAAATCAATTTTTGCTTGTAGATGCGATCCGTGATCGCGGTCTTTGGCGGGGTCATGGGAACCCCGCCCTACAATTCTTCGTCATTCTCCAACACACGTTTGCGCGGCTTGAGCTGCGGGAAAAGGATGACGTCGCGGATGGCGTCGGAGCCGGTCAGAAGCATCATCAGCCGGTCAATGCCGATGCCCATACCGCCGGTCGGCGGCATGCCGGTTTCGAGTGAATCGAGGAAGTCGTCGTCGATTTTCGCCGGATCGCCTGCGGCCTGTTCCTCGAAACGGCGGCGCTGTTCGAGCGCATCGTTAAGTTCGCTGTAGGCCGGGGCCAGCTCTTTGCCGCCGACAATCAGTTCGAAAACATCCACCAGCGTCGGATCGTCGGCGCACGGTTTCGCCAGCGGAACGAGGAAAGCAGGCAGACGGGTGACAAAGGTCGGCTGAATCAGTGTGCCTTCGATGCTCTTTTCGTAAATCTCGTGCGTAACGGCGGCGAAGTCCATATCCGGTTCAATATGCACTTCAATCACAGCAGCCCAGTTTTGTGCTTCGTCGAGTGATTTATCGAACCAGTCGTCACCAAGGTGTTCTTTGATCAGGTCGCGGTAGGCGATTTCCTTCCAAGGCGTGGAAAGGTTGATTTTATTTCCCATCCACTCGACTTCCATACGGTCGAAAATTTTCTGCGCCAGATGGGTGACGAGACTCTGCACCAGTTCCTGCATCGAGCGCATGTCGCCATAGGCTTCGTAGATTTCGAGCGCGGTGAATTCCGGATTATGCGTGCGGTCGAGCCCTTCGTTGCGGAAGTTACGGTTCATCTCGAACACTTTATCCATGCCGCCGACAATCAGTCGCTTGAGATAAAGTTCCGGCGCGATGCGAAAAAACATATCGGTGCTGAGCGCTTTGTAGTGCGTCTTGAACGGCGTGGCCGCCGCGCCGCCCGCCAGCTGCTGAATCATCGGCGTTTCGACTTCAAAATAACCGCGCGCCGCGAGGAAGGCGCGGATTTCGCTGAGCACCGCCGTGCGCTTTTTGAAGAGCTCCATCACCTCTTCGTTGGAAATAAGATCGAGTTCGCGCTGGCGGTAGCGGACTTCAACATCCTGCAGGCCGTGAAATTTTTCCGGCAGCGGAATGAGTGATTTGCAAAGGAGTTTCCATTCGGTGATGCGGACGGTTTTTTCGCCGGTCTGGGTAATGAACAGTTCGCCGGTCACGCCGATGATATCGCCGAGGTCGAGCAGTTTGAAGGCATCAAAGATCGCTTCGCCAATCAGATCCTTTTTGACCATCAGCTGGAACTTAGCCGAGCCGTCGGACAGATGGGCAAATGCCATCTTGCCCATCTTGCGCATGGCGACGATCCGTCCGCAGGCGCTGACGGTCTTGCCTTCTGCAAACGAGGCGGTCAGTCCGGCCAGCGTATCGGTGCGCTTAAACGCGGAACCACAGGCGGGATAGCCTGCGGCTTCGAGAAGCTTCATATTTTCAATGCGCTGGCGGCGGTATTCGTTGTCCTGCATAAACTCTCCTAAAAACCCGCGCATCTTAGCGGCTGAAGCCCTCCGGCGCAAGCGGAGCGACTTCCAATGTTTGGAACCGGCTTGGCCGGATTTCAGATTAGACTTCCAAGGTTTGGAAAATTCAAAACCGTTCATCGTCACGGAGGTAGCGCCACTGGCCGGGCGGAAGGTTGCCGAGCATGACTTTTCCGATGCGGACACGCTTTAGGCCAATAACTTTGAGTCCGACGAGTTCACACATGCGGCGAATCTGTCGTTTCTTGCCTTCGTGAAGCACAAAGCAGAGCTGGTCTTCGTTCTGCCAGCTGACCTGCGAAGGCTTGAGTTTTTTTCCGTCGAGGCTGAGTCCGTGATTCAAAAGCTTCAATCCGTCGGCGGAAATTTTTCCGGTGACGCGGACAAGGTATTCTTTATCCACTTCCGATTCTTCGCCGATGATTTTGCGGGCGATGCGTCCGTCCTGCGTTAGAACGAGCAGTCCGTTGGAGTCGATGTCGAGCCGTCCGGCGGGTTCGAGGCCTTTGAGCTGAGTGGAGTTGAATTTACGGGGCGATTTATCGCTTTCCCAGCGACTGGAGGCTCTGATCAAATCAACGGCGGGCTTGTAGCCGTCTTCCGGCTGGCCGGAAACGTAGCCGACGGGCTTGTTTAACAGAATGGTGACCTGCGTTTGCTGGCGCGCGAGCCCTTCCTGCGAGAGTTCGATCTTCGCGTCCGGCGAAATTTTGGTGCCGAGCTCGCTGATGCGTACGCCGTCAACGATGACGAGACCGCGTTCGATATAGCGGTCGGCTTCGCGGCGGGAGCAGAGTCCACGCTGCGCCATAATTTTTGAGAGAGTTCCTGCATGGGAAGAGGTTTTACCACAGAGGGCACAGAGATTCAGAGAGGAAAGAAAAGAAACCGCGAATGGACGCAAATTAACGCGAATAAATAAAAAAGAAGGCCGCCCGGAAAACCGGACGGCATATAAAAGGTGAAGGCCGTTTGGATTGCTCCAAACGGCCTTCATAGATCCGGCAGCGTGCTACTCTCCCACAGTCTTATCTGTAGTACCATCGCCGCTGAGAGGCTTAACTTCCGTGTTCGGAATGGGAACGGGTGGATCCCTCTCGCTATAGCCACCGAAAAAGTGGTTGGTCTCGGTTATTTGCGCGGTTATCGATCGAAGACACAGAGGTCTTCTCCTCGCTTAACTGCTAACAGATAACTATTAACCGAAAAATTAACTGCATAGATTAGGGAACTGCGCACATGCGTGCCGTTATAAAAGTAAGATTAAGCCGCACGGCTAATTAGTACTGGTAAGCTAAACACATTGCTGCGCTTACACACCCAGCCTGTAGTTCCAGCCAAATAATAAACGGTCAATGATGTGCTGCCCAAAAATGTATGTGCCCCAAGACTGGGTGCGTTTCCGCAAAAATAAACATTTGAGAGATTAGAGCAATTGTAGAAAGCATAATTGCCAATGTTTGTAATACCTGCTGGGACAACAACGTTTGTCAAACCGGCGCAGCCAAGAAAATTGTAGTCCCCGATACTGGTGACTGGCAACCCATTGATGGTACTTGGAACACCAACTGTCCCCCCCGCACCGGTGTATCCTGTAAAAGTGATCGTGTTATCGCTGTTGGTCGTG
>CAIKWE010000042.1 GCA_903831085.1 uncultured Verrucomicrobiota bacterium | reverse complement strand
GGAAGGCCGCGGCCAACGTCCGCAGCTACAGAAGAAAGCGTGCTCGGAGAGCCCGCTCCACCTTGAGAATCAGGATCGGCGGGATGGAGAACTTCGACGGCTGACGTATTTAAAACGCGCAGGCCGTTGACGACAACGATTCCTCTCGGGCGGTGAATCAACGGTGCGGCACAGGAGATATAGTTATGTTGCTGAATGCGACGGATGGCCTGCTCAACTTCGCTGAAGGCTGCTCCTCGAGGGGTAAAGGAATGAAGGCCCTTGTCCACTTTAAGGTAGAGAATGACGTCCGCTTTACAGAAAGCCTGCCACTGCTGATTCGGCAGCTGCATCCAGTATTCATGGCCGTCGAAATAGACTCCATCGATCGCTCCGCCAATCCGGTCGGCTTCAAATTTTTTCACGAACGGCCAGCCAAGTATGGTAGACCACGGAACGAAGGCCTGCCCGCCGGTGAAACATTGCATTCCGGATTCGCGGACGATCGCGGCGGTTTCATTGTCGGCAGACGGGTCCCAGAAGCGGATACCGCGAGCCCCATAGTCAAACGGGCCATCCCAGCGTCCGGGATACTGCTGGTGCACTTCTTGTTCAATGATTTCGAGGGGAATGTCGGGGCCAAAAGTTTTCCAGTTGAATTTATCGGATGCCTCGATGGCCCAGTGCATCATGAAAGTGGCGGGAATCGTATTGGAAGATATTTTTTTCCAGCCGGTTCCGGCTTCGTAGTACTGGCAGGGGTTTTTAAGGGCGGGGGTGTCCAGCCCGACCATGATGTTAGGAAGCCCCAACTTTTTGCAAACATGCTGCATGAGTCGGATCGTCAGGTCGTTGCTATGGAGCAGGAACGGTTTTTCCAGCCGCCAAAGCAGCCGGACACCCCCGGAAATGGTTCGGCAAATGTACTGCGGATAAAACTCGTTACAGTGATCCAGTACGTGGTCGAAGGTGTGCTGGTCAATTTGAGCATCGTAGTCTGCAACGATCCAGTGCAGGCGTACGGCGGGGTTGCTTTTGGCGATGCGCATCCCGGAAATCAAACCCTCGAAGCCGGAATAGAAGCAATGATCCAGATCGGGAGCCGCCCACTCGGACTTGGGCGGGGCAATTGTTGCTGTTTCCCAGGGCTCACATAGTTTGGCTTTGTTCGACGCAAGGTTTTTGATGGCATGTAACATGATTTCCGACTCCTTAGGTTAGGTTGCTATTGGGGATTCCTACCTAAAGGTGAAAAATCAAACAGACGCACCGGTGCCAAACGCTGGTTATGATTGAAAACTAATCCATCTTGTTGGTTATAAACTTGTTAATGGAATTCTCCTCTTTTTTGGTAAAGAGCGACAAGGCAGCTCAACTGCGCAAGGGATGAAAATGCTTGATGCGAAGAGACAAACAGTGCCGGGGTCGGTGATTTTCTTCGGCAACAACTAAATCTCTGTTCCCAGATTCAGGATTTCGATATACTGCGTATAGCCATAGAAGCGATTGCGCTTCTGGCCGGTGAGCTCCTTGACAATGCCAAGCCCTTCCAGCCGATCCAGACTGGTTCCGACCGTTGTCAAAGAGAGGCCTGTTTTCTTTTTCAACCAGACCGGGGAAGCGATCGGGCGTTCCATCATGGCGTGATGAACCACTTGAACCGAACTGGAAATCCGTCCAAGCGTTTGAATCCTCTTGCGGTCTTCTTCCGCCAAAGCCAATAAGCGCTGAACGGTGTCCACGGCCTGAGTCGCGGTTTCAATCACGGCCTCGGCGAAAAATTCGAGCCATGCTTCCCAGTCGCCGGTATTCCGGATCTCATTCAGCAATTCATAATAACGGCTTCGGTGGGTCTTAAAGTAGAGGCTCAGATAAAGCATCGGGGCTTTCAGAACCTTTTGCTCACATAGAAGCAACGTGATCAGCAAACGCCCAAGACGTCCGTTCCCGTCGAGAAACGGGTGGATCGTCTCAAATTGAACATGAGCCAGAGCTGCTTTAAGCAATGCTGGCGTATGCTCCGGCTGGTCATGTAGAAACAACTCAAGCGCTCCCATACATTCCTGCACGCTCTCCGGCGGAGGTGGAACGAAAACGGCGTTGCCCGGACGGGTTCCTCCTATCCAGTTCTGACTGCGCCGGAATTCGCCTGGTGCCTTATCGCTCCCGCGTCCTTTAGAGAGAAGCTTGTCGTGCATTTCCTGAATCAGGCGCAATGAAAGCGGGAAGCCGCCTTCCAGCCGGGCAAGGCCGTGATTCAGAGCGGCAACATAGTTACTGACTTCCTGAACATCATCCATCGGAACACCCGGCTGCTGCTCCAGCTCAAAAAGAAGCAGGTCGGAAAGCGACGATTGCGTTCCTTCAATCTGGGATGAAAGCACCGCTTCTTTGCGGACGTAGGTGTAGATGAACAAAGAAGTTTCCGGCAAAAGAACAGAAACGCCGTCTAAACGTCCCAACGAGAGCAACGCCTTATCAAATTTCTTCCTAAGCTCAGGACTCCAGTCAATGGGAGGAGCAGGAGGCAGCGGCGACGGGATAAACGCCTGTGCTTTCTCGCCTACCGTCGAAATGGTAACGAACCTGCCCTGCAAATTCCGCTTCATCGTGTCCTCCAGAACTTGGATTAAGAATTCCTGCTAATCCAAGATAATGGATTTTCTTGGATTAAAGGCAATGCTTAATCCAAGAAACCGGGGCTTTTGATCACAACTCGCCTTTGAAGGCGCGGACGTAAAACATCAAGATTCAAGGACTGCCCGCCAAGCCGCAGCCCCGTCAGTGGGACAAAGGCTGGATCCCTTCTCTTTCTCAAGTGAAAAGGTTAAAGGATACTGACACCTTTTTTCGCTGATAATTTTCCCCTGATTACTTCAGCATTCACACCGTGATGTGCTTCGCGGTGATGGTTGGGGCACAGTGCCGCTACATTGGCAATGACATCCGGCCCTTTCGCTGAAAGCGGAATAATGTGATGCGTTTCAAGGAAGACTCGCCCGTCTGCCAGTTTAAAGCCGGGCTTTCCACAGTATTCACATAGGCCGTTGGCCCGTTCCATGGCGAGCTGCCGAATTTTCTGATCACGCTTAAAAACAGAGCCGGTTCGATCAACCCGTTCAGGAGTCTCCGCATTTTCGATTTGGTCTTCAAACTGATCCACATATTGAGAATGTATAGCACCGCCACGTGTTAGCGTGTACTCGCCGGTCTGCACATCATATTTTGTAATTGACCATGGTTTAGGATCAAGCATCCGATTTCTAACGCTAGACGCTTTTTGATCAGGATCACTTAACCCTCTAATGGAGCCATCGCATACTATGACACGAATAAGCAGGCTATTCTTTGCGGCCTCCTGAATTGCTTCGTCCATTTTATATGCACGTGTTGTCCACATAGCCTTGCGGGACTTTCGTTTGCAGTCATCACCAAGTTTCCTCATATTGAAGGAACTGGTTATGCCGAATTTCTCCTGCTGCATAACGCCGAACCAGAGATTGAGTACAACCACCTTCCCAGGCTGCACAAATGACCATTCATAGCAATATTTTGGATTTGATGCTGCGTGCTTTGGGCCTTTCTTGTAGTTGGCCCAATCGCTTACATCCACGCCGGCTTTCTGGACAAGATCCATCAAACGGGCTTTGGATTTTGGGCGAATCTCTTCTAGTTCTTGGTTCATCTCACTCCCTATTTCTTGCCGTCTTCCAAGCATAGGCGACTCGGACGTTATTTCCGCAGGGAGTCGAGTTTGACCCATTTCCCGGAAGCATTTTTAACGCTCCAGAATGTCCAGCCATTTATCGGGCGGTTGGTGACTGCCACGGCGGCAAGGGATGGCGAGCCGTAGATTTTCCCAGCATAACGAATCGTGCCGTCGGCAAGTACGAATGCCTTATAGGTTTTTTCCTTATAAACCCTCTTCAACTCAAATCGTTTCCCGGCATACGGCGCCAAAGACGGCTGGCGACCTTCACCTTTTTTGGCTCTCTTTTTCACGGCCTTGCGGACGGCTTTTGCTCTCACTGGTTTGCGTGAAGGGCTCCAAATAGAATTCCGGTCTCGTTCTTGCTTCTGTTTCATATGCGCATCTAGAAGCTTTTTCATATTTTCCGCATGTGGTATCCGCCCCGTTACCGAATTGCCTTTTGGGGCTGCTATGCGCAATACCAGCGATTCAAGTTCTTTAATATGATCACTTTCATGGATCAGGTAGAGGCTGAATGAATTCCACTTTGCCGCATGTTTATCTTTCAGGTGATGATTCACCCGACGGTGCAAATCTGATGCCAGTCCGACATAGTAAAGATGATCGCCTTTGTAGAGTGCATAGACGCCGTGCTTACCAGCCACTAATGAGGTGATTTCCTTTGGAAAATCAGAGAATACATTGCTTGAGACTTTTTCAAGATATCCCAATACCAGTTCTTTACTGCTCATTTTTCACCCTCCATCTAAAACATCATTTTATAGGACCCTTTTTTGGCCCCTTTTCTTTAGTGCTGAAAGGGTTTCGGTAATCTCGCGACCTTTGGCCTCGATCAAATCGAGCAGGTCTTCAGGAGTCCGTGCGTCCACGACCTGCTTTCGATTGGGATTGACCGCTTTCAGGTCGTAGACGGCATCTTCGATCTCCTTGGCTTTTCCTGCCGCCAGACGGGATTCTTTCGCCTCATCCTTCTGCATTGCCTCGGCCTTTTCGATGGCGGAAGCATCCTTGAGTTTCGCCTTCTTCAGTTCTTTCAGCTTTTCATTCCACTGGGCGGCGGCCTGCGCATGGTGTTCCGCTTCTTTCTTGAACGGAGCGGCATCGGCGGCGGCCTGTTTGCGGCGTTCGTCCAGATCGACAAACCAGCTCAGTTCGCTCGTTCCTTTTTTTGGAAGGAGGGCAAAGAACTCATCAAAATGCTTCGACACCAGAGGCGTCTTTTTGAGTATTTTTATATCGGTCAGGTCGTAGTACCAGATGCGCTTGGTCCGTTCGCCTTTCGTGAAGAAAACCAAATTGGTTTTCACACCGGCCCCTGCCGACGTGAAGACGCCGCCGGGCAAACTCACAATGCACCATACGTTACAGTCATCGAGTAGCTTGCGCTTGGTCTTTACGAATGCATCCTCGTTGGTGCGGAACAACAGGCCTTCATCAAGTACAATGCCACAGCGCCCCTTCTTCTTGAGGGTGGCAATAACGTGCTGAAGAAACAGCACCTGAGTGGCGCCGGTCTTGTAGTCAAACTTGCTCTGCGCATCTTTGCCCTCCTTGCCGCCGAACGGTGGATTGGAAAGAATCACATCAAACTGCGGCGGCGCGCCTTCGAATAGACCGCCATAGCCCACTTGGTCGGTCAACGTATTGCCGTGCCAAAGGTTCGGCTTGTCGATGCCGTGCAAAATGAGGTTCGCCAGCGCGATCGGGTAGACGACGTTATCCTTTTCCCGCCCCCAAAACGTATCGCGCTTCAGCACCGAGAGATCGTCCGGCGACTTGATCTTTTCGTTCTTCGGCCCGGTCATGTATTCAAAGGCCTGCGCGAGAAAGCCGCCCGTGCCGCAGCCGGGATCGTAAACGGTATCGCCGACGGCTGGATCGACGACGCGCATGATGGCGCGGATCACCTCGCGCGGCGTGAAGAACTGTCCGCCATCGTTGCCTTTCTCGCCCATTTTCAGCAACAGCCCCTCGTACACCTGCGAAAGCGTAAACACGTGGGTATCGTCAATCGCCGCCGACGTGATGGCATCAACCTTGTCGAGCACATCGAGAAAATTGCGTTCGGTGTCGATGCGCACGCGGTCCACGCCGGAGATCACCTCGCTGATCACCTTCTGCTTGGCAGTGGCATTCGGGAGGTTTTCCAGATTCTTGAGATACGGCAACAGGCTGGTGCGGTTGTCATCGCCATAGGTCGGGCCGTTCACAAAGGCAAAAATATTGCCCTGTCCCTTTTCAAACAGTTCCTTGCGAAATTCAGAGTCCGGCGCTGCCCAGTCGATCCAGCGGTACGGCGCTTCGATAGACGGAGTAAACGCCGCACCCACGGCCTCCGCTGCCAGCCGCTCCTGCTCCTCCAACTCGTCGAGGATGCGGAGAAATAAAATCCACGTCAGCTCCGGCACATACTGCATTGCCCCGGCGCAGTTTCCGCGCCGCATGATATCGCAGATCGCCTTAACCTCTTGGTCAACCGACCGTTGCGTTTCCATCTTCTTTCCGTTTTTAGCCATAAATCAAAATTCCCCATTAAATGCTTTGCGCAAGATTGCGCCGGGTAGCGCGTTGACGTCGTTAAGTTGCTGTTCGCAACGGCGAATTGTCTCTTTAACTGCATCGAGCCGTTTAGACATTTTAGCAACGATGTCCTTTTGCTCCGTGATTGGTGGCAAACAGACTCTCAACGCCTTAAGCCGGACGAGCGGTAAATGAGCGATGGTGGTTTGTGCGTGAGAATCAATAAATTCGTTTTTGTTTCCAGCATACATGAGGCGATAGAGAATAAAATCAGCCAAAGCAGCATCCTTGTTCGGGCGAATCCGATGCAGAGCCTTTTGGTAATAGCAGGGTGTAATTGATCCATCCCATACTGCAGCCCTTCCGGGGTCCCCTCCCTCGCAAACAAGCAGATCGCCTTTTCTTAATTCGAATTTCTTACGCTCCTTTTGGGAAAAGTCCATATCGGCGACGCTTTTCAAAGCGAACGAGTTCCACTGGACATTGGTATTTCTCAAGTAAGGTTGCGGATCCGCTCCCGTTTTACTCTTAGGAGAAAGCATTTTCCCAAGCTGAATCTCTGCAATATTGCCCAACTGGACCTCGGGCCACCTCTTTGTCTCGTCGCTTTCGAAGACCTCGCGGAGATAGGCGGCGGGAAGAGCACGCGCGGCTCCGAGCTGGGCTTCTGCGGCGGCGCGCGCTTTTTCCACCGCCGCCATCTGCTCCTTCAAAATCCCAGCAATCCGCTTCTGCTCCGCCAGCGGAGGAAGAGGGATTTCAAGTGATCGAACGACAGCCTGACTGATGTTCGGCTGTGCGCCGCCAAATGAGGTCTCAATGATGTTTTCCCGCTCGCTCAGTAGATGCCAAAACAAAAAATCCCGGTCAACATCCTTTCCGGGGATAACTGCGCAAACCGCCTGATTTGTGGCCGCTTCCAAAGCCGTAACGCCAAGCTTGCCGACATTTGCTCCATACATGGCAACAAGTAGCGACCCTGCTGGCAGAAGCTTTGCGCTGGATTGAGCGAGAGCTAGTTTCGAGATCGATTCCTCTGTCTGTTCAATTATTCCGTCCTTGAGTTCTCCAGACTTTATCCATGGGATAGATCCCGCATAATATGCCTTGTTACCTCTTGAAGGTGTGCCGCCACTGCTCGTTTTACACGCATCCCCCAACTTAACTCGATGCCAGCCCTTGGGCAGGCGGTCGGCGGTTTCCAAGGGTTGGAAACTTTTTGCGGTGTTTTTTCCATCCGCCTTCGTATGGCTCTGGCGTGACATGATACTTGGAAGCTCATTCTTCGTTGTCATGCTACGCATATCCTATTTTTGCAGCCTTGCACCATGAAGGCGGAAGCGAGCCGGACATAATGTCCGGATAAATGTCCGGCCCGGGGTGGTTTTACAAAAATAAGGCACTATCGGTTCTCCAGCATGCGCCTGCCTTTTTGGGTGAGCCGGTATTT
>CAIKWE010000041.1 GCA_903831085.1 uncultured Verrucomicrobiota bacterium | reverse complement strand
GAAATTCACGGTGCAGCCAGTCCTTGAACTCCGGCGTGTCGGCCAGTTCATCCAGACTGCGCCAGTAGCGGCGGCCGGTAACGGGGGCGGATGAATTGTTCAAATTATTTTTCATCGGTGACAGGCCGAGCAACTTTGCAGCGTTTCCACTTTCCAGTCATGAACGAGCTTTTTCCCGTTCACTTCCTGCAATTTTTCAGCTTTGGCAGCATTGGCACTCCATTGCCAGCCCAGATCGGTGACCTTATCCACGGGGCGAATGGCCGCCGCCGGGTTGCGATGGCAATCCAGACAAAAACTCATGCTGAACGATTTGTCGTGGCGAACTTCGTCCATCTGATCCACGCGGCCATGACATTCCACACAACTCACGCCCCGCCGGACGTGGACCGAATGGCTGAAATATACATAATCCGGAACTTTGTGGACCTGCACCCACGGAATCGGCTTGCCGGTCTCGGCGCTGTCGCGGACCAACTGGAGTCGCGGATCGTCTTTCAACACTTGATTATGGCAGTTCATGCAGGTGGATGCGCCTGGCAGATTGGCAAACCAGGATTTTTCCACGGCGTTATGGCAATAGCGGCAGTCCAGACCCAACTGGCCAATGTGAAGTTTGTGGGAAAACGGGACGGGTTGGACCGGTTGGTAACCGGCGCGGGTGTATTTGGGCGTGAGATAAAACGTCACGCCGGCCGCCACGGCGCCGCCCATGAGCGCGGCCACCAAGCCAAGCACCAGCGGCAAACTGTTTGTCCATTTCGGAAAAATCACTTCGATCCAAAAGTTAAACCAACTACAACTTAAAAGTTGTTTTGCTAAACAAAACCGAGCGCGTTATTTAACAATCCAGCGAGCTATTCGCAAGAAAAGTTTGTGAAAAGTTTCACGTAATTGATCAATCACACCACACCTATCGCAGCGCAAACTTGACGGCGGCGCAGCGGGGCATAAAGATTCTAAAAAGGCGCAATCATCAAACACTCGCTTCCAACCGCATTTCGTCAGGCCGTTTCCAAGCTGGAAACGTATCGCCAATTACTTGGCAATAAAACCGGCCCGCCAAAGGATAAATTGAAATGCGGATTATTGGGAGCCGGTCATTTTTTCCAATACGCCTATGTCCCTGCCCTTAATAAAATAAATTCCCCGCTGGCGGCGACCGGAATACTATCGCGTGACGGAAATAAATTCCGCGATGCGCAACGCTTTTTGCGCCATACCCTCCAGCCTTTTGCCACGCAAGAAGCGTTGTTAGCTTCCGGCATAAAGGCGGCTTTGATTTTGCTCCCGAATCACCTCCACTTCGGGGCCGCCAAACAGGCGCTGGAAAGCGGTTTACATGTCTTCTGCGAAAAGCCGCTCACGAACACCGTCACCGACGCAATCACACTAAAGCGTGTCGCCCGGAAATCAGGCCGCGTGCTGATGGCCGACTTCAACCAGCGCTATCTGCACCGCAATCGCGTTCTCAAAGAAATTGTGGCCGAAAACCGCGCGGGACAGCTCTTGTCCGTCCACGCCTTTCATAATCAGGATTTGCGCGGACTTAAATCCTTTGCCGCGCTGCACCGCGACCTGACCGGCGGTGGCGTGATCCACAATGCCGGCATCCATTTCATCAATCTGTTTCTGCATTGGTTTGGCGAAGTGGAACGCGTCAGCGCCGTTTTTGAGAACCGCGCCCTGCCCGCCGAGTGCGGCGAGGACACGGCGCATTGCCGATTCACTTTCCGCAGCGGTCTGACCGCCACGCTCGATGCCTCGCTGGCCAATACCGTGGACACCAGCTACGAGCGCGTTCAATTCCTCGGCACCGACGGCGAACTTACCAGCGATTTAAAGAGGAGCGAGATCCTGTATCAGCCACGCGGAAAGCGGAAGTTAAAAATCCCCTGTGCGCCAGAAATAATCAGCGATTCAGTTTTTTTCGCGCTAAACCATTTTGAACAATGCACCCGGCAGTCGTTGCCGCCGGAGACGGACGTGGATGATTTCATCTGCACCCTGAAAGTGGTCGAAGCCCTCACGCTCTCCGCCCAGCGCGGCACCGAAGTAAGCCTCAGAGAAATTGAAGATAAATATGCCGCCTGAACCCGCCCTCGCCAAAATAATGGACGTGTCGCTGACGCGGTCATGCAACTACGATTGCTCCTATTGTAACCAACGGCAGGAACTGGACCAGCCGATGTACGACCTGAGCGATGCCAAGCGCAAAATCGTCTCCAACCAGCGGCGCACGGGAGCCGAGTGGATTGCGGGATTGAACGCCTTTCCGTTTAAAGGTGACTACGACAAACTCATCTTCTCCGGCGGCGAACCCAGCCTGCACGCGGACTTTTGCGACATCGTAACCCAGGTCAAAGGCTGGCGCTGCAAAATGATCGTCACCAACCTGAGCTTCGACGTGGAAAAACTCATCGCCGCGTGTCGCCGGGAGAAAACGAGGGTCATCGTCCAGCCGTCGTTCCACTTTGAGTTTGCGGACTTTGAGGAATTCACCAGCAAGCTTGCCATGCTGCGCGCCGCCGGTCTCCTGAGCAATTTCATCCCCGTATCCATCGTTCATCTGCCCGACCGCAGCGTAGGCCATGAATTCCGCGATAAGTTCCGGCAACGCGGCTTCAACGCCTCGCTCTACCGGTTTGAAGGTTATTATCAGGGCAAGTTTTCCTATGCCCCGCTGGACGGCTTCGGCGGCATCAAGGAAACGAAGCAAGTCCTCTACTCCAGCTGCGTCCAGCCGGTGAAGCCCAACGGCGACATCGTCTACTGCACCACGGACACCTACACCGAAAACTGCGTCACCTTCGGAAATATCTGCGATCAAAAGTTTGTCGAATTGCCGCGTGAAATAAAAATCTCCGACTATGGCCACCGCCACATTTCGGCGGCATCGTGGACGCGGGCCCGCCGGTTGGCGGACGGCCAAGTCATCTGGCAGGGGAAAAATTACCGCTGCCGCACACCGCTAAACCGTCTGCGCAATTTGCTGGAACAAAAAAATCACGCCTGGCTCGCCACCGCCAAGCAGATTGCCAACCACCTGCAAAACAAGATAAATAAAACGGGCGACGTCAATCAAACCAATCTCGACTAGTCATCACTTTTCGAAATAAAAAAGCCGCTTCCGGCTGGGAAGCGGCTTTTGAATTTATTGAAGAAAGTTATTTCTTCTTCGCAGCCTTGGCCTTGCGCTTCTCTTCGATGGCGGCCTGCGCGGCGGCCAGACGGGCCACCGGCACGCGGTAAGGCGAGCAGGACACGTAGGTCAAACCGGCGCGGTGACAGAACTTCACGGAATCGGGGTCGCCGCCGTGTTCACCGCAGATGCCGAGTTTGATGCCGGGACGGGTCGCATTGCCCTTCTGCGCGGCGATCTGGATAAGCTGACCGACGCCGGTCTGATCGATCGAGGCGAACGGATTCTTCTTGATGATCTCGTTCTCAGTGTAAGCACCGAGGAACGAGCCGGAGTCGTCGCGCGACATGCCGAGGCAGGTCTGCGTGAGGTCGTTCGTGCCGAAGCTGAAGAATTCCGCCGTCTGCGCGATCT
>CAIKWE010000040.1 GCA_903831085.1 uncultured Verrucomicrobiota bacterium | reverse complement strand
ATAACGCATCCCCAGAAGATACTCATGGTCATGCTGTTGATAATTCCATAGGTTAACGTGGCAATTCCCATACAGAGCAGAAAAACTTCGGTCGGTACGATGCGTCCAAACAGTGAACTCTTTTGAATCTCTTTTTCTGTTTCTTGAGACATTACGTTTTCTCCTACCAGGGAAACATTTTCCCTGGGTTCAATATATTTTTTGGGTCAAGAGCCGCCTTGATTGCTTTCATGGCGGCGATCTGCTGCGGGGAGAGTTCGAGCTCTATATAGGGGGCTTTGGAAAGACCGACCCCATGTTCACCCGACATGGTGCCGTTCAGGTCGAGCGCGGCCTGAAAAACGTCACGGATCGCCTCATGCGCCTTCTCATCCATGCCGGGGACATCCTTGTCAACCATGATATTGACATGAATATTGCCGTCACCGGCATGGCCGAAGTTGACAATAGGTATATCGTATTTTGCCTGTATCTTCTCAATGGTGCGGATGATGTCCGGAACTTTGCTGCGCGGCACGACGACATCCTCATTATATTTAGTCGGATTGATATCCCGCAGAGACGGCGAAACAAGCCGGCGCACCCGCCAAAGCTCTTCCGACTCAGCAGCATCTTTGGCCGCCCGGAACTGCACAAGACCGAGCGGCTTGATCAGTTCATGGATCTGCGCCGCCTGCTTTTCGATAAGGTCACGGTCGCCATCAACTTCGATCAGCAGTACCGCCCTCCCTTCAGCCGGAACACCCAGATTAAAACGGCGCTCGACGCATTGCAGCGTGGCATAATCCATAAATTCAAGTGTGGTCGGAATTATCTTGTTGCCGATAATAGTCGAGACCGCCTTGGCGGCACCGTCGATCGAATCAAAGATCGTCAGCATGGTTTTCTTGGCATCGGGAAACGGCAGAATTTTAAAAATAATCTTGGTGATGACTCCAAGCGTCCCCTCACTGCCGCAGAGCAGGCGGGTCATGTCGTAGCCGACTACCGCCTTATAGGTCTCGCCGCCGGTGCGGATAATCTCGCCGGTCGGCAGTACCAGTTCGAGTCCCATGACGAAGTCACGGGTGACACCGTATTTGACGCAGCGTGGCCCCCCTGCGTTTTCGGCGACGTTTCCGCCCAGAGTGGAGAATTTGAGCGAGGCAGGGTCAGGAGGATAGAAAAACCCTAGTTTTTCCACAGCAATCTGGAACTGCTCCGTTACGACCCCCGGCTCAACCTCGGCAATCAGGTTTTCGGTGTCGATCCGCAAGATACGGTTCATGCGGGTTGTTACCAGCACGACTCCGCCCCCCTTGGGGAGCGAACCGCCGGTAAAGCCGCTGCCGGCGCCCCGCGGGAACACCGGGAAGCCTTCGCGGTTTGCCAGTATCAGTACAGCAGAAACCTCGTCAGCGTTGGCTGGATGGACAACCGCATCAGGGAGAAACTCCATCTGGGTGGCGTCGTAGCCGTAGCAGATCATATCCTGTTTGCTGGTTGCAATATTGTCAGGGCCGACGATT
>CAIKWE010000039.1 GCA_903831085.1 uncultured Verrucomicrobiota bacterium | reverse complement strand
TATCGGTTGGTTTATTTATTTGGCAGTTTTTTAAAAAAGAGTTTATGCGCATTTCTAATTCGGGAGGATCTCCATTGCTCTGGATGTGCTCTTCTAAAGACCAGGACATGGCAGATTTCATTCTGACGAAGATAAAAGGAACGTCAGGAACGGGGTCAGTCCGATAATCCACTAATTGCCGACGCTTCGCCTGAGTAGAAAATCGCCAAAGGCCCCTCTCGCTGACTCGTTTTTCCAATGCTTGGAAACCCTGTCTCTTTTCCTTCCAATGATTGGAAAAATTGAATGAACCGGCCTCGCCGGGTTCCAATGTTTGGAAGTTTTTGCGCCGTTTTTTCCAAACATCGGAAAAAGGGCAAATAACGGTGGACGCATCCTGAGGTTTTCCGTATAGTCCGACGCTCTTGTTTAGAAAAGGAAGCAATCTAGAGAATATGAACAAACTGATAATAGGATTACCGAAGGGCAGTCTGCAGGACTCCACTTATGCCCTGTTTGCGAAGGCCGGATTTAATATTTCCGGCAGTTCGCGTTCCTATTTTCCTTCCATTGACGATAAGGAAATTGAACTCCGCCTGCTCCGTCCGCAGGAAATGAGCCGCTACGTTGAGCTGGGCATGCTGGACGCTGGTATTGCGGGTCTGGACTGGATCGAAGCCAACGGCTCTGATGTGCAGGATGTGTGCAGTCTGGTTTATTCCAAGCAGACCAAACGCCCAGTGCGCTGGGTGCTGGCCGTGCCGGAAAACTCCCCGATCAAGTCCGTTAAGGATCTCGAAGGCAAACGAATCGCCACCGAAGGCGTTGGAATTGTCGAACGCTGGCTGGCTAAAAACGGCGTGAAAGCCACTGTAGAATTTTCCTGGGGTGCTACCGAAGTCAAAGTGCCTGATTTCGCGGATGCGATCGTGGACATCACCGAAACCGGTTCCTCGTTGCGCGCACACAATCTGCGCATTGTGGATACGTTGATGGAGTCCTACACAAAACTTTTCGCCAACAAAACGGCTTGGGCCGACAGTTGGAAACGTTCAAAGCTTGAGAAAATCGCCCTGCTGCTGACGGCCGCGCTGAATGCCGCCGACAAGGTGCTTCTCAAGATGAATGTCGAAGCAAAAAATATCGACCGGGTTAAAAAACTGCTTCCGGCTCTGCACTCGCCGACCGTGAGCAGTCTTTCCGATGCCGGCTGGTATGCCGTTGAAACGGTGGTGAACGAATCGGTGGTGCGGGAAATTATTCCCGAACTGAAAGCCGCCGGTGCTGAAGGAATTATTGAAATCGGCCTGAACAAAGTGGTCGCTTAAGCGTACAAAAGGAAACAGAAGCATGGGTACCATTAAAAAATGGCGTAAAACTAAAATGTCGAAACACAAACGGCGCAAACGCCGTCGTGAAGTCCGGCATAAGAAGAAATAAATTTTCTCTCTGAAAAGAGGGGTTGTCATGCGCATCTCCCGCAAAGTCCGGACCGTCGAAGCCCTGCTGCTCGGCAGTCTGCTCTTGTTCAGCAGTTGCGCATCTCCTACAAAGCCTCGGCTGAGCGCAGATGCGCAGGCCGAGGCTTTGTCTCATTTCAGCCTCGGCCTGCTGGCCGAGGCCGGTGGTGATCCCGCCGCCGCATTCGAACACCTTGAAGCCGCTATCCGGCTTGATCCGGATGAAGAAAAGCTCTACGCCCCCGCTGTGGCGGTGGCGCTGGAGTTAAAGCAGACGAATGATGCCGTCCGGCTGGCGCAAAAGCTGGTGAAACGCCAACCTGACACGGCGGACCCGCAACTGCTGCTCGCCCGGGTGTATGTCCTGACCGGCAAGCCGGATCAGGCCGAAGCCCTGTTCCGGAAAGTGTGGACGGATTTTCCGAACGATCCAGATGCGCCTGTATTCCTCGCACGATTTTATCTCACACAGGAGCGGCGCACCAATGCTCTTGAAATCCTCCGCGCCGCCGTGGCCGTGCAAAGCGAAAATACCGGACTGCTCCACCTGCTGGGGACACTTTGCATCGATAGCGCCCGCAATAAGGGTGACACGCCGGAAGCGAAGGCGGCCATTCAAGAAGGAATCGGCTTTTTACAGAAAGCGCTTAAACCTGCTCCGCAAAACCCGCTCCGCTGGCAGCAACTCGGTTTTGCAATGCTGGCTGTGAAACAGCCGGACGAAGCCCTGAAGGCCTTTCAAGAAGCCCGTCGCTACGCGCCGTCCGACCTGATGCTGGCGCGCCAGATGTTCGACCTTCTCATTCAGACCGGAAAATACGACGAAGCGATGGCGATCTACGACCACCTGGCGGCGGAAACCGGAACGGAACCGGAGCCCTGGCTTCAGTACCTTGCTGAAAAAATGCCGGGAAAAGAGCACCTGCGGTTGACCAGATATCTGGAAGAACAAATCCGCGAGCAGCCACAGGTGCCGGTTTTTTATTACGCACAGCTTGGGTCGCTCTATATCGGCGCGAAAAAAAATCAGGAAGCGGAAGCTGTCCTGCTGAAGGCGCTTGAAAAATACCCTGACGACAACCGTCTGCGCATCGTGCTGGGTTATCTGCACCTGCAACAGAAACTCTATGACGAAGCCTATGCCGAACTCGAACAGGTGCGCACGGGCTCGCCCGAGGCGGAATGGTCCGCCAATCCGTTTTTCCTTTTCAACTTTCTGGTTTCCGCACAGAAAAGCGGCCACATGGAACAGGCGGCGGAAATACTGGCTTCGACCTACACCAACAATCCGGTCGTTCTCAACGAGTATATGCTTTCCCTGCTGACCGGAAAGTCGCCGGTCTCCACCGAAAGCGCGATTGAACTGTTAAATGTTTTTCACACGTTAAGTCCCGAGGCTGCCGAAGGTCTTTATTATCTGATGGTGCTGCAGGCAAAACAGAAAGAATACGTGAAGGCGATTGAGACAGCCCGTCAGTTTGAAGCCCTCGCTCAAAAGAGTGGCGACACCAACCTGCTCAGCGGGCAGTTCTACTATCAGTACGCCTCACTCTATGAACGCACCGGCCAGCTTGAAGCCGCCGAAAAACTGTTTTTTAGGGCTATCGAAACGGGCGATGAAAACATAACGGCCCCTGCGCAGAACTACATCGCATACATGTGGGCTGAACGTGGAGAAAAGCTGGATATGAGCCTTAAGCTGGTTCAAAAAGCGCTGGCGGTTGATCCGGAGAACGGAGCCTTCCTCGATACGCTCGGATGGATTTACTATATGCAGGGCCGCTACGCCGCCGCATTGAATGAATTGCAGAAAGCCAGTGCTTTTGTCGGGGAAGACCCCGCCGTCTGGGAGCATCTGGGTGACACCTATTTAAAGCTGGGAAACCTCGATGAGGCTTTCAAACATTGGAAAAAGGCGCTGGAACTTGAGCCCGATTCTCAACGGCTGATCGAACGGCTTGAAGCAAACGGTGTCAAGCCAGGCGAACGCCCGGCGCCAGCGGATAACCCCGCAGATACGAAGCCCCGTCCATAGCGCATTTGCCGGCCGGCTGCACTTCGAGCAGCCGTAAAGCCCCCTCGCCGGCTGCCACCAGAAAGCCTCTTCCCGCCGCCTCAAGAATTTCTCCGGGAACACCTGCACGATCTTCAACGGCGGCGCACAACACCTTCAGCCGCTGGCCGTCCGGCATTTCACAGAAACAGCCGGGCCATGGAGTAAATCCCCGGATCCGGTTGCGCAGCGTCGTAGCAGAAAGCGTCCAGTCGAGTTTCCCATCTTCTTTGGTAAGTTTGCGCACTTCGGTCGCGGCGGCATCGTCCTGCGGGTGGCGCTGAACTGTTCCGCTCCGAATCTGTTCAACGGCTTTCATCAGCAACTCCGCGCCTGCAACCGCCAGCAAAGGCTCCAGAGTCGCCGATGTATCATCGGAACCAATAGGGATTTCACGTTGCAAAATGATATCGCCGGCATCCATTTTCTCACTGACATAAAGAATGGTAACGCCGGTTTGGGTGTCGCCATTCGCCATGGCCCACTGGATGGGTGACGACCCACGGTATTTCGGCAACGACGATGGATGCAGGTTGATCGCGCCGTGTTTCGGAAGTGTCAGCACCGACGGAGGAATGTACTGACCGTAAGCAACCACAACAAAAAGATCGGGTTTCAACGCGGCTAGCTCTAGCAGGCTGTCTTTGACTTTTTCGGGTGAAAGCACTGGGATCCCGCGCTCCTGCGCAAAGGCTTTGATCGGACAAGGCGTCAGTTGCTGTTTGCGACCGGCGGGCCGGTCCGGCTGGGCGACAACCGCAACAACCTCATCCTGCGCGCTGGCAAGCAGTGCTTCCAGCGAAGGAAACCCGATGGCTGCCGATCCAAAGAAAACCACACGCATGGCAACTGCTCCGGTTACTTCTGTTGCTGTTGTTGCTGCTGTTCTTGCGGCTGTCCGCCGGCATCACCCTTCTTAGTCTGGTTGGGATTCCAGCGAACACTGTCGGTCAGAAAAATCTGGTCTTGCTTGTTAAGCCCGAAACCCTGACGCAACGGGAAGTCCTTCGGGAGGCGGCCCATGGCTACAGGGAACCATGTTTTTTCAGACCCTTCGATCAGCGACGAAAGAAACGGACGGTCTTTGGTGAGCGTGGTGATGTAGAGACCGCTAATGTATTTGCGGTAGTCATTGATTTCATAATAGTCGTCGAGAGTTTTCGGCATCAGAATCGACACGCGCTTTCCATACCATGCGGTTGCCCACGGCATGTCGGTGCACATCACCTCATTTGGTTTGAGCAACTCACTTACGCGCATAACAAAAGGGACGTAATACGGGGGATACGGAAGCCCCGGAGGCGGAGACAGGAAGATTGTGACCAGCAACGGCAGGGCCGTCAGACCGACAACCAAAGCAGTCAGGCCCACTTTGTAGAGCTGAATGTTCAGATCGAGGCGGTCGAGAAGAATAGAAAAAAATGCAAGGCCGTAGAGAATAACAAACGGCCAGAAGATGTGATAAAGGCTCAACGCCTCCTTGCCGAAAAATCCGACCCCGGCAAAAAACAGGGCTATCGACAGTCCAATGCCCCAGCGCAGGTTATGAACATACACACGCGCAAAGCGGTAGAAAAAAGTCACCATGAAAAAGGCAATCAGTAGGCCGCCGCCCATGGAGGTCAGTCCATTTTCATAGAGTTCGTTGAAGTTTTTCGTCCACTTGGCTTTTACCATGCTGAAATCCGACATGAGCTTGAAGGTCGGCTTCAAGGTGCGCATCAGGGAATCGTCGGGATACGCCGCCGAACCGATCAATGCGGTGTGCGGTGCCAGACCAAGCGGCGATCCGGAAACCTGGTAGTTACGAAGTAGCCATGGAGAAACGATCAAAAAGACCAGCGCGGCGTAAAAGAAAGCCAGGTGGGAGCCGCGTTGAGTCCGCGTTCCCATCATCAAGATAAACAGTGCCACCCCGGGAATGACAGCAAGCGCCGCATAGTGGGTTAGAAACGCAGCCGCAGAAAAGAGGATGGAAAGGAAGAAAAGCGGCATCCAGTTCCAGAGCGGCTTCCGCTCACGGCGATTAATCATCGCCAGCAATGCAAAATAGGTCGCGCCAAGAATAAAAAACACAAGAACCGGCAACCCGGTTCCGCGCAGGCTGTCCTGCCAGACGATTTCACTCAGAAAATAGGTCAGCACACCCAGCAACCCGATTTTGTGCGAAAACAGTTTACGGCCCAGCAGGTAAAGCAGCAGGCCTGAAAGCGCCGTAAAAAAATGTTGGACAGGCACAATCACCCACTGCTCGGCCGGATAGATTCGGCTCCCCTGAAAACCAGCGCTGACTGGGAACAGATCCACGCCGATCAAATTGAAAAATTTAAAATTCGCCGCAAGAATCGCCGGATAAAGCGGCGGCTTGAAGAGTTCGGGATGGCGGTCAATTTTCGCATTGCCGTCAAAACTGCTGGCAGACACCTGAGAGATACTCACCGGGCGAACACACTGCGTGATGTAGCGGTTGGACTGAGCCAGATTCCGCCCAAGCTGGGCATAATCCATGGCCGCCTCAGTATCAAATCCACGGAACTGACGGGCGGTGAAAATAATGATCAGCACAAAAATAAAAAGACAGAAAAGGGTTGTGCGGATAATCTTCTGTCCCAGCCCGGTATCCACGCTGTACACGAGGTCCTGCAGGGTTGCCTCAAAGGGCTGCTGTTGTTGTTTTGCCATACTGTTCTCCGGCTCCGGTAATGAGTGTTCAGAGCATCCTTGAACACTTCTGCTTCTTCAATCTTAAACTCAGCCAACTTCGGTAAAGCCGTACTCCGCGATCTTGCGGTGCAAGGTGCGGCGGCTGATCCCCAGCTTTTCAGCCGCACGCGTACGGTTTCCGTCCACCTCCTTCAACGCCTGCAGGATGGCCTGTTTTTCCATATCCCCTAATGAGCCGCCCGCCGGAATAGGTCCGCCCGGAGCACCCGTTTCACGGATATGCGGCGGCAGATCGCGCACACCGATTCGCTGTGAACGGGAAAGCACCACCATCTGCTCCACCACATTACGCAGCTCGCGGACGTTGCCCGGCCACGGATAGGTCATCAGCAGATCGAGCGCGTCCGGCGAAAATCCTTCAATCGAGCGGTTATTTTCCCGGTTGAACACATCGAGAAAATTTTTCAGCAGCAGCGGAATATCGCTCTTACGCTCGCGCAGCGCCGGGAGATGAATTACCACCACATAAAGTCGGTAATAGAGGTCTTCACGGAACGTGCCCTCCGCCACCATTTTCTTCAGGTCACGGTTGGTCGCCGCAATCAGCCGCGTATCCACGTCAATAGATTCTTGACCGCCGACACGCTCAAAGCACCGCTCCTCCAGTGCGCGCAGAATTTTAACCTGCACACTGGCATCTACCTCGCCGATCTCATCCAGGAACAGCGAGCCGCCGTCCGCCAGCTCGAAGCGTCCTTTGCGCCGCTCCGCCGCGCCGGTAAAAGCGCCCTTCTCGTGGCCGAACAGTTCGCTCTCCAGCAGCGTCGAAGAAAGCGCCGCGCAATGCACCGGCACAAATGCCCCGTTCTTACGCGGACTCAGCCGATGAATCGCCTTGGCGATCAGCTCCTTGCCGGTTCCGCTCTCACCCTGAATCAGCACGGTAGCCCGCGAGGCCGCCACCTGCCGCACCGTGTCAAAAATCTGCTGCATCTCCGGCGAACTGCCGATGATATTTTCCATCCCGAACTTGCTGTCGAGCTGCTCGTGAAGCTGGCGGTTTTCCGTCTCGGCACGGTGCGACCGCAGGACACGCTGTAAAACCATTTCCAGCTGTTCCAGATTCACCGGCTTGGTCAGAAAATCGGTCGCGCCGTGGCGCATTGCCTCCACGGCCGTTTCAATATTCCCGTAGGCCGTCAGCAGAATACAGATCGGCTGAGGCGAATTGGCCAGCGCTCGCTGCATCAGCGTCATCCCGTCCATGCCGGGCATCCGCAAATCGCTCAGCATCACATCGACCGGCTTCTCGCTCAAAAAATTCAGAGCCGCCGCGCCGCTTTCCGCCACCAGCACGTCGTACGAACGACGCAGCGCCCGCGCCAACCCTTCACGCGTGTTCTTTTCGTCGTCGACAATCAAAACAACCGGTTTCGCACTCATTCCTTATTCTCCTTTTTCGGAGCCTCCAAAAGCGACATCCGCACATCGTCGCGCGGGAAATGCAGCGTGAAGGCCGTGCCGCGCTCCGGCGTACTGCAGATTTCGATCTCGCCGCCGTGGTCGCGCAGAATCCGCTGCACAATCATCAGACCAAGTCCCGAACCGGTCGTCTTGGTTGTGTGGTACGGCTCGTAGATTGCGCCGAGATTTTCCGGCGTAATGCCCGGCCCGTTATCGGCAAAGCAGATACTCACAAAGCGCGACGTCACTTCGATACCAATCTTCAAAATACCGCCGTCATCCATCGCCTGAATCGCGTTCTTGATGATGTTAAAGAAAGCCTGCTTCACCTGCACCTCATCGGCTGGCACCGAAGGGATATGTTCAGCCTGCTCGCGCTCCACCAGAATACGGCGGTTTCCAATCTCGTGGCGCATCAGCTCCAGCGTTTCGTCCAGCAGACGTTCCATCTGCACCGGTTTACGATCCGGCAGCGAAGGCCGGATCGCCCGCAGAAACTGCGTGATAATCCGGTCGAGGCGGTGCACTTCGCGTTTTGAAACCTCAACCAGTTCCTTCAGACTTTCGCGCGCTGCAGAATCGGTCAGATCGTCGAGTTCACGTTCCATCAGTTGCAGATGAATCGTCACCGCATTCAGCGGATTACCAATCTCATGCGCCACACCGGCGGCCAGTAACGTCAGCGCCTTCAGCCGTTCCGACTCAATCGACTCGGCCGTCGTCGCCCGTTCGCGCGTCACATCGCGGAAGATCACCACCGCCCCCTGCTCGCGCTCTTCAATCGCCGACAGCGGCACCACATAAAATTCGACAAAGCGGTGATCCGGATAGGTCACCTCAATTTCGCGGCGGACTAAACGTTCCCACTCGTCGCCGTCCAGACTGAGCACCTTTTCCCAGTCAATATCGCGGATGTAACGGGCAATCGGCTGGCCTTCGGCGGCTTCCAGTTTGAAACCGAAAAGATTTTCCGCCATCCGGTTGGCGTAGCGGATGCGCGCGCCGCGCCCGACCACCACGATGCCTTCCTGAATCGCCTGAAAAATCGTCTCCATCAGCCCCTTTTCGCGGGCCAGATGCAAAAACTGCGCCTGAACGCTGTCGGAGTCCATCCGGTCGAGACGATCGATTAATTTGTCCAAAAACTTCGATTTCATAAGGAAAATCCAAAAAGAACTGGGACAATTTGTACCACAGCACCGCCGGATTTCAAATGATTAATAGCGCCAGAATGGCTGATCTTCCAAGCATTGGAAGTTTCACTAGTGCTTTTCCAATGCTTGGAAAGCGATTCCTTAAATCGCCTCCTGAACGGGGAACATCGCGCTTGACCCCTTATTCTCTTCCCATACAGTTCACTCTGTTGGTTCGCTTCATGAAAATGCATAAAGCGAAAGTTTGAGTCCGTTCAATAACACGATTCGAGGAACGTATCAGCCGAGAGATAAGCCCATGACCAGCCGACTTCCATTCATCTATGCAAACCCGCACCTCGACACCGAACCTGGCATCGTCCGGGATCCGTTCATTCTAAAGGTGGGATATCTCTATTATCTGACCGGCACCCTGCGGCCGATCTGGGCGGGGCCGAATCCCGGCGTGCCGCTGTGGTCCTCCCCGGATCTTCTCGTCTGGAAAAATCACGGACTGCTGATCGACCGCAACACGGTGTCCAACGACGCGTGGTATCGTGATCGCTGGTGGGCTCCGGAAATCCATCAGGCAGGTGAGTGGTTCTATCTCACCGTGAGCTGCCGCAACGAAACCACCCGCCATAAACACGGCATTTCCATCTGGGGCTCGAAACAAATCACCGGACCTTATAAATTGCTGAATCCGTCCGCGCCGTTCCCGCCATCAGCGGAACAGTATTATCCGGAGAATCCGGAGGTCATTCAGAAATACATTTCCAACGACGCTTCGCTGTTTACCGATGAGGATGGACGGCATTTTATTTTCTGGTCGCACTACGACGGCATCTGGGAAGCGGAAATTGAACTTCCGTCGTGCCGGTTGCTGGGCGAAAAATGGCTGGCGATTCCCGCGAGCACGGACGGCTGGGACACGAAAATCGAAGGGCCGGTGCTGTTCCGTGAGGGACGCTATATCTATATGTTCCTCTCCAGCTTCACGCGGGATTACGACATGGGTGTCGCACGGGCCGAAAAAATCACCGGCCCGTGGGTTCAGCAACCCGGGAATCCCATCATCTCCCCGCGCCCACCGCTGACCCATGTCGGTCACAACGGCGTGTTCCGCGGGCCGGACGGGCGGTGGTGGATCAGCTACATCATGCAGTTCAACGGAAAAGATTCGCCCGAACGTCTGGCCTATGACCCGATCTGGTTTGATTCCAACGACTGGGTTGAAACCGATGCCCCGACGCTGGGAACCCAATCCGTCTAGTGACTTGTCATAGAGAGAGACGTTCACATCTGCGGGATTATTTCCGCTTAAGAACGGTGCGCCAACCGGTTGATTCTTTATAAACCGGCATTTTCAGATGACTGTTTTTCCGCTCCCTCCGGTCACTGCCCCGCAGTTGCGGGGCCTCTCTCGCTGCGCTCGGGTTCGATGGTTGGAAAAAGCTTCCAAACATCGGAAGCCCTGAGGTCAGTCGGACATTTATCTTGTAGTAACCGCAGGGAGCTGCGGTTGGGGTTGTAGAGTTTCCGCGCAACCACAGGATATTGATTCCCAAAGATGTGGACTGTGCTTTGTCGCATTTAGAAATTGAATTCGCGCCATTTGGAAAAACCACTCTTTGGCTTTGCCAGAACGGGTTGAAGGCCGTATGGTGTCTGCCCATTTTACACGGAGGAAAAACCATGGCTCTGACTGAAGAACAACTGCTCGCCCACCTCGAAGCCGAAACCGTTCCCTGCACCGACCTGCTCGAACAGCTCGACGCGCTTTGCGCCGACGGCAAAGAAGTCCGCGCCGTTGAATGGGCTCAACTGCTGAAAGACACCTTGATCGACCGCAAACTGCTCGACGAAGCCGTCGCCGCCTACGAATGGCTCGCCCTCAAACAGGGCACCTCCCCTGCTATTGCGCAGAAAGAACTTCTGCACATTCTGGCGACCAACCGCAAAGAGCAGAAGTTCATCGAACCCGCCTTCGAAAAAGCCTCTTCCACCGAAGAGGCTTTTTTGCGTCTGCGCCATCTGCGCGCCATGAAGAAGGGCATGCTCTGCTACAACAAAACCTGGGGCTTCGGCATCATCGGCCGCGTGGACGCTTTCTACCAGAAGGTCGAGGTGGCCTTCGAAAAGAAAGGCGACCACGAACTCGCCTTCTCCTACGCCGCCGTCGCGCTTGACGTGCTCACCGATGATCACCTGATGGCCGTCCGCCATAACAAGCCCGACGAATTCGTCCGGCTGATGAACGATAATCCGGGGGAAATCATCCGTATGACCCTGCGCAGCTACGGCCCGCTCTCGCTGAATCTGATTCAGGATCACTTCATGCCCGACCTGATCGCCACCGAAGCCGACTGGAAGAAGTTCTGGGATGCGGCGCGCAAAGACCTCAAAAACGATCCGCTCGTCGAGATTCCCGCCAAGCGCACTGATCCGCTGCGCCTGCACCGCAAGGCCAAGGCCTACGATCAGGTCTGGTTCGAAAAATTCAAAGGCAAGCGCGATATGCCCGATGTTTTCCAAGGATTGGAAGAAATTCTGGCGCAAAAGTTCCAGACGTTGGAACCCTACATGAAAGAAGCGATCGCCAACCGTCTCGCTTTCGCCGTTAAAGGCGGCTCGCTCAACCAGCCCGGCTGGATCGCGCAGGCGCTGGTCTATGCCGAGCAGCTTGGCGTCGAGCCCGAAGGCGTGGACTGCGCCGCCGAGCTGACCAAGCTGGCCGGACGCGACGACCTGCCCGCTCTGCTCGAAGAACTTCCCTCGCGCTTTATGCAGGCCTTCATCAACCGTCTCTTCACCGCATCCGAAACCGCCCGCAGCTTCCTGCTGCGCCGCCTGCCCGAATTCGGCACCACCGCGCTCAACGAAACCATCGAAGCGCTCATCCGTAACGGTGCCGAAGCGGAACTGACGGAACAGATTCGCAACACCGTCCGCCGCCGCGCTTGCAGTCCCGCGCTGCTACTCTGGATTTTGCGTAACGAAGAACGCGCCGCAGGCTGGCAGCTTACCGATAAGGCCGACCTCGCCTTCCAGACCATCGAACTCATTGAGCAGGAACATTGCGGCGCCGCCCTGCGCGCCCAGAACCAGCTCCGCGAGCAGATCGAAAATAACGAATCGCTCAAGAGCATCCTCGCCGCCATGAGCGACTCGCAGCGGCGCGACTTCATGCGGCGCATCAGCGAGTCGCCCGCATGGAGCAAACTCGACCGCCAGAGCCTGCAGGCCAAAACCATCAAGATCTGCCCCGACCTGCACGAAATCGTACTCAAGAAAACCAGCGCCGCGCCAAAAGAAAAGAATCCGCGCATCACTTCGCCGCGTAGCTATCAGGCGCGTAAAGACCAATTCGAGCACATCCTCAAAAAAGAAATTCCGGAGAACTCGAAAGAGATCGAACTGGCCCGCAGCTACGGCGACCTGCGTGAAAATTCAGAATTCAAATTCGCCAAAGAAAAACAGCGCCTGCTCGGCTTGCAAGCTGAAGAGCTGCAGAAAGCGCTCGATGAAGTTAAGCCGACCGATTTCACCGGCTTCCCGTGCGACGTCGTCGGCATCGCCACCGGTGTTGAACTGGTTTACGCCGACGGCAACCGCGAGAACTATTACATCCTCGGCGAATGGGACCAGGACGAAACACTGCACATCATTTCATCGCAGGCCGGTATGGCCAAAGCGCTGGCGGGAGCAAAAGCCAGAGATAAGGTGAACGTTCCGACCAGCAGCGGCACAGACGTTGAAGTGGAAGTCACCGCCGTCACCGCCCTGCCCGAACACATCAAGGCGTGGATCAACGGCTAATGGTCACGCCCTGCGGCTCAACCTGCAGGGCGTAAGTTTGAAAAGTTCCAACCTTTGAAACTTTGCTGAGGCCGATGGCGCAGTCGCCGAGGCCTGAGCCGGAGATTTTCGCCGGAACTTTCAGAGTTTGGAATCCCTCGATAATTTCCGCCAGCGCGGCGTTACAGAGCCCCATCTCTTCCATCAGTTTCTGATTCAGAATCAGCATCCGGCCCAATTGTGAAAAATCGTCAATCACCTCGCCGACGCTGGCGTCCATCCGATCAAAGATCCTCTCGAAATAATCGGCGTTCAGAGCGCGACGCTCTTCGAGATAGCGAATCACATCCGCCGTCTTCATCTTTGAGCCGGAATATACCGCCGTCAGCGGGAATGATTCCGTCAGCGGATGAATCTCCAGCGGCTCAGCGCGATAGGCGACCACGCCGCCGAAAACACTCGCCGCCACGTCCGCGCCGGAACCGCGTCCCTGCACACGGTGAATCGTCGCCAGACTGCGTTTAAAAAGTTCCATGCGGTTTTCGACACCGCCCATCAGCGCGGCGTGCGTGGCGACGGTAACGGCGGCAGAGGAGCCGAAGCCGATATCGCTCGAAAACTCTGATTCGATTTTCAGTTCAATTCCCTGAGTCAGCGGATACTGCCTCACAACATCCAGCACGAAACGAAAATCCGAATGATCGATCAGCGCATTGAGCGGCGCTTCGTAGGTTCCAAGGTCTGAAACAATCCGAACAACGGCTTCCGAACATTGGAAGAGTGAAACCGTGATTCGCTTATTGATGGCGCAAACCAATGCCCGGCGGCCATGGAGTACGGCGTGTTCACCAAGCAGCATCAGGCTTCCAGGGGAGGATGCCTTAATTGCCGATTGATTGCTCATTAAAAAAAAACGCGCCCGGAGGTCGCGTTCCACCTTTGTGCTCTTTGCGTTCCTTCGCGGTTAATTTCTACACGATTCTCGTCCCGAGCGGATCGCCACGGACGGGCGAAACTTTATAGCCGTATTTTTCGGCGAGCGAGGTCGGCATGAAATCGGCCAGCACAAGAACCACACCGCCGTTCTGGCCGCAGATAGAGCCCGCGCCGCAGATTTTCGCCGCGCCGCCCGCGGTTTCGACATCGGCGACAAACTGCTGCACTTTCTGCGGAACGACACCGATACGGCAAAGCAACCGGTGGTTTTCGCGAATCAGCGAGCGCATCAACAAACTGTTATTTTCGCGCACCGCTTTTTCAACCTCGTTGGTGACCGCTTCAAAATCATTCCAGATCATATCGTTTTGAAACTGTTCTTTAACCTGCACGACGCATTCGCCGGTGGTCGCTTCGGGCGCGCCGGTTTCAACAAGCCACATTTTCATGCGCGGTAGCGGTACGGACCGTGCCGCACCATTCTGGAAGGCGGCGCATCCGCCGTAGAGCGAAATGTAGGAATCCACGCCGCTAGGATGACCGTGCTGAAGCTTTTCGGTTTCTAGACTGAATTCGTAGTACCACTCGGGTTTGAAGTCGACGCGAAGGTAATGGCCGAGGGCGCGCAGTTCGCTGAGAACGGATGCGGCGGAAGAGCCCATTCCACTGCCGACCGGAATGCTCGATTTGAGCTTGATGACAATACCGGTCTCGAGCGAGCGGTGCAGCCCGTCGAGTACAGTAATGAACCCGAACTTAAAGAGATCAACCGGTTTGTAGAGTACGTCACGAATCCCGAGCTTTCCGTCGAGGAAAAGATGGTAATTGTTGAGCGCCCGGCGCTTGAAGTCCTGAAGCGCCAGCACGGTGAACGATTCGCGCGCACTGACGTCCTGCAGATCGAACGAAACCTGTCCGTCTGATGTGGTCTCAACGGTCGCCGTGACACTGCGGTCAATCGCCATCGCAACGGCGGGTTTTCCGTACACCACGGAATGCTCGCCGCTCAGGATCAGTTTGCCTGGAGCAATTGCTTTCATCTCGGGAAATTAAACCAGATTCAGGCCGTTTCGTAAATACGCTTATGTTCCCGCATACCGGCGAAGCGGAAGGGTCCGGTGCGATACTGCGGGAAAGAATGGTCGCCACCGTCGGTCGGAATGCCGTAATGGTAAATGTCTTCGTACTGCTGGAAGGTCAGCTCCGTGCGCCCGGCAAGCAGCTTTTGATGTTCCTGTGCAAAGAGCGCGCCGCGATAACCAGCCTGAACCGCGCCGCTGAAAAACTCACCGACACAGCCTGAGCCGTAGCTGTAAAGTCCGATCCGCTTGCCGGACAAATCCTCCGCCGCGTTGTCGAGCAGTGAAGCCAGCCCGACATAAAGTGAAGCGGAATAGCAGTTGCCCGCCTGCCGGCTGTAGATCAGCGACTCGCCGATCACCCGCTTCAGCTCTTCATCAGAAGTGCCCTTCGCCAATTTTTGATGCGCTTTCTCCGCCATACGGGTGAACGGAATGTGATAGCAGAAGCGGGCGAAGTCTTCGATCGAACGGCCGCTCTCCACGGCGTATTGCTTCCACGATTCCAGCAGGGCCTTGATATAAACCAGCGTCGAGTACTTTCCGTCTACCAGCGCTTCGGAAAGATAGTTGGGCCGCCAAAAATCCATCACATCGTCGGCATAAAATCCGGCTTCAGGATCGATGGCCAGCAGACGCGGATTGGCAGAGACCGTGAAGGCGGCCGCGCCGCAACCCTGTGTCGATTCGCCGGGACTGCCGAGTTCGTAGCGGGCGACGTCGGAAGCAATCACCAGCACTTTGCTCTGCGGCTTCATGGCGACGAGGCCCATCGCCAGCCGCAACGCGGCGGTCGCGCTGTAGCAGGCCTGCTTGAGTTCAACCACGCGGCAGCGCGACGGAAGTCCGAGCAGTCCGTGGACGAACATTCCGGCGGCCTTCGACTGGTCAATGCCGCTCTCGGTTGCAAACAGTAACGCCTCGACGCCTTCCAGCGCGCCCTGCTCTTTCAGCCGGAATGCCGCGCTGGCGGCCATGGTGACGACATCTTCGTCGGGCGGCGGAATGCCCATCTTTTCCTGACCGATGCCGGTGTAGAATTTTTCAGGATCAACACCGCGCGCTTCCGCCAGCGTTTTCAGATCGAGAAAATACTGCGACGTATAAAACGAAATCTGGTCGATGCCGGTTTTCATTTGAGGATCAGTTCTTCGCGACCTTGAATTTTTTCGACGCGGTCCGCGCCGAGCAGAAACATCGCGGTGACAAACTCGCGCTTCAGCCGCTGAATCACTTTACGCACAGCATCCGCCGACTCCATGGCCGGATTCAGAAACGGACGCGCCACACCGCAAAGCGATGCGCCGAGAACCACAGCCTTCGCCATATCCACGCCGGAGCGGATACCGCCGGAAGCAATCAATGTAACATCAAGCGGAGCGAGCTGTTTAAGAGCCGTTGGCGTTGGAATTCCCCAGTCCTGGAAAAGATGCCCGAGCGACGAATCATCGCTGCGCTCGCCTTCGACACGGCTCCACGACGTTCCGCCGGAACCGGCGACGTCGATATATTTCACGCCGGCTTTAATCAGCAGTTCGGCATCCGTGCAGGAAATGCCCGCGCCGACTTCTTTAACAATCACGGGGACATCAAGCCCCTGAACAATTTCGCCGATCTTTTTCCGGAGATTGGAAAAGTTGGTGTCGCCACCCGGCTGAACCGCTTCCTGCAATGGATTCAGATGCAGGCAGAGTGCGTCGGCTTTCAGCACCTGTACGACGGCGCGGGCATGCTGAAGGGTCATGTCTTCATTGAACTGCACCGCACCGAGATTGGAAAACAGCAGCGCCGACGGCGCGACACTGCGCAGATCGAAACTCGATTTGGCTGTCGGCTCGGTAAAGAAAATGCGTTGCGAACCAACCGCCATCGCTACACCTTCGGCTTCGGCGGCTTCGGCGAGGTTGGTGTTGATCTTGCGGAACAGCTTATCGCCGCCGCCAGTCATCGACGAAATCAGCAGCGGGAACGAAAGCTTCTTGCCCATGAACTCGACCGATGGATCGATCTCTTTCAGATCAATTTCCGGCAGTGCACGGTGCGTCAGGCGGATCTCGTCAAAATAAAATTTACGCCGATCCATCTCGTTCTTCTGCGCAACGATCTTGACGTGCTCCACTTTCCGTTTTTCAAGTTCGCTCATGATTAGTTCCTAAAATCCGAAGTACGGGGCAAGTTACTGGCTCTAAACTTCACTGGCCGCCACCTTCTTTCACACAGAGCTTATCCTCAATTCTAATCCCTCGAACCGCTTTTAGTCTCTTTAAGATGTCCTGTTTATCGGCATCCGTTTCTACTGAGCCAGAAACCCTATAATAAGGTGGCGCCCATCCAAGGAGGAAAATTCGATTAAAAACTTTGAATGGCACCACATGCCAGCGCCTGGTTCCCACAAGACAAACATCTTTAAAACGAACGTCTGAGTGCAGTTCATCAGAGATATAGCTCATCTCGATTGTGTGTTTTTCATTAGAATAGGCGTTTGAAAAAATAATGACGCAAAAAATGAATGCGGAAACACAAAACCACATGGCCTTTCGTTTGTTTATTTTCATACCAATCATCTCCAGAAAGAGGTCAGCCGATGAGTTTTAGAACTCATGTTCAACCCTTTCTTTCCAGCTTGCGGTGTGCGGCCATCAGTTCGCCGGGATTGGTCTGGGCGGCCATGAGAGAAAGTTCACCGCAGAGAACGGCGGCGGAGCAGATAAGCGCGAGGCGGCGGGCGTTGGCGCCCGGCTCGCGCGGTTCGCGGCAGCCGAGCTTCTGCATCACTTCTTCGACAAACGGCAGGTCTTTGCCGTTGCCGACCGTGCCGACGATCAGGTTGGGAATGGTGACGGCAAACCAGAGGTCGCCGTTGCGGACCTCGGCCTGCGTGAGACCCTGAGATCCTTCGACAATATTGGCGGCGTCCTGTCCGGTGGCGAGATAGAACGCCAGCAGCATGTTGGCGTAGTGCGCGTTGGCGGTGCGCACTCCGCCCGCCAGGATTGTGCCGATCAGGTTTTTGCGGATGTTGAGCTGGACGATTTTCTCCGGCGTCGTTTTGAGATATTTGCGACAGAGCGTCGCGGGAATGGTCAGTTCGGCAACGACATATTTGCCGCGGCCGAGGATGCCGTTGACGCTGGTCGCTTTTTTGTCGGAGCAGTAGTTGCCGGAAATCGATTCGTATTTGAGTTCAGGGCAGAGTTCAAGGATACGATCCATCAGCGCGTCGCTGGCGAAGTTGGCCATGTTATGACCGGAGGCGTCGCCGGTGGTAAATTCAAAACGGATAAACAACAGATTGCCCGCGATCTGAGAATGCATATCGATCAGTTTGGCGAAACGGCTGGTCGTGGCGACGACGGTTCCAAACTTTGGAAACTCGGCTTTGATTTTTTCCAGACATTGGAAAGCGACAATAGCGTCCGGCGCTTCAAAGAGAACCGAGCGGCTCATCCGCTCGTCGATGACGACCGCTTTGATGCCGCCGGAGGCGGTGGCAACCCGCGCACCGCGGTTGACGGAGGCGAAGAGCGGCGTTTCGTAGGTCGCGAGCGAGAGCTCCGTTTCGACATCAATTTCCGGCCCGGTGATTTTGACCGGCCCGACCCACTGTAGCGGCACATTGGCAAAAGACGTATTCATGGCTGGGGTTTTAGCCTGTTTCATAGCGGCACAAAAGTTTTTTCCCTCGACGCGGCGATTCCTCAGACTTCGTCGAAGAGCCAGGTGGAAAGGTAACGCTCGCCGCTGTCGCAAATAACGGTGACGATGAGTTTGCCTTCGTTCTCCGGGCGTTTAGCAAGCTGAAGCGCGGCCCAGACGTTACCGCCGGCGGAAATTCCGCAGAGAATGCCTTCCTCTTTAGCAAGGCGGCGTGCGGTGGCACCGGCATCGGCGGCCGAAATCTGAAGGACTTCATCTATAATTTTCCGGTCAAGATTGGTCGGAATGAAGCCTGCGCCGATGCCTTGAATTTTGTGCGGACCCGGTTTTCCGCCGGAAATGACAGGCGAGTCGGCCGGTTCAACCGCGACAACTTTGACAGACGGTTTGCGTTTTTTGAGCGCGCTGCCCACACCGGTCAGCGTTCCTCCGGTGCCAACGCCTGCGACGAACAGGTCAACTTTGCCATCGGTGTCGTCCCAGATTTCGACTGCCGTGGTCTGGCGGTGGATTTCAGGATTGGCGGCGTTGTCGAACTGCTGAGGCATATAGGCGTTGGGCAGTGTTCCAACCAGCGCCTCCGCTTTTTTGATCGCGCCGGGCATCCCTTCAGCGCCGGGCGTAAGGATCAGCTCCGCGCCAAGCGCGGCGAGCAGTTTGCGCCGTTCGATACTCATCGTTTCAGGCATGGTAAGAATCAGTTTGTAGCCCTTGGCGGCGGCCGTGAAGGCGAGCGCGATACCGGTGTTACCGCTGGTCGGCTCAACAATGGTTGCGCCGGGTTTCAGGTCGCCGCTTTTCTCAGCGGCTTCAATCATTGCCACCCCGATACGGTCTTTGACACTGCCTAGCGGATTGCGTGATTCCAGTTTAACAGCAACCGTTGCCTTGAGGCCTTCCGCAAGCCGATTAAGCCGGATGAGCGGGGTGCCGCCCACGGTTTGCGTTATATTGTCATAAATCTTCATTCAAAAATTCCTTGCTCAAATGGTGTAGCTGGCGGCCCGGTTTTTCACGAGCTCGGTTTCTTTATCCAGCAGATTTTTCAGGGTGATCTTCGAGAAGTAAGCCTCCAGAACTTTACAGGCTCCTTCCCAGATCGGACGGGTGACACAGATGGTTTTGTCGCGGCCGTTACAGTCATTGCGTTCGCAATCCACCAGCTTCATATCGCCTTCCGAGGCGCGGAGAATGTCGTAAACGGTGATTTTGGAAGGGTCTTTAGCCAGCACGAAACCGCCCTTGACGCCGCGCAGCCCTGTGACAAGACCTGCATTTTTGAGCGGCACGATGATCTGCTCAATGTAATCGGCGGAGATGCACTCTTCTCCGGCAATAACCCTCTTCGAAACCGGACCGTTCTTCTGATACCGAGCGACGCCCAGCAGAATACGAACCGCATAACGACCTTTGGTAGACATTTTCATAATTTCGCTCCTCCAGATTAAAACAATAAATTGTTATCAGATTTCTAGGTTTTATTAAATTAGCACGGTAAACGTCAACTTTAAAAACCGGACTGTTCCGTCCGATATTCCGCACAAAGGGTTGCCATTCGTTGCGGAATCAGGCAGAAGAACGGCTTACTTTTAAGGATTAACATGAGCACTCCGAGCAGTAATTTTATTCACGACATCATTGATACGGATCTGGCTTCCGGTAAACACACGGAAGTCGTCACCCGTTTTCCGCCCGAGCCCAACGGCTATCTGCACATCGGTCACGCCAAAGCCATCTGCCTCGACTTCGGCACCGCCCTGAAATACGGCGGACGCTGCCATCTTCGTTTTGACGACACCAACCCGACCGCCGAAGACACGGAATATGTTGAAGCGATCGAAAACGATGTCCGCTGGCTCGGCTTCGACTGGGGCAAGCACCTCTACTGGGCGTCCGACTATTTCGACCGCATGTACGAATGCGCCGTCGAACTGATCAAACTCGGAAAAGCCTACGTCTGCGACCTAAGCGTCGACGCCTTCAAGGAATATCGCGGCGTGCCGCATCTGCCCGGCAAAGAACCTGCGGGCCGCAGCCGCTCCATCGAAGAAAACCTCGATCTGTTTGAGCGGATGAAAAACGGCGAGTTCGCCGACGGCACCTATGTCCTGCGCGCCAGAATCGACATGAATTCTCCCAATCTGCACATGCGCGATCCGGCCATCTACCGCATCAAACACGCCAGCCACCATAATACCGGCGACAAATGGTGCCTTTATCCGATGTACGACTTCGCCCACTGCCTCGAAGACTCGATCGAAGGCGTCACCCACTCCATGTGCACACTCGAATTCGAAGTGCACCGCCCGCTCTACGACTGGATTCTTGAAACGCTTGGCCTCTATCAGCCGCGTCAGTACGAATTCGCCCGCCTCAACCTCACCTACACCATCATGAGCAAACGCAAACTGCTCGAACTGGTGAAGGAAAACCTCGTCAACGGCTGGGACGACCCGCGTATGCCGACCCTCTGCGGCATGCGCCGCCGCGGCTATACGCCGGAAGCTATCCGAGCCTTCTGCACCGAAATCGGTGTCACCAAAACGGAAAGCCTCACCGACGTCGCTCTGCTCGAACACCACGTCCGCAACGACCTCAACGAAATCGCGCCGCGCCGCATGGCCGTGCTCGACCCGCTCAAAGTCGTCATCACCAGCTATCCGGAAGTCCAAACCGAAGAGTTTGAACTGCCCAACCATCCGAACAAACCGGAGATGGGTGTGCGCACCGTTCCGTTTGCTCGGGAAATTTACATCGAGCGCGAAGATTTCATGGAAGAGCCGGCGAAAAAATTCTTCCGCCTCGCCCCCGGCACTGAAGTCCGTCTGCGCGGCGCTTACCTTATCACCTGCACCGAAGTCATCAAAGACGCCAACGGCAATATCATGGAGTTGCACTGTTCGCACGATCCGGAAAGCCGAGGCGGCAACGCGCCCGACGGACGTAAAGTCAAAGGCACCATTCACTGGGTCGCCGCGCAGTACGGTGTCGAAGCCGAAGTGCGCCTCTACGACCGCCTCCTCACCAGCGAAAATCCCGCCGCCGAAGAAGGCGACTTCAAAGAATATCTCAATCCGGATTCCCTAAAGGTCATTACCGGCATTGTCGAACCCGGACTGGCAACAGCGAAGGCTGGCGACAAGTTCCAATTTGAGCGCATCGGCTACTTCTGCGCCGACCTCGACACCTCCGCAAACAAACCGGTCTTCAACCGCACCGTCGGCCTGCGCGAAGCCGCGTCCAAATAGGCATAAAAAAACCGTCCCGAAACTGCGGGACGGTTTCCAGGGGTTTGAAAACGTCGCATTACGCACGACCATAGAAACGGCGAACCACAGCAATCAACGCCGCACCGCAACCGATCAGCAGTGCGCTCGCCGGTTCGGGAATGGCCTGAACGGCAAAAACCATGCCTACTTCGGAACCGCCGCCAGTCCAGCCTGTGTTGCATGTAAGCCCGCTTGTGTTGGCAAACGACATAATTCCCATGCCCCATTCGTACAATCCGAGATCCAGATTATTCCCCACCATGGTCGCATTCCCGAGGCCGGAGGCTATGGTGAACGGCTGGTTAAATTCATAGATGCCTGTGCTGCTCGCGCCATCAAGACCCTCGCCTCTCCACCAGATTGCATAAAGATAGATGTCGCACGGCGCGCTTGTGGTCAAGGTCCATCCCGGCGTGGCAGCAACTCCTAATCCATCCTGGGTGCTGCTACCCAAATTTGCCGAGTACTGCCAGGTCGAAACATCCTCCTCTCTGAAATCGCTCCATGCGCCGTTAGCCGTCAGGGTGACATTTACGCCGCCTGCGGTTCCTGTCCAAACTCCGCCGCCTGAAGAGTTCCAGTTTTCGACGAAAACCATGCTCGCCTGCGCCATGCCACACACAACGACCAGTGCCAGTATTATGATCCATTTATTTTTCATTTTCATTCCTTTCGCATATGTTCGTCCGAAATCAAAAGTGCCCGTACGATTTGCGCATGCGGCGGTACCCGACAACCAGCAGTCCACCCGCGCCGATCAACAGTGCGCTCGCCGGTTCGGGGATTACCTCGGTTCCTGTCATTGTCAATGTTCTATTACCCATTAAAGGGTCATAGTTGGCGTAAGCCGCTGGATCACCAACCCACGCGACCACCCACGGATCGCCGCTTCCCTTGTTAAAAGCCAGCCGGAATGTCACATCCCCAGTTGTTACCAGGCCAGAAATATCCAGCGTATGGTTTTCGTAGTATGAATTGTTCGTAATGGTTCCCAGCACTGTAGCGAAATTATCGTGGCTTGAGCTCAAGCGTGCCACCTGTCCACCGCCAGCGGCGGAATACGTCCCCATAAAGCTGTCCCATTGTATCGTTTTCCCCGGGGCGGCACTTACCGTCCATTCAAAATAATTCAGCTCAAAGCTCCAAGGAGTGGCATCCCAATCAGTAAAAAACCCGCGAGAATCATTATATGGTGTAAAGCCCACATGGCTTACCCACTGGGCGGATGAAATAATCCCAGAATCTATGTAATCGGCATTATGCGGGAATGTCCATTCGGAAGGTGTCCCTGTATTCCAGCCGACCAGAGCAACCACGTCCGCCTGCGCCATGCCGCATACAACGACCAGTGTCAGTATTACGATCCATTTATTTTTCATTTTCATTCCTTTCGTTGGTGTCCTTTAAAAATTAAAAGTGACCGTATGATTTGCGCATGCGGCGGTAACCGGTAATCAACAGTCCCCCCAGCATCAGGGTCAAAGCCGTTGCCGGTTCGGGAATAGCGGCAAACGAAATCTGCCCGCCGGTACCGCTCAACGATCCCTCATCTGGATGAACAAACGTGACTTCCTTTTGATATTCCAGCGAAATAATTCCATAACTATTCCCGATCAGATCATTCCAAGTCGTATTCCATTCCCCTCCGGCGACTAAAAAGTTATTCAGATCGGGGGATACGAAGGTTAATCCGTTTCCGTACTCATCCGTCCAGCACAGCCATCCACCCCCTCCCGAACCAAAGTAATTGAACGCGAGCGGAGACCAGCCATCGGCAGATACGCTCAATGTGTTTCCGGAGTTGTCGCTGGCTGAAACGTTCAAATCGGCCACATCAAACTGGCCGGACCAGTTGTCGCCGGTCGCTCCGGTAATGTAATAACTTACGAGCGACGCCTGCGCCATGCCGCACAAAGCAACGAGCGCCAGTGTTATAATCCATCTATTTTTCATTTCATTTCCTTCTGTTTTATCCGCACGACATTTTCAATATCCGCACGGGTTGCCCGCATTCTCCTCGCACCCGGTGGAAAATCAAATTTGTTCAAAGTCAGGATTCCCTGATTTTTTTGTAATGGCTTTGCCTACCAAGCATGAAACGTATTTTCCAATGTTTGGATAAGGTGATATAAAGACCTCCGATGCCTGAAAAAACCATACTGCACATCGACATGGACGCCTTTTTCGCGGCGGTCGAGGTGCATGACCGGCCCGAACTGAAAGGTTTGCCCGTTGTGATCGGCTCGCCGCCGGACAGACGCGGCGTGGTTTCAACCTGTTCCTATGAAGCACGCACGTTCGGCATCCACTCCGCCATGCCATCGCGCACTGCCTTCAAACTCTGCCCGCGCGCCGTCTTTCTTCCGCCCAACATGAAGCGCTATCACGAAGTTTCAGAACAGATCATGGAAATCTTCCGGCGCTTCACGCCGCTGGTCGAACCGCTTTCCTGCGACGAAGCTTTCCTCGACGTCACCGGCGCGCATTATCTCTTCGGCAACGGCCCGGAAATCGCCCAAAAAATCAAAGCCGCCGTGCTGGAGGAAACCGGCCTGACCTGCTCCGTCGGCGTTGCCTCCAACATGTTCCTCGCCAAAATCGCCAGCGATCTCAACAAGCCCGACGGACTCACCGTCGTCCCGGCATCGGAAAAACTGATTGCCGCCTTCCTCGCGCCGCTACCGATCAAACGTATGTGGGGCGCGGGAAAAAAGACGCAGGCCGTCCTCGAAGAACACAAGATCCGCACCATCGGCGACCTGCAGACCGTTGATCCAGCAAAACTCGCGACATGGGTCGGCGAAAGCTCCGCTTCATCGTTCCGGCGGCTCGCCTTCGGCCTCGACGACCGCGCACTCGAAATAGAGAGCGAGGAAAAAAGCATCTCCAACGAGATTACCTTCGACGAAGATCTGCGCGACGCTAAAGCCATCGAAGCCGCCCTGCTCGACCTCGCCGATAAAGTCGGCACTCGTCTGCGGCTTGCCGGATTTTACGCTGCCACGGCGCAAATCAAACTTCGCTGGACTGATTTCTCAACCATTACCCGCCAGCGACGGCTTGATCCGCCCTGCTGCGACGACATCTCCCTGCGCGAAACCGCGCTCGAACTGTTCCGCAAAGAAAGTCTGCACAGCGCCGTACGACTTATCGGCTTCGGCGTCAGCGGACTGCGTCGAACCGCCAACGCTCCGCAGCTTGACCTTTTTGATTCTCCGATGAAAAAAACTTCAACCAAACGCGAAACGCTCAGTCGCGCCGTTGACCGCATCCGCGCTAAATTCGGTCGCAAAAGCATACGAAGGGGATCAAATCTGAATGAAGACTAAACCTGCTCTGATTTGCCCAGCGTGTGAAACCGCGCTGGATTGGAACGAAAAGGAATGCCGCTGTGCGAGAGGGCATTCGTTTGATCAGGCTAAAGAAGGCTATCTGAATCTTCTGTTAAGCCATCAGCGGAAGTCCAACCATCCCGGCGACGACGCCAATATGATACAAGCCCGCCGCCGCTTCTTCGATTCCGGCGCCCTTGATCTCGTTACTGAACAAATTAAAAAATCGGCAATCGGCAATCATCAATCGGCAATTCTTGATTGCGGTTGCGGCGAAGGGCATTTTCTCGGCGCGCTGAGCGAAGCGCACGACGGACAATTTTTCGGCGTCGATGTATCCAAAGAAGCTGTGCGGTGCGCGGCCAAGCGGTACAAAAAAGCCAACTGGATTGTCGCCAACGCCATGCGCAAACTGCCGTTTGCTGATCACTCGCTGGATGTGATTCTAAGCGTTCTCGCCCCGCGCAATCCGGAAGAGTTCGCCCGCATTCTGAAGCCGGACGGTGCGCTGATTCTTGGCGTACCCGGCCCGAATCATTTGATTGAACTGCGCTCACGGCTGGCAGCCAATGCCGGTGACTTTGAAGAAAAAGCGGATGAAGCCGCCGCTAAATGCGCACCACACTTTTCAGAAACGCACAGAGAACTGCTGTGTTACGAGCAAACACTCAATGCGGCGCAGATTGCCGATCTCATTCAGATGACGCCCATCTTCTGGTGTTCCAGTCCGGAAGCAAAAGCCGGAGTTCAACAGCTCGCGGAATTGAAAGTGACCGTCAGTTTCGTATTGTTGACATTACAACACGCCTGAAACGATACGGTCGAGACCGGCAAGATCTTTGATGATGCGGATATTTTGGAACCCGGCATTTTCCAAACATTGGAAAACCGCCGGACCTTGGTCGTAGCCGATTTCAAGGAAAAGGCCGCCGCCCGGCTTTAAGACGCGCACTGCCTGTTCAACCAGCGGACGGATCAGGTCGAGACCGTCTTCGCCGCCGTCGAGTGCCAGTTGCGGTTCGAAGTCCCGCACGCATGGTTCAAGGTTTTTCCAGACCTTGGAAAAAATATACGGCGGATTAGAAACGATACTGTCGAATCGTTCTCCCATAGTGGCAGCGGCATCCTGCCGCTGCATAACGCGGCAGGATGCCGCGTCCACTATAAAAGCCTCCAATAGATTCCCTTGCACGGCAGTAAACCGCTCCAACAAGCCGAGCCACTCCGCATTTTCCCGCGCCAGCGCCAGCGCATCCGGCGAAATATCCACGCCGATCACTTTGGCGGCGGGAAGTTCCGAAAGCAAAGCCAAGGCAATGCACCCCGTGCCGCATCCCACGTCCACAATTGTGATCGAACTCTGAACTCTGAACTCAGAACTCAGAACTGCTTCCACAAGAAGCTCTGTCTCTGGACGGGGAATCAGCGCGCGGCGGTCGCAGTGGATTTCCAAACCCCGGAAGTCGACGTGGCCGATGATGTACTGAATCGGCTCGCCCTGCTCCGCGCGGACGATCAGTTTTTCGAGTTCGCGCTCCTGCTCCGGCGTAATGGCTCTGAAATAGATCTCAAGAGGTTTGCAACCGATGACATGCGCGGCAAGCTCTTCAACGGCGCGCTTCGCGTTTCCGCTCCCCGCCGCCTTGAGCCTCTCTTCCAAACCTTGGAAATATTTCGTCATTGGCTGGAAACTGTAGGCATAGCCGCCGCACGGGGCGAGAATTTAATTGTCGTCACGGATTCCCCTTTGCATTTGACGCAACAGCTCCCACCACTTATCCTGATTGTCAGATGAAAGCGCCGGATGTATTTCAACGATCAGGAACGTGGATTTTGGGCGTCATTTATTTTAACCGGAACGATCCGCGAATCATTGTTCCGAAACGATTCAGATCCATGGGCTGGACGATGAACTTTGCACGCCCGATGGCTATTCCAGCACTGCTATTAATGACCGCGGTCATACTTGTGCCGTTTGAAATTCTCGACCGTCTGGAAATTCATTCCAACCAAACCCGCGGCCTTATCATCATTATTGAGATCATCGGCCTGATTGCATTCTGCTCATGGCGGGCCGATCCGTCCCGTTATCTCAAGAATCAATCCGACTCCTGATTCCCGCTCCCTGACTTCTGTCCTCCGGCAAGCGGTGCTACGCGCCGATGCCGTACTTCTGACACTCTTCAAGGGCGTAGCGGTCGGTGCAGCCGGCGACATAGTCGCAGACGGTGCGCATGAGGCCTTCTTCGGCGATTCGCGCATGCGCTTTCTTTCCCATAGTTTCGGGATGCTGCACATAATGGTGAAACAGTCCGCGCATGAGTTCGACGGCCTCGGCGTTGGCATCAAGAACGCTGGGGTGCTCGTAGAGCTGACGATAAAGAAAGCTGGAAAATTCTTTGAGCATTGCGGCCATTTCATCGCTGAAGATAATCAGGCGCTCCGGCGCATTCATGACGTCGACAATCGTGCGTGGTTTGTGTTTTTCAATACGAAGATGCCCTTCCCGTAGAATATCCTGCGCCTGAAGATCGAGCAGGTTGCGGATGGTGATGCGCAGGAAGTGTCCGTCGTCGAGCGCGGCGTACTGTTCGCGGGTGCGGGCGGCGGCCAGTTTCCAGAACGCCAGCTTTTCAAGCTGATCGAGCGTGATGAGTCCGGCGTCAAGGCCGTCGTCCGCGTCATGTGCGTGATAGGTGATATCGTCAGCGACATCGGCGATCTGCGCTTCCAAATATTGGAACGGGCCAATCGGATGCCCGTCGAGTTTCGCGCCGGACTTGGCGGCTTCGTGTTTAAGCAGTCCGGCGCGTACTTCCCATGTCAGGTTGAGTCCGCTGAAGCCGGGATACTGATATTCCAGTTTTTCGACTGCCCGCAGGCTCTGCAGGTTATGGTCAAACCCGCCGTGCTCTTTCATCAGCTCGTCGAGCACCCGTTCGCCGCGATGACCAAAGGGGCTGTGACCGACATCGTGGGCGAGGCAAATGGTTTCGGTCAGGTCTTCGTTGACGCGAAAAGCGCGGGCGAGCGTCCGGCCGACGGCGGCCATCTCGATGGTGTGAGTGAGACGTGTGCGGTAATGGTCGGCGGTGCCGTTGACGAAAACCTGTGTTTTATATTCGAGCCGCCGGAAACAACGGCTGTGCAGAACGCGATCGCGGTCGCGCTGGAAGCTGGGGCGAACCGGATGGTCGGACTCCAGATGGCGCCGACCTAGACTGCTCGCGCTGTGCGCGGCATACAGGGCGAGGTCGCGGGATTCCTGTTTTTCCCATTCCTGTCGGGCGTGTGTCATGACCGCATTCTAGCCCTCCGGAGCAATTTGACAAATGACACACTGCGGTTTTTTCGTCTATTCTGCATCTGGTGGTCTGGAAGTCGCGGAGATACAAAATATGTGCGAGAAAACACTAAAAACGAGAACGGTTTTTGAAGGGCGCATTCTGAGCCTCGATGTGCTGGACGTGGAACTGGCGGACGGACGCACCGGAACGCGTGAAATTATCCGCCACGGCGCGGCAGTGGCGGTCATTGCACAACGACGCGACGGGCGGTTTGTTTTTATCCGCCAGTTCCGCAAAGCGATGGAGCGCGTCTGCTTCGAGGTGATGGCCGGCAACGTCGACCCCGGTGAAGCGGCGGAAGCTGCGGCCATTCGCGAACTGAAAGAAGAAACCGGCTATACACCCGATTCGATCCGCTTTCTCGCGCCAATTTATCCATCGGTCGGCTACTGCACCGAGAGGATCGACATCTTCTATGCCGATGTCCACGAGCCGGGCGAAACCGACTTCGACCAAGATGAAAATATTGAAACCTTCCTCGTCACCGAACAGGAAATGGATGACCTGATCCGCGACGGAAAGGTAGATGATGGCAAGACTCTCGCCGCCTGGGCGCTTTATAAAGCATGTCTGTGATGGAACCCCTTACAGAAGTTCAGGTGTTTAAAAATTGACCCCGATTCAAACGCGGGTAAAATGTCCGTATCAAAAGGGAGATTACTTATGCGTATATTAATTGTTTCTATGCTGATGTGCCTGATCGCTACGACCGGCTTCAGCACGGTTGTCAATCAGGTCGGAACCTATGCCAACTGGGCAAGCTCATGGACTTCACTCGGAGGCTATGATGCCCATAACGCCGGTGTAACCGAATCAATGGATTTTGTCGGCGACGCGAATAACCCCGGCCTTTATTACGCCAACAACGGCTCCTATGTGATGTTCCGCATGCGGGTGGATATCAGCCCGTATGAGCAGGAATACGGCACACACGCTTTGCTGATTGATGTCGCGAACTACGGCGTCACCGGCATTGACTACGCCTTCGCATGGGACGCTAAAGGGGGTGCTGTCACCAATCATGGACTGGAAATGTGCGTGGGACAAACCAACGGCCCGACCTGGGGTCAATCGCGGGTGCATGACATTGATAACAATGCCACATCAAAACTCATTAACGACATCAACGGCGGCGGACGCTCAACTGACGGTTATGTCCGCACCACCGACCTTCAAGACACAACCAATTTCGCCGGTACTACCTTTATTGACTTTGCAGTCTCCTGGGCCTATCTGGCGGCCTATACCGATCTGCGTAGCGACCAGACCTGGCGCATACAAGTAGCCAGTATTTCCGAGAATACCGACCATAACGCTTTCAATGCCGACGTAGGTGGCGGGGCCAACCTTTCGGACAATATTTCTGTTGGCTGGAGTTCACCGGTTGCTGTGCCTGAACCGGCCAGTGTGTTGATGATAGCTTTCGGTGGAGGGCTGATCTTCCTGATCCGCCGCCGCTACAACGCCTGAACGTCAGCCAACAAATCAAAAAAGGCGACTCATTACTGAGCCGCCTTTTTTTCATTCAACCGGGTCCCATATCCCGACTTTAAACCGCCAGCCGGCCGGTCATGAGCAGAACGAAAAGAGCCGCGCAGATCACGCACAGCCCGATCGACCAGTAGGGAATAGGGCTCTTGTCTTCCGAACTACGCAGCATTTTCGACCACGTCGCCAGCGCCGCCAGAATAAAAGTGAGCCCGAGCACTGCCAGAAAGCCCAGCTGGTTTTTATCCGCATTCGGAGATTTGGCTCCGGCCCGGCCCACCAGCGGCATCAGCATGCAGTTAAAGAAAAAGGAAATGCCCGCCGCCACTGCCAGCGTACTGCCGACAACCGGTTTTTTCATTAATTGTGTGTAGGTTGATTTCATAAAGAAAAACTCGCAATCCTATTCACCGCCTCCGCCGCCTCCGCCATCGCCCTTCTTGTCCTCGTCTCCCTCACCTTTCTTCAGAGCCTTGGCCGTCGATTTGATTTTGATAACGTTTTTAGAATCCTGGTTGCGCGCCATGATCTCATCCGCGCTTTCCGCCCGATCGTATTTGGCGGCAACAACGACAAACTTATCGCCGGACACCTTATTGCTGACCACAAACCCGTATTCCGCGGCGTAGGCTTTTACTTTCCCCCCTTTGAGATCATCGCTTAACGCTATTTTGAAAGTCCACGAATCCTCGCCGGTATAATCAATCTTCCCCTGTTCCGCCCCGGCCTGTGTTGAGAGCTGCTTCTGCTGCGTCTGCTGCTGCTGGCCGTACCATATATTGTCACCGGCCTCCATCTCGATGGTGAGCCGCATGGTGCCGACAAAAGGATTATCCGGCTCCTGCTCCGAAGCGACTTTGATCGATTGGGTCTTTACGCCTGTCTTTTTACTTGTAGTCACCTTGGATTCGACCGCGCCGATACTAGCATGTTTTTGCGCCGCCGCGACCTGTTCGGCAATCGTGCTGTCATCCTGAGCAATCGCTACTGCGGCTATTAAGAGAACCCCCGCTACACCTGCTGTAATACGCATATTAAACCCCTTCGCTTGTCGTACTGCTCAACTAAATACAACCGTTTTGGTTATACGTTCGGAAGCCGGATTAATGCAAGTTCGTTATATGAATTTCCCAAACAGGTTCTGCCTGTGTTAGAGTTTGTTGCTGTTACAGACTCAGGAAGACCAAGGTCACATGAACACTCAGTGGATTACTGTCAGCGGAGCGCGGGAGCACAACCTGAAGAACATCACGGTGCGCATCCCGCGCAACAAACTCACCGTCATCACCGGGCTGAGCGGCTCGGGAAAGTCGTCGCTTGCCTTCGATACGCTTTACGCCGAAGGACAACGTAAATATGTCGAAAGCCTCTCCGCCTACGCCCGCCAGTTTCTCGAGCAGATGCAGAAGCCCGACGTGGACACCATCGAAGGCCTTTCGCCCGCCATTTCCATCGAACAGCGCACAGCGGGCTCGAATCCGCGCTCCATCGTCGCCACTACAACCGAAATCCATGACTATCTCCGCCTGCTGTTTCCAAGCATTGGAAAAGTCCACTGCCCTTCCTGCGGCAAACCGATCCAGCGGCAAAGCGCTGAGAACATCACGGAGCAGCTTTTACAGATCCCGGAAAAAACCAAAGTCATGCTGCTTGCGCCGCTGGTGCGCGGCCGCAAAGGAAAGCACGAAGAGGTCTTCGACTCCATCCGGCGGCAGGGCTTCGTCCGCGTCCGCGTCAACGGCGAACTCTACGAACTGGATGCCATCCCCGATCTCGATAAAAACAAAAAACACACCATTGAAGCCGTCATTGACCGGCTCGTGATCGACCCCGCCACACGTAGCCGGATCAACGACTCCGTCGAGCTGGCGCTCGCCACCGGCGAAGGACTGATGATTGCGATGGTTGAGGTAGGGACGGATCGCCGATCCGTCCGCGGCGCGCCCGGCGGTCGCGCCCTACCTGAGAACAAATGGACCGACCGCCTCTATTCCGAAAAGAACGCCTGCCTCGACTGCAACATCAGCTTCGAAACTTTTACACCAAAACATTTTTCATTCAACAGTCCATACGGTGCCTGCCCGACCTGTCACGGACTCGGCAACATGCTCACATTCGACGAAGAGCTGGTCGTCCCCGACGAAACACTGCCGCTCGAAGAAAGCATCCACCCGTGGCGGCGCGGCGGACGGCGTGCCATCATCTATTACAAAAAACTACTGCACGCCGTCGCCGACCATTACGGCATTTCGCTCAGCATGCCGTTCAACGAACTGCCCGCCTCCTTCAAAAAAATTCTCTTCTACGGCTCCGGCGATGAACCGATCAGCTATTACCTCCGCCGCCACAAAGTGCACAAACCGTTCGAAGGGCTCATCCCGAACCTCCAGCGGAGCTACACCGAATCCGAAAGTGAATTCAATCAGGAGCGGTTACGCGCCTACATGGGCAACCAGCGCTGCACCGCCTGCAACGGCGCGCGCCTGCGGCCCGAAACGCTCGCCTGCACCGTCGGCGGAAAAAACATTTACGAAATCTGCACGCTCTCCATCGAACAGGCGCAGAAGTTTTTCCAAGCTTTGGAACTAACCAAAGAAGAATCGATTATTGCCCGTGACATTCTGAAGGAAATTCAGGCGCGCCTCGGCTTCATGATGGATGTCGGCCTCGACTACCTGACGCTCGACCGCGAAAGCGGCACGCTCTCCGGCGGCGAAGCGCAACGCATTCGACTGGCCACGCAGATCGGCTCGCGCCTGACCGGCGTGCTCTACGTTCTCGACGAGCCAAGCATCGGCCTGCACCAGCGCGATAACGACCGTCTGCTCGCCACACTCAAGGAACTGCGCGACCTCGGCAATACCGTCGTCGTCGTCGAACACGACGAGCAGACCATCCGCGAAGCCGATCATGTCATCGACCTCGGCCCCGGCGCCGGTGTCCACGGCGGCGAAATTGTTTTTACCGGAACGCCCGCGCAACTGCTCAAAGCCAAAAACTCGCTGACCGCGCAATACATGCGGCGCGAAATTGAAATCGAACTGCCCGCCGAACGGAATAAAGCCGCCACAGGCTTTATCGAAATCCGCGGCGCGGCCGAAAACAACCTCAAGAACATCAATGTCAAAATTCCGCTCGGACTGCTCACCTGCGTCACCGGCGTTTCCGGTTCCGGCAAAAGCACGCTCGTCGACGACGTGTTGCGCCGCGCGCTCTACCGCCGCTTCTTCGGCTCTAAAGAACGTCCCGGAAAACACAAGGAACTGCTCGGTGTTGAACAGATCGACAAGGTGATTGTCATCGACCAGTCGCCGATCGGCCGTACGCCGCGCAGCAATCCGGTCACCTACACCGGCGCGTTCTCCATCATCCGCGACCTCTTTACGCAACTGCCCGCCTCCAAAGTGCGCGGCTACGGGCCGGGGCGTTTCAGCTTTAACGTCAAAGGCGGACGATGCGAGCACTGCCAGGGCGACGGACTGCTCAAAATCGAAATGCATTTTCTGCCGGACGTCTACGTCACCTGCCCGCAGTGCGCTGGCAAACGCTACAACCGCGAAACCCTTGAGGTGCATTACGGCGGCAAAAACATTGCCGAGGTGCTCTCGATGACCATCAACGAAGCGTGCGAATTTTTCGCCGCCATCCCTGGTGTTGAGCGGAAACTGCGCACGCTCCGCGAGGTCGGTCTCGGCTATCTCTGCCTCGGTCAGTCCGCCACCACGCTCTCCGGCGGCGAAGCCCAGCGCATTAAGCTGTCAGCGGAACTCAGCAAAAAAGCGACGGGCCGCACGCTCTACATCCTCGATGAACCGACCACCGGTCTGCACTTTGCCGATGTCCATAAACTCATCCAGGTATTGGAAACTTTGCGCGCTGGCGGCAATACCGTGCTGGTGATTGAACACAACCTCGACGTCATCAAGCGCGCCGACTGGCTGATCGACCTCGGCCCCGAGGGCGGCGAGCGCGGCGGAAAAATCGTCGTCGCCGGAACGCCCGAGAAGGTCGCCAAAACTCCAGAATCCTACACCGGTAAATATCTGGCTGAGATGTTGGGCAAATAGAGCGTTAACCGTTTTTTGTCGTGTCTGCCGGAGCGGGTTGCTTTAAAAATCCTCCGCCGCTGTGCGGGACGCAGATAAAGCCGATCCAGAGAGCGATCAGGCCGACGATCACGCTGAGCACAACGTTGCTTCCCGCCGCCAGAATTTCGCCGCGGCGCAGCAGGTAGAAGGTTTCGAGGCCGAAAGCCGAAAAGGTCGTGAAGCCGCCCATGATGCCGGTGAAAAGAAAAATGCGGGTTTCAGCAGAGAAAAAATCCTCTTTGACGGCGAATCCGGCCAGCACGCCGATGACGAGACATCCGATGACATTCACGACAAAGGTGCCTGCCGGAAACTGCCAGTCGGTGGTGTGATGGAACACCCAGCCGGAGAGTTTATAGCGCACCACGGAGCCGAGCGCGCCGCCCAGCGCCACCAGCAGGATGGATTTCAGTTCATGCATACTTGGCGGCGAGCCTAACCGCATCTCCTTGCCTGTCAAATTCAAACCCTGTTTCCCCCGCAGAAAAAGGCTGGAAGAAGACGGCGGGAAACGTGATACTCCGCGCCAATGAATTTGAGGTTTTCCAAGGTCTGGATTTTTCTGCTTCTGCTTACTCCTGCGCTGTTTGCGCAGGAGTTGTTTTCGACCCGCCAAATCGAAGCGGCGCTGAATGACGAGCTTTATCCGCTGGCTGAGCAGCAGATCTGGGAGGAGCTCAGCACCAAACGCACCCCGGATGAGGAGGCGACGCTGACGGTTCTGCTGATCCGCGCGCTGATCGGTGAGCATAAATTTGACAAGGCGGTGATTCTAGCTGACGAGTCCTCCGCGCTGCCTTGTCAGGATGCGTTTACCTACTGGCGCGCCCGCGCCCTTTTCGAATCCGGTAATTTCAGCGCTGTCATCCAGAGTCTGGAAAACCCGCTCAAAGACAGCGTTTATAATCCCGCCGCATTGCGCCTGAAAGGCCGCGCCGAGCAGGCCGCCGGCGACTTGAAGTCCGCGCAGAAAACCTTTGAATCGTTCCGCAAGCAGTGTCCCGACGACGAAAACGCTCCGCAAAACCTGCTCGACCTCGCCGCGATTTATCTGCAGCGCGGAAAAAACAGCGACTCGACAAAGGCTCTGCACGATCTGCTGGAACGATTCCCGAACCATGTTCTGGCCGACAGCGCCCGCCTTGAGCTGGCGAAGCGGCTGATCGCAACCGGCGGTAAAGACGAACTGAGCGAAGCCTCCGCCCTTCTCAAAATACTCGGCTCGAACGAAACCGCTCATCCACGGCTTAGATCCGTCGCCTGGGTGGAGCTCTCCGCGCTGGAGCAGCGCGCCGGGAATTCCGCTGACGCCGCCGACGCGCTTGCCAAAGCCGAAAAGCTGACCGGCGAAGCCGCCCTGAGAATCCGGCAGAAAGCCGCCCGCGCCGGCCTGCTGATTGACGAAAAGAAAACCAAAGAGGCCCTTTCACTCTTCGATGAAGCCGTCAAAGAGACGCCAAATACCGCCACTGCCGCCGAAGTGCTGACCCAGAAAGCGGAAGCTCTGCTGAAAATGCAGCAGTTTGCCGCCGCCGAACAGGCGTTTCAGACCGGACTCGACATTGCGGCCGATCCTGCCTTACAGGCCCGAGCACAAGCCGGTAAAGGCTGGAGTCTCTGGGAACAAAAGCGCTACGAAGAAGCCGCCGCCGCCTTTGAAATTGCCGGAACCAAATGCACGCAGCCCGACGGATGTGTGACCGATTTTATTAAAGCGGGCGACGCGCGCCTCGCCGCCGCGCAGTATGCGAAGGCCCGCGAAAACTACCGGCGTGTCACCTCGGCCTATCCGGGCCATCCGCTCGCCGCGCAAGCCGCATATCAGGGCGGTGTCTCCAGTCTGCTCGCCGGACAGACCGACGCGGCCCGCGCCGCTTTCGCAGAGACGGAGAAAAAATTCCCGCAGAGCGAACTTGCGCCGCAGGCCGCGCTGCAACAGGCGGAACTGCTAAAGCGTGAGCAGAAATGGACTCCGGCGATTGAAGAGTACCGCCGCATCGCCGCTCAATACACCAACACCGCCATACAAGCCTCCGCTGTTCAGCAGCAGGGCCTCATCCTCTACCGCATCGGTCAGTGGGACGCCGCGCTGGAAAGTTTCCGCATCGTCAGCACCAACTGGCCGGATTCTCCTGAAGCGCCACAAGCCCTCTACATGCGCGGTTTCTGCCGTTATATGCAGGGCGACACCGAGGGCGCACTGGTCCTCTGTCAGTCTTTCATCGAAAAATATCCCGGCTCCGTCTGGACCCCCGAAGTGCTTTTCTGGACGGGAGAGCATTACTATAACCGGGGCGATTACGCCAAGGCGCAAGCCACCTTCCTCGACATCGCCGCGCGCTTCCCGAAACACGAACTGACTGATAACGCGCTCTTCTGGGCCGGAAACTCCCTGCTCAAACAGGATAAATTTCTCGAAGCGTTCACTGTCTTCAGCCGCCTCGCCAAAGAGACTGCCGACAGTCCGTTGATGCTGAAGACCCGCTTCGCGCAGGGCGAAACCCTCACCGAGCTCGGCGAATTTCCGCGCGCCATTCTCGCCTACGAAGAGGTTATCAAAAAAGCGCCGGACGATCCGCTGGCCGACCGCGCCCGCGGCCGTCTGGCCGACTGCCTGTTCACGCTCGGCACATCCGAACCGGGCCGCTATCAGGAAGCTCTGACGGCTTATCAGGCTCTCTACAAACGCCCCGCCGCCCCATTTGAACTCCGGCTGCAGGCTCTTTATAAAATCGCCCGCAGTGAAGCCAAACTGGGACTGAAAGAAAAGGCGTTCGCGCATTACATGGAAGTTGTTTATAGCGGTAATGGGCAGACTGAACCCCTGTCGCCGGAAGCCGCGCCATGGTTCACACGCGCCGCATTTGACGCCGCCGCCTGGCAGGAAAAGCAGAAGCAGTGGAAAGAGGCGGTGAATATTTACAACCGGATTATTCAGGCCGGAGTGCCCGCGAAAAGCGAGGCGCGGAAGCGGATCGAAAAAATAGAGCGTGAGCACGCCTCGGCGTTCTAAGCGAAAAGGAGCGGTTATGAGTGGATGGATTAACAGCGGCGGCCCGGTGATGTGGCTTATTCTGGTTTGCGGATTTATCGCACTGGTGATTTTCCTGGAGCGTTTTTTTCATCTTCATCGCGCGCAGATCAAAATAGACGACTTCCTGAACGGGATCACAACCAACATCACACGCGGCAATGACCTGGAAGCCGTCAGCATCTGCGACCAAACGCCCGGCCCCGCCGCGCATCTGGTCCGCACCGCGCTGCTGCACCGCAACGAGCCGAAAGACGAACTGGTCAAAGCGGTTCAGCAGGCGGGCCTCAGTGAAATTCCGCGCCTCGAACGCCACATGAACATGCTGATCACTCTCGCTCAGGTTCTTCCAATGCTTGGACTGTTCGGCACCGTGCTCGGTATGCTGCAAATACTGGCCGCCTTGCAGGCCGGTTCGCCGCTTGCGGAAATCGGCACGCTCTCAGGCGGACTCTGGAGCGCGCTGCTCACCACCGCCGCCGGACTGGCCACCGGCATTCCCGCCTACGCGGGCTACCACTTCCTCGTCAGCCGCGTTGAATCCATCGCGCTCGACATGGAACAGGCCGCCGGAGAAATTATTTATTTCCTCACTCACACCGCCGCCGGAGCGCGCCATGAACCGTAACGATTGCGAAGCTGTACTTCATCTGCACCGCACCTTCCTGCCGCGCCGCCGGACCGGGCGCGGCTTTCTCACCGGCGTTGTCTTTCTCAACGCGGCACTGCTGTTCAGCGCCTTCGTACTGGTCACGTCGCACTTCGTTCTGAAGCCGGGGATCACGATCGACCTGCCGGTCGCTTCGCAGACAGCAGGTATTCAGTTCAATGACATGGTGCTCAGCATTTCCCGCGAAGGTTTCTTCTTTTTTAACGACGAACAGGTGAATCCGTCCAATCTGGAATCTGTCCTGCGCGCCGCCGTACAGGAACGCCCCGGCATCGCACTGATCCTTGAAGCTGACGCATCCACGCCGCAGGCAACCGCCGCAAGCGTCTATGATGCCGCCGCCCGCGCCGGATTCCGGCAGGTCTTCATCGCCACCCGCGGCGCCGCACCTGTTGCGCCGACATCCGTTACACCTGCGCCGTGAAAATCCGCGTCCAGTTTACTCCTGTGCTCACCGTCGCGATTCTTTGCGCCGTCGGATGGTTCGCTCTGTGGCTGTTCGCCTTCCAGCCTGCGACTCTTCGCCCGGCGATGCCTTCGATGCGCCCCGAGGTCACCCGCCTTGCCGCGGACGATGAAACCCTGCGTAAACTGAAAAAACCGACGCTTTTCGCACTCCCTGCCGATGCAGGATTCAGCGGTAAGTTTGTCGAGAATCAGGTGAATCTGCGCCTGACACTTGAAAAACCCGCCACCCCCGTCCGCTATCTGCCAAAGGAAAGTAGCGCCGCCGCCGATGTGAACCGCGCGCTCCTGACGGCGGAAACAGTTCTCCCTCAAGGCACACTCCCGGCTCCCGGCACTACGCCGTGCCCGGCCATCCGGCCCGCTGCGGGCACACAACTGTTCCTGTCACCGGAACTCAAACCGCGTGCCGGCGATCTTCCTCCGTTCAATATCGCCGCATCCGGACTGCCTGAAACCATTCGCATGAATCTAGCCGTTCGCGCCGACGGAACGGTTGAGTCCGCCTTCTTTGACGCGCCGGTCACTAATACCGCCCTGCTCAGCGCCGTCCGGCAGTTGCGATTCATCCCCTCGAAAGAAAAAACAGAAGGCTGGATCGATATCCGCTTCGCGCAGGAGGGAAAAGAATAATGCCTGTTGATCCGCTCAGCCTGTTTACGATTCCGCTGACGCTTGCGCTGGCCGCGCTTTTTTCCGCGGCTGTGGCCTATGATTTCATCACCTTCCGCCGCCGCCGCAAAAACGGAAACCAGGCGGTCTACCGCTGCGATGCCTGCCGTCACATTTACACCGTGCCGCGCCGCACGCCGCTCGCCCCTTGTCCAAAATGCGGAAAGCAGAACGAGCCGGTTAAAGAGTGAGAGAAGGCCTCAGGCCTGAGACTTCAGGCTTCAGATCATTTAGAGAATTTTCAGTTTCGGCAGGTCCTGAATGTCGACCGCGCCGACAATATGGCCGGTGTCATCAACAACCATCAGGTCGTCGATATTTTTCTCCTCGTAGATTTTCAGGATATCCACGGCGAGTTGATCGGCTTTGAGCGTGATCGGATTGCGAGTCATCACCGAATCAATCGCCGCGTCGGTGATGTTGGGAGTATCAATCAGGTGGCGGCGCAGGTCGCCGTCGGTAAAAATGCCGAGCAGTTTATTGTTCGCGTCCACCACCGCGACGCAACCGGCGCGAGCACCGGTCATCGCCAGCACAGCCTCTTTGACCTTCGTGCCGCTCCTTACCTTGGCGAGGCGGTCGCTGGTGCGCATGACATCGGAAACTTTCAGCAGAAGCGTGCGGCCGATTGCGCCGCCGGGATGCAGCTTGGCGTAGTCTTCTTTTTTGAAGCCGCGCGCCTCAAGCAGAACAATCGCCAGCGCGTCGCCGAGAGCCAATGTCACCGTTGTGCTGGTGGTCGGTGCCATGCCGAACGGGCAGGCTTCCTTATCAATCGTAATCGGCAGAACCAGATCACTCTGAAGGCCGAGCGGACTGGCGGCATCGCCGGTCATGCAGATAATCTTCACACCGCGCCGTTTGAGCGCGGGAATCAAAGCCAGCAGTTCGTCGGAGGCACCGCTGTAGCTGAGCGCCAGCACAATGTCCTTTTCGCCGACGATCCCGAAGTCGCCGTGCATCGCTTCGATCGGATGCAGCAGGACCGCGGGCGTTCCGGTGCTGGTGAACGTCGCCGCCATTTTCTGACCGATATGAAAATTTTTGCCGACGCCGGTGACGATCACCTTGCCGCCGTTTTTCAAGACCGCGAGGATCCATTCAACCGCCGTGCTGAAATTGCCGTTGATGCTGTCGCGGACTTTTTCCATACCCGCGATTTCGGCATCCATCACTTCTTTAGCGCGTTTCTGAAAATTCATTACATCTCCTTCTTTGCCCACGAATCACACGAATAAACACGAATCAGAGGACAATTCGTTCATATTCGAGATCGGGATAATGCCCGAAATTTACAATTATTCCCAGCTTACACCCCGTTGCATTCAAGTAATTAAGAACCTAAGCACGATAAGCATCCGTAATTTTTTCAACAGCCTTTAGTTCAATAATGATTTTCCCAAAACAGATAACGTCCGGCTGGTAAACATGTTCAAGTTTCTTCCCCCTATAAAACAAATCCGGCTTCTTCTGAGCCTCCGACGGAATCGATTGGAAGGCAAATTCTATCCCCATACACTCCTGATAAACCGGCTCAAGAAAACCACAACCCTTGTCGTTGTAGACGTTAAAGCACGCTCCAATAATTGAGAAACTCTCTTCCTTATATAAAATGTTCTTATTCGTGTTCATTCGTGAGATTCGTGGGAAAATTCTCTCCAAACGGTGGCAAACCCTACCGCTCTCTGCTAATTTCATCAACCATGAAGATGAGCGGCGAAGCGTTGACGATTTTTCCGACCGAGCTGGCTAAACGCCGGACCGAGCGCCGCCTTGTTCTGGAAACCGGCGCTCTCGACACCTCCCGGCTCTTTACTCAGAAAAAGATCCTCGTCCTGTGCGAACGGGCCGCCCGTCGAACAGGACTGCTCAAAGGCCGCTCGCCGAGCCCGACCGAAACCCGCCTGCTTCTCGAAGAAGCCGCTGAAACCGTCCGGTTTCCGCCCGGTCAGCCGCTCGCCCGCCTTTCGCCCGCCGCGCGGGCCGGAGTGCTTCAGCAGGCCATCGAAGCCTTTGCTGTTTTTGCTGAAAAGGAATCGACCCTCGTCGAATGGCTGCTCGCTCACGAACCGGATCATAAACTGCACGGCATCGGACAGCTCTTGATGGCCTGGCGCGCGCTGTGTACCAAAACGGATCTCGCCGACCGTTTTACCGTCAACGCCGCCCTGCTCCGGCTGATTGAGTCCGGCGACCTGCCGCACGAGCTGGACGGAAAAATCCACTTCCGCGCCGTCCGCTGGTTCAATCCATTTGAGGAGCGTTTCGCCGCCGCGCTCAAAACACGTCTTGGCGCAGAGCAGGTGAAAGTCTATTCCGTCCTGCCCGGCGCGCACGCCGAAGCCGCCGAAGACCGGCTATTTGCCGCCGTGCGTAGCGAGCTAATGCGCGGAGCCGAAGAAAAATGGAAACCATGGCTGGAAGATTTTGCCGACGCCTTTGAAGCCGACGACAGCAACATTCTCGAATCCGAATCGCGCAAACGGGTTTCGTTTTTTGTCTCCGCTCATCCCTACGGCGAAATCGAAGATGCCGCGAGGCGCATTGCCGGTGAAATTGAACGCGGCACCGCGCCGGATGAAATCGCGCTGATCCTGCGTGACCTGAGTCCGTACACCGACATCATCCCCGACGTCTTCGCGCGCTTCGGTATTCCGTATCACTTCCGGCGCGGCACGCCCGCCGCCGCGCATCCGCCGGTTAAAGCGCTGCTCGCCCTGCTCGCCTTCCCGCAGAACTTCTCGCGCGACCGGCTTTGCGACATCCTTTTAATGCCCGGTATCCAGTGGCCCGGACTTGATGCCGAAACTCGGCAGGCGCTCGTTCAGGAAATCCGTCTGAAGGAGCCGCCGCGCCTGCGCCGCCTGCCGAAAGAACTCGCCGGACTCTTCCAGCCATCGGAAAAAAAGATTACGGCCGCGAAATTTTCGGAACAGGTCAAAGCACTGATTGAGAGGCATGGATTGATTCTGCCCGACGAGGTGCTTGCACTGATTGGCGAGATCGCCGACGTCAGCAGCCGTCCGGCACCGCCGGAGCGGCTGACTGCGCTGTTTGAAGAACTGCTCGATAACGTCACGCTCAAAGACGAAACCGGCACCGAACGCGGCGTCTGGATCGTCAATCCGATGGACGCCGCAGGTCTTCGGTTCGAATCGGTTTATATCGCCGGTATGGACGACCGCACCTTCCCGCAGATTCCGAAAGCCGATTCGTTGCTGAACGATACCGAGCGCAAAGCCCTGCGGGCGTTTCTGGACGAACGTAAAATTCTCTGTCCGCGGCTGGCGCTGTCTGAAACCGGCGCGGCGCTGATTCAGGAAGAAATTCTTTTCCTGACCGCCATGAGCGCGGCGCGAGAACGGTTGACGCTTTCCTACACCCGCACCGCTGCGGACGGCAAGGAGCGCGCGCCAGGCGAATTTTTCGAACGGATGCGCGGACTAACCGGTATTGAAAAACCGGCGCTCGGTGAGTCATTCCATACCATCCTGCCGCCGGAATTCTGCCGCGCCGAAGATGAAGTCCGGCAGACCAATGCGCACTTTTCTGAAAAAAGTGGAAGAGGCTTCCAGCCTCTGGCCAGCGGCAGGATGCCGCTTCCACAAAGTGTCGCGTCTACAATTCAGAAATGGCTCACCAACAATCCGGAGTTCAGCGCTACGGCGCTGGAATCATTAGCGCGCAACCGGTTTGTCTTTTTCCTCGAAAAGGTGCTGGGCATCAAGTCCGACCGCACCCACGAGGACGACACCGACCCGATGGATCGCGGCAATGTCATTCACGAAATCCTCGAACAGATTTACACCGCCATCGCCAAGCAGAGCGGGCTTTATGCAGATCGTTCTTCCAAGGGTTGGAAAATCGCACAGCGCGGCGAAATTCCGCTGGCGGTTTTTGATTCGGCAAAGGCGAACGAACTGCTGGCGCTGGCCCGTGACATCGCACTGGAAGAATTTGCCAAAGCAGAGCGGCGGCCAAGCCGTCACCTCGGCCATCCCGCTGTCTGGGAAACTGAAAAGCTCAAGCTTCTGCAGATGATCGAAAACTTTGTCCGTATGGATATTGAAACCGCGCAGGCCGAAAACCGCTATCCGGCGCTGTTCGAAATGAAGTTCGACGCCAAGCACGATTTGCCGCTGACGCTGAAGCGCGGCGAAGAAGAAGTCCGGCTGAAGGGCAAGATCGACCGTATCGACCTGATTTTTGATTCAAACGGCGAACTGGAACGACTGCTGGTGGTGGATTACAAGAGTCGGTCGCGCAACGACTCCATGGATAACCTCGGGAAGAAGGTGGCGCTGAATCTCGATTGCCAGATTCCGCTCTACACCTTCGCGGCGCAGGAAAAATTTTTCGGCGCGCACAATACGCCGGAGCTGAACGAAAAGACACAGGCGGTCTATCATCTGCAGGAGCGCGACCTGAAAAAAATGACCAACCACTTTGAAAAGAAACGGCTCACGATGACTCCGGAGTTGACGGAAGCCTTCCTCGAAACGTTATTTTCCAATGTCCGGAAACTGCGCGCAGGCGACCTCGCTACTGAACCGCTTATCGCCGGATATGAGGACTATTCCCACATCTGCCGCACCACCGCCATCGACCCGAAGGAACTTCTAAAAGAGTTCTAGCCAATAAAAAAGCCCTTCCGCGAACGGAAGGGCTTTTTGTTGCACCAGTGCAAGGATTAGTCGGTGGTGGCAGCGGCGGCGTCTTTTTCGGCCATAGCCGCGCGGCGGCTGAGGCGGATCTTGCCGTCGCGATCCACGTCGAGGACTTTGACCCACATGGTGTCGCCTTCTTTGCAGATGTCTTCGACTTTGCCAACGCGGAAGTCAGCCAGTTCGGAGATATGCACAAGGCCGTCTTTGCCGGGCATGATTTCGACGAAGGCGCCGAAGTCACGAATGGTGCGGACAGTGCCTTCGTAGATCTGACCAATTTCGGCTTCCGCCGTGATGGCGTTGACCGCTTTGACCGCAGCCGTCATGGCTTTGGCATCGGCGCTGAACACGTTGACCGTGCCGTCTTCTTCGATATCGATCTGCACGCCGTAGGTATCGGTGATACCGCGAATGACTTTTCCGCCGGGGCCGATGAGCGCGCCGATCTTTTCCGGATCAATCTTGATGACAGTGATGCGCGGAGCGTATTCGGACATTTCGGCACGCGGAGCAGCGATGACGCTTTCCATGTAGTCGAGAATCTTCATACGGCCGTCATGGGCCATCTTGAAAGCGCCTTCGACGAGATCCCAGCGCAGGCCGTCGATCTTCAGGTCGACCTGGAAGCCGGTGATGCCGTCGCGGGTACCGCAGACTTTGAAGTCCATATCGCCGCAGTGGTCTTCGGTGCCGAGAATGTCGAGCACGAGATCGGCTTTGCCGTTCTCGCCGGTGAAGAGACCGACGGAAATTCCGCCGACCGGCTTCTTGATCGGAACACCGGCGTCCATCAGAGCCAGCGTGCCCACGCAGGCCGAAGCCATGGAGGACGAGCCGTTGGAGCCCATGATTTCGGAAACAAGGCGCACGGCGTAGGGATAATTGTCGGGCATAACCGGGCGCAGACTGCGCTCAGCCAAATTGCCGTGGCCGATTTCGCGGCGGCCGGTGGTGCCCAGACGTCCGACTTCACCGACGCTGTACGGCGGGAAGTTGTAGTGGAGCATGAAGTTCTTTTCGGTTTCGCCGCCGGTTACGGCGTCGATCGACTGCGAATCTTTCTTCGGGCCGAGCGTAACGATCGCCAGAGACTGGGTTTCGCCGCGGTTGAACACCGCTGAACCGTGAACGCGCGGCAGTACGCCGACCTGCGCTTTGAGTTCGCGCAGTTCGTTGAAGCCGCGTCCGCCGACGCGCGTCTTGTGTTCGAGCACGTTTTTGCGGAGCTGTTCGATTTCGAGTTCGTCAAAGACGTGCATGTAGTTGGTGTCGTTCATCTCCGGGAACGCTTCGAGCATTTTGGCTTTCAGCGATTCCTTGATGGAGGTGATTTTGTCCTGACGTTCGAGCTTGCCGTTGATGGCGAGAGCCTGAAGCAGTTCTTTACCGGCGATTTCGCGGGCTTTGTCGAGCATCGCGGTGTCGGCTTTCGGCAGTGTAATCACTTTATCGGCTTTACCGAGCTGGCGGCGCAGTTCGAGCTGGGCGGCGATGATCGGCTGGATCGCTTCGTGCGCAATCTTCATGGCGGCAACGAAATCGGCTTCGCTGATTTCGTTGGCGCTGCCTTCGATCATCAGCGGAAGCGCGGCGGTGCCGGCATAGGTGAGGTCGAGGTCGCTCTTGGCCAGCTGTTCGTGGGTCGGGCAGATAACGAACTTTCCGTCGACACGAGCCATGCGTATGGCGGCGATCGGGCCGCGGAAAGGGAGTTCGGAAATCACCAGTGCGGCACTGGAGGCGTTGACACTGAGAAAATCGGTGTCGATCTGGCCATCACAGCTGAGCAGCATGTTGTTGATCTGAACTTCGTCGTAGAATCCATTCGGGAAAAGCGGACGGATCGGACGGTCGGTGACGCGGGCGGTCAGAATTTCTTTTTCGGACGGACGGGCTTCGCGTTTGAAAAATCCACCGGGGAAACGGCCTGCGGCGTAGAATTTTTCGCGGTATTCAACCTGAAGGGGAAAGAAATCGCATCCTTCCCGGGGGGCTTTGGTGGTGACGGCTGAGAAGACGACGTTGTCGCCCAATTGGCAGCTCACTGCGCCGGCTGCCTGCTGTGCGAGCAGACCGGACTCGAAACACATCGGCTTGCCGCCGACTTCGAACTGTATTTTTACTGTATCTTTCATTTCTCTCTTTTTCCTTCTGCATCCATGATTGCCGGGAGCCTGGCGAGGCGGATGCGTGCCTCTGGAGTGGATTAGCGGGCGGCCCGCAAAGGGCGCTGGTTTGGAACGGGGACTTCCCCGGAAACAAAACAGCCCCGTCGTGAACGGGGCCGTCCTCGTATTTTAGTGACGCAGGCCAAGACGCTGAATCAGCGTTTTGTAGCGCGGATTATCTGTTCTCGCCAGATAACTAAGCAGCTTTTTGCGGTTATTCACCATGGTGATCAAACCGCGACGGGTGCTGTTGTCTTTATTATGGGTCTTGAGATGCTCCGTGAGGGCATCCACGTGCTTTGTCAGCAGTGCAACCTGCACTTCAACGGATCCGGTGTCCCGGTCGCTGCGCTGATATTCTTTTCTGGTTTCCGCTTTTACTGCTGTATCCACTTACAGGCTCCTTCTTAACTCTCTTCTTTTTCGCTATGTCTATAGTTGAGCGCGACAATATATAGACGCCCCCCGCCCTTGTAAACTGCAATATCCAATAAAAAACCGCCCCGGAATCCGAGGCGGTTTCGAAGCCTAAAACAGGCCTTCTTAGTTGGTGGCGCGGCCGCCGACACCTTTGGTGCCTTTGGCAATCGCTTTGGCTTCGCCTTTCGGACGAAGCGAGCGGGAAGCCGCACCGGCCTGCCACATTTCGGAGTCGTGGATGGCTTTCAGTTCTTTGGTCAGGCGGACTTTGTAGTCCTTGGCGCCGCAGACTTTCAGTACGCGCTTGGCTTCGGACTTCGTCTTGACCGCTTTGTAGAGGTCATTGAATACCGGCAGCGTGGCTTTCTTGAATTTCGGAGACCAGTCCAGCGCGCCGCGCTGTGCGGTGGCGGAGCAGTTCGAGAACATCCAGTCCATGCCGTTTTCGTCAACCAGACGGATCAGGCTCTGGGTGAGCTCTTCAACCGTTTCGTTGAACGCTTCGGACGGGCTGTGGCCGTTCTTGCGGAGCACTTCATACTGCGCTTCCATGACGCCGGCCAGACAGCCCATCAGGACGCCGCGCTCGCCGACGAGGTCGGAAGTCACTTCTTTTTCAAAGCTGGTCGGGAACAGGTAGCCGGAGCCGATACCGATACCAAGAGCAATACAACGCTCTTCGGCGCGGCCGGTGGCGTCCTGGAATACGCCGAAGCTGGAGTTGATGCCCGCGCCGCTCAGGAAGTTGCGGCGGACGTTCAGCCCGGAACCTTTCGGAGCGACCAGCAACACGTCCACGTTTTTCGGCGGGATGATTTTGGTCAGATCTTTGTAAACGATCGAGAAGCCGTGGCTGAAGTAGAGGGCGTCGCCCGCTTTCAGGTTGCGCTTGATCTGCGGCCAGCAGAGTTTCTGGGCGGCGTCGGAAAGCAGGTACTGAATGACCGTTCCCTTTTGAACCGCTTCTTCGATTTCGAACAGGGTTTTGCCGGGGACGAAGCCGTCCTTGATGGCGCGGTTCCAGTCCTGCATGAACTGCTTGGACTGACCGATGATGACTTTGAAGCCGTTGTCGCGCAGGTTGAGCGCCTGGGCCGGGCCCTGTACGCCGTAGCCGATAACCGCGATGACTTCGTTTTTCAGAACTTTGCGGGCTTTCGCCAGCGAAAACTCTTTGCGGGTTACGACGGTTTCTTTTGTGCCGCCGAAATTGATAACTGCCATGGTATTCTCCTTAGTTATGTAATCAGGTGCGTTAAATCCCTGAACAAGCAAGCGGGGGTTTTACGTGGAAAGCCCCGCCCCGTCAATGTCTCTTTTCTCGAAAGATGCGACCTTAGCCAACAAGATACTTCACGCCGTTTTCAAAAAACTTCAGGCCGAGCCCCTGCGCGGGCAGCGTGCCGTTCAACTTCTGCACGTCCCAGTTGGGATGGTTCTCAGGAAAAAGGTAGGCTTCGGGATGCGGCATCAGGCCGAAGATACGGCCGGTCGGATCACACAGTCCGGCAATGGCGTTGAGCGAACCGTTCGGGTTAGCCGGGAAATCCTTGGTCGGATTGCCGTCTGCGTCGGCATAGCGCGCGGCGGCGCAACCCAGCGCTTCGATCTGCTCAATCACCTTGGCATCCGTCGTGAAAATTTTGCCTTCGCCGTGGCGGATCGGCAGCGGCATCGTATCGAACCCTTTGGTGAAGATACACGGCGACTGCGCTTCAAACTTCAAATTGACCCAGAAATTTTGGAAGTGGCCGCAGTCGTTCTGCATCAGCGAAACCTTCGGCTCAAAATATTCTCCGTTCAGCCCCGGAAGCAGACCGATCTTGGTCATCGTCTGGAACCCGTTGCAGACGCCGAGAATAATTTTCTTATCGTCGATAAATTTCTGGAGCTCTTCGCGCAGATGGTGTTTCACCCGCAGAGCAAAAACGTGGCCGCTGGTCATGTGGTCGCCGTAGGAAAAGCCGCCGATAAACATCAGTCCGTGGAAATCGCGCATCTGCGCCGGATTATCCAGCAGGTCATTCAGGTGAACCTTAACCGGCGACCCGCCAGCCAACTCCCACGCCCGCGACGACTCCGCCTCGCAGTTCACTCCGTAACCCGTAATAATCAAAATCTTTGGTTTCATAGCTGACGGAGTTAAACAGAAAACAAACCGCGAATGAACGCTAATTTACGCGAATATTCAAATAGCCGCGAAAGAGCGCAAAGAGCACAAAGTTCATAGATTTTTTGAGTTCTCTGCGCCCTTTTGCGGCCAACAATTCTGCGACAAAGTGACTTTTCTCCATTTGCGAACAGAATTTATCAGCCAGACGGCTTTTGCCCGTTTCAGGTCGGCGAGTGTGATGATCCGCTCTTCTATCTCGCCCTTCGCGATCAGTTCGTCACGGAATGTCCCCGCGAGAAGACCACACGAAATCGGCGGCGTAACTTTTCGTCCGTCCAGCTCGACCACTACATTGGCGATGCAACTCTCGGTTACTTCGCCACGCTCATTGAACAGCAGAACGTCGTCGGCATCGGGGAAGTCCGCTTTCGCCCTTTCATACACCGCGCGGTTCGTCGTCTTGTGATAGAAAAATACATCCCCCGAATCGACCGGCTCTTTCGCGATTGCTAAAGTGGCAGAGGCTTCCAGCCTCTGCAAGCGGCAGGATGCCGCTTCCACCTTAAAAAGTCCGGCTCGGTCCACCAACAGACGGATACGCATCGGTTCAGCAAACGTCAAACTACACAGCTGTTCACGAACCGCACCGGCATTTAGAATAAAACCAAAATACTCAGCCGAACAGGCCAGCCGATTCAGGTGGCGCTCCAGCAAAAAGATGCCCTGCCCCGGTTCGTACAACATGGTTTCCAACAATTGGAATTCCGGAAAACGCCGCGTCAGAATCCGTGCCTTGGAAAGCGCCTCGTTATATTCGGCGTCCGCATCAGAATCCCACACGATGCCGCCGCCAATCCCGTATTCCGCCTTGCCGTTCTGAATCACCGCCGTGCGGATAGCGACGCTGAACTGCGCCGTGCCGTCCGGCGCGATGAAGCCAATCGCGCCGGTATAAATGCCGCGCGGCGAAGTTTCCAATCCCTGGATAATCTCCATCGTCTTGGCCTTCGGCGCACCGGTGATCGACGCGCAGGGAAACAATGCTTTGAACAAATCTCCCAACGTGGCAGCGGCATCCTGCCGCTGATTGCTGCGGCTGGAAGCCGCAGCCACCCTGCCCTGCACCGTCGAAGTCAGTTGCCAGACGGTCGGATATTTTTCGACATCGAATCGGCTGAGCGTTTCGACCGAACCGGCCTCGGCAATGCGCCCGATGTCGTTGCGGATCATATCGACGATCATGATATTTTCCGCACGATCCTTCGCCGAATTCTTCAGTGCCTCGGCGACGGCGCGGTCGGCCTCCGCCGTCAAGGCGCGCGGCAGGGTGCCCTTCATCGGACGGGAAACGATCACGCCGTCTTTGAGCTCAAAGAAAAGTTCCGGCGAAGCAGAGCAAATCGCAAACTCATCGGTTTCAATGAAGGCGGCATAGCGGCCCTGCTGGGCTTCGGCCAGATCACAGAAAAAGTCGAACAGCGAACCGGAAAACTCAGCATTCAGCCGGAAGGTATAATTGACCTGATAGGTGTCGCCTGCCGCAATATGCTCTTTGATCGCCGCAATCGCCTGCGCATATTCGCCTCGCGTCACCGACGGCGTCCAGTTTCCCAATTGGTAGTTGGGTAGGGACGGCTGTCCCAGCCATCCTCGGACGTCTCGGAGAGACGTCCCTACCTTTGGCTTCTCAAAAAGCCCGAATTGTAAAAGCGGCAAGCCACCCGGCGCATGAGTTTTTAGAGCCTCGTCAAACGCGCCGGCCGCTTCGTAGGAAATAAAACCGGCGGCCCAAAGCCCGCTCTTTTCGATTTTTTCCAATGCCTGGAAAACTTCGCCTGCCGTACGGGCCGTCAGCACTTCGACCGGCTCCGAGAAGCGAAGCCAGTCGTTTCCGTGCTGAAGAAGAACGTTCATCAAATGCCGTAGAGGGTTTTTTTGAACGGCTTACGGAGTGTTTCGAGGTCGGTGTCGATTCGTGTAGCACCTTTGCCGCCCTTCACAACCAGCTTCTTGTCAGCGGTGACGGTTCCGATCTGAGCGACCGGCAGTCCGGCGAAGAGTTCTTCGAAGCGTGCCGCGTTTTCAGGTTTCACCGAAACAACGAAGCGGCTGTTGGATTCAGAGAAGAGAATCGAATCGTCTTTGAGCTTCTGTTTCCCAACCATCGGGACTTTGGAAAGATCAATTTCCGCGCCGAGACCGCCGCCCATACAGATGAGTGCGAGGCCGACGGCGAGTCCGCCTTTAGACGGCGTGTGCGAGGAAAGAAGAATCCCTTCGTCCTGCGCTTTGTTCATCGCGCGGTAAATCGCCAGCGCGGCTTTGGCGTCCACGGCCGGCGCGTCGCCACCGTAGTTCCATGGATTGCCCTGCTCTTCGGCGAGCATGCGGTTCCATTCGGAGGCACCGAGCTCGTTTTTCGTCACGCCGACCATATAAATCAGACTGCCCGCCTCTTTGAGCGGCATAGTGACGGCCTTCTTCACATCGTCGATCTGACCGATCGACGAGATGAGCAGCGTCGGCGGAATAGAGATTTTCTTGCCGCCGCGCGTCGAGTCGTTCTTGCAGGAGTCCTTACCGGAAACCGCCGGCGTGCCGAACGCGACGGTGTAGTCGTAGAGCGCCTTGTTGGAGCGGACGAGCTGCGCCATTTTGTATTCGCCGTCGGGCGTCTTGTCCGACTGTACCGGATCGGGCCAGCAGAAGTTGTCGAGAATGGCGATACGGTCGAGACGTCCGCCGACGCTGATGACACGACGGATCGCTTCGTCGATGACTGATGCGGTCATGTGGTAGGTGTCGATATCCGAAAACCACGGGTTGATGCCTTCGGCCAGAATCGCGCCGCGATCTTTGTCGTACTCGATGCGCATGACGGTGGCGTCGGACGGCACATCGGCGTTAACGCCGACAAACGGTTTCACAACGGAAAGCCCTTTGACCTCGCCATCGTAGATGCGGCTCTTATATTCGCGGGAGCAAATGTTGAGGCGACCCATCATCTGGCGGAGCTGTTTGGTGCGGTTGCCGCCGCGCGCTTTTTCCGGAGTCGGAATTTCGGGTTTTTTCCAGATGCCCTTCATGTGCAGTTTCGGACAACCCGTTTCATAAAGGAAATCCATGTCGAGGCTGGCGACAACCTCGCCGTCATACTTGACGGTAAAGTAGCCGGAGTCGTTGTATTTGCCCATGAAGGCGACTTCAACATCGCGTTGTTTGGCGAGCTTTTCGAAGGCTTCGCGGCATTCCGGCTGGACGGCCAGCGTCATGCGCTCCTGCGCCTCGGAAACCAGAATTTCCCACGGCTGGAGCCCTTCATATTTGAGCGGCGCGTCTTTGAGTTCGCATTCACAGCCGCCGGAATATTTACCCATCTCGCCGAACGAGCAGGAAATTCCGCCAGCACCGTTGTCGGTGATGCAGCGGAAGAGTCCAAGGTCGCGAGCTTCCATCAGAAATTCGTAGAGCTTGCGCTGGGTGAGCGGGTCGCCGATCTGCACCGCCTGCGCGGGAGATTCGGTGCGCAGTTCTTCGGACGAGAACGTCGCGCCGTGAATGCCGTCTTTGCCGATGCGGCCGCCGCACATGACGGTCCAGTCGCCAACCTGCACCTCTTTGCGTTCAGAAGGCCGACCGCCAACATTGACCGGCAGAGTTCCCATCGTGCCGCAGTATACCAGCGGCTTGCCGAGGTAACGTTCGTCGAAACATTCAAAGCCGCGGCTGTACGGAACGCCCGACTCATTGCCGCCCGCGATCACGCCGTCATGCACGCCGTCACGAATGCGGCGCGGGTGCATCAGACCGGCGGGAATTTCTTTATCGTAGAACGGTGAGCCGAGGCAGTAGCCCCAGACATTGGAAACCAGCTGGGCGCCCATACCGGTACCCATCGGGTCGCGATTGACGCCGACGATACCGGTCATCGACCCGCCAAACGGATCCAGCGCGGACGGCGAGTTGTGCGTTTCGACTTTATAGACCAGATGGAGGTCTTCGTTGAATTTGATCACACCCGCGTTGTCGGTGAAGACAGAAACCAGCCAGTCGATTTTTTCGGCCACCTTCTTGGTCGAGGCTTTGACGTAGGTTTTATAGAGCGAGTTGATGAGTTCCTCTTCGCCGGTTTCGGCGTCTTTGTACTCAACCGTTCCGGCGAAAATTTTGTGCGAACAATGTTCCGACCAGGTCTGGGCGATGCACTCGAGTTCGACATCGGTCGGCCACTGCGGCAGACCCAGTTCGGTGCGATGTACTTTCACGTCGTCGTGCAGATAATGATTGCGGATCGCGCGCATTTCATCGAGTGAGAGCGACAGGATGCCGTCGCTGGAGATTTTCATCAGCGCGGCGTCATTGTCCGGCAGTTCAATGAGGTTGACCTTGATTTCGGGATGATCATCGAAGATCGGGGCGGTCAGATCCGGTTCCGCGGCCAGCCACTCCTCTTTGGAGAAAACCTGAATCGTCTGAATCAGCGTATTGGCCAGCAGGTCTTTGCCGAGATGCAGAATGTCTTCGCGCGTCAGGTCGCCTTTCAGGAAATATTGGAGCGACGTGTAAACCTGTTCTTCCCACGCCAGTTCACGACCGAGAATATCGGCCATTGCGCCGCGGGCGGTGCGGCCGACGTTATCGGTGACGCCCGGTTTAAAACCGATTTCGAGCATCCAGTCAAAACTGCCCGGCGCTTTCAAGCGGCCGAGTGCGGAACGGGCGACCACGGCATCGGCGAAGCCGAGCTGAACAGCCTTGGCTTCGGATTTCTTGATGTTGGCAACCGCCTTATAAACGTCGCGCGTCTGGCAGGCCTTGATTTTCATGCCCAGTGCGCTTTTCGCCCGGCCGATCACGCCGCGTCCACGTGCATCCGGCACGCCCGGCTTCAGTCCGATTTCAATCCGGTAAATCATAGAAATTCCTTTTCCAAAAGAGGCACCGAATGTACACGAATGGAAGGGGATGCCAAACCCGATTTTCCGATGTTTGCCTCTCCCGTTGGTCGTTGCCCCGCAATAGCGGTGCCTCTCTCGCGTTGCTCGGGTGGAAAGGCGCCCTACTCGCCGGGGTATTTCATATTCCACTGGGCGCGAAGCGTATCGAGCGTGCGCATGATTTCGAGGGTTTCATCGAGCGGCATCACGGTGCTTTCGGTGCGCCCATCGCGTAGGCAGGCGGCGACTTCAGAGGCTTCATACTGGTAGCCGGTCGGTTCATAAGGAATTTCAAGCGTTTCAGGCGCGGCACCGCGCCGGGCAATGGTCATGCGTGAGGGATGAAAAAAATCAGGAATGTGAATGGCTCCCTCTGTGCCGGTCAATATGGCGTCGTGCGGAACTCTCTTTCGGAACGAGGAGAACAGTTCGGCGCGGGCACCGTTTGGATAGTTGAAAAAATATTCCGAGGTCTCATCCACGCCGGTCCAGCCGATCTTGGCGCGACTGGTGATTTCCGCGGGCGGTTGACCGAACACCATGCGGGCAAAGGAAACCGGATAGATGCCGAGATCGAGCAGTGCGCCGCCCGCCAGTTTTTTACTGAGCATCCGCTGCCACGGGAATATTTTCTTCGTGTGAATACCAAATGATGCTTTCAGGTGCGTCACCTCGCCGATCACGCCGTCCTGAAGCAGTCCGCGCAGCCGGACGATACAAGGCATAAAACGCGTCCACATCGCCTCCATCAAAAAGAGTTTTTTCTTCCGCGCCAGATCAATCAGCTCCGCCGCCTGCGCGGCATTGACGGTGAAAGCTTTTTCGCACAGCACGGGGCGGTTGTACTGCAGGCAAAGCCTGGTGTTGTCGTAATGAAAGTTGTGCGTGGTGGCGATGTAAACCGCGTCCAGCTTTTCGCTGGTCAGCATTTCCTCGTAATCGCCGTAAACCGCCGGCACACCGCAATCGGCCCCAAAAACTTTAGCCCGCTTCAGCGACTGCGAGGCCGCCGCGACCACTTGAGCGTCAGGCAGTTTTTCGATGCCGCGCACAAAGCTCCGCGCGATCCTTCCGCAACCGATGATACCCCAGCGGAATTGTTCCTTCATAATTTTTTCCGGTACGGACTGGCTTCATAGGCCGCCAGCGCGGCAGGCAGCTTCGCACGCAGGTTTTGCAAACGAACACTGTCAGCAGGATGGGTGGAGAAAATGCTGGAGGCCGGATCGGCGCCGGTGCGATGCTGCGCGGAGCGTTCCCAGATACGGAGAGCGGCGCGCGGATCGTATCCGGCTTTGGCCATATACATCAGACCGACCGTATCGGCCTCGGTTTCATCCATGCGGGAGTAGCGCGTCACCCAAATACCGTTGTAGACTACAAAGACACCGCTCAACGCCTGCGCAATATCTTCGCGGTCTTTGGCCTGAGCGATAATCGCCCCGCCCATAAACATCAGGCTGGGCAGCATATTGCGGGTCATGGCTTCGGTCGAGTGGCGGCAGTTGACGTGAGCGATTTCATGCGCCAGCACGGCGGCCAGTTCATCATCGTCTTTCACCAGACCGTCTTTCGGATTCCACAACCCTTCATAGACCATGATCTTGCCGCCGGGCGCGGCCATGGCGTTGACCACATTCGTCTGGATCAGCGCTACTTCGTACGGTAGATCCGGCAGATTAGAAACTGATTTGATACGGCGCACCATTTCTTTAAGCTGCGCGACTCTCGCCGCGTCGGCATTAACCTTTATGCCGCGGGCGCGCATCTCTTCAATGGTTCCGCTGTATACCTGCGTGCCGATATCAACGTCGTCCTGCAGGGAATAAAAGTTACGGGTCTGCTGGCCGGTCACCGCATCCATTGTGGAGCAACCCGCCAGCAAAAGCATACAAACCAGGCCGAGCAGAAATTTTATTTTCATACCGATCATCAAACTGAATTTACTTCATTGCCGGAACGTCAAGCTGATCGAACTGCGCGAGGAAGGCTTTCATGCGCGCGGCGATTTTAGCGACCCCGCCATCTTCTTCGCTCTCGATATTCAGCGGCAGCACCGGATCGTGCAGCGACTTGCGCAGCAGCGCCCAGCCGTTGCCGTGCGCGGCGTCGACCGTCACATGGATGCCTTCAAAATTATTCGGCGTGAGCGACCAGCCCGGCTCCTGTTCGACAAACTTCGTGAAGGCATCCAGCACCTGCCCGCCGTACGCGCCGAAATCTTCAGTCTTAATTTTTGCGCGGAATTCCCGGGCCTCCGCCGGTTCCGGTACGCCAGCCAGCAGTTCAACCACAGAACCTTTGCCGTTCGCGTGAAGCTGCGCAACTTTGATCAGAATTTTGGCAATCTGGTAAGCGCCGTCATCGAGGAAATAATTTTCTTTCAGCGCGCCGTGACCGGAAGTTTCCATCGCCAGCCAGGAGTCCTTGCCTTCCTGATTCAGCCGGATGGATTCGTTGATCACATTCTTGTAGCCGCGTTTAAACCGGTGGTGAACGCCACCGAGTTTTTCTTCGATCCAGTATTTCAGGCCGGTGGAAGTGACAGAGTCTGTGACGATGACCGTGCCGGGATGCTCTTCGAGAACGATGGAGGCCATCAGCGCGATAAAGCGGTTGCGGTTGATCGGCTTGCCGTTTTTATCGACCGCGCCGGCACGATCCACATCGGTGTCGAAAATAATGCCGAGATCGGCACCGTTTTTTTCCACAGCGGTGATGATTGCATCCATCGCCGCTTTTTCTTCCGGATTCGGAATGTGGTTCGGGAAATTGCCGTCCGGATCAAGAAACTGACTGCCTTTGGTGTTCGCACCCAGCGGCTTCAGCACCTTGTCTACAAAGAATCCGCCCGCGCCGTTACCGGCGTCGACCACAATCTTCAGCCCCGCCAGCGGCTTATCGCCCTGCCCCGCACCCTTACGGATCACGTCAACCAGCGACGCAGCGTAGTCGTCCATCAGATTGATCTTCGCCACTTTTTTAACCGGTTTGGAAACAAACACGCCGGTTTCCGTCGCGATGGTCAGAATTTTTTTGATGTCCTGTTTTTCAAGTCCGCCGTCGCGGGTGAAAAACTTGAGGCCGTTGCGGTTGAACGGCAGGTGACTGGCCGTCAGCATGATCGAACCGTCATAGGCATGATTTTCAAAAACGGTCGCCATGAACATCGCGGGCGTCGAAGACAGTCCGCTGTCCGCCATTCCGCAACCCGCTTTTTCCAATCCCTGGAAAACCGCCGCTTTGATTTTTTCCGCAGAAAGCCGGGAATCATTCCCGACGGCAATCCTAAGCTGATTCGCCGGGACGCCTTTCTTTTCCGCCAGCCACTGCGCGAAGGCATAGCCGATCGGACGGACGATTTCAGTGGTTAAGGTAACCGGTTCGCCGAGCACACCTTCGAGTGCAACACCGCGAACATCACTTCCATTCTGCAGCTTAAACCAGGTCTGGCCCATCTACGTTCTCCTTTAAAATGAGGCTCACGAATAGCATAAATCTGCTTGGGGTTCCAATGTTTGGAAAAAATATTTCCAAACATCGGAACGGCGTGCTCGGAGAGCCCGCCCCACCTTTCTGATATCGGCTCAGTTTGGCGCAGAGACAAGGCGCAAAGGGTGAAGCTGTATATGAAATACTGCGAACCCTTTGCAACGAAGTCCATGCGCCGAAATCAGCCGATATCAATGTTTAAAGTGGCGCATGCCGGTAAACGCCATGGCGATACCGTATTTGTCACAGGCGGCGATGACTTCGTCGTCGCGGATCGATCCGCCGGGCTGAACGATAAAGCGCGCGCCGACGGCGTGAGCTTCGTCGATGCTGTCGGCGAACGGGAAGAACGCCTCGGAGACAAAAACGCAGTTGCCGATGGTTTTCGCGATTTCATGTTCGGTGATTTTAGGATTCTGCAACTTGAGATTTTCAATTGCTTTCGGTACGGCCAGTTTGCGCAGAGAATCTACGCGGTTAGGCTGTCCGGCGCCCATGCCGAGAACGCGGAACTGCCCCGGCTTGTATTCCTGAACCACCATAATGGCGTTGGACTTGGTGTGCTTGGCGGCGGCAATACCGAACTCCGCCAGCGCCCGCTTGGATTGATCAAACGCCGTTTTGGTAACGTCTTTCCACTCGGCAATCGAGTCGGTATCGACATCCTGCACGAGGATGCCGCCGTTGATGTCCTTGATCATTTTACGCGGCACGGCTTTCGACATCGGCTGGCGCAGTTTGAGCAGGCGGATATTTTTACTCTTGGCTTTAAGCAGTTCGAGCGCGGCCGGTTCGAAGTCCGGCGCAATCAGCGCTTCAATAAAACGGCCTTTCAGCAGTTCAGCGGTCGCCATATCGACTTTCTGCGTTACGGCAATCACACTGCCGAAAGCGGAAACGGGATCGCCGTTCCACGCAGCTTCAAAGGCTTCGGCCAGCGTTGCGCCGGTGGCGTAGCCGCACGGATTGGTATGCTTGATCACCGCGACACCGGGCTTGCCGGAAAGTTCTTTGACCGCTTCGAGCGCCCCTTCGCCATCCACATAGTTGTTGTAGCTCATCTCTTTGCCGTGAAGGACATCGGTGTGAGCGATACAGGCTTCGGAGGCTTTGGCATCTACGTAAAGCCACGCCTTCTGGTGCGAGTTTTCGCCGTAGCGCAGTTCGACGCCGTTTCCGGCGGTTTTAACAAACGGGCGCGGCGCGGCGGTTTTCATCTGTCCGGCAAGATAGTTGGCAATCGTCGCGTCGTAGGCCGCCGTACGGGCGAACACTTTCTGGCCGAGTTCGAAGCGAAGTTCTTCGGTCGTGCCGCCGCCGTTGGCATCCATAGATTCGAGAACGCGGGCGTAGTCGGCTGGATCGGTGATGACGGTGACAAACTTCATGTTCTTGGCGGCGGAGCGGATCATGGTCGGGCCGCCGATATCGATCTGCTCAATCGCTTCGTGCAGCGGCACGCCGGCTTTGGCGATGGTGGCTTCGAAAGGATAGAGATTCACGCAGACGAGATCAATCGGCTGGAGGCCGTGCTTTTTCATCGTGGCCATGTGCTCTTCGCTGTCGCGCAAATGGAGCAGACCCGCGTGAACCTGCGGCGTCAGCGTCTTGACGCGACCGTCGAGCATTTCCGGGAAACCAGTAAACTCGGAAACGTCTTTTACTTTGATCCCTGCGTCGCGCAACGCTTTGGCGGTTCCGCCGGTGGAGAGCAGTTCGACACCGCGCGCGGCCAGCGCCTTGGCGAATTCAACAATTCCGGCTTTGTCTGAGACGCTCAACAGCGCCCGCGTAATTTTTGTCATTTGGCAGCTCCTTAGGAAAATGATTGAGGCTGGATTTAAGCACGAACTGCAAACGCCGGAAACATTTTTTACAGAAGGAAACGGAGGATAACGAAGGGCGGCCCAAAACAAGGGATTTTACCACCCGCAGAAGACGCAGAAAACCTGACTGGCGAGCCCACCGGGCTCACCTACAGAATACGAATGACTTCTTCTGTAGCCGGGGCCGACCTGTCCCGCCATAGCCTTCGGCGACGGCGGATGGCCCCGGGGAATGCAAAGGTGGAGCGTGATCGCCGAGCACGCTTAGAACGCGCCCGGCGGTCGCGTTCCACCAAGTTTCCCGCTAAAAAGCCTGTCCAAAGTCAGGATGGGCGGCTATTTTCGGCTCCGTGACGCAAAAACAGTTCGCTTTTAAAAAGGAGTGTCGTTGATGAAAAAATGGATCGTAACAGGACTCATAATCGCAACGGCCTTTCAGCTTTGGGCGCAGATTCCAGAAATGTTTCGTTATCAAGGACGGCTGGTGGACGGAACCAATCTGGTCAACGCCACTGTGCCGATGAGTTTCAAACTGTATGACGCACTGAGCGGGGGGGGGGGGGTGCTCTATGAAGATTCCAATTCCGTTCTGGTGGTAGACGGACTTTATTCGACCTATATCGGAGACAACACAGTTTACGGTTCTCTGACCAGCGCCATGACTAATGCGGCGGTTTATCTCGAACTGACCGTCAACGGCGAAACCCTTTCGCCACGCGAACGGCTGGTCTCCGTTCCATATGCTCTGAACCCCGGAAGCTCGACACTCAACATTACGCAGGAGGCGCTGGATACACGGTATGTGCTTCTAACCGGTTCGAATATTACGAGCTTGGCGGCGTTCCGGGACTCTATTGGGGCGGCCTATACGGGAAATACTGTAAGGACTGATGGGACGAACATCACCAATGCCCCTGCCTTTAGAGCGGCTATTGGTCTTGCATCTAATGCTCAGTTGAGAATTTCAATGTTAGGGACAAGCATTACTGCTGGATATACAAGGGAGAATGTTAACCCATATAATTATCTTTCTTGGGTTTATTCTGGTGGATATGCAGGATGGGCGAGGGGTTATCTTGGTTGTGAATGTGTAATTGTGACAAATTGTGGGATAAGCGGAGCGGGAATGTCTATTGTACTCTCACAAGTCCCAACGGTTGTCGCTTCTAGTGCCGATTTAGTTCTTCTTGAAGTTGGAACCAACGATAAATCAACATCTGCGGTTACTTTTAATTCAAACCTTACTACCATAGTTTCAACTCTTCTTGCTTCTGGCAAAAAGGTAGTCGTTTTAACTGTTTATCCTGCTTCAACAGACAGTACCAATCAATGGCTGTTTATTAAAGATGTGAATAGTTACATTAGAACACTTCCTAATATCTACGGGAATAATATAGCCGTTGCTGATGTGAATAAACTAATGACTTGCCCATCTAATGGGTTATCAGTTGCGCAGTATACTTCAGACGGACTTCATCCGAACGAAGTAGGCGGACAACTAACCGGACGAGTGGTTGCCGATGCTATAAAAACCATAATCCCTGCCGCTCGTGGTGACTCTAGATCGTGGACACATGCGGGGGATAAGAGTTCAGGAATAAACCCCGCCGTTATGTGTTTTAATACGACGAGCGGCTGGGCAAATGATGGCACAAACTTTACAACATCCCTTGTCGGCAGTACGGAGTTTTTTGGGAACACTTTGGTATTAGGTGTCACAAATAATTATCTGAACTCTTTCGGTTTGCAGTACTCAGAAAGCAGTCAGCCTTATATTACTACGGGGTATGTTTATCAGGCTTTTGCTGATGTTGAGTATAGTGCCACAGAGGTGTCTGCCGCCACTAATTGTTTGTTCCAGCCTGTAATACAGTTAGAAGTTGGTAAGGGATACCCATTGACAAATGTTGTTGTTTCTTCATTCATGATTTCACAAGGTTACCGAGCTATTACGGCCTACCCCGCATCGAATAGATTTGTTTTGTCCACACCAAAAACGGGAGTACTTGGAAATGGAGATTATATCGTAAGATTCACTCTTAACTTTTATGGAATGAAGTCGGGCTATATTAAAATCCATCGTTTGAATATAACTAAGACACTCCCATAATCTCTGTCCGCTGGAAGTAATAAAAGTAGGCAAATAAGAATCTGAAACGGGACAACATAGTTTTTCTGGTGCTGGTAATGAAGCGGCTGGCTTTCTGTTTAGTTCTTCTGGCTGGCTGTTTCGCTCGGGCGGCTTATACCAACGCCACGCTGAATATCACGGCGTGCGGCGGTGCAATGTCCGGCGGCGGCTATACCAGCATCGGGTCGCTTGTCCCTGTCGGCGGGCAAACTTCTCAATCTGGCTCGCTCTATAACTATTCCGGTTTTGCCGCCGGTTTCATCCTCCAGCCCCAAACCGCTTTCAGTGGATTGGCAGATGAATGGAATCCGGATAATGACCGTGATGGCCTGCTGGATGGTGAAGAAATCATAGCTGGCTCAAGCCTATACAACAGCGATACGGACGGCGATGGATTGTCTGACTCCGCTGAAGTCAAAACCTACGGAACCAGTCCGATACTGGCGGACAGTGATGCGGACGGCATGAACGATGCGCAGGAATTGATTGCCGGCACTTCGCCAACCAACCGGAACAGTGTGCTCTCAGTTGCCTGTGAGTTTTTAGCGAACGGGCAGAAGAGGCTGTCATGGTTCGGTGTGCAAGGCCGTGCGTACACCTTCCAGTACTCCGATTCGCTGAAAGCGGATTGGCAGTCCTATCCATTTGAAGTTCCCGGCTCCGGTGCCTCGATTTCATTCCTGGATTCCGCAAACCTATCGAACCGTTTCTATCGGGTGAAGGTTCGGGCCGAATAAAAATCTTTTTCCCTCGCAGAGATTTGGAGGGCGCAGAGAAACCCCTCTGGCACCAAGTTCGCATGATCTTCGGTTTTTATTACCGCGCCCACCGTGCGCGGCTACAGAAATCTTTCTTCCTGTGGGTGCGGACGATGGCCGCGCCTTGTGCCGACTTAATAAAGCGGCAGGGATGCCGCTTCCACATTACAGCTTCGAGACGAAGCGGGCGATGCGGGTCATGGCCTCTTTGATGTCGTCGAGGGCGGTGGCGTAGCAGCAGCGCACCGAGCCCTGTCCGCAGGCACCGAAGGCGGTGCCGGGAACGACAGCGACGTTCTCTTCCTCAAGCAGCTTCATGGCGAAGTCGTAGGAGGAAAGCCCGAATTTTTCAATGCTTGGAAACATGTAGAAAGCTCCGCCGGGCAAGTGGCATTCTACACCCATTTCCTGGAAAGCGTGGTGCATGTAGTTGCGGCGCACACAGTAGGAGTCGCGCATTTCAGCGATGTCGCGCTCCGGGTCGCGCAGCGCTTCGATAGCGGCTTTCTGGCTGAGAACCGGAGCGCAGAGCATGGTGTACTGATGGATTTTCATCATGGCTTCGGTGAGTTCCGGCGGGGCGCAGGAAAAGCCCATACGGAAGCCGGTCATGGCCCAGGCTTTGGAAAAGCCGTGCAGATAGACGGTGCGCTCCTTCATACCAGGAACGGAAATGAAGCTGGCGTGCGGCTGATCGTAGGTGAGTTCGCCGTAGATTTCGTCGGTGAGCACAATCAGGTCGTGCTTGATGGCGAAGGCGGAGATCTCCTCGACCTCTTTCTGCGAAAGGACAGCCCCGGTCGGATTGGTCGGGAAGTTGAGCATGAGCAGTTTGGTCTTTTTGGTGACCTTGGCTTCGAGCTGGGCGATGGTGGGCTTAAACCCGTTTTCGGCGGTGGTTTCGACTTTGACCGGAACGCCGTGCGCAAAAATGACGACCGGACTGTAGGAAACGTAGCAGGGCTCGTGGTAGAGCACTTCGTCGCCGGGCTCAACCAGAGCGCGGACAGCCAAATCCATCGCTTCGCTGACGCCGACGGCGATCAGGATTTCTGTTTCCGGGTTGTAGCTGACGCCGGTAATTTTCTGCACGTAGCCGGAAATTTCTTTGCGCAGAGCCAGCAGGCCGAGGTTGGAGGTGTAGCTGGTGACGCCCTGCTCCAGCGCCTTGATGGCGGCCTCGCGGATATGCCAAGGCGTGATAAAATCCGGCTCGCCCACGCCGAGACTGATGACGTCGTCGCGGGTGCTCACGATATCGAAGAAATCGCGGATTCCGGAGCGCGGGATGTCGCGCACGTGGCCGGCGATGCGATCACGCAGAGATTTGGGGTCGTTCATTTTCATTAGAGCCACGCATGAGAACGTCGTTCTTCTTGTAGGTTTTGAGCATGAAGTGAGTGGCCGTGCCAACCACGCCGCCGAGCGTCGAGAGCTTTTCGCTGACAAAACTGGCGACTTCGTTCAGCGTTTTGCCGCTGACGAAAAGAAGCAGGTCGTAACCGCCCGACATCAGGAAGGCGGAGCGGACTTCGGGAAAACGGCTGATCCGTTCGGCAACGCGGTTGAAGCCGCCTTCGCGTTCGGCGGTGAGACGAACTTCGATGACCGCCGTGACGGGCGCGTCGTCGAGCTTGTCCTCGTTGATGACAGTCTGATAGCCCTGAATGATGCCGGCTTTTTCGTAGCCTTTGATCTTGGTCTTCACCTTCGCGGCGGTGGTGCCGAGCAGTTTAGCCAGATTTTCAGGAGTCTCTTTGGCGTTGTCTTTAATCAGTTTGAGCAGTTCGTCCATATTCTTCCCCCTTTGGAAAGTCTGCTTTATAGACTGGATTTACAAGGTTTGGAAGAAAAGTTTCCAATCCATGGAATAAATAAAGCGCCCGGGCTAGCCACCGAGTTTTTTGACGAAGGCTTCGGGCGGCGAAATGCGCTTCTGGTTGGCATAGTCGAAAACAGCAATACCGGTTTTGGCCAGCACAACTTCGGCACCGCCATCCTTCTTCGTGATGCGGTAGGAGATGTCGCACCCGAGGCGACTGAAGTCACCGGCGGCCACTTCAATCTGCAAAACATCGCCGGCAAAGGCCTGTGCTTTGTAGATGACGACCGAATCGAGCATGATGGTGCCGAAGCCTTCGACGTCAATTTCGCTGTAACCAAAGGATTTGAGAAAACGGACACGGGCTTCGTGTATCAGATCTAGGACATTGGAGTTTCCAAGATGCCCGCCGTAGTTGATGTCGGTGATCCGGACGGTCAGCTCGGTTTTAAAGGGATAGACCGTTGGCATTTCGAGTTTTATACGGGCCACTGGAGACTCCTTCGTCGGCGGTTAATGGGTCAATTGGTTGTTCGTTATTGGGCAGAATAAACAGAACAGGCGGCATTGAAAGTCCGGTTTTGAATAAACTGCCCGGCCCCTTTCTCGGGCCGGGAGCCGGAGAAGCAAATTTTCCCTGTTTAATGGTTGATTATGTCAATCTGCGCGGGTAGTTTACGTCGCTCATTTTAAAACGATAAGCCTTTGGAGAAGAACCATGAGAATTCGCCGTTCAATGCGTAAAAAGCCGCTTCGCCGTCCGACCAAAAAAGCCGGACCTAAGCGTTACCGTATCGCCCAGCAGAAAAAACGTCTCGCCGGAGCCGGTATCACAGAAGCCGTCCTTCGCCGGATGACCAATAAAGACATACGCGAAGCACTGCAGAAAGCCAAAGTCTAAAGCTGGTTTGAACGGTTTTCTTTCTGTATAACGCCCCGAAGATTCGGGGCGTTTTTCATTGGAACAGGAAAAGCGATGAGCAAACGGAATATCATTCTGGTCGGGTTCATGGGAACCGGTAAAACGGTGACCGGCGGCGTGCTGGCGCGGCGCACCGGCATGAAACTGGTCGATATGGACTCCATCATCGAGGAACGCCGGGGCAAAACCATCCCAGAAATTTTTGCTCAGGAAGGCGAACCCGCCTTCCGTATACTGGAGCGTGAACTGGTCAATGAGCTTTCAGCCCGCAGCGGCCTGATCGTTTCCACCGGCGGCGGCATTGTGCTGAATCCTGATAATATCGCTGATTTTGAAAAAAGCGGGCTGGTTGTCTGCCTGACGGCTTCGCCGGACGTGATTTTCCAAAGAGTGGAAAAAGACACGAACCGCCCCCTGCTTTCGGGAGACAAGAGGGCACAGATCAGCGCCCTGCTGGAAAAGCGCCATCCACTGTATGTCGCCATCGTCCACGGCATCAACACCGATAATCTGACCGACGAACAGACCGCCGACCGGATTCTGGAGATGTACGCGCTTGAATCCCGCGGCTGAAAAGATAAGAGTACCCGCTTTCAAACCAGGAGCTCACCACAATGAATAACGAAACCGCCCCGCAGCACGACGATTTACAGAAAAAGCAGGAACTTGAAAAACATGAGGTAACGGAAGTCCTCGGATTTCTGACGCGTTACGGAAAGCTGATCGGCGCAGGTGTTCTCGCCGCGGCGGTAACCGTGCTCGTCTCCATAGGAAGTGCTAATTATAAAGCCTCTCGGCTGACCAACGCCGAGAAGGCGCTGATGACCGCGAAAACTCCGCAGCAGCTTGAAGAAGTGGTAACCAAGTATGGCTCGACGCCGTCCGCGCCGGTCGCCCTGCTCGATATGGCAAAAACTCTTTTTAATATGGGTGACTATGCGCAAGCCCGCGCACAGTACGAACGCTTCCTGAAAAAATACGGCAAACACGATCTGCGTTCGACAGCAGAACTCGGACTGGCCTACTGCACCGAAGCGGATGGAAAATTCAACGATGCGGCCGTGCAGTTTGCCGACTTCGCCAAAAAGCATAGCAGCGGTTATCTGCATCCCATGGCTATTCTAAGCGTCGCCCGCTGCATGGAACAGGCTGGACGAAAAGATGAAGCGCGCGTGGTGCTCGAAGACTTCCTGACCCAGAACGCCGGCACGGCGTGGGCTGGAACGGCTGAAAGCGCACTGAAGCAGCTGAACGAATCAGCTCAGCAGAAGTAGATCATTCCTCTTCGCCGGCGGATTCTTCCGCCATGAGCGCGCCGCGCGCGCTGATATAAGGCCCGGGGAACAGTTCAGTGAACTCGTCCGGATTCTTCCGGTACATTTCACGCACACTGCGGTAAGCCGTCCGCGGATAGCGCAGAACATCCTCCAGTTCGAACGTCATCGCGTTTTGGATCGCGAAAAGCAGTTCGTCGGCGGTTGAATCCTGCACGTTGAGCAGCAACTGTTTTTCCGCCGGCGGCACGCGCTTCATATTCTGCATGTGAATGGTGTATTTGATATATTCCACCACCCGCTCCTCCATGCCCGCCTCGATGATAAAAACCAGTTCGACCAGCTCGGCGCGGGTGAAAACCAGCCGCACGCGCGGCGGCTCGATGTCTGGCGGCAGTGCAGCGCGCAGCTCCTCCATGCTCTTGTCAAACTCGTCGAGAATCTCTTCGCGCGAAACGGCGGTGTCCGGCATCCAGTGAATCAGGATGTTGCGACCCGGGTCGTGGTAAAGCAACGGCTTATCAATACGAAACGAGGCTTCGCACGATTTACATAGAACGCGGTTCAGCCGGTTTTCGAACAGTGCGGTTTTCAGTTCCGGCTGCTGCGTCACGTTGACGGAATCGTAAAGTTCCACCTTCTGCTCATGCCCGCACTGCGGACAGCGGATCGAATATGTTTTGCGGGCGCTCATAGATGTCAAATTAACCTCAGATTGTTATCAAATCTACTGTTCAGGCAAACGGTTTGGAATGATGGAATACTGGAAGGCTGGAAAAGAACCCCATCAACATTCCATCGTTCCACCACTCCATCATTCCGTTCTCCAACTCTCCCTGTGAATTCGTGCTTCATCATACCGGGCTTCGGCGGGCAGTGTTTCAGCAGGAACGCCGAGCGGAAAAAGCGCAAACGGTTTGATGTGTTCCGGAACGCCGAACACCTTGCGGCAGCCAGCAACGCGCGGCGGCACACCAATGATCGCAATCCAAACCGTGCCCAACCCCAAATCATGCGCAACCAGTTGAAGATTCTGCGCCGCACAGGAACAGTCCTGCGGACCAAAGCCCTTAAACTTTTCGAGCGATTCATCCAGACAGATCAGAATCGCGGCCTGCGCCTGCTTAAACATCGCGTTACCTTCGTCCACCGCATCGGCCAGCGCGTCGAGCTTCGCGCGGTCGGTGGTAACAACAAAACACCACGGACGTCCGTCGCCCGCGCTCGGCGCATTCATCGCGGCCTCCAGCAGAATCTTAATCTGCGCCTCCGTCACCGGCGTTTTTTCAAACGCGCGGATACTTCGCCGCGTCATAATCGTTTTTATCGTTTCCACGGTGTCATTTATCCTTTTTAGCAGATTTAAAATAGCAGTCAGTCTCATCCTTGATCACCTTGGACAGTACCAGCAGCCCGATCAGATTGGGAAGAGCCATCAGACCGTTCATCAGGTCGGAAATATTCCAGACCAGTTCCAGCTTGGTCATACAGCCGACCATTACCGCCGCGATGAAAATGATGCGATAGATTTTGATTGAGCGTGGACCGAGCAAATACTCGATCGCTTTCTCGCCGTAATAATTCCAGCCGATCAGCGTCGAATAGGCAAACAGCGCGGTGGAAATCGCCACGATAATCCGTCCAGGCTCGCCCAGCGTTTCGGCAAAACTGGCGCTGGTCAGCTCGCCGGCCGCAACGCCCTGCGTCCAGGAGGTCGCCGTCAGAATTACCAGCGCTGTCATCGTACAGACCACCAGCGTATCAATAAACGTCTGCGTCATGCTCACCAGCGCCTGCTTGACCGGATCATGCGTACGCGCCGCAGCGGCGGCGATCGGCGCCGAGCCAAGACCGGACTCGTTGGAAAACACACCGCGCGCAATCCCGAAGCGCATTGCCGCCGCAACGGTTGCGCCTGCAATGCCTCCGCCAGCGGCAATAGGCGAAAAGGCGTGACGGAAAATCAGCGCGAAGGCATGCGGAATCTCGCCTGCATTCAGCAACAGCACAATCAGCGCGGCGATCACGTAGCCGAGAATCATGATCGGCACGAGGAACGAGGTGAATTTGCCGATGGATTTGATTCCGCCAATAATCACCAATGCCGTCAGCACCATCAGCACCAGCCCGGTGACCCACGGTTCGATGTGAAAGACCGTCTGGAAAATTGAGGCGGTGGCATTGGCCTGCGTCATATCGCCAATCCCGAACGTCGCCAGCGCGGTGAAAATGGCAAACAGCGTTCCAAGCCATGGAAGCCCGACGCCTTTGGAAAGATAATACATCGGCCCGCCGCGCATGCCGTGCGGTCCGTGCTCGCGGTACTTCACCGCCAGCACCGCCTCGGAATACTTCGTCACCATCCCGACCAGGCCGGTCATCCACATCCAGAACACCGCGCCGGGGCCGCCCAGCGAAATCGCCGTCGCCACGCCAACGATATTGCCGATGCCCACCGTCGCCGCCAGCGCCGTCATCAGCGCCTGGAAATGGCTGATATCGCCCGCGTGGCCATGATCTTTCTCCCAGATCATGCGAAACGCCATCGGCAGCGCGCGGAACTGAAGGCCTTTAAGCAGGAACGTCAGATAAATGCCGGTTCCGACCAGCAGAATCAGCATCGGCGGGCCCCACACCCAGCCCGATAAAATGGAAATCAGTTTTTCAAATGTTTGCATGCTCGCCCTTCCTCAAAATGAATTCGGGGAGTGTTAAACATTCCGCCCGCCTTCCGCAAGCGAACAGAGCAAATTAGACGGCAGACTTCAGGCCGCAGGCTTCCAAGGTTTGGAAAAATTTCTCACTAGCAATTGATTTGCTTCCGCCCGAAGCATTTAATGCCCCGAGTTCGCGGCAACACCACGCTCAACTATAAAGGAGATGATAATGAAAAACGTATGGGGTCTCATCGTGCTCGTTATGATAATCGTTGCATCTCCTATCTCAACCTTCGCCCGACTCGGCGAGACGGAGGCAGAATGCCTGAACCGCTACGGAAAATCTGCAACCACCTTTGCGCCGCTCCTCGATGGTGCCATCAACCGAGAGTACAACTATCAGGGCTGGCGAATTAGAGCCGCGTTCATAAACGGAAAGGCCGTACGTCTTGAGTACCGCAGGACAGGAAAAACTGCGGAATCACCTCGTATTCAACCTGACGAAGCACAAGCCGTTCTCGCGGGTGAGGCTGGCGAAGGGCAATGGAAAGAGAAGTCTAACTCTATTAACCCTATCGCATCGTTCTTAGACACACAGAGCCGGCCCAAGACCTGGAAGAACACCAACGGTAATATCGCCTACTTTACAGTTGCGAAATTGGCACTTGTTGTTGAAACGCCGGAGGCTGAAGCCTTCACAAAGGCATACCGAGAAGAAAAAGAACAGCAACGCAAGGCGTCAACTCCGAAATTCTGATAACAGCGGATGGCCTTCTAGGTTTGTGATGTGGCCTTTTTCAACTTCAAGCGTTTGGCCGTTGAGCGTCACCTGAAAGCGCGGGAAACACCGGCGTAAGTTGCCATTGATCGGGTTGAAGCGTGGCGAGACAGGGCAAATCCGTTTTCTCCATTGACCCGCAACCATGCAGACCATACTTTCAGAACCAGCATTGAGAAGTAACCCGCCACATAAACCACAGTTAAAGTTCGTTCGACAGTAAGGATAAAAATGCGCATTCATAACCGGTTCCGGCTTCTACTGCGAGTAAGCGCCGTCGTCGCCATGGTGGTCGCCGCAAAACTCATCATTCATTTCATTGGATGGGAGATCCTTTCCATCAACCCGCTGTTCTCCGGAATTGTAGCCGCCAACGTCTTCCTGATGGGATTTCTTTTGAGCGGAGTTCTGGCGGATTTCAAAGAAAGCGAACGTATCCCCGGCGAACTGGGTGCCTGCCTGGAAAATCTCGCGCAGGAGGTTCGCGGCATTGGAATCGCCAAACCTGAAGCCAATGTAAATTCCTGCCTGATTCTTCTGTCGCAATTGGGTCAGGATATTCTGAGCTGGTTTCACAAGAAGCACCGCACGGCGGAACTGCTGGATCACTTAAACGATTTAACCCCGCAGTTCGCGGCGATGGAACAATGGGCGCAAGCGACGCTGATCGCTCGCCTGAAGCAGGAACAGAGCAATCTCCGGCGCACCCTCATTCGCATCCACACGATCCGCGAAACCTCTTTCGTTTCCACGGGCTATTTGCTCGCCGACATTATCACCATCCTTCTCTGCGTCGGGCTCGTTCTGGCGAAGATTGAACCGTTCTACGAATCGCTGTTCTTCGTCAGCGTCATCTCGTATCTGATGATCTATCTGCTCATGCTCATTCGGGATCTTGATAATCCGTTCGGATACTACGAAAACGATTCGTGGGAGGATGTCTCCCTTAAGCCGCTCGAGGATGCGGTGAGCCGGCTCACGCAACTTTCCGGATCGACTCACCTTCAGGCTAAAAAACCGATCTGAAAACGGCAGATTCCCGTCAAGCTTGGTGATGCAGCCCTTTTCAACTTCGAGTGCGATTACTTGTCCGCCGCAGGAGAAACCGCGCCCGGCCCTTCGGTGAACTCAGGACAGGCGGTCGCGTTTCACCAATTCATCGCCTATCCAATGTTTGGAAAATTCCCCACGAACGCTTGAGTTGATCGCACCCAAAGCATTTAATGCCCGCAACTTCTCCACTGAACAGCAAGAGGATCAAGATGAAGATTCAATGCCCGAAGTGTAAACAGACCGTGCCGCCCGATCAGGTGAATATGACAACGGATCTGGCTTTCTGCCCCCAGTGCAATGACGGGTTTAAGATTTCAGAAGTCATCGATCAGGAACCGGTCAGCGCCGATGTTTTACGCGATCCTCCGAAAGGCACCTGGTTCCGGAAAGAGATGGATCGGGTCGTTGTCGGCGCGTCAACCCGTTCGCCGATTGCTTTCTTTCTCATTCCGTTCATGTGCGTCTGGTCGGGCGGATCGCTCGGCGGAATCTACGGCTCACAGATTGCCAGAGGAAAATTCGATCTCACGATGTCGCTTTTCGGAATCCCCTTCCTTCTCGGAACCCTTGTGTTGGGAAGCATTGCGCTCATGTCAGCTTTCGGCAAAGTCGAAGTGTCCATCGGTAGAGAGAGCTTCTTATTTATCGGGGTCGGCCCGCTCGGCTGGAAGCGGCCGTTCGACTGGATGGCGGTTAAAAGTATCCGTGAAGATTCGATCCGGATGCAGCGCTCAAACGGTTCATCGTATGCCATTGTGATGGAAGGCCCGCAACGCTTGCGAATAACGGGATTAACTGAGACGCGCAGAATTTTCGTCATGAATGCACTGAAATATCTGCGGGATCAAACCCCTGCACGTTGATTAGCGGGAATGCCCATCCGGCCAATCTTTAAACAGCGGATTGCCCGCGAGATTGGTGATGAGGCCTTTTTCGACTTCGAGCGTTTGGCCATTGATCGTCACCTGAAAGCGCGGAGTGTGGTTTAGTTTCCAATCGTTGGAAGAAATTTTTCCAATGGTCGGAAAAAGCTCCGCCTCCGGAATATTTTCATCCTTCCATTCTTCCGATCTTCCATCCTTCCCATACATCCCCTTGAATGTTTCAATAAGCGCATCAGAGAGCTTCTCCACCGTGATCCCCGGCGCGGCATCCGCCAGATTCATCACTTCCGACGGAACGGAAGCAACGGCTTTAGTCTGGATACCTTCGATTTCAGAACCGAGGTAGCGTCCGAGCCGGTCGAGGTCGCTGTTGACCAGCAGTGTGCCGTGATGCAAAACGTGCTGTCCGCGAAAACAGAAAGCCTGTCCGGAAAACTTTTTGCCGTCCACCGCCAGCGAGTTTTTCCGAAGCTTGGAAGCCTTCACCCCGAATTTTTCCAGAGTTTGGAAAATCAGTTCATACTGCTTCCCCTCGCGGTATTCCGTGCGCGGCACGATGACGCCGAAGTTAAGGTTGCCTTCGTCGTGATAGACCGCGCCGCCACCGGAAATCCGCCGCGCCAGCGGCACGCCCTCTTTTTCCATCAGCGACAACCGGCACTCTTTCCACGGGTTCTGATTTTTACCAATTACCACGCACGGCGAATTGACGCATAGAAACAGAATCGGCCCGCGCCGGACTTGACGCGGCGAAGCCTCAGGGCGAAGCCGGTCGGCATGATCGAGTAGCCATTCCTCGACCGCGAGGTTGCGGTAAATATCACGATTATCTGTTGTGACGATCAGCATGGTGCAGTAAATTAGCGGCCTTTCAGCAGAATCTCGACCTAAAAACCAAACAGGAAACCGGTATGTACTCACAGTTCAGCAAAGAAGAAATGATTCTGCGCGATCATCTGGCGCAGGAGCGCACAGCGCTGGCGAATGAACGAACCTGGCTGGCCTACCTGCGAACCTCCATCGGCTTGTTGGCGGCGGGCGGGAGCATGATTAAATTTTTCCCGGAAAGCATCATCCTGCAGATCAGCGGATGGTTGCTGATGGGCAGCGCGGCCTTTTGCGCCATCTGGGGCTGGCGGCGCTTTCTGGCCGTGAAGAAAAAACTAAAACACATCGACCTTTCAGAGTGACACCGCCTGCACCAATTTCTGCAAAACTCTAAGGTTCGGGAAATAAGCTGAGCAACCGCTTACTCTTGAACTCCATGTGCTTTCCCGTCACCGGATCAGTGAATTCAATGCGGTGCGCCAGCAGCTGCATCGGCCGCTGATAATCATCCCCGGCTTCCAGATCTGAATAATCCGAATACAACGGGTCGTTAATGATGCACGATCCGATCTCACACAGATGCACGCGGAGTTGATGTTTTTTGCCCGTTACTGGTTGCAGGCGGAACAACCCGATCCCGTCACGGCGGTCGATGAGGTCAATGATGCTCTCCGAATTGACCGGCCCGCCCGGAACAATCTGCATGTGAAAATGGTCGCGGGTTTCCATCCGCGCCTTGATATGCCAATGAGTTTGGCCGGTCTCCGCCGGAAGCTTTCCCGCCGCGAGGTAAATCTTTTTCACCGAACCTTCCCTAAACATCTGCTGGTACAAACCGCGCTTTGAACAGTTTTTTACACAGAGCACCAGGCCGGCGGTTAATCGGTCGATCCGATGCGCGTGACCCAGCTCTTCATATCCGTACTTCGTGCGCAGTCGCGTGACCAGCGTCTCGTTTACATATTCCCCCGCAGGATGAACCGGCAGAAAATGGGGCTTATCGGCCACCAGGAAATCATCATTCTCAAAGATGACATCTTCCTCGAAAGGGATTTTCATTTCGTTGATGACCTCCCGATAATAACAGATGCGGCGGTGCGCCTGATAAGGGGTAACCAGCCCGATCAGCTCGCCATCATCGAAACGCACCTTATGAAGTTCAATTCGTTCCCGCCAAACCGATTCCGGAATGCGCGGGAACCGAAACAAAATAAACTCATAAATCGTCGCAAAGCCACCGTCCTCAGGAAGAGTCACATAAGACGGAATGATGGATTTGCTGTATGAATTCATAAGGCGGCATGCAAAATCTGCGTCAGCTCGCGCTCCGTCAGTTCAACCGGATTGGTCTTCATACTGCTGGCGCGCTGTGCGTTTGCAACCAGCGCGGAAAAATCTTTTTCCGCCACACCGAGCGCGGAGAGCGGCGGAACCTGCAAGTCGCGGCACAGTCCGGCAATCCATTTAATTCCGTCTTCCGCCGTTGCGCCGCCGGTCAGTTGCGCAAATTCCGTCAGCTTCACCAGCGCGGGCGATTCCGGCTGACGTGCTTTAAGCGCCGTCAGATTGGCTTTCATAACATGCGGAAGCAGAGCCGCGCAGACCATGCCGTGCGGCGCGTCGAACATTCCACCGATCGGCCCGGAAAATCCATGCACCGCGCCGAGTCCGGCATTGGCGAGCGCCAGTCCGCTGAACAGGCTAGCCAGAGACATGTCCTCGCGTGCTTTGAGATCCGATCCGTTTTCAAAGGCGCGGCACAGTGAGCGCACTATACACGGCAGTCCCTCGCGGCAGAATCCATCGGTCGCCGGATTGGCCTTTTTGGAAATGAAGGCTTCCAGCAACTGGGTCAGCGCGTCAAGTCCGGTCGCCGCCGTCACGGCGGGCGGCATAGAAAGCGTACATTCGGGATCGACGATGGCCAGAACCGGCATCATCAGCGGATGACGGATGCTGACTTTGACGCGATGTTCCGGCGAAGCCAGCACGGAATTTTTCGTCACTTCCGCCCCGGTTCCGGCGGTGGTTGGAATCGCGATGCACGGCGCGGGCCGCTCCCTAAGCGGCAGACCTTTACCGATCACTTCCAGATAATCAAACGGATCGCCGGGATTGGTCATCAGCGCGGCGGCCGCTTTGGCGAGATCAATGACACTGCCGCCGCCAAAGCCGATCACCAGATCGCACTGCGCCGATCGGGCGCGTTCCACCGCTTTAAGAACCTCCGCAACCGTCGGCTCACCACCGACGGTGAAAAGTTCCGCGCCGACATTTTCTTTTTGCAATGCGTCGAGCAAAGGACGGGCGCGCTCCGTGTTCCGTCCGGTCACGACCAACGCACGACGGCCCAACCCGGCGGCGGCCGGCGCGGCCTGCGCCAGCGTTCCGTTGCCGAAAAGTATCCTTCCGGCGGTTGCAAATTCAAACGTCATGCGCTTCTCCAGCTGGATTCATTTGCGGGAAAAACCGTTGTGTATTTTATGCTGCTGCGCGGAACAGCCATCATGGATTCAACAGTGTCTCGCCAGCGGGCGTAGTGGGCGGTTTCTTTGTGACGAACCGGAGCCTCGGCGTCGCGATAGACTTCCACCAGCATAAAGCAGGTCGGATCGTCCTGCCGCTGAATGAGATCAAACCGCGCAATTCCCGCTTCTTTGAGGCTGTTTTTGGCGTTTTCTTTGGTCGCTTCAATGAAGCGTTCCACACAATCCGGCTTCACTTGGATATTTACGTGTACGGCCAGCATAGGAACCTCCTCTAAATGGAATATTGGAATGCTGGAATAGTGGATAAATGGGCTCTGGAAGGAAACTCAAATCCTGCTCAGACATCAATCCATCCTTCCAAGATTCCAGTCTTCCATTTTTCCATATTGACTACACCGCCGCCAGTCTCCAAGCTGTTGCGGCAAAAGGACACACGCCATGAGCCACAATAAGCACCTCGAAAAATTTATGAGTTCCTTTCCTTTTGAAGGACTCACCTTCGACGACGTCTCACTGATCACCCAGTACGCCGACTTTCTGCCGGCCGACACGGACATCACCAGCCGCCTGACCACTAACATAAAAGTCAACATCCCGTTCCTCAGCGCGGCGATGGACACCGTCACCGAAGCCGATATGGCGATCGCCATGGCTCTGCACGGCGGCATCGGTGTGATTCACAAAAATCTCGACCCCGAGCGGCAGGCCGGTGACGTATCACGGGTTAAACACTACCTCAACGGTCTGATCGGCAAGCCGATCACCTTCAATGCCAATCAGACGCTCGCCCAGATTCAGCAGCACCGGCTGGAAAAAGGCTATAGCTTCAGCGGGTTCCCGATCATGGACGACAGCGGCAACCTCGCGGGAATTCTGACCACCAAGGATATTAAGTACGCCGCCAGCAACAATGTCCGCGCCAGCGACATCATGAGCAAAGAGGTTATTACTGCCGCAGAAGGAACGGATCTGCGGCAAGCCTACGAAATCATGAAGGAAAACAAGATCGGCAAGCTGCCGCTGGTTAAAAACGGAAAACTGGTCGGACTCTACAGCTACACCGACGTCGCCGACCTGATCGAAAACACCCGCCCGCTCTATAACCGCGATGAACAGTACCGCCTGCGCGCCGCCGCCGCCATCGGCCCCGGCGACTATGTCCGCGCCGAAGCTCTCGCCAAGGCTGAGGTGGACGTGCTCGTCGTCGATACCGCTCACGGCCACAGCAAAGGCGTCATCGAAATGACAACATGGGTTAAAAAGAATCTTCCGGGCATTGACGTGATCGCGGGCAACATCGCCACGGGCGAAGCGGCTCTGGCCCTGCGCAAAGCGGGCGCAGACGCCGTTAAAGTCGGTATCGGCCCCGGCTCGATCTGCACCACCCGCGTCGTCGCCGGCGTCGGCATTCCGCAGATCAGCGCCATTTACAACTGCGCTTCCGCTCTTGAAGGCTCCATTCCGGTTATCGCTGACGGCGGCGTCCGCCACTCCGGCGACATCGCCAAAGCGCTTGTCGCCGGCGCCTCCAGCGTCATGATGGGCTCCGTCCTGGCAGGCACCGACGAAAGCCCCGGCGAAAAGATTCTCTACGAAGGCCGCCAGTTTGTCGTCTACCGCGGCATGGGCAGCCTCGACGCCATGAAGTCGCGCGAAGGCTCCCGCCAGCGCTACGGACAAAAAGACGGGGCCGAAGATGACCTCGTTCCGCAAGGCATCGAAGGTGTCGTGCCCTACGCCGGTGCCGTCAGCAAAATGCTCAAGCAGTACAGCGGCGGACTTCAGGCCAGCCTCGGCTACTGCGGATGCCGCACGATTCCCGAGCTGCAGGCAACCGGACAGCTCGTCCGCGTTTCGCACGCCGGAGCGCTCGAAGCCCACGCTCACGACATCAAAATCACCAAAGAAGCACCGAACTACCGGCGGTAATGCACGCTCTAAAAACAGCGCTCGTTCAAATGAACCCTTCCGTCGGGGCGCTCGAGGAAAATGCAAACCGCATTATTGCCGATGCGCTGAGCGCGGCCGGAAACGGCGCGCAACTGATTGTTTTTCCCGAACTGGCGCTCTGTGGCTATCCGCCCGAAGATCTCATTCTGCGCCCGCAGTTCATTCAGGATTGCGACAAACAGCTCAAGCGGCTGGCGGACAAACTGCCGAAGCAGGTTTTTACTGTCGTCGGCGCGCCGATCGCCGACGGCACCGGCCGTTACAACGCCGCCGTTGTTTTTCATAAAGGCGGGGTCGTCGGTATCTACCGAAAAATGCTTTTGCCGAACTACGGCGTCTTCGACGAAAAACGGGTCTTCGACGCCGGCCGCGATGCGTTCACCTTTGACGCCTTCGGAACAAAAGTCGGCATCCATATCTGTGAAGACTCGTGGCAGCCCGACGGCGAAGCCTGCCGCGCGCTCGCCGCTGAAAAGCCGGAACTGGTGATCAACCTTTCCGCCTCGCCCTACCACCGCGGCAAACGGTTCGAGCGCGAAGCCGTTTTCGCCACCGCCGCGAAAAAACTCAAAGCTCCCCTGCTCTTCTGTAATCAGGTCGGCGGACAGGACGAACTGGTCTTCGACGGCGGCAGCGCCGCTTTTGATGCCAAGGGAACCGTCACCGCCCGTGCTCCGCTCTTTCAGGAATACACCTTGATGGGTTCCAATGATTGGAAACCTTTAGACCCAGTCGAAGAAGTTTATGAAGCGCTCAAGCTCGGTCTGCGGGATTATGTGAACAAAAACGGCTTCAAGAAGACCGTTGTCGCAGTCAGCGGAGGAATCGACTCGGCGCTGGTGCTGACGCTGGCGGTTGATGCGCTCGGCAAAGACCACGTCGCCGCCGTCACCATGCCGTCGCAGTATTCGTCGCACGAAACGCTTTCTGATGCCGGACTGATTGCCGCCAATCTCGGTGTGGAGTTCTACACGATTCCGATTTTTCCAATCTTTGGAAAATTCACCGACGAGCTTTCCAAGGTTTGGAAGGATGCCAAGCCCGATCTCGCCGAAGAAAATCTGCAAGCGCGCATTCGCGGCACGCTGATCATGGCGCTCTCGAATAAATTCGGCTGGCTGGTGCTCACCACCGGCAACAAGAGCGAGTTCGCCACTGGCTACTGCACGCTTTACGGCGATATGGCTGGCGGCTTCGCCGTCATCAAGGATGTTCCGAAAACGCTGGTGTTCGATCTCTGCCGCTGGCGCAATAAACAAGGCGTTGTCATTCCGCCGTCCACCATCGACCGCCCGCCGACCGCTGAACTGCGGCCCGACCAGAAAGACAGTGACTCGCTCCCGCCGTACGACGTGCTCGACCCGATTCTTGAAGCCTACGTTGAAAAAGATATGGGCGTGGATGCGATGCTCGCCGCCGGATTCGACGAAGCCGCCGTGCGTAAAGCCGTCCGGCTGGTTGACCTGAGCGAATACAAACGCCGCCAAGGTCCGCCCGGCATCAAGATCACGCCGAAAGCCTTCGGCCGCGACCGCCGCATGCCCATCACCAACCGCTATCGCGGGTAAGCTTGTTGCTATCTTCCAACGCACTGGAAAAAAGTTTCCAAGCATTGGGAAAACGGTTAGGTTCCCTTCTTACATTTGGAAAATTCAGGAGTTGATTATGGTCAAAATTCTTTGCATCGGTGCGGGTTATGTCGGCGGGCCGACGATGGCGATGATCGCCAAGAAGAATCCCAAGGTCAAAGTGACCGTGGTGGACATCAACCAGAAGCGCATCGATGCCTGGAATTCCGATAATCTGCCGATCTATGAGCCGGGCCTCGACGAGGTCGTTAAAGCGGCGCGCGGTAAAAACCTCTTTTTCTCCACCAACGTGGATAAAGGCATCAAGGAAGCCGACATTATTTTCGTGAGCGTGAACACGCCGACCAAAACCTTCGGCCACGGCGCGGGCTGCGCCGCCGACCTGCAGTACTGGGAAAAATGCGCGCGGCGTATTCTCGAACTTTCCACCTCCGATAAGATCGTGGTCGAAAAGAGCACCCTGCCCGTCCGTACCGCCGCCGCCATGGAGCGCATCCTGCACAGCGGCAAGACCGGTGTGCAGTTTGACGTACTCTCCAATCCCGAGTTTCTGGCGGAAGGCACAGCCATCGCCGACCTGGAAAATCCCGACCGGATTCTGATCGGCGGGCATCCAACGCCCAGAGGCCGTAAAGCCGTCAAAGCGCTGGTGGATATTTACGCCACGTGGGTGCCGAAGGAAAAAATCCTGACCACCAATCTCTGGTCGAGCGAGCTGTCCAAACTGACGGCCAACGCATTCCTTGCCCAACGCGTCAGCTCCATTAACAGCATTTCCGCGCTGTGCGAAGCGACCGATGCCGACGTCGGCGAAGTGGCGCGGGCGATCGGCATGGACAGCCGGATCGGCCCGAAGTTCCTGAAAGCCAGCGTCGGGTTCGGCGGCTCATGCTTTAAGAAGGACATTCTAAATCTCGTTTATCTCTGCGAGACCTACGGTCTGACCGAAGTCGCCGAATACTGGCGGCAAGTCGTCAAGATGAACGAATATCAGGAGCGCCGCTTTGTTTCGCGTATGCTTAAGGAAATGTTCAACACGATTTCCGGCAAACGCATCGCGCTGTTCGGGTTTGCCTTCAAAGCCGATACCGGTGACACCCGTGAAAGCCCCGCCATTCTGATCGCCCGCGAACTGCTGGAAGAAAACGCCGAAGTGGTCATCACCGATCCGCAGGCGATTGAACACGCTAAGGTTGATCTGGCGGACGTCATCGACCGCGTCAAGTTTGAGTCCGATCCCTACAAGGCGGCCAAAGGCGCGCACGCCATCGCCCTGCTGACGGAGTGGAAAGAGTACAAGACGCTTGATTACAAAAAGATTTTCGACGGCATGGTTCAGCCCGCGTTCCTGTTCGACGGACGCAATCATCTCGACCATAAAGCGCTGCACAAAACCGGCTTCAACGTCTATTCGATCGGCAAAGCCGCTCTAAAGCACATCTGAATATGGGCAAGTATTCCGTCAAAGGCTCCCCGGCGTTCGATGCGCGTGTTGATGCGGATATGAAGCGCATTGCCGACGCAGTTTATGCGTCGGCTTTTTCCAGACATTGGAAGGCGCTGGTGCTGTCCGGAAGTTACGGACGCGGCGAAGGCTCGCTGATGGTCGGCCCGGACGGCGAAGAACGGCCGTTTAACGACTATAATCTGGCCGTGGTGACCAACTCGCTTGATCCTCTGCTGAAGCATGCACTCAAGAAGCTGGAAAAGGACCTCTCGGAGGAGCTCGGCCTGACAGTTAATCTGCGCCCCTGTCTCGCCGCCGCGCTGCCGAAGAGCGAGTTCTCGCTTTTGAACTACGAAATGAAGTGCGGCCACCGCGTGATCCGCGGCAATCAAACCATTCTCAATGCCGTGCCAGCCTATGCGCACGATGCGATTCCGCAATCTGAAGGCACGCGCCTGCTGATGAACCGCGGTAGGCTGCTGCTCGATATCAAGCGCCGCCTCGCCCGGCCGGAAACGCTGACGCGTGAAGAACGGGAACAGTTTTTGAAATTTCTGTTCAAGGTTGACCTCGCCTTCGGCGACTGCGCGTTGCTGCTGCGCGGAGCTTACGATCCTTCGTATGCTGTTAAACGGAGCCGCCTGCCGAAGATTGACCTTTCCGGGCTGGATCACGCCCGCGCTTTCACGGATGCCTACAACCGCGCGATTGATTTTAAGGAGCGGGCGGATTTCCAAACTCTGGAAAACGGCAACGTCTATTCGCGGTTCGCGGAGATCTCAACGCGTTATGAGGAGTTTTTTCTCTGGTACGAGCGCCGGCGGCTCAACCGTAAGTTCAAAACCGTGGAAAAATACGCCCACGCTTTTCCAGACCTTGGAAACGAAGGTTCGCCGCTGAAAAACGCAGTGCATAATCTGCGAATCTTCGGGCGGGGCGTTCTGCCTTATTGTCTCGTCCATCCGCGTTTGCGGCTTTACGCGGCGCTACCGCTGCTGTTGACGAAGCATGCGGACCGCGAAGAGATATCCTGGCTACTTCGCTCCCCTCAAACCGGCGTTGAAGAACTATGTCAGGCGTTCTGCGACCTCCATGAGAAATTTTCATAGAGCCCGGCCCGTGATTATACTCCAACAAAAAAGACTCCCTTCGCAGGGAGCCTTTTCTATTTTGATGTTCTTCCGCGATTACATCATGAACAGCATTTCGGCATAGGTCGGCATCGGCCAGATGTCGTCCGGAACCATCTTTTCGATGGCATCGGCGGAAGCGCGGACTTTGCCCGTCGCATCAATCAGCTTTTCTGCGCCGTGAGCTTTTTCCAGCAGAGCGACTGCTTTGTACAGCTTTTCGGTTTCAGAGCTCATCGCCTTGAGAGCCACCTTGGCACCCGTGGCTGTTCCGCCCGCCGCCGTGATCGCTTTGACGGAGGCCGCCAGTTCCGCCTGCGCGGTCATGGCCGCCGGAATGATCATGGTTTTGGCCATGGTCAGCGTTACGCCTGCTTCGATCTCGATGATCTTTTCATAGGTCTCATTGTAGATGTCGAAACGGGAGTGCAGCTCTTTCTCGGAAAGGACACCGTATTTGCTGAAGAGTTTCTTCGCCTTTTCAGTGTTGAACGCTTTGAGAGATTCCGGTGTCTTCTTGACGTTAGGCAGACCGCGTTTTACCGCTTCTTTGGCCCAGGCTTCAGTGTAGTTGTCGCCGTTGAAGAGAATCCGTTTGTGCTTTTTGATGATACCGGCAAGAAGCGTCTGCAGAGCTTCATTGAAGTTCTTGCCGGCTTTGACGTCGGCTTCGAGCTTGGTGCAGATTTCATCGAGCGCTTCCGCCACGATGGTGTTGATCACTACGTTGGAACCGGCGCAGCTCTGGTTTGAACCGACCGCACGAAACTCGAACTTATTGCCAGTGAAGGCAAACGGGGAGGTGCGATTGCGGTCGGTGTTACCGCGCGGCAGAGCCGGCAGAGTATCCACACCCAGATTGATGTGGCCGCCCGCCTTGGAGCTCTTGGCGCCGCCTTTCTCGATCTGTTCGACGATGTCGGTGAGCTGATCGCCGAGGAAGATGGAGATGATGGCCGGGGGCGCTTCGTTGGCACCCAGACGATGATCGTTACCAGCGGTGGCGACCGTGGCGCGGAGAAGGTCTGAATGAGTGTCGACCGCTTTCATCAGCGCACAGATCATGGTCATGAACTTGGCGTTTTCGTGCGGGTTATCGCCGGGCGAGAGCCAGTTTTTACCATCCGGGCCGCAGAGCGACCAGTTGTTGTGTTTGCCGGAGCCGTTGACACCCGCATAGGGCTTTTCATGCAACAGGCAGACAAAGCCGTGCTTTTCAGCGGTCTTGCGCATCACTTCCATGGCAATCATATTATGGTCAACTGCCAAGTTGAGTTCTTCAAATACCGGGGCCATTTCAAACTGGGCGGGAGCGACTTCATTGTGTCGGGTTTTGGATGGAACTCCCAGTCTCCAAAGATCGGCATCCAAATCCTCCATGAAGGCCAGCACGCGGGTTTTGATGGCACCGAAATAGTGATCTTCCAGCTGCTGGTGCTTGGCCGGCTTGCTGCCGAACAAGGTGCGGCCGGTCTGCTGCAGGTCAAGTCGGGCGTTGTACATCTCTTCATCGATCAGGAAATATTCCTGCTCGGCGCCCAGCGTGGAGAACGCGGTCTGCTTGCAAGGAACCTTGAAAAGCTTGGCGAGACGTTCGGCCTGCTGACTGAGGACTTTCATGGAGCGCAGGAGCGGAGTCTTCTTGTCGAGCGCTTCGCCGTGGTAACCGCAGAAAACAGTCGGGATGCAAAGCGTGTTATCTTTGATGAATGCAGGACTGCTGGGATCCCAGCCAGTGTAGCCGCGGGCTTCGAAGGTGGCGCGCAGGCCGCCTGACGGGAAGCTGGAGGCATCCGGTTCGCCCTGGATGAGTTCCGCGCCGGAGAATTTGCAGACCACGGAGCCCTGCCCGTCCGGAACGATAAAGGAGTCATGCTTTTCAGCGGTAGAGCCGGTCAGCGGCTGGAACCAGTGAGTGAAGTGTGTCGCGCCTTTTGAGACAGCCCACTCTTTCATGGCCTCAGCCACTTCGTCCGCAATGCTCGCATCAAGACTCTTGCCGGTCTTGATGGTCGCTTCGAGTGATTTTACGGTCTTCTCGGAAAGGTGCTCGCGCATGACGCGCATGCTGAATACATTTTCACCAAACAGTTCTGTCGGATTAGCCATTTTCTTTCTCCTTAACTATATGTTCACCATGAAACTGTAAATTCCCGCCTCATTTTTGTGCCGGATATTTAACAAAGGAACCGTTTAGTTTAGCAATAACTGTACCTCCGAAATAAACCGGGAATTTTTATTCTCAATACACTTACGGCTAACGGATTACGCCGAATAAAATCCAGACCCTGTTCCGCCAGCTTTTCTTTACATGGAACCAAAATGTAACTTCCTGAAAATTTTAAATACAATTGTGTATTCAAACTTTGGATTGGCCACCTTCCTCAAGCTTACGGATTCTGGCATCGAGAGCCGCAATACGTTCCCTCATTTTGGGAAGAAGCATAATGTTGGCGTGCGTGCGCTTCATTTTGTCGACGGGCATCGCCGGTGCGCCCAGAACATGCAGCCCGTCCGGAATATCTTTGGAGACGCCAGCCCCAGGGCCAATGATTACCCCCGACCCGATACGAAGGTGACCGGAGATACCGGCCTGTCCGGCAAGAATGGTTTTTGATCCAATGGTCGTGCTGCCAGAGATACCAACCTGTGAAACGATAACCGCATGGTCACCGACAACGACGTTATGGGCGATCTGAACCAGATTATCGATTTTGACGCCATTACCGATCTTTGTTGTTCCAAAGCGGGCGCGATCAATGGTTACGTTCGCGCCGATTTCTACATCATCACCGACTTCAACAATTCCAATCTGCGGGATTTTTGTCCGGACACCCTCGCCGTCAACCGAGTAGCCAAAGCCGTCACTTCCGATCACGGTTCCGTTATGGATGATGGAGCGGCTTCCAATCTTCACGAACTCGCGCAAGGAAACCTGAGGATGGAGAAAGCTTTTGTCGCCGATAACGGATCGGAACCCGATGTAACACTGCGCGGAAATCACTGTTCCGGCACCGATTTTCGCGCCGGATTCAATAACACAAAGCGGGCCGATACAAACTCCCGCACCCAATTCGGCGTCCTGCGCCACAACAGCGGATGGATGCACGCCGGTTACGGGGACGGGCGCCGGTATGTAGAAAATCGCGGCGGCCTTAGCAAACGCCTCATCAGGATTCTTAACGCGAATTAATGTGGCCGGGCAAGCCGCAGCCCAGTCCTCCGCGACAATCACCGCCGAAGCTTTGGTTGTGGCGGCTTCCGGGGCGTAGCGCGGATTGGCAATAAAGGAAACCTCGCCGTTTCCGGCCTCGCGAATACCGGCAACGCCGCGAATGTCTACTGCGCCATCGCCAGTAAAAACTCCGTCAATTTGACGGGCTAGTTCGGAAAGCTTCATAACTTGCCGCCGCTCTTCGTAACCTTGTTGGTTTCCGCGCTCTTCACAGCCTTGTTGGGTTCTATGCCCTTTACGACCTTGTTGGTTTCCGTTCCGTCATCAAACAGGCCCCCTTCTTTCGATATGTCAGGACGCTTGCTGTTCAGTTCCTTAAGAATGGTGTCTGTGATTTCGGCATCGGGATGGGTGTAAACAAAAACGCCGATCGCCGCGCGCCGCGCTGAATTATCGACGACCGCCATGAACCCTTCCCTTTTCGCGAACTCCACAGCCGTCTGCCGTATTTCATCCATGATGGTCTGACTCATACGGGTGACCTGTATCTGGAGCTGCTGCTGACGCCGGGTGGTAAAATCCTCAATTTCTTTCTGCTTGGTGCGCAATTTAAGCAATCTTTCTTCGTACAACATCCGCTTGCTGTCACGAATTTCATCGGTCAACGTGGTGTCGCGCGCCTCTTTTTTCAGCGCGTCCACTTCAGTGGTCATGGCGGTCATTTCATCCACCATGACCTTACGTTCCGCCTCAATATCCTGCTGCTGAACTTCCACCTTGGATTTTGCCAGCTGCGTTTTATAGAACCCGTTAAAAACTTTTTCCAAATCGACAAAAACAATCTTGTCTGCGGCCATCGACGACCCAGCCAGCATAAAAACGGCGGCGCTCAACAGTAAAAATTTCTTCATGTCTTCTCCTTGTTTCGCTGATTAAAACGCATATCCCAGCAGAAAACTGAATCGTCCGCTGGCACCGGTATTATTCTTGTCCGTGATCTGCGGAATCGCGTAATCCAGACGCAGCGGAAACATCGGCAGATCAATGCGCACGCCGATACCGAAGTCGGAGTCAATGTTTGCGGTAGAGGGATCAAATGATTTTTCTGAAACCGCACCGATATCATAAAAGACTGCGGCACGGATTTTACTCCAGAGAGGAACGGTGTACTCAGCGGTCGCGTACCAGCTACTGAGACCACCGATTGGCTCGTTATCGCCGCTGGCTGCATCGCGAGGGCTGACATCCCGATAGGCGAAACCGCGAAGGGTGCGAGGACCGCCAAGAAACAGCCGGTCGAAAATCGGAACATGATCCGAACTGCCGTAACTGTCGACCGTGCGAACTTCGCCTTTAAGGTTAAACACATGATCGTCCAGTACCGGCCAGAACTGAGAGGATTTGGCCTCTAGCGCATAGATACTCTCATCTCCAGCCAGCGGTCCGCCGGACAGTTCAACTCCGGCCGAACTGATGTTCCCTTTGGTGGGAATATAAAACTGATCGCGTGTGTCGCGGGAAATGCTGGCACCCACTGTTGATTTCAGCGTGTCTCCCTTATCGGCAAGAATAGCGGCATTCGTGGTACTTAAATTGTCCACGGTAAACTGTTCGAGGGAATAACTCAGTGTGCCGCGCGTAAAGGGGTCCAGAATCGGTTTGGTGAGCGAGGTTTTACTTCCCACCGTCTGCAGGTCGAACAGATCGCTGTAATAGCTGGCGGTGCGATAATAAAAATCCTGACCCAGCGCCAGTTTGCGATCCATAAACCACGGCTCAACAAAGGAAACCTCCAGGTCGGTGCGTTTCGTGCCAGCCTGCACACGAACTTTCATCTTCTGCCCGTCACCGACCGGCGGCCAGCGGTTAATGTCAAAGTTGCCGTGAGAAAGCTCAGCGAAGCCGACCAGACTGTCCACACTGGAGAAGCCCGCACCGACCAGAAAACTGCCCATAGCCTTTTCTTTAACCTTAAACGCAAGGTCGTAGTTATTCGTTCCTTCGGCCGGCGCATATGAGCTGCTGACGGTTTCGAAATAACCGAGGTTCTTGAGACGGCTTTCGCTGGTTTCCACTTTCTGCTGGTGGAACATCTCACCCGGATAAACTGCCAGCTCGCGGCGCATCACCTCATCGCGGGTCTTTTCGTTGCCGCGAATATCAATTTCGTTGATGTGCGCCAGCTCGCCTTCATGCACACTAAAGCGGATAGATGCCGTTTTCGTTTCGGGATCGGTGCTGATCACCGGTTGCACGTCGTTGCGAATATATCCGCGGTTGCCATAGTAGCGGTTCACCGCAGAGGCGGCATCATCAATTGCCGCGCGGGAAGCAACCGCTCCGGACTGCAACTTCACCTGCTTTCCAAGTTCACCGGTTTCATAAAGAGTATTCCCGTCAAAACCGATGGAGCTGATCTGATATTTGATCCCTTCCTCAATATGATAAACCAGCTCCAGGGCCCCACCACCGAGCGGCTTAAGCTCCGGACCGTCTACTTTCACATTCAGAAAACCGCGATCCTGATAAAATTTACGGATGACCGCCTGATCAGCCTCTTTCATCTCCGGCTTATACTCACCGAACCAGGGCGTAATCCACCAAGTCGTCTTCTGCTGCATCTCCTTTCGCAGAGCCCTGGGTTCAAAATCGGAGGAGGCTTTTCTGGACGGGAAAATATTGGGTATCAGCCGCCGGAAGAAACTGTCACTCGCCAGATGTCCCCCTTCAAAACTGATCCGCTTCACGCGCAGTTTTTCGCCCTCATTCACTTTCAGCAGAAGATCGGCCGCGCCGGTTTTCTCGTCCGGCTTTAATTCCCAGGTTACTTTGGCGTCAGGATATTTGTTTTTCTGGCAGTAAGCTTCCAGCTTGCGGGCTTTTTCGCCGACCAGAGCTTCGTCCACATAATCACCCAGCTCTATCCCGAGCTCCTTCTTGATCTTGCGATTACCGATTCCTTCCGCGCCGGTGATATCAATCTGTCGCAGGCGCAACCGGCTGGAAACTTTGTAGACCAATGTAAATTTATCGCCGTCCTGTTCGACCACCGCGCGCACATAGGAGAACCGTTCGGAGCGTTTCAAATTATCCACATCATGGGCAACCGCCGCATTCAGTTCGGCTTCGCTTACAATCGCCTGCCCGGCACGCAACGAGGTATATGCCTGCACAAAAGATTCATCCAGTACGGCATTGTTGACGTTTTCTATGCGAATGTCGCTGAGCACCAAAGCGCAGAATCCGGATGTGGCCAGTCCGGCGGTCAGTATCAGCATGCCCAGAAGTTTTTTGTTTTCTCTCGTCATGCTTTTTACTCCGCGGCGCCATCCACTCCGTGTCGGGTGTCGCGATCTTCGAATCGCGTAATTTCTCTGAAAAAGTTCAACTTCACCTCACTGGTCGGCCCGTTACGGTGCTTGGCAATATCCACGACCGCCAGAGTATCCTCTCCGGAGCCGGCTTCCAGCTCTTTATTATAATAAGAAGGCCGCTGGAGCAATAACACGACGTCCGCATCCTGTTCAATAGCGCCGGAATCGCGCAGGTCGGAAAGCCGCGGTTTATTTCCTTCGCGCCCCCCTTGTTCCGGCGCGCGGCTGAGCTGGCTCAGAATCAGCACCGGAACTTTCAACTCTTTAGCCATCGCCTTGATGCTGTTTGATATCGAGGCCGTTTCCTGCTGACGCCCATCGCGCGAGCGGCGCTTGTCGTTCAGCAGCTGCAAATAGTCGATCACGATCAGATCGACATTATAAATCCGCTTCATACGGCGGGCGCGGGCGCGCAGATCCATCACGTCCAGACCGGCGGAGTCATCGACAATAATCGAAGCCTTGCCGAGTTGATCCGCAGCAGATGTGAGCCGGTTGCGATCGGTATCAGAAAAAAAATCTTTCCAGGCCGGCACCCCGGCTTTGCTGTAAAGCATGCGGCGAACAAGCTGTTCCTGCGACATTTCGAGACTGAATACACCGACCGCGTGTTTTTTGCCGCCGCCGCGCCCGAGCGCAGCGTGTTCGACAATGTTCATGGCCAGCGAGGTTTTTCCCATAGAGGGCCGCGCCGCCAGAACAATCATGTCGGTATTGTGAAGCCCGCGCAGTTCCTTATCGAGATCGGCAAAGCCGGTCGGCACACCGTTGTCGAGGATATTACCCTCCATGATCTGCCCGGCCGTTTTATAAACCACATCTTTCCAACCTTCGGAAGAGGCGGTCTTCTTATCGCTCAACTCAAAAAACGCCTCTTCTGTCCGGCTGAGCAGCTGCTCCGCCTCTTCGTCAGGGCTGTAGCAGCGGTCGATCGTTTCGGCCGCCTGAGTGATGATGCGCCGCAACAGATGTTTCTGCTGGACAATATCCATGTAGAATTCGGCATGCGCCGATGTCGGTGTGCTGTCGATCAGTCCTTCGAGAACCCCGTATCCGCCGGCCTGATCAAGCCGACCGTTTTTTTTAAGATCCTCGCCGACGGTCAACAAGTCGATCGCACGTCCGGCCTGATACATCTCCATAAGCTGCTCAAAGAGCAGCCGGTGGGCGGGAACGTAAAATGATTCAGCCGAAAGCGATTTGATGGAACAGAGTTCAATAACCCGGGTGGATTCGATCAGAGCGGAGCCGAGAACGCCTCGTTCGGCTTCCTCGCTATAGGGCGGAAGACGACGCCCGCTCTGATCGATAGAACTCATTCTTCAACGATCCATACCTTCAGCACAGTTTTCACTTCCGGGTGAAGAGTCACGGTAATATCGAACACGCCCAGCTCATGCAGAGGCGCATCAAGTTTCATCTGATTACGAGCAAGCGTGATTCCCTGCTCGGCCAGTTTTTCGATAATCTGCGCCGCCGTGACCGATCCGAACATCTTGTTGCCTTCCGATGTTTTAACCGCGATCGTGCAGGAGATGCTTTCAAACTTTTTCGCCAGTTCTTCAGCCGCCGTCTGTTCCTTGCGCAACAGTTCGAGCCGCACGATCCGCTTTTTCTCAATCTGGCGTTTTTTGCCTTCGGTTACTTCCGAGGCCAGCCCGTTCGGGAAAAGATAGTTCCGGGCGTAGCCGTCGGCTACGCGAACCACATCGCCTTCGATGCCGAGTCCCGGCACCGCATCCATCAATAAAACTTCTACAGCCATTTCAATTCTCCTCTATTCGCGCCTTAGCGCAAAAGTCCCATTACGCGCGCCTGGCGGATTGCCCGCTTAACCTGACGCTGCTGCTTGGATGTTACACCGGTGTAACGGCGCGACAGAATTTTGCCGCGTTCGGTCATGAATTTACGGAGCAGCTCCGCATCCTTGTAGTCAATTTCGGTCACGCCTTCGAGAAGCCGGCCGCTTTTTTCCTCTTTGTCATATGCCATGTTCTATATCCTTTCCTTATCAAAACGGAATGTTGTCTTCATCCGCAGGCGGTGGTTCAAAATCTGCCGGCGGCACGCTGTGTTGGGGCGCGTCCGCGGTTTCAGATCCGCGCTTGGGTGCCCCGAGAAACTGCACCCGGGTTGCACTTACCATTAATTTACTGCGCTTTTCCTTCTGCTGATTTTCCCACTGATCAAGCTTTAAGCCTCCTTCAACAAAAACAGGCGATCCTTTATGGAGGTATTCCGCGCAGGTTTCCGCCTGGCGGCCCCAAACTTCCACATCCACAAAAACCGTTTTCTCAACCGTTTCACCGGCTTTATTTTTATATTTTTCGTTAATGGCCATCCCGAGGGTGCCCACCGCCATTTGCGAAGACGTATAACGCACTTCGGGATCGCGAGTCAGGTTTCCCATCAGGAATACTCGATTCAGGGTCGACATCTTATGCCTCCTGCGCTGTGACCGCCCCGCTCTTTTCCATAAACTGTGCGCGGAACACGTTGGTGGCGAGTTTTAGACGGCGTTTAAGCGCGTCAATCTGTCCGCCTTCAAGACGGAACATGATCACCACATAAATGCCGCCTTTTTTCTTTCTGAGCGGACGCGCAAAAGACCGCTTTCCAAGCCGTGTCGAACTTTCCAGTGCGCCGCCCAGCTTCTCCAGCTCGACTTTGACGGCTTCAATAGCTTGATCCAGCTGTGCCTCATCCAACGTTTCGGGGAAAATAAAAAGCCCCTCGTACAGTGTTTTCAATTTCTCTCTCCTTACCTATACCCTGTTAAAGCAGTTCATGGCCTGCTCGACACCTGCGGTGCAAACCATCTCTACCGCATCCGCGGCACGGCGAACCACTTCTTTCAAATTCTGCTGCTCGTCGTCCAAAAACGGACCGAGGACATAATCTGAGAGCGACACACTATCAGGTTTCGGGCCGATGCCAATCCGAATCCTGCCGAAAGAGCCGTCCCCCAGCGCATCCACCACCGACTGCACTCCGTTGTGTCCGCCCGCCGATCCTTGAGCTCGCACCCGCAACTGACCCCAACCGAGCGCCACATCATCAAACACCACCAGCAGATCGTCTAATTTCCCGCCTGCCTTGCGGAGCGCCGGGCCGACCGCCCGCCCGCTCCGGTTCATAAACGTCTGCGGTTTCACCAATCGCACCGACTGCTCCCCGATCTCGCCTTTGGCCGTCTGCACGGGAAACCACCAACTCTGGCGAAAAGAAAGGTTCAGGCGTCCGGCGAGCTCGTCCAGCACCAGAAACCCGATATTGTGGCGGGTCATTTCATATTCCCGCCCGGGATTTCCAAGCCCGACAATCACCTTCACTCAAATAGTCTCCGCAACAGGACGGCTTACTCCGCCTTCTTATCTTCAGCTTCCGGCTTCTTCTCGCGAATCACTTCCGGCTCCGTCGCCGCCGCCGCCGTGGCCTCCTCGGCCACCGGCTCTTCAACCACCTTCGGTATCGAGACGGAAGCTACGCCGACCTCGGCATCCAGTAGAATCGTATATTTCGAAGCGTCGATCTGGATATCTTTTACTGTGAGCATATCTCCGAGCTTCAGCGCGCTGACATCGACCGTAATCGACTCAGGAATATCGGCTGGGAAGCATGAAATTTCGATGTAGTGCAACAGATGATCCAGCACGCCGCCCTGATTTTTGACCCCTTCAGCTTCGCCGATGAGTTCAACCGGAACTTCCAAATGAAGTTTCTTATCCATCGCCACTTTCTGCAGATCCACGTGAACCACACTGTCGGAAAGAGCATCGTGCTGCACGTCTTTCAGCAACACGGACTCTTCCTTGCCGCCGTCGATCTGAATTTTGATCATCACGTGTTCGCTCGTATGATGACGCAGCATTTGCTCGAATTCATGTTTCGGCAACGAAACCGGGCGAGCCGCAGTACCGTCGCTGTAAATCACACCCGGCACCCAGCCGTCGCGGCGCAACCGGCGCGCGCCGGCGGAACCCTGTGCATCTCTGCTCTTCACTGTAATCTTTGCGTCCATAGCTTTTTTCTCCTCAAGTTATTTTGAAAAGTGATGTTACCGAATTGTTGTCGTGAATACGGCGAATTGCTTCGGCCAGCAGTTCCGCCACGGAAAGTACTTTCACCTTGCTACTGACTTCGCAACGCGCCGGCACACTGTCGGTGGTCACCAGTTCGATGATCGGCGACTCGTTCAGGCGCTCCACGCCCTTGGAGCTCAACAGCGAATGACTCACGGCGGCACGGATTGACTTCGCACCAGCCTGTTCGAGCAGCTTGGCGGCCGCTGTCAGCGTAGCGGCGGTTGATGTCATGTCGTCCACCAGCACCGCGTTGCAGCCTTTGACATCGCCCACCAGATGCGTCGCCTCAACCCGCTCCGCGCTTTTGCGTTCTTTGCCGACCACGGCGACGCGGGCACCCAGCATATCGGCGTAATCCGCAGCCAGTTTCATACCGCCCGTATCTGGCGCCACCACCACGAGGTCTTTTAAATTTTTATCACGCAGATATTTCACAAACACCGGCGCGGCATAGAGGTGATCCACTGGGATGTCAAAAAATCCCTGAATCTGCTGCGCATGCAGATCCATCGTCAGCAGGCGGTTGGTGCCGGCCGCCACCAGCAGGTTGGCAACCAGTTTGGCCGTAATCGGAACTCGCGGTTGATCTTTACGATCCTGCCGAGCATAGCCGTAAAATGGCATCACCGCGGTGATGCGCGAAGCCGAAGCGCGCTTCGCCGCATCAATCATAATCAACAGCTCCATCAGGTTCTCGTTCGGAGGATAGGATGTTGGTTGAATAATGTACACATCGCGCCCGCGGACGTTTTCGACAATCTTCACGAAGATTTCGCCGTCCGGAAAGCGACTGATCTGCACATCACAGAGCTTTTCTCCGGCTTTCGCCGCAATGCGCTCCGCCAGATCGCGATGAGCTGTTCCCGTCAAAATTTTCACAGTTTCTATTCCTCTTTATACAGGCCGTGTTCTTTTGCGCCGGAATCCTTCCGTTATAATGGATTTTGCCCGACTAGGATTTGAACCTAGACGCCAAGAATCAAAATCTTGTGTGCTACCATTACACTATCGGGCAGCCCCGTTTAACGCCAAAAAAACACCTCTCTCTCCCGAGAGAAGCGTTGAACCATAAAAAGAGCACCCATCGTTGTCAAATTAAAACAGGAAATGAAGCATCAACCTCTCCGCCAAAAGTCTGTTTACCCGTCAATTTACAGGCCCGCTGTTTTTTTTCGTGCATTTAAATGTGCTTTGAATATGCTCCGAACGTGAATAAATACAGTCTTCTCCCAGTTGTCCTGCTGTGTGCGGCGCTTAACGGTGCCGCGCAGAACGAAGGTTCCGGCTTCGATTTTAATGCCCTCAAAAACCGGGCGCAGAATCTCGCCGCCGCGCCTTATCAAGCTTCGGACCGGTCGTTGCCGGAAGAGTTGCAGCGTTTCAATTACGATGACATGCGCAATATCCGCTTTGACCCCAAGGCTGCCCTCTGGCGCATGGATCGACTTCCTTTCCAGTTGCAGTTTGTTCATCGCGGCGGTTCGCAAAACGGACGCATCACCATTAATTCCGTCGAAGGCGGACGGGTTGAACCGATCCCTTTTTCAAAGAGCCTGTTCAATTATTCGCAAGCCAGAATAAACGGCCGGCTTCCGGATGATCTGGGTTTCAACGGCTTCCGTATCCACTATCCGCTCAATTCCATGGAATATCTCGACGAGGTCATCGCCTTTCAGGGAGCATCATACTTCCGGGCGCCGGGGAAGGGGTTGCACTACGGTCTCTCAGCTCGTGGACTGGCGATCAACGTGGCGGGCAAAGGCTCTGAAGAATTCCCGGAGTTCACGGAGTTCTGGATTGAAAAGCCGGACATCCGGGCAGACCGCATAAAAATATATGCTCTATTGAACAGCCCAAGTCTCGCCGGGGCTTACGAAATACTCCTGATTCCCGGCGTAGACACCGTCATGGAGGTTAAGGCCACGCTTTTTGCCCGACAGCCGGTCGAAGAACTTGGCTTAGCACCTCTGACCAGCATGTTCTGGTTTGGAGAAGGTTCCACATCCCGCCACGGCGATTTCCGTCCCGAAGTGCATGATTCTGACGGTCTGCTTATCCACACCGGTGCTGACGAATGGATTTGGCGCCCGCTCTGCAAAGAAGGCGACGTGAGAGTTTCCTGCTTTGCCGACAAAACACCGCGAGGATTCGGTCTCCTCCAGCGTGACAGGAATTTCTTCAGTTACGAAGATCTGGAAGCTTTCTATCACAACCGCCCCAGCACCTGGGTGGAACCGGGACTGGGCTGGGATAGCGGAGAAGTTCGTCTCGTCGAGCTGCCGTACGGTGATGAATATTTCGACAACATTGTGGCCTTCTGGAAACCGGCTAACCCGCTCACCCCTGAAAAACCGCTTGAATTCTCATACCGTCTGCACTGGTTCAAGGACGATCCCTCCCTGCCGCCGCTGGCGCGAACACTGGCCACCCGAATCGGAAATGCCCCTGAACATCCCAGCGCCAAAAAATTTGTCCTCGATTTCAACAACACCCCGGGAATGGATCGCAATAACCCGGACAGCGTTGTGCCGATTGTATCTCTCACCAACGGGAATCTGAAAGGCAAACATCTTCAGCGCAATGACCTCGGTAACTCATGGCGCGTCTCTTTTGATGTCGAACCGATTGACCGGACTCAACCGGTCGAAATACGCTGTTTCCTGCAATCAGGCGGACTGCCGCGGAGCGAAACGTGGACCTACTTCTGGAACCCATAGAACCATTCGTTCCCACCTGGGGCAACCCGGAGGAATGGAACAGCGCCTACGAAAAACTCGAGAGCTACCTGCGGGCTCACGAGGTGGATAGTCATTTACACCGTGCAACTCTCATCACCATGGTTCTGCGCCGTGTCAGCCGCCGCTGGCAGGGACAAGCCGTACCAGCCCCGATTGCAACCCTCGCCATCGAAGAAACCAACCGCCTGCTCAACGAATGGTTTACCCGCCTCATGGATCTGCCTGCCGAAACGAACACCAAATTCACCGCCGCCGACGGCCGCGTCGCCCTTTTTCTCTGCGACGGTCCCCTGCGCTGGCCTTATGCCTTTCTGGAACCCCGGAACATTCCGGCCGATCTGAAAACTTCAATGCGCCGCAGCCTCATGCGTGCCGGGCCCGAACTGCAAATCAGCAACATGGTGCCGCGTCCGATTGATCTGGGCCTCTTCCCGGAAATCGCCGACGATGCCATGGACAGATTAAACCGCAGTCCCGTCATCAAGGCCTTGGTCGGCTGGCTTATTTTCCTGACCTTTCTAACCTACCTTTTCTGGATAACACGATGACGGCTGTAAAATTTCTATCGGGCGCACAGAAAGTCCGGCGGCGGATTCTCTTTTTCTCGCTGGTGTTCCTGCTCATCACGCTGGCCACCTGGGTTATGGCGGACATCCTCTGGCGCGGCGGCATGAACAGCTGCGAAATTGCCACCCTGATTCTCTTCGCTATCCTCTTCACTCCGGTCTCCCTTGGCGTCGTTCAGGCGCTGACCGGTTTTATCATCCTTTGGCGGCGCCGCGACCCTGCCCGCCTGCTCTCCCTGCTGGAAGAAACGTCCGCCCTGCCGGAGCTTCCTGTTACGGCAGTTGTCCTCCCCATTTTCAATGAAGATGTCAGTCGCGTATACGAAGGATTGCGGGCCATTTATCGTTCCGTCGAGCGGACCGGACACCTCTCGCGCTTCGACTTTTTTATCCTGAGCGACTCCAACGATCCCAACAAATGGATTGAAGAGGAAATGGCCTGGGCGGAACTTTGCAAACAGGTTTCAGGCTTTGGCCGCATCTTCTACCGTAAACGCAAAACTGCTCTCAACCGCAAGAGCGGCAACATCAGCGATTTCTGCCGCCGCTGGGGCAGCAAATACCGCTACATGGTCATTCTCGACGCCGACAGCGTGATGAGCGGCGACTGCCTCGTTAAACTGGCGCAACTCATGGAGTTGAACCCGCAGTCCGGCATCATTCAGGCAGCGCCGGTTCAGGCGCTCAGCGAAACTTTCTTTGGGCGCGGCATGCAGTTTGCCGGCTCCCTCTACGGCCCCGTCTTTCAGGCTGGTCTTAACTTCTGGCAGGCCGACGAAGGCAACTATTGGGGCCACAACGCAATCATCCGGCTGGCGCCTTTTATTGAACATTGCGCCCTGCCCGATCTGCCCGCCAGTAAAACGCCGCGTGCAAAATTCATGAGCCACGACTATGTCGAAGCGGCCCTCATGCGCCGCGCCGGCTACGAAGTCTGGCTTGCCTACGGCCTCGGCGGAAGCTACGAAGGCGGCCCGCCGACGCTCTTAGACATGGCCAAACGCGACCGCCGCTGGTGCAGGGGAAACTTTCAGCACAGTTGGCTCGTGCTCTCGCCCCACGTTCGGCCGATCAACCGGTTGCACCTCGCCCTCGGCATCATGAGCTACCTCTCCTCACCGCTCTGGCTCTTTTTCATGCTCATCGGTACGCTTCAGTTTTGGCTCGCCTCGCGGTTCCCAGTCCGCACGTTCGACTCCGATGTCGGCCTCTCCTCTTTTCTCGACATCGGCGGTAGCCAGCTGGCCATCATCCTCTTCGCCACCACCATCTCATTGCTCTTCCTGCCTAAGGTGCTCGGACTGCTTCTTATCCTGCGTGATCGGCAGGTTGCCCGGCCGTTCGGCGGCCGCCTGCGCGCCACCATTAGCGTCTTTATCGAACATCTATTATCCATGCTGATCACCCCCATCCTTATGCTTTTCCACTCCCGATTCGTCCTCGGTGTCATGGCCGGACAGGAAGTCGGTTGGGGACCGCAGCGGCGCGGCGGCGAAAACGGCGCTGACTGGGGTGAATCCATCGAAGCCTACGGCGGACACACTTTCGTCGGAATCCTGTGGGGATCGCTCGCATGGCACATCAATCCCGCCTTCTTCTGGTGGATGAGTCCTATCTTTATCGGCCTCGTCGTTTCCATTCCGCTCACCGTGCTGCTCGGCAAAGTGTCGGCAGGAAACGCTCTGCGCCGCATGAAGCTTTTCATCACTCCTCAGGAAAGCGAACCGCCGGTTGAACTGGCCGAACTGAAGGTCAGTCTCGAAGTCTGCGACCAGCATGTGCCGCCGCTCGAGCCCTTGCAGAAAAACTACGGCTTCATGCAGGTTGTCATCGATCCCTACGTCAACGCCATTCACATCGCGTTGCTGCGCCGGCACAACAAACGCCGCCTCGAAGGCACCTACTTCACCCAGCTGCAGGATCGCGTCGTGGCAGAAGGCCCCGATGTGCTCAGCCGCCGCGAACAGATGGCTCTGCTGATGAATCCGGAATGCATGGCGTGGCTCCACGAACAGATCTGGATGCTGCCGTCAGAAAAACTGGCTCCGTGGTGGATGATGGCTCTGCGGCAGTACAATATTCTCGAAAGCAAACCGCAGACGGCGCTCTATCTGTAGCCGTCAGGAACGGAACAGACTCCGGAACCCCTGCGTGAGATGAACTCCGGCAATCGCCATGCCGACCAGCAGAAGAGATGTGCCGCAGGGATAGGCCAGGTAGCGCGCCGACCAGCTGGGCTGATACTTCTGCTTGAAGAGAAACAGCCGCTTATATCCGTAGAACCGTTCGAGATTTTCAAAGACAAATCGAATGGAACGGTCATACATACTGTGTTCACTTGGATCAGATGTGTTCGCAAGGGGCGCACTGCCGAAACAAACTTCCTCAACCCCCTGCTCTCGAAATGACTCAATGGCTTCCAGGATCAGAAAGTCCATCACATCCCGGGCCCGGACATGACTCCGCATGAGATCAACACACCGTCCTTTGCCGTGAGCATAGGCATGCCATGTGGCAAAGGCCTCCAGGCGGCCGTCGGGCGAGCGAACCACGGCCACTCCCTTTTGGCGAATGGCCTGTAAATCAAAAGAGCTCAGATCAAAGCCCATTTCTCCGCCGCACTTCCGTACCAGCCACTCTTTTGACAACTCCAAAAGCTGATGCTCAAGCGGCTCATCCGGCTGAGATCCTTCGCCGCCATACCAGCTAAATACCAAGCCGTTTTTCCGGGCCTTGTTCCGGGCCGTCCGCAAATTCTGAAACCGGGCGCCGTCCAGTTTAAAATCCGCCAGTTGAAGTCTGGCTTCCTCGGCGATCCGGACCAGTTGAAAGCCGATGCGGTCATAAATCTCCCGATGGCTGTAGTGAGAACAGTAAAAAACCGGTTTCCAGTCGCAACTGCGGCAATGGCGGATGAACCCGTGCACCAGTTTCTCCCGGCAATCCGGCCTGCAAATCGGATCCGCCAACACCACCGCGACATTCCACCAAAGCGCGTAGGCGACAACCCCGTCCACACCCTCTTCAAAATAATAGTGCTTGTCCGGAAGCAGGGCGAACACTGCCATAGGGTCATCAGAATAGGTTTCCACCAGCCGTTTGACGTTTTCAAAATCCTCCACCGTGTGCGCATGCCGTCGGAGAATCACCGGGCGCAAAACCATGATCAGCGCAAAAAATCCTACGCCCAGTCCCTGAAGCCGGATTGTGCGCAAAAGATGCGCCGCCTCCCGGCCGGCAAGTTCATCAAGTTCTGTTTTTACCTGCAGGGCGGTAAAGACCGCTCCGCGAAAGGCCTCGCCCCACGATAGACGGTCACCGAAAAGTCCGCGCATGCCCAGTCCATGGATAGATACCGTTCCATAGCCCACGAGCAGCAGCAGTAACGTGCCGGCAATGATAATGCCAAGACGGAAGGAAGGCGCATCCGACCGGGCATCAAATAATTTGCGCCGCCGGAACAATGCCATCAGGATCACCAAGGCAACCGCGGAACGGTTCCAGTTGAAGGTTTGCGTGAAATCCAGAACCGCAGACACCGACAGAATAACTGCCGTCATATTCCATGCGACCCGTTTACGCCGACGTAATCCACGGGCCAGAGCGAGAAGCATCGCCCCGGACACAAATAGAATAAAACGCCCGTGCTGACTGACTTCCAGTGGAATCCATTCCTGTATTTTATCAATAATCACGGGTGATGACGGAATGATGGAGTCGAGAATGTTCGAGAATCCGCAGAGGGCCACCGAAGCCGAAAGAAGCATCAGCGATGCCCGGCGCGAAACCATTCCGGCCAGCAACATAAGCAGAAGAATTCCATATATGGTCATCCGCACCGGGCGCAAATGTCGGCCTTTTTCCGGCGGAGCTGCGGCGGAATCGTCCCCCAGCGCCCATGCCACGCCTTGCAACAGCACCGACTGGAACTCAGGGCCGAGCCCGTCGAACCCGTGGTTCATCCCCTTTAACAGATAAAGCTGATGCGGAGATTTCAGCAGACGAATCCACGTCGTCTTGGCCATAAAATCGGCGGTGCCGTGATACTGCACCACCCGGATATCTTTCAAATCCGGATTAAACTCATTCAGATCGAACGTCCCCGGCCCGGTCGGCGTAATACCGACCAGATCCGGCGCACGGATTCCGTAGCGGCCGCGGCTGTCCAGACTCATCAGCAGCAGTCCGGCAAGTTCCGATGGACGGTTTGTTCCTCTGGCGGCGGCAATCGCCTGAGCGGCGCCCATACTCCAGCCGCCGTAAAGAACCGGAATCCCTTTGGCATTCAGCCGTTCCGTCGCGAAGGCCGCCACAGCGGCCATATCCTTGGCAACGGTCGGCTGATCAAAATCCGTCACCGAATATTTTTCAAAATCAAAGGCAACAACGGCCACATTGGCTTCCTGCAGCCAGGTGGCTACAACATGCTCCCACGCGCTCCAGCCGCCGTCACCCGAGCCGAAAACCACCAGCGCCCGCGGGTCGTTGCCCGGCGTTGCATAAACCCGAACATCAAAATCACCGCGTGTAAGCGTGATTTGCGTCAACGGCGGCCAGTCCGGTCCGCCTTCCGCAGAATGCCCCGCCAGCGGAAAAATCAGCAGGCCGAAAAAGAGCGCCGTACTGCATGTCCGCGAAAACATGGATTTCACCATACAAATTACTCCGCAAACCGTCATCAGGAAGAGTCTTACTGGTTGGTGATATAAGCACAGAACGCGGTGTAAAAGCAATCACAGCCACAGACCAAGCAGAACCAGAATCAGCGCGGCGAGCGCTTCAATCAGCGCGATGCGCGGAATATTGAGCCTGGGAGCCAACGCATGAACCCGTTCGTGGTTCCAAAGTCCGAACGCCGCATCCAGCAGCAGAACAACCGCCGTCCACATCCTGATCGCATCCCAGTTCATCTATCGCCTCAGTAAAATCTTCCAACCCTTGGAATCAGTTCAATTCAAATTCTATCGGCAGCAGAATATCAAACCGCTCCGGCAGGGTAATGCCGACGGTCCGGCCCTTAATTTTTTCCAATGTGGCTTCAACCGCCTTGCCGAGCAGCGGATGCCCGCGCCGCTCTTTGATTTCACAGCCGGAAACCGTTCCGTCCGGCTCGAGGCGGATGAGCGCAAGAAACCGGCCGGTGTAGCCGGCTTTTTGCGCCGACGGTGGATAATGTTTTTCGCGCTCAATCATCGCGCGGACCTTCGCAACCGCCAGCGTGCGCCAGTTAACTTCTCCGATAAACCCCTTCCCGGCCAGCGGTTCAGCCGCTTCCACCTGAGCGCCCGGCGCGGAGGCCGACTGCGCCACCTGCGCGGTCTGCGCTTCGGCAGGTCGCGACTCAGCGGGATCAGGTCGCGGCACAGGCTCCGGCGGTTTTTGGATTTCTTCAAGCGGCACCTCTGCCGGCTTAGGCGGCGGTAATGCCGGTTGAGCGAACGCCGCCGCAGCGGGCCGTAATTCGATCTGCATGACATTCTGGCTGGCCGCTCCCGGGCCCATCGACGGCCACTGTTCGACGGCAAAATTCCGCACCATAAAAAAAATCAGTGTCCCTGCCGCGATATGCAGCAGACAACTGAGCGCGAACGCCAGCCGACTGCTACGCCGTTCAGATGTATGGAGGTTATTCACGGTTTTCAAAGCAGGAGCATAGGCCTGCGGCAAATCGGGTTCAACCTCTCATTGCGCCGCGCAACCTGCCGCCGGTAATGGGACTTTCCAAAGGTTGGAAAAATAAAACGCGGATTTTCCAAACATTGGAAAACCCGCGTTGTCATATTGCGCCGGACGGCTTACCAGTTTTCGCCGAGCAGTTCAAACTGCGCCTGCGGATGATCGCATGCCACGCACTTGGCGGGCGCTTTGGTGCCGGTATGCACATAACCGCAGTTGCGGCAGCGCCAGACGACTTTTTCTGCGCGCTCAAACACCTTGCCCGCTTTAATGTTGGCGGCGAGTTCTTTGTAGCGCTTGTCGTGCTGTTTTTCGGCGACGGCAATCGCACTGAAGACAGCGGCGATTAAAGTGAACCCTTCTTCTTTGGCGATTTTGGCGAAGGAAGGATACATCGAAGTCCATTCATGCTCTTCACCCGCGGCGGCAGCCAGCAGATTGTCATACGTCACGCCGACCGGCCCGGCAGGAAAGATGCTCGCCGGAATTTCGATCTCGCCGCCTTCCATCAGCTTGAAGAGACGCTTGGCGTGCTCCTTTTCCTGGTTGGCGGTTTCCTCAAAAATATCGGCGATCTGCACGTAGCCCTCTTTTTTGGCGGCGCTGGCGTAGTAGGTGTAACGGTTGCGGGCCTGCGATTCCCCGGCGAACGCGCACATCAGGTTTTTCTCGGTCTGGCTTCCTTTGAGTTCCATCGTGTTCCTCCTTTATGTTTAACGGGCGCATTATGAGCGTTCCCGCTGATATTTCAAAACAGAATTAAATTGTTTTGGCTTTTCTCGGCGGGCATTAACCGCTAACAGATAACACTCTTTTTGAACGCGCCTGTAGTTCAATGGATAGAACGCTGGCCTCCGAAGCCGGTGATCTGGGTTCGACTCCCGGCAGGCGCACCATTTTTAAAGGCTCTTTAGCGAAGGCTGGCTTAATCCTTTTTTATTTGCGGCGCTGACGGACCGCTTCGTAGAGCAGAATCGCGGCGGAAACAGAGACATTCAGCGAATCGTTTTTCCCAAGCATTGGAATTTTAACATTCAAATCCGCTCCGGTTTTCCAAACATTGGAAAGTCCCTTGTCTTCCGCGCCAACCACAATCGCGACCGGCCCCGTTAAATCAACATCTGTATAAACCGCATTCGCATCCGGCACAGCGGAAAGAATTTTAACGCCCTTCCCTTTCAAAAACGCAAGAGTCTCTTCCGCAGTCGCCTCGGCGACCGGCAGATAAAACAGCGTTCCAATGCTCGCACGGATCACATTCGGATTATTCAGATCAGTCGCCGGATCGCAGACAATCACAGCGTCCGCGCCCGCGCCGTCAGCCGTGCGCAGAAGTGCGCCGACGTTGCCCGGTTTTTCCAATCCTTCAGCGACAAGAATCAGCGGGCTTTTCGGCAGCTTTAGTTCGGCGAGCGTTTTGCCGACCAGTGGCCCGACCGCCAAAACCCCGTCCGGTCCTTCCCGGTATGAAATTTTTTCGAATACCGCCCGGGCGCATTGAAAGCATTCGTGTTCATTCGAGTCTATTCGCGGTTTGTCGCTCCCAAGTTCTGAACAAAGCCAGAGTTCGGTGGGCAGCCAGCCGTTTTCCATCGCCCGCGAAACTTCGCGCGCGCCTTCGATAACGGTAAGACCTTCCTCGCGGCGCACGGAAGCCTTGCGCTGAAGCTTGATGATCCGCTTCACGCGCTCGTTCTGCAGGCTGGTGATTTTCTCCATGACGGAAATCATTACCGTACCCGGACTGAAAAGGCAACCAAGGGCACGGAATAATGGAATACGGGATTATTGAATTGTTGCAGCTCCCTTTACCCATTCATCCATCATTCCCCCATTCCAACATTCCATGCCTTCTTCTTTTCTTTTTCAGAAATTCCATCTACATTAAAGGCCATGAAACCGCAGATTGTTTTCCCGATTCTGGCTCTGCTGATCGGAATCGCCCGCGCCGAAATGGGCCGACCAAAAGATATTCCCGAGGCCGGGCGCATCCGGGTTGACGGACAGTTGAACGACTGGAGAAATGTTGCGTGGACCCCGCTGGACAAAACACTCTCCGGCAATCCGGTCAATATTTCCAACGCGCAGTGGGCGCTCCAGTGGAACGATGATCCCTCGCTTTACATCGCCGTGCGCTATGACGATTCCAGTATTGTTCTGCAGGACCGTTATGTGAATTCCAACGCGCAGGACTGCGTGGAAATTTTTGTGCGCGGCGACACCGGCAGCAAGCCGGCTGATTATTCAAAACATCAAAACAGCGCGCAGCACTACATCTTCGGCCTGTCGAAAAACAAAGTCACCGTCTGGAGAAAACTGGCCGGCACGGACCGGTTCCCGGCGCATAATCCGGCGAAGGCGGTTGTCCGGCTGGACGGTCGCACGTTTACGTACGAGATCATGGTTCCGCTTTACGACAAATTCGACGCCAGATCCAGACGGCGCTCCGAAACGACAGAAGTCTATGCGGATTTAGAAATCGGAGTGGATATCGCTATCGTGGATGTCGGTGCGAACGGTTATGCCGGAATAAAATCAGAAAATCTGATGGACGGTAAAGAGCGCAACGCAAACCGCATCGCCGAGCACACGCTGGGTGAATAATTATACCCAATACGCATGATTATCGGTACAAGGCGCGGCCACCGTCCGCACCCACAGTGAGAAAGATTTTCTGTAGCCGCGTCCGCTGGGCGCGGTAATAAAAACCGAAGATCATGCGAACTTGGTATCAGACGGTGTAATCACAAACCGACCGGGCTATCACGAGCTTTCTGACAAAAGTCACAACATCCCGATGAGAAGGATGCGCTTGATAAGCCTCCAGAGCTTCTTTCGAGGTGAATTCGGAATAGAGCGACATGGTTTCGTTCTCGGAATCAATTCCAACCTCTATTTTGAGGACTCTCGGAATTCGGCTGACAAGCGCTTCCAGCAGTCGCTTCATCTCCCGTTTCTGTTCCTCAGAAACATTTTCTTTCATCTGCCAGACAACAATGTGTTTTACCATTTCAGGCCTCCGCTCCAGAAATCGGGAGTTTGATTTCAATAACTATTCCGCCGGACTCCCCGTTACGCACAGAACACTCGCCTTCAAAAAGACTGATGATACGTTTCGCCAAAGCGGGTGCCAGTCCGAAATCGCCACCGCCTTTCAGTAAGGTGCGTTGTCCACAGACCTCGAAGAAAGTATCCATATCAGATAGAGGCAGAGACTGTCCATTCGTAGAAATGGCGACCCGCAGCCACAATCCGTCACTGGAAGATTTAACAGAGACCGTTTCACCGTTCAGCGTGCAATGCGCCGCCGTTGTTATCAGATCAAAAAATGCGCGTTGAAGCAGATCCGACTCTACTTCGACTGCAACGGACGCATCAGGACCGTCAGACAACCACCGGATGTCCGTATGTGGCAATTCTTCGGCGGCGGTTTTACGTAATTGGGCGCAAATGTCCGCCCACGGCACCCGACTGACCGCAAACTTCTTGGAAGTAACATCGATCTCCGTCAGCACCAAGGCATCATCAATGAGTTTAGTGATCCGATGACGGGATAGATCATAATCACGCCGCAGGTCGTGAATATCGGATTCAGGGGGTAGACTGTGAAAAAGCAGCTCGGTGATGCCGATGATGCCGGTCAATGGCGTCCGCATTTCATGGGAGAGCAGGTTGAGCCACTGGTTTTTGGCATCATCCCATATACGCAGCCGGCGGTGCGCCTCCATCAGCTCGGCGGTACGTCGCAATACCAGATTTTCGAGAAACAAGCGCTGCCGTCGAAGCTCTAGTTGTACGCGAACACGGGCAAGCACTTCCGCCTCATAGAACGGTTTAGTAATATAGTCAGCTCCGCCAGCCGCAAAGGCACGTTCCTTGTCCTGCAAACCGGATAACGCACTTAAAAAAATAACCGGTATGTCTTTCAGTGTATCGTTGTTCTTGAACCCCTGACAGGCCCGATAGCCGTCAACCTCCGGCATAATGACATCCATTAAAACCAGGTCGGGTGGGTTCGAATAAGCGGAGTGCAGCGCCAGGTCGCCGCGCGGAAACACGCGGATATTCCACCCCTGACGGCCCAGCATTTTGCTGAGCACATTAAGGTTCTCCGGCTCATCGTCTACAATCATAATCGATTCTCTAGGTATGTCAGTTTTCATCAGGACTCTCCTTGGTTTTGCTTAAGCAACCGGTTTAATTCATCGTAATCATAGTGTCTGATCAGATCGCTCAAGGCGGCCGCTAGTTCGGGATGACAGCGCGCGATTTCTTTTGTTACACTTTTCATCTGCCGGATATTTCCGGAATGGACGGCATCCCGTAATAGTTCTCGTTGGGCCGCCGGAATCTGCAACAGATCGTCCAGGCCGATGACGATCTGCTGGTTCTGCGGCACAACCGTCTCTTGATCATATTCGTATTGCACCCCGGTGAGGCGCTGAATTTCCAGCAGCAGAAAATCCCGACTCAGCGGCTTGGACACGTACCCGTCCACTATCCCCGGCTCTTCATCCGCCAACTCACTGGCCGTAACCATAATAACCGGAATATTTCGCCCGCCGCGAAGTTCTCGCAGGCGTTTTACTGTTTCAATACCGTCCATGCCGGGCATCCGTTTATCCATCAGGATTAGGTTGAATCCGCTTGCTCCATTGCATTTGTCCAGCGCACTGGCACCGCTTTCTGCAACGTCAACGGCAAACCCGACCCCCTCAAGCATGAACCGCAACATTTGAAGATTCTCTAAATCATCGTCGACCGCCAGGATGTGGAGAACGGGTTGTCCGGGCGCAATGCGACGGACCACCTTGGCGTTTCCTGTTTTTTCCGAACGGCCCTGCCGGGCCGTGAAGGTGAACCGGAAGATGCTGCCCTCTCCGGGAATACTGCGCAGCACGATGACATTACCACCCAGCGCCTGCGCATAACGGCGGCTCAGGGGCAGTCCCAGTCCGGTTCCTTTCCCTAACTGCTGTCCACGTCCGGCCTGTTCGAACAGATTGAATATCCGTTCAAGCTGCCCTGCATCTATCCCGTCGCCGGTGTCCTCCACATCCACCGTCAGCACTAACCCGTTGTCGGTGCCGGTTCGGCAGAATCCCGCCGACAGGCAGACGCGCCCCTGCTTTGTAAACTTGATCGCGTTGCCGACCAGATTGAGCAGCACCTGACGGATTTTCCCCTTATCCGCATAGAGAAATTGCGGCAAATCCGGTGCCATCACAATTTCAACAGGAACAGCTCCACGGTGTTTCTGCCCGCTTATCACCCGGACAGAATCCAGCAGGGAATAAAAATCAAAGTCCGAAGCCGCCAATACAATGTCTTGTACATCCGTCTGGACAATCCCCAGAATGTCGTTGATCAGTTCCAGCAGATGCTCACTGCTTCGGACAATGGACGGCAGGGATTCACTGGCAGTCGGGCATTCGCTGCACTCGCGGCTCATGATCTGAGCGTGGCCCAGCACCGCATTAAGCGGCGTGCGGATTTCGTGTGACATGTTGGCCAGAAACATAGTCTTGGCTATTGCTGCGGCGGCGGCCTTATCCGCCATGTCATTGGCCCGCGAAGTGGCATTTACCAACGCTGCTTCGTTCTTCCGGCGGAGCCGGATATTCGTCAGCATTTGCGCAAAAAGCGTGAGAAGGGTGCGTTCTTTTTCTGAATAAACGTGGTGTCGCCGGACCGAATCAAAGCCGACAAACCCGAGGCAGTCATCCCTATGCGTAAGAGGAATGGTTAAAAGGCTCTTGATCTGTTGCGGCTCCAGAATATCCCGTGCGCCGCCGGGCGGCAGTGCCGTTACGTCGGGGTAATAAACGGCATCACCTCGCCGATGCGTTTCCACCCAGTCCGGCAGTTCCGCCAGCGGCACCGCCTGCAAGGCTTCAATTTGAGGACTGATTCCATCTCGGCACCATTCGAACGTGTTGGTGCATATCCCTCCGGAAAAATCATAGTCAAAAATATAGGCCCGGTCCGCTTCGACAAACTCTCCCAGATTTCTCAGCGCCGTCTGGACAGACTGATCCACCTCTTCTAGCGGCAGATTGATGTATGTCGTGGCAATATCCATTAGTATTTTTTGAAGCAGAGATTGCTGCACCAGCGCATCTTCGGCCTGCTTGCGGTCGGTAATGTCGCGACTGACGCCAAGCAGTCCGATAACTTTTCCGTCCGCAGAGACAAGCGGAGCCTTCAATGTGTCGATCAGAATCCGTCTTCCGTCGGGATAGGTGATCCACTCCTCATTGTGCCGCGCTTTATTCTGCGCCATCATGATGCGGTCATTCTCGCGGAAGAACTCGGCAATTTCTTTCGGGAAGATATCCTCGTCCGTATGTCCGATAATCTCCTCGCGCGATTTACCCAGGAACTCTTCGAAAAACGGATTGCAACCGAGATAGATGCCGTCGGAATCTTTGAAGAATACAATCTCCGGAAGCGAGTCCAGCAGGTTGGATAGCAGGGCTATCTGCCGGGACAGAGCCTCCTCCATCTGTTTTCGCGGCGTAATGTCACGGGCATAACCGGTTGTTCCAATCACAGCACCCTGCCCGTCAAAGACAGGCGTTTTGTAGGTTTCAAACCACTTAGCCACCCCTTGTTCATAAACCTGTTCTTCCACCATGACCGGTTTCCGCAGTTCCATAACAGCAAAATCATCTTTGCGGTATTTCTCCGCCAGCTCTGCAGGCCAAATATCCAAATCCGTCAGGCCCGCCAGATCGCTCGCCTGTTGTTTACCGCAAGCGGTTGCGAAAGCCTCGTTCACGGCCAGAAACCGGCTCTCCGCATCTTTAAGCCAAACGAGACCCGCCTGGTTTTCAAGAATGGCAGACAGGTAGGATTCGCGCAGACTGAGCGTCGCCTCGGCTTGCTTTCGGACGGTGATATCCCAATTGGTGCCGATCATGCGCAAAGGCCGGCCGGATGCGTCGTGTTGCACCTTGGCCAGCGCGCGAATATCGTGAACGGTTCCGTCCGGCCAGAGCACACGGAACTCGGTGTCGAATTCTTTTTCGCCGCGCAACGCCATTTTTATTTCTTCATCGCCGCGATGACGATCATCAGGATGAACTCCGGCCTGCCAAGCCTCATAGGCACCGCCGAACTGCTTCCGCGTGATCCCGTACAAGGCAAACATCTGTTCATCCCAGATCAGTTCGTTATTAATCACCTCGTAATCCCAGATGCCCACGCCGCCGGCCTTGGTCGCCAAGGTCAGCCGGTCTGTGGTGTGTTGCAACTCTCCGGTGAGTTGCCGAGCCAGCCATTCAGCTTTCGAACGCGTGCTCTGCAACATAAATAGCAGACGGGCAAGCAGCAGAGTGATGGTTGTTCCGGCGACGGCTAGGATCCAGACTCCGGCGTATTCTGCGGCAGTCAATGGAGCAACTGACTGGGAGAACTGTAATATCCAGTTCTGATTGGCAACTACGATCGGCACCTGAAGGGTCATCATGTTAGCCGGACTGTGGGACAATCTGCCAACCGCCTTGGAATCATAAAGCAACGCTGCAGAACGAATCTGCCTTCCGTCAAAAACTTCCAGGTGAATGCGCTGTGCATTTATCAGATCCCATCTTCCCAGAATGCCTTGCATGAGATCATTCATCCGGTAGGGGCTGTAGACCCAGCCCAGAATAGCGGCGCGGCGCTGGTCGACCGTTTCATGGGGCATTCCAGAGCGGTACACCGGCACGTACATCAACGTGCCGACCTGAACATCTTGGTCGGTTTCCTGAACCAACTTAACTTTTCCTGAAAGAGCGGCGGCATCCCGATCACGCGCCACTTCCATCGCCGCCCGGCGGATCGGTTCGCTAAACATATCGTAGCCGAATGCGCGAAGATTGCGGTTTGTAAACGGTTCGAGATAGATAATCGAAGAGTAGATTTCGCGTTCGCCCTCGGGGCGCACCTGATAGGAAGGAAACCCTTCTGCACGAATCTCCTGAATATGCTGCACCAGCTTCTCGCGTGGAATCAGCAGGGCGAAACCTAAACCCTGAATACCGGGAAGCTGCCGTTCAACTTTCTGACGTTCGGTGAAAAATTTCCATTCCTGACGGCTGACACCAACTGAGTGTTCGATAAACGCCGCTCCGCTGCGCAGAATCTGTTCGTGTGCCCCGAGCCGGTCAGAAATTTTCCCGCAGATTTCCTTGCATACGGATTCGAACTCCTTTTCCGCCGACAAATCTACCGCCGATTTCGCGTGCCAGATTGTCAGGCCAGTAGAAAGCAACCCCGCCAGCAGAAAAACCCAGATCAGCCAAACCCCGCTACGCCCGCCATCTCCGGAAACGCCTTCGATTTTGGTCTTAGGTGAGTGACCGCCCATCCGTTTAATTTTTCTTGATACAGTCATTCATTGAGACCCAGATCACCGTTTTGAGTCGGGATTTTCGTTTTCTTTTGGCCTGTGCTTTTCAAGCACCTTAGCAAGCGAGTCAAGGCTGATCGGCTTGGGGAGATATTCATTCATGCCCGCCGCAAGATATCTCTCCCGGTCACCGGGCCGCGCATAGGCTGTTGCCGCACAGATGACGGCTGGACGGCGCCCGTCTGCCGTCTCTTTACGACGAATTTCCCGCACAGCATCCAGCCCGTTCATAACCGGCATTTCAATGTCCATGAAAATAAAATCAAAGGACTTCCCGGCCGCTTTCTCAACTGCCTCCAGTCCATTGCCGGCCACCTCCGTCCGGCATCCTAGCCGCCGGAGCATTAAGTCAAATACTTCCCGATTGGCGAGATTGTCCTCTACAATCAATACCGCCGACGCATTGGCATCGCCGGAGTCACAGAGAACCGCTCCGTCAGAATCTCCCGGGCCTGCGCTCTTCAAATCAGGAATGTCAAGAAGGCCGTCAATAAGCTTCATCATTTCATCACTGCTCTGCAGAATGATGTCGGCCATATCCCGCAAAGCGGCGCTTGGCAACTCCTGTTTAAGCACCTGCCCTGTGCCAATAATGCTGCTCATCGGCGTGCGCAAATCATGACTCAGCTCAGACAAGAACTCGCCTTTGGCCAGACTCGATTTCTCCGTCCGCTCCTTAGCCGCCTGCATTCGCAACTCCGCCTCTTTCTGACAGGTGATATCAAGATGCGTACCGGTCATGCGCACCGGATTTTTCTGTGCATCCCAGACCGTAATCTGCCCCCTGCTCTGCACCCATATCCAATGCCCGTCCCTATGGCGGATACGAAACTCAGACCGGTAGTCCGCCGAACTGTCGCGTAAATACCGATCCAGCTGTTCGATGGCTTGCTGGAAGTCATCCGGATGAATCCATTTTTTCCAGAACTCTATGCGCGGCTCAACCTCCTCCGGAGGATACCCCAGCATAGCGCACCATGTTCCGTTATACATTGCACGGCCGGACGGAATATCCCACTGCCAGAATCCAAGCCCCGCCTGCTGCAGCGCCGCCTCAAACTCATGGTGCGAAAACTCCGGCGCACGGGCACGGCGGCTGCCGGCCACCACAGCCCAGATACTGTCGGACACCGCATGCAGCATTTCAAAATCATCCCGATGCCACTGACGGTCGCCCTGCAGATCGGCAAGACCGACAATACCCGCCGGGCTTCCGCGATCCGTAATCAAGGCGAACAGCGCCGATTGCGCCCCGAGCGCGGCCAGAATCTGCTGTTCGACCGCGGCCCCCGGCCCCATCTTCGAAACGCTCCCTATAGCAACTAAATGCTTTTTACGGAGTCTTTCCGCCAGCCAGGGAACGGATAACTCTGGATGGCTCATCATTTCAGCGGCTCCGGAAGATATTCCTGCAGAACACCATTCAACGGTCTTACCGGTCAACCGGCCGGCATCACTCAACTGAAAGAAAAACGCCCGTCCGGTTCCGGCGGCAGTCCCCGCCTTGCCGAGAATTTTCTTTATCCCTGCATCAGGACCGTCAGAGGATGTCTCTGATATGGTTTCGATTAAGTCCGATAGAAGCCGGTCATACCGCAGCCGTCGTTCTGTCGTATCCCGGCCTTCTGCGGCTGTCCGTAAACCGCGCAATACGCCGATTGCCAGCGTTTCATCACCTTGGCGTACCGAGGAAAAAGAAGCTTCCACCCCAACGGTATACCCGGCAGGGTGTTGCAGATTCAGAGTGAATACGGCGCTGGCCCCGCGCAGGGCGCGCTCAATGGCCAGCCGGACCGTTTTTAGCGAATCCGCCGGGCAAATTCCGTCAAAGGATACGCCTGTCACCTCTTCGCGGCGGCGGCCCAGCTGCTCCTCAAACCGCCGGTTTACCCCGGCGATCGTTCCATCGGGCTTCACCAGAATCACCATATCCGGCAGGAATTCAAAATAGGTTTGGAATTTCTCTTCCAGAGCCTCGGCCGCTCGGGAAAACTCCCGGCCACGGACAATCTGAACCGCCCGCTCGGAAAAATCACTCAAGATGACCGACGGATCGCCGTTGGTTTCATCGGCCTCTGCAAACCGCTCGGCAAACTCACAAAGCCCGGCGTTCCCTCCAAAAAGAGCATCCAACAACGCGATCAACCGTTTTGTAATTCCGGGAACCGGAACACTGCCGCTGCGCCACTTCTGGATTGTGGCCAGCGAGCAACCGCACAGCAAAGCCAGATGGCGATTTGTCAGACCGTATTTACTCTGAAACTCTTTTATCATCGCACTTTTGCCTCCTCAAATGCCGTATATTTAACCCGTATATTTTCAGAATTTTACATTGAAATAGTAAAAATGACAGACTATAACATGCAAATGTTTAGGTAATTATTACGACTGTCATATATACAGCTAATTCGTTTTGATTCAAAGTGCGGTTTTAAAAATAATTCTAATGCTCCTGACCTGCCCCCGTGTGTGGATCCAGTTTCTAAGTTAGGATTTGGGCGAAGTCAACTCTTCGAGCAACCCGCCATCGGGCAATATTGGGAAGTCCAGGTTGTTGAGCCTCCGG
>CAIKWE010000038.1 GCA_903831085.1 uncultured Verrucomicrobiota bacterium | reverse complement strand
GGGAAAAGGGGTGAGGCGTATTCGCCGAAGGGGGAAGCGGGCCGCTTGCGGGGGGGCTTCCCCCTGGGAAAGGAGTGAGGCTTTTGCTGAGCAAACGCCGAGAGGAAAACCCGCCCAGAGGGTGGGTTTGCTTCTTCGGTGGAGCGGGACAAGTGAAAACGGTGAGGCCATCGAAGCCTGTCGCCGTGTGAGGGCGCGAGCCGGTGCGGGCTGAGCCCTGCGAAGACGGAACGGATGAACAACAGCCGGACGGATGAGCGCGAGGCGGCCCTGACAGAACGAGTTCTGTTGAGCGAAAGGGTTGAAGCAAAGGCCCACGTTGCATAATTGATCAATTATGCGATGTTGGCCGGTCCTTCGGTTGCAAGACCCGTGAGCGTGGCCGCCGAGCTATTCCCCGAGAGCAGGCCGGTGAATTCCGGTGATTGTCCGGAACTGAACCGGTCTGCGTTCAACCCATACCACCCCACGGAGTGTCGTCTGCAACAGCAGACAGCCCGAGGGAGTCCGCCCCGCAACATGATGAGTGAAGGCCGGAACGATTCAGAGGACGGAGGTCGGAGGACAGAGGACGGAGACCGAAGGACGCTGATCGGGACGGGCAAGCTCATGATGTGCGGGATTAGCGGACGCCCGAGGTAAACAGCCCGTGAACCTGGCACGGAGACAACCGATAGGTTGGTGACGGGACGGGTTGACGGGATGAAGTGGCGTATGTCCCGCCACCCACTGATATGGAGAGAAACGCGATGAGGGCATAAGGTGACAGCACTTTTTGCTGTCATCCTTGCTGTCACCCACGAAACCCCTGTGTTTATTGGTCAATGACAGCGATGACACTGATGACAGCAAAATATAATAATAGATAAACCGGAAATCCGAGGATGCTGAAATATGAGGGCTGAAAAGAGCTACGGTTTTCAAGGTGCTGTCACCCGTCACCCTGTCAACCGGCATTTGCCGGGAATGAAATAGTGTGAAGCGTCAGGCAACGGGGTGAACCCGATTTCTACGGTGACAGCAGATGTTGCGGTAATACATCCCTACCGCAGGCAGAAACGCGATGATAGCATCGCGTCTACATTTTAGAACGGAGCGGGATCGTCAGCGACTCCGGTTGAGAGCTGCTTAATGTTGATCGTCCAAATCCGCCGTACCTTTAGACGAGTTTGCGTGAGCGGGTAACCTTGGGATGCCAGCTTCGATAATTCACGTCCGACCTGACTCGTCGTATATTTGGCGGCAATACCGGCCAGTCCATCGGTATCGTTCAACATCGCGGTATGCAGATCGGTGGCTGAACCTGTCCAGACATCGGAAACCTGTCCTTCAAGAAATTTTAGTAAGACCTCAAGGAAGGAATAGGCACTGGATGAATGACGGGCCGCATCAAGTAAAGAATCCTCGCAGTAGGTTTTAACGCCGTAGCGCGAATCGCCAAGAACGTGATCCGGCGGTGTCCAGTCGATAAGCCAGCGGAGGAAAAACGGCAACTCCGCCTGAATGATGTCGGCCACATTGCGGGGAAACGTAAAGGTATCGCGATCCGCCACACGGAACAGATTGATCTTATCCCTGTTCGATAAATCCACATCGGGCAGAATGCGGATAGACTCCGGATCGGTATTGCAGGTGACAACTATCCGTCCGTTCCATTCGATTGTTTTATCCACCTTGAATTTTTCCCGGACGGAAAAGGTGCGGTTAGCCGCCATTTTTTTGATCAACGCAGAAAACCGCAGATGGGTTCTGTGGTCGGTCAGCGGCACGACATCATCTACTGACCAGACCGCATTGTTGAACAGGTGGCTATTGAAATTGTCTTCGCCACACAGGAAATTACTGGCATCGGTGTGCCCGCCAAAGATGCGGGAAAGGATAACGGTAGAGAGCAGTGTTTTTCCAGTGTTCGGAACTCCAGCGAAGAATGAGGCCTGACCGGGAAGCATACGACCGTCCCGCGCCGAGATATACCAACGGCGGAGCCATGCGTAGAAGTAGTCGAGCTGCTCGGCAGGATCGAAGAGAGTTTGGAAATAGGATTCTAGCCAAGGGAACTGGCAGGCTTGCGGAAGGCCGCGGCCAACGTCCGCAGCTACAGAAGAAAGCGTGCTCGGAGAGCCCGCTCCACCTTGAGAATCAGGATCGGCGGGATGGAGAACTTCGACGGCTGACGTATTTAAAACGCGCAGGCCGTTGACGACAACGATT
>CAIKWE010000037.1 GCA_903831085.1 uncultured Verrucomicrobiota bacterium | reverse complement strand
CCAGTGGGAAAAGGCCTTTCCGGTTGCCGGAGCCGCCGCCGTGATCGCCACCACCTGCGTGTTGGTGTACGGCCCGCTACCGCTGCCGCTGTTGATCGTCAAGGTGTACCAGCCGGGAAGATTGGTGTACGTCGCGGTCAGGGTGATTGCCGTGTTCGTCATGGTGACCGTGGTGCTCGCCGTGTTGCCGGACAGAACATTCTTATCCCCGATCCACTGGTCAAAGGCCTTTCCGGTGATATTAGTCGCCGAGATGGTCACCTGCTGTCCGTTGGTGTAAAAACCGCTGCCGCTGCCGCTGTTGACCGTCAGGAGGTAAGAGTACGTCGCGGTCAGAGCGATATTTGTCGCTGGCATGGTGACCGTAGCGTTCGTGTAGGTGACGTTGTTCACATATGGCGTGTTGCCGATCCACTGATAAAAAGCCGTTCCAACCGGAGCATCCGCCGAGATCGCTACCACCTGCGTGTTGGTGTACGAACCGCTGCCGCTGCCGCTGTTGACCGTCAGCGCGTAAGTGGATGCCTTGAACGTTGCTCTCAAGGAGATGTTCGCCGCGGGCATAGTCACCGTGGTGTTCGAGGCGGTGACATTGGCCACATACTGCGTCCCGCTACCGGTCCACTGGTCAAAGGCCTGTCCTGATGACGACCTATTATCCGCCGCAATCGCCACCACCTGCATGTAGGTGGCGTTGGTCGTGCCGCCGCCGCTGCTGACCGACAGGCTGTAATAGAGGTTCGAATACGTCGCGGTCAGGCTGACCGCATTGGTCGACATAGTCACCGTAGTGCTCGCGGAATTGGAATTGGCCACATATGCGGTATCGCCGACCCAACGGCTAAAGGCCTTGCCGATTGCCGGAGCATCCGCCGAGATCGCCACCATCTGCGTGTTGGTGTACGAACCGCTGCCGCTGCCGTTGGTGACCGTCAAGGTGTAATAGCCGGGAAGATTGGTGTATGTCGCGGTCAGGGTGATTGCCCTGTTCGTCATGGTGACCGTGGTGTTCGAGGCCGTGACACTGGCCACAACCTGCGTCCCGCTGCCGGTCCACCGGTCAAAGGCCGTCCCGTTCATCGGAGCATTCGCCGTGATCACCACCTGCACTCCATTAGAATATACTCCGCTGCCGCCGCCGCTGTTGACCGTCAAGGTGTAATAGCCGGAAAGATTGGTGTACGTCGCGGTCAGGCTGACCGGATTGGTCGAGAAGGTCACCGTGGTGTTCGAGGCCGTGACACTGGCCACAACCTGCGTATCGCCGGTCCACCGGTTAAAGATCATTCCGGACGGAGCATTGCTGGCCGCAATCGCCACCACCTGCATGTTGGTGTACGGCCCGGCATCGGCGGTTCCGTTGGTGATCGTCAGGGTGTAATAGTACGTCGCGGTCAGGGTGATATCCTGTGCGGGCATGGTGACCAAGGCATTCGTGTAGGTGATGTTGTTCACATACTGCGTATCTCCGAGCCACGCTTTAAAGGTAACCCCGGGTCTCGTATCGCTCGCCGAGATCGCCACCACCTGCGTGTTGGTGTACGGCCCGCTGCCGCTGCCACTGTTGACCGTCAAGCTGTAATAGCCGGGAAGATTGGTGTACGTCGCGGTCAGGGTGATGGCCCTGTTCGTCATGATGACCGTGGTGCTCGCCGTGTTGCCGGACAGAACACTCGTATCCCCGATCCACTGAGAAAAGGCCCTTCCGGTGATATTAGCCGCCGAGATGGCCACATGCTGTCCGTTGGTGTACGACCCGCTGCCGGTGCCGCTGTTGACCGTCAGGACGTAAGGTTGGTCTTTGTACGTCGAGGTCAGGCCTATGGTCTCCGCTGGCATAGTCAACGTGGTGCTCGCCGTGTTGCTGGACAACAGATTCGGCGTAGCGCCGGTCCACTGAGCAAAGACCTTCCCCGCCGGGGCATTTGTCGCCGCAATCGTCACCTGCTGTCCGTAGATGTACGAACCGCCGCCGCTGCCGCCGTTAACCGTCAGGCTGTAATAGAGGTTCGAATACGTCGCGGTCAGGCTGACCGGATTGGTCGACAGGGTGACCGTGGTGTTCACCGTGTTGCTGGACAAAACATTCGTATCCCCGATCCACTGAGAAAAGGCCTTTCCGGTGGTATTAGTCGCCGCCGAGATCTCCACCACCTGCGTGTTGGTGTACGAACCGCTGCCGGTTCCGTTGGTGACCGTCAGGATGTAATAGTACGTCGCGGTCAGGGTGATTGCCGTGTTCGTCATGGTGACCGTGGCATTCGTATAGGTGATGTTGTTCACGTACTGCGTATCGCCGATCCACGCTTTAAAGGTAACCCCGGGTCTCGTATCGCTCGCCGAGATCTGCACGACCGCGCTGTTGGTGTACCGCCCGCTGCCGCTGCCGCTGTTGACCGTCAAGGCGTACCAGTCGGGACGATTGGTGTACGTCGCGGTCAGGCTGACCGCATTGGTCGACATGGTGACCAAGGCATTCGTGTAGGTGACATTGTTCACAACCTGCGTGTCGCCGATCCAATTGTAAAAGGTCATCCAGGGTGCCGAAGCCGTCGCCGAGATCTCCACCACCTGCGTGTTGGTGTACGAACCGCTGCCGGTTCCGTTGGTGACCGTCAAGGCGTAATAGCCGGGAAGATTGGTGTACGTCGCGGTCAGGGTGATTGGATAGGCCTGCGTGGTCACCGCGTTGCTCTCAGTGTTGATGCCCATTTCCAGAGCGTTCAGAGCAGCCGTATTGCCGATCCACTGGTCAAAGGCCGTCCCGGTCGCTGGAGGATTTGCCGCAATCGTCACCTCCGTTTGGTTGGTGTATGAACCGCCGCCGGTGCCGCTGTTGATCGTCAGGGCGTAATAGGCGTCCACATACGTCGCGGTCAGGCTGACCGGATTGGTCGACAGGGTGACCAAGGCGTTCGTGTAGTTGACGTTGTTCACAATCTGGGTGTCGCCGATCCAGCGGGAAAAGGCCTTTCCGGTGATATTAGTCGCCGCCGAGATCTCCACCACCTGCGTGTTGGTGTACGAACCGCTGCCGCTACCGTTGGTGACCGTCAGGAGGTAAGAGTACGTCGCGGTCAGGGTGATTGCCGTGTTCGTCGTGGTCGCCGTGGTGCTCGCGGCGGTGACATTGGCCACAACCTGCGTGGCGCCGATCCAATTGTAAAAGGTAACCCCGGATCTTAGATCGCTCGCCGCAATCGGCACCTTCGTTCCGCTGAGGTACGGCCCGCTGCCGCTGCCGTTGTTGACCGTCAAGGTGTAATAGCCGGGAAGATTGGTGAACGTCGCGGTCAGGCTGACTGGATTGGCAGGCATGGTCACCATGGTGTTCGCCGTGTTGCTGGACAGAACACTCGTATCCCCGGTCCACTGGTCAAAGGCCATTCCGGTGATATTAGTCGCCGAGATCGCCACCTGCGTTCCGTTGGTGTACGAATTGGTGGAGGGGCGGCTGCCTCTGTTAACCGTCAGGGCGTAATAGACGTCCACATACATCGCGGTCAGGGTGACCGGATTGGTCGACAGGGTGACCAAGGCGTTCGTATAAGTGACGTTATTCACATATTGCGTAGCGCCAGTCCACTGATAAAAAACCTTCGCGGCTGCCGGAGGATTCGCCGAGATCGCCACCTGTTGTCGGTTGGTGTACGTTCCGCCGCCGCTTCCGCTGTTGACCGTCAGCACGATTGGCCCAATCACCTGATTGCCATTCGTGCCGTCAATGGGATCGCCATTCATCGTATCCGTGTTCATCTCGATATTTTGCGCAACCCCGTTTGTGGCAATCTTCTCCAAAGCCAGCAACGGCGTGGAGTAATACCAGTCGCCCGGCTGCACGTTATTGTCCTGAAATATCAGCGCATACACATAGCCGTTCGTCCATGCCCGTACGACAGAACGAAAGCTAAAGGCAGCCCAGTCGGTCACCCCGTTCCCGTTTTCAGTGATGGTAATCGTATCCCACACCACGTCGTTCACAGCGCCTACCCCGCTGGGCAGAATACCGTCTTTCACATTGTTCGGACTGTACATCAACTGCGCAATGGTTGACTGGCCGGAACCGCTAGGCCCAAGAATCCCGATGCTAGGATCCGCACCGTAGTAAAACCCGCCCGAAGCAGCCCAATTCACATTCACGACACCATTCGTGGCGTCGTTAAAGATTGCGGTCAGGCTGACCGCATTGGTCGACATGGTGACTATGTGCCCAAAAACAAATACGTTAGACAGAACATTCGTATCGCCGGTCCACCGATCAAAGACCATCCCTGGAGGATTCGTCGCCGTAATCGTCACCTGTGCTCCGTTGGTGTAGAATCCGCCACCCGTGCCGCCATTGACCGTCAGGGCGCGCTGAATGTCCACATACGTCGCCGTCAGGGCGACTGGTTTAGTCGACATGGTGACCTGGGCGTTCGTATAAGTGACGTTATTCACGTACTGCGTATCGCCGATCCACTGGTAAAAGGCCTTCTCGAATGCCGGAGGATTCGCCGAGATCGCCACCACCTGCGTATTGGTGTACGCCCCGCTGCCGCTGCCGTTGGTGACCGTCAAGCTGTAATAGTTGGGAAGATTTGTGTACGTCGCGGTCAGGCTGACTGGATTGGCCGGCATGATCACCATGGTGTTCACCGTGTTGCTGGACAGAACACTCGTATCGCCGGTCCACCGGTAAAAGGCCCTTCCGTTGATATTACTTGCCGAGATCGCCACCCGCTGCCCGTTGGTGTACGCCCCGCCGCCGGTGCCGCTGTTGACCGTCAGGATGGACTTATCAAAAGTCGCGGTCAGGTTGACCGGATTGTTCGCCATGGTGACCGTGGCGTTCGTATAAGTGACGTTATTCACATACGCGACATCGCCGGCCCACTGGCTAAAGACCTTTCCGGACACCGGAGCTGCCACAATCGCCACCTGCGTTCCGTTGGTGTACGGTCCGCCGCCGCTGCCGCCGTTAACCGTCAGCGTGTAAGTGGGATTCACAACCGTGATCACCGAAACCGCCGATGTGCGAACCAGTCCGCTATTATCCGTGGCCTGGGCCGTTAGACTGTATGAGCCCGCCGCCACATTCGTCCATGCATAGGCAAAAGAGGGCGGGGTGGTATCGGTTCCGAGCAGGGTGGTGACGACATTGGTGGTGACATTGGTGGTGACGACACTGGTGGTGACATTGGTGGTGACATTAGTGGTGACGACACCGGTGCTGTTATAGAAGCTTACGTTCGTAATCACGCCGTCCGCATCCGAGGCATTGGCCGTCAGCTCAATCGATGCTGGCGCAAAAAAGCCCGCTCCGTTGGCCGGAGCGGTCAAGCTCACGATGGGCGCAGCATTAGATACAAAAGTCAGAACAACCCAACCTGAGCCGCCCGGTCCTCCGGCTTTCAGCATGCTGCTACTCGACATGCCGCCGCTACCGCCGCCACCGGGGGCAGACCCCTTGCCGCCAGCTGCTTCATTGATTGTCGGGCCGGTGCCCCCGTTGCCGCCGCCAGTTGGCGCCGCGGCACCCGTATTTGACGTTGCGGACGTTCCATTCGCCGCAGTTCCGGCGCTACTGCCGCCGCCGCCGGCACCGCTGGATGCGCCTGCGGCGCCGCTGCCGCCCGCATACACGACGCCACCAGCAGCACTGCCACTCGTTGTGCCCGTTCCGCCCAATCCATATCCAGTTGCGGTTGTACTTCCAATCGCACTTTCCCCGCCAGCTCCACCCTTGGCGATAATGGCGAATGAGGAGTCAAACCAAGAGTCCCCGCCAGACACCGTAGAGTCGTTGTCTATATAGTTGTTAAATCCGCCCTCACCCACGTTCATGTAGTACTTGCGATCCGGAACAACTTTATAAACATTGGACCTAACATACGCGCCGCCAGCACCGCCGCCGCCATACTGCGCGATGGTGCCGCTTGTGCGCTGTGCGCTTCCGCCCGCGCCGCCGCCGCCCCAGCATTCCACGACAATCGAAGTAACGTTGGCAGGACAAGTCCAATCCGCGCTGCCTGCCGTGGTGAAACTATTCGTGGTGATGCCGGCGCCGAGAACCGTGATCACCGCGACCGTCGACGTGCCAACGACTCCGCTGTTATCCATGGCCCGGGCCGTCAGGCTGTACGAACCCGCCGGCACACCCGTCCATGTGTAGGCATAAGGCGCGGTGGTGTCGGTTCCGAGCAGGTTGGTGCCGCTATAGAAGCCCACGGATGTAATCGTGCCGATCGCAGACGATGCCTCGGCTGTCAGCGTGATCGACGCCGGCGCAAGGAATTCCTGTTGGGCGAACGGAGCGGTCAGACTCACGCTTGGCGAAACACGAGGTCCGCTCAGATAAACCGGACCCACGTCGTTCGTCGACAAGGGGCGGTTTAAAGTGCCAGTAGTTCCGAATTGAACACTGCCCACATCTTTCAAATTCGCTAATGACGGCCGGGACTGACCGCTAATGTCCATCGTCAGGGCCGGGTCGTCATCCACATTGGCGATATCAAGAATGGCGGGATAATTCGTGCTGGCCGCCTGAATGGCCGGACTGTTCGCGGACAGGCCGTAATAACCATCCGAGTTGCGCACCAGCAACGAGTTGGTTCTCGTCATGCCCGAGGCAATGGGGATGTCCAGCGTGCCGGAATACTGGTTGCCGGCCCACTTGATACCCGCAGCGGAACCCATGAAGATGTTCGCGCTGGTGTTGCTGAAAATATTGTTGGCCCAGGTATTACCGGCCGCGCTGTTGGTGAGCTCAATTGACGTTCCGCCAACAAACGTATTGTGAATGAAGTTGATGTTCGCCAGGTTCGGACTGACGTACACATATTTCACAGGGGCTGTGACAACGCTGTCACCGCAGTTTTCAAAATAGTTATTATAACAATAGATGTTGTTGGCCTTCTCCACCCGGATCCCGCCGGAATTGAGGAAGAAGTTGCCATACGCAATATTGTTGTCGCCATTTTTGAAACAAAAATCCCCCTGCAAATTATTGGTCATCGTATTATACCGGAGCACATTCTCACGGCATTTAACCGAAATGGCATCGCCCAGACCCGTGTTGTTAAAATAGTTAAACTCGATGATCGTTCTTGAAACGTAAGTTGATGTCGCGTCGTCGCTGATCCGGATACATTCATTCCCGTTGGTGGAATTCTGGAAGGAGCAATGCCTGATTTTGTTATAGCCGGGGAGAGAGTAGTCGGGGGAAATCTGTATCAGATTACCGATTTGAGCCGTCACCGGTTTGTTTTGGAAATTGCAATACGACACCTCGTTATACCGGCCTTGCAGATTGATGTATTTTTCTGCGTTGTACCCGTTAAAATTCAGCTGGGTCAAAAGGTTGCGGTCGCCACTCACAGTAATAATGGTCCCGTTTGTTGCGGCGCGGGAGGTGAATCGGAATCCGCTGAAGGTGATGTTGTTGCCGCTGATACTAATGGCTGCGATGTTATTCAGATAGGCTCCGCCGAGGGTTGCGGGTCTTACCGTGATCCCGCTTTTGCCAATCGTTAACGTGAAATTATCGGTATAGGTGGCATCGGCCAGGACAATGACATCGTTCGACGAAGCAGCGTCAATGGCGGATTGCAGCGCCGCAAGGGTGGTGTTGGTTGTGACGGCAGCACTCACCTGCGTTCCGGCGAACAGGAAAACCAACAGAAAAACAGAACCCATAACGAGCTTCTGCCGCAGGCCGGGAAAAACCCGAAAGTCGCGATTGGCCATCGTCATTATCATCTCATAAATCTTTTCCATGTCGAACCTCCCAAAAACCCCTGTCGCAACGCCACCGCGATCAACCCTTTTATCCTAAAAGTACTAATAAATATTATGCGCCACGCCGTCCTTGATTTCAAGGATGCATTCCGCTTCTTTCATCGATCTTCGTAGTTTTTAGCTCGGCTGCTTATTTAGCTGCGGCAATCGGCGGCTTCGCTCCTTGCCAGCCTTTTTCCCATTGCGCCATCAATTGTTTGACGAGATCGGCGTTGGCCGGATCTTTGGCGATGTTCACATTCTCCTGCGGATCAACCTGATGATCGTAGAGCTCAACTGCGTCCACTTTTGTGTGATCCTTGTCGTTCACCCAGACAGTAAAGCGGTAGCGATCCGTGCGCATCGAGTATCCCATCAGCCCTCCCTTGTCGGGACGCGGATACTGGCTGAACGCCGCCGTCTTCCACGGACGCTTCGGATCGTCGAGCAGCGGCTTGAAGCTGACGCCTTCCAGATGCTCTGGCAGCGGCAGGCCTGCCAGTTCGGACAACGTCGGATAAATATCCACGAACTCCACCAGCGCGGCGGAGTGGGCCCCGGCGTTCTTCATCCCGGGCACCGAGAGAATCAGCGGCGAGTTCACATCATTTTCCACGTTGCTGTGCTTGCCCCATGCGTTGTGCTCGCCGAGTTTCCAGCCGTGGTCGCCCCAGAGGATGACGATGGTGTTGTTGTCCAAGTCCAGGCGCTTCAGCTCGTCAAGCAACATGCCCACCTGAGCGTCCGTATAACTCACAGAGGCGAAGTAGGCATGTTTGAGTTTACGCGCCAGCTCCGGGCTGATGGGCTCGCCTTTGGCAACCATGCCGCTGTATGAATAAATCTCTCCGTCGAACTTGCGGATGGCGTAGTCGGGCGCGTCTTTGGGATAAAACGGATTCGGCGCGAGCTCGATGGTCGTCTCATCATAAAGATCCCAGTATTTTTTTGGCGCCACCCACGGGAGATGCGGTTTGCTGAACCCAACCGCGAGAAAGAACGGTTTGTCCTTTTTGCTGATCTCTTGCAGTGTTTTCATCGCCAGTTCGGCGGTTTTGCCGTCCTTGTAAGTGTTGTCGGGCACATCCGCGCATTCATAAACAGCGCCCTTGCCGGAACTTTTACCGCCTTTTTTGCTCTTCTGCACAGGCGCGGGATCGTCCTGCTCCCCGTCCACTTTAATCGGGCTTTCTTCGGCGTTTTTGGAGGTCGCATAAACAGGCGCCTTCGGGGTCTGCCACGCAACGGACCACGACTGCGGGTCATCGAGGCTCCCGTGAAAGATTTTTCCCATCCCTTGGACAAAATAGCCATTGTTCTTGAAGTTCTGCATAAGGGTAACGACATCCGGCAGAGCCTTGCGAAAGTGCGTTACAAGATCATAGACCTTCGTGGTGTCGGGCCGCGTGCCCGTCAATAAGCTACTCCGCGTGGGCGAACAGACGGCCTGCTGGCAATAAGCACGGTCGAACACCATGCCTGCCTTGGCCATACGATCAATGTTCGGACTCTTGATGTAGGCCTTGCCGTAGCAGCCCAGTTCCGGTCGCAAATCATCCACAGCGATAAACAGCACGTTGGGCTTTTGCGGCGCGGCTTCGGCGGCGACAGCCGGCAACGCTCCGGCAGCGAGTGAGAAAACGGCGGGAATCAATTTATTCAGTTTCATATTGGATGCTCCTTCTGTGTCGGGAAATGCGGACTGCTTCCTTATTCGGTTTCTGTATTTGTTTTCTTGGTTGCCGAAGCTTTCGCCTTCTTCTTCTCCGCTTTGTTGGCGTGCCGTCCCGAGCCGTCGCCGTCATCCATAATCCCGCCGGCGGGATTCAACTTGTCGAGCGCCGCCTGCAGGCGCTGGCGCGCGGCGGCAGCCTCCGGGCTCTCATTGCCTCCGGGCACAAGAATTTCCTTAAACGGGGAGCCGCTCATGTCAAAAAGTTCTCCCGACTGGTTGAGCTTCCAGCTGGCTTCGCGCACATACCAGTTCTTAGCCAGCTCGATGAAAATCCAATCCCGGGGCGTTCCCTTCTGCCCGCGCAATTGAGGAACCAGGCTGCGCCCGTCGAACACTTTATCTTTGGGCAGCTGTACTCCGGCGATTTCCGCCAGCGTCGGTAAAAAGTCCGTCGAATCAATCAGGTCGTCGCACACCTTGCCCTTCGGCGTCACGCCGGGCCAGTAGACGATCAGTGGCACCAAGGCTCCACCTTCCAGCATCGTCCCCTTTTGTCCGATCAGCCTTTTGCCGCCGATCGTCGAGCGTTCCGAAGGTGTCTTGGCCGTTCCGTTATCACCGAAAAAGATGAGGATCGTGTTGTCGCTCAGTTTTTGGCGATCGAGCTCGTCCACCAGATTAGCCACCAGCTTGTCCATGTAGGCGCAGTTATCCACGTAGAGAGCATCCCCGCTTCTTCCCGGCGCGCTGTCCGGCGTCCGCACGATTTCTCCATGCACGTGAGACATCGAGTAGTAGATGTAAAACGGTTCGTTCCGGTGCTTGGAAATAAACTCGAAAAGATGCTTTTCCATCAGGTCGGGCATGTAATCCGTTTTACCCAGCGGCATCGTCTTGCCATTCAATAAATAGGAGTCTCTTTTTGACTTCTGGTCGTCGTCGCCGTCGGCTCCCCAATAACAGCCGCTCCCTTTGAATCGCAGGTTGTCGTCAAAGCCGGCTTGAGCCGGATCAAAACTGAACTGACTCCATTTGCCAATGATCGTCGTGGCGTAGCCCGCCGGCTTGAGGAACGCCGGGGTGAGGATTTCATCGGTCGACTTCAATGCGCCCACCCGGTCCTGATTCGTCGCGCCGGTCCGGAAGGCGTAACGGCCCGTCATGATGCACGCCCGGGAAGGACCGCTTAACGGCGCCGTGTAGGCATGGGTGAAGCGCATCCCCTTCAGGGCAAGCTTGTCGATATTCGGCGTCTTGCGGTTGTCGGCGCCGTAACAGCTCACATCTCCTGTGCCGAGGTCATCGGCGAGAATAAAAATGATATTCGGTTTTTGCGGCGCGTTGGTGGCGGCGAAAGCCGGCAGCGTTCCGGCGGCGAGCGAGAAAGCGGCAGGGAAAATTTTATTCATTTTCATACTAGTCATTCCTCTCCTTGCGAAGGAGGCAGCCTGCTTCCCTCATTGGGTTTCTACTTTTTCAGCTCGGCCGCTTATTCCGCCGAAACAGCGGCCGGCTGGGCGGCGGCGGCTTTGATCACGGCCCACGGCTGCACACCGACCCGCTTCGCCCACGCATCCCACTGCGCGGCCATCTGCTTGACACGCTCCGGCTGTTGCGCCGCCAGATTTTTTTGTTCCGGTCGATCGGTTTCCATATCGAAAAGTTCCCAATCACCGGGATACTTAGAGACTAGCTTCCAAGATCCGATGCGGATAGCGCGATTCCCCTCATGCTCCCAGAAGATTGGCTGTGTGCGTTGGAGCGATTTGCCTTCGAGCGCCGGACGCAGACTGATGCCTTCCAAGGGTTGGATGGCTTGGCCGTTGAGCTGCTCGGGATATTTCGCGCCGGAGACATCCACGCAGGTGGCCATGAGGTCGATGAGGTGGCCGGGCTGCGCATCGAGACGACCGCGCTGTGCGGCGGGAATTCCGGCGGGCCAGTGCGCGATGAGCGGCGTCGAGATGCCGCCTTCATGAACCCAATGTTTATATTCGCGAAACGGAGTGTTGCAGACATTGGCCCAGCCGCGGCTGTAGGCCAAATAGGTGTCGGCGGGACCGGGCATGACGCCGTAGCCGGAGCGCACGGGCCAGCCATCGCGAGTCTGGGCGGGCTGATTGCCGTATTGCGCGGTGTCGTTACTCAAAGGCGAGAGGGAAGGTTTTTCGGCACGCGGCTGGAACTCGCCGGTGCGTCCCCAAGGCTCGGCGCAGGCTCCGTTGTCATGGAGAAAAAGGATGAGCGTGTTGTCGAGTTGTCCCTGTGACTTCAGCTCGGCCACGATGCGGCCGACGCCTTCGTCCATCACCGTGACCATCGCGGCGTAGACCTCCATGCAACGCGCCTCGAACTCGCGGTTCTTCGCCTTTGTCCAGTCTTCGGCAGGCGGCGGCAGTCCCCATGAAGTCTGAACGACTCCGAGCAGTTGCTCTTTAACCCAGCGGGCGGAGGCAACGGAGCCGTAACCGGCGTCGTAGCGGCCCTTGTATTTGGCGATGTCACGTTCACGAGCCTGCATCGGCCAGTGCGCAGCGGTATAGGCGACGTAAAGAAAGAACGGCTCCTTGGCATGATCGCGCTCGTGTTCGCTGATAAAACGCGAGGCCTGATCGCTGACGGCGTCGGTGTAGTAATACTCGGCGGGCTGATACTCCGTATCATTGGCGATAGTGACCTCGCGGTTGTCGCGCATCAGCGAGTTGGGATCCCAGTAGCTTCCACAGCCGTTAATTGTGCCGTAGAAGCGGTCGAAGCCGCGCTGCAACGGCCAGTTTTGCTTGTGCGTAAGCGACTCGGGAGTCTTGCCGGGCGTGACGTGCCATTTGCCGACGGCATAGGTGCGGTAACCGGCGGGCTTGAGCGCCTCGGCAATCGTCACGCTGCGCTGGTTCAAGTCGCCGCGATATGCGTCGAAGCCGCGGTCGTCCACCATATGACCGATGCCGGTTTGATGCGGATAAAGGCCGGTGAGCAGCGAGGCGCGGGTTGGACAGCAGCGCGCGGCGTTGTAGAACTGCGTGAAGCGCAGGCCGTTCACAGCCAACGCGTCGAGATTCGGCGTGGAAATTTCACTGCCGAAACAACCGAGATCGGAGTAGCCCATGTCATCTGTCAGGATCAGGACAATATTCGGTTTTTGCGGCGCGGTCTCGGCGGCGAGGGTATTCGAGAAAATCAGCGGGAGTGCGCTCAGGGACAAACGGAGGGACTTCACACGCGCCGACACAATCTGCTCTCTGTTCGACATGACCAATCGTTTCCTCAATCAGGGTCTGACCCGGATGTATTTCTGGATGTTCCGCGGCCGAGGCTCCCCTCCGTAAAGATTGCCGTCGCGATCCACCGCGACAAACTCCGCGCCGGTTCCGGGAATCTCGCGGGGATCGCCCCACGGATAGAGGATAAAAGCTGTCGCCCAGCCGGTCTGCGCGTCACCGACCCGGATGCCCATTTCCCATCCGGGATTCTCCACATTGTCGGACTCCGAATCGGCAACATAAATTTGACCTTTGTCATCAAAACAGATTCCGCTCGGCCGGCCGAATTGCGTCCACTGAGCGAGAAATTTTCCTTCCTGGTCGAAAATCTGAATCCGGTTGTTGCCGCGGTCGGCGACAAACAGACGTCCCTTGGAATCCATGGCGATGGCATGCGGCATGCGGAACTCGCCCGGAGCATATCCGGTTTTACCCCACGCCTTGATGAATTTCCCATCCTTGGAAAATTTCACGATGCGGTTGTTGCCCGCATCAAAGCTGTGGCCGTCCGCAACGAAGATGTCGCCGTTGGGCGCTATGACAACATCCGAAGGAACATCGAAGTTGGTGGGACTGTTGCCGGGAACACCCGGTGTGCCGAGAGTCAGCAGTACTTTGCCTTCCGGGCTGAACTTGACCACCTGTTGTCCGCGTTTTCCTCCGGGCGGCGTTTTTTTGACAGACACCGCGTCGGTCACCCAGACGTTGCCTTCACGGTCCACGTCAATTCCATGCGGCCAGATGAACATGCCGCCGCCAAAACTTTTCACGACGTTTCCCTGCAGGTCGAACTTAAGAACCGGATCCAGATCTGAATCGATGCACTCGGTTCCAAACTGTTTCGGATCGGTTGCGGTGCATCGGACAATGGCCCAGAGATGCTTGCCATCAGGATCCATTGTCAGATCGCCCACCGCGCCCATCGGCCTGCCCTCGGGCATTTTGGCCCAACCGTTAACGGCGCGGTACGGATTCGGCAGGGACTGAGCAAAAATATTTTTTCCCAGACCGAGCCCGATGACGATGGCCAGCACAAGACCGCGATATGGATAGCAAAAAATGTTCATTCGCTCAGCCTCTTAATCACATTTCCAAAATTGCCACCATTTAGCCGTAACAACCGGCGGCTTCGCGCCCTGCCAGCCTTTTTCCCATTGCGCCATCAACTGTTTGACGAGTGCGGCATTGGCCGGATCCTTGGCGATGTTCACGTTCTCTTGCGGATCGGTTTGATGATCGTAGAGTTCGACCGCATCCACTTTCGAGCGATCCGTTCTGCCAACCCAAACGGTGAAGCGGTAGCGGTCGGTGCGCATCGAGTAGCCCATCAGGCCGCCCTTTTGCGAGCGCGGATACTGACTGAACGCCGCTGTCTTCCACGGACGTTTCGGATTATCAAGCAGCGGCTTAAGGCTCGTGCCTTCCAGATGAGACGGTAGCGGCAAGCCCGCCAGTTCGGACAACGTCGGATAGACATCCACAAATTCCACCAGCGCATCGGTATGCGCGCCGGCATTCTTCATGCCCGGCACGGAAAGAATCAGCGGCGCGTTGGCGTCGTTCTCGCAAGTGCTGTGTTTGCACCAAGCATCATGCTCGCCAAGTTTCCACCCGTGATCGCCCCAGAGAATGACGATGGTGTTTTTGTCCAAGCTTAGGCGCTTGAGTTCATCAAGCAGCATACCTACCTGGGCGTCTGTGTAACTCACGGCGGCGTAATAGCCGTGCTTGAGCTGGCGCGCCAGATCATCGGGAATTGAACCTTCCGGGATTCCGTAATAGTTGCGCAGTTCACCGCCGGGCAGGATGGCGTAGTCGGGTGCATCTTTCGGGCGGAATTTATTCGGCGCAAGCTTGATGGTCGCGGGATCGTAAAGATCCCAGTATTTCTTTGGAGCCACGAACGGGAGATGCGGCTTGATGAATCCAACCGCAAGGAAGAACGGCTCTTTTTTCTTGCTGAGTTCTTGCAGCGTGGAGACGGCGAGCTCGGCCACTTTGCCATCCTGAAAAGTGTTATCCGGAACATCGGCACCTTCGAAGGCCGGGCCGCGCGAATTCATTTTGGAACTAGGCATACCCACGGCGTCCCGAGCCGCCTTGATTTCGGCCGTCTTCGCATCTCCGTCCGGTTCGTACTCAAATTGACGTCCATCCAGCACACGGTTTTCTTCGATCGCATACTTGATCGCCTTGGGTGTGCCCCACGGAACGGACCACGACTGCGCGTCATCGAGGCTCCCGTGAAAGACCTTGCCCATACCTTGGACAAAATAGCCGTTGTTCTTGAAATTCTGCTGGAGAGTGACGACATCCGGCAGAGCCTTGCGGAAGTGCGTGACAAGATCCCACACCTTCGTGGTATCGGGCCGTGTGCCGGTCATCAGGCTGGAACGTGTCGGCGAACAGACGGCCTGCTGGCAATAGGCGCGGTTGAACACCATGCCGTCTTTGGCGATGCGGTCAATGTTAGGACTCTTGATGTAGTCCTTGCCGTAACAGCCCAACTCGGGCCGCAAGTCGTCCACGACAATGAACAGCACGTTTGGCTTTTGCGGCGCGGTCGTGCCAGCAACAGCCGGTAGCGTTCCGGCGGCCAGTGAGAATGCGGCGGGAATCAACTTATTCAGTTTCATATTGGACGCTCCTTTTACAATTTTCAGTTCAGCCGATTAGTCTCATTTCCACAATTGCCACCACTTGGCCGTGACAACCGGCGGCTTCGCTCCCTGCCAGCCTTTTTTCCATTGTTCCATTAACTGTTCAACAAGTTTGGCCTTGGCCGGATCTTTGGCGACGTTCACGTTCTCCTGCGGATCGGTCTGATGATCATACAGTTCGATCGCATCCACCTTGGTGTGATCCTTATCGTTCACCCAGACGGTGAAGCGGTAGCGGTCGGTGCGCATCGAGTAGCCCATCAGCCCGCCATTCTGTGTGCGCGGATACTGACTGTATGCCGCGGCCTTCCATGGACGTTTCGGATTATCCAACAGCGGCTTAAGACTCACGCCTTCCAGATGAGACGGTAGCGGCAGACCCGCCAGTTCAGACAACGTCGGATAGATGTCCACAAATTCCACCAGCGCGTCAGTATGCATGCCGGCGTTTTTCATTCCCGGAACCGAGAGGATCAGCGGCGCATTGGCATCGTTCTCGCAAGTGCTGTGTTTCGCCCAGGCATCATGCTCTCCGAGCTTCCAGCCGTGGTCGCCCCAGAGGAGGATGACGGTGTTTTTGTCCAGCCCCAGGCGTTTCAGTTCGTCAAGCACCATGCCCACCTGGGCATCCGTGTAACTCACGGCGGCGTAATAGCCGTGCTTGAGCTGGCGTGCAATGTCGTCAGGAATCGAACCGGTGGCGGGGATGCCGTCGTAGTTTTTCACTTCATTGGCGCCTTTTCGAATGGCGTAGTCTGGAGCGTCTTTCGGATAAAACTTGTTCGGAGCAAGCTTGATGGTTGCGGGATCATAGAGATCCCAATATTTCTTTGGAGCCACGAACGGGAGATGCGGTTTGATGAATCCGACCGCGAGGAAGAAGGGTTCTTTCTTCTTGCTGAGTTCTTGCAACGTGGAGACGGCGAGCTCGCCCACCTTGCCGTCCTGGAAGGTGTCATCCGGCACGTCAGCGCCCTCGAAAGCCGGACCGCGGGAGTTCGGTTTGCCTGAACTTTTCTTTGGGCCGTCCCCGTCCGGTTCGCCCTCGTATTGACGTCCATCCAGCACACGGTTCGCCTCGATAGCATACTTAACCGCCTTGGGAACCTGCCACGGAACAGACCACGACTGCGGATCATCGTAGCCGCCGTGAAACACCTTGCCCATACCTTGGACAAAGTAACCGTTGTTCTTGAAGTTCTGCTGAAGGGTCACGACATCCGGAATGGCCTTGCGGAAGTGCGTGACAAGATCCCAAACCTTCGTGGTGTCGGGCCGTGTGCCGGTCATCACGCTGGAGCGCGACGGCGAGCAGACCGCCTGCTGACAATAGGCGCGGTCGAACACCATGCCCTCTTTGGCGATGCGGTCAATGTTCGGACTCTTAATGTAGTCTTTGCCGTAACAGCCCAGTTCCGGACGCAGATCATCCACGATAATGAACAGCACGTTGGGCTTCTGCGGCGCGGTGGTTCCGGCGACAGCCGGCAACGTTCCGGCGGCCAGCGAGAAAGCGGCGGGAATCAATTTATTCAGTTTCATATTATGTTCCTTTCACATTGGGAGAGGTCCGCCGGGCTCCCTTATTCTGTATCCGTGCTCTTGCTGCCCTGAGCTGGCGAAGCGACCGCCTTTTTCTTTGCTTTGTTGGCATGTCGGCCAGTGCCGTCACCTGTATCCAGAATGCCGCCGGCAGGATTCAATTGATCGAGAGCGGCCTGCAGGCGTTTGCGGGCGGCGATGGCGGCAGGATCTTTCGTATCGATCGGCACAAGTTTTTCCGCCCAGGGCGCTCCGCTCATGTCGTACAGTTCACCCGCCTGATTCAATTTCCAGCCGTGTTCCAGCGTGTACCACATCCGGGCAAGCTGTATGAATATCCAGTCGCGCGGCTGGCCTTTTTCGCCGCGGATCTGAGGAAGAAAACTGCGTCCGTCGATAATGGTTTTTTCAGGCAGTTTCGCCCCCGCCAGCTCGGCGAACGTCGGGAAGAAATCGCTGGAATCAATCAGGTCCTGCGAAACTTTGCCGGCGGGCGTCACGCCCGGCCAGTTGACGACCAGCGGCACGCGGCTGCCGCCTTCGAGCATGGAGCCCTTCGCACCCAGCAGGCGCCGTCCGCCGACGGTGGCCTGTTCGATATGCCCGCCGGCTGTGCCGTTGTCGCCGAAGTAGATGATCAGGGTTTTCTCGCGCAACTTCAGACGATCCAGTTCGGCAATCAGTTTGCCGACGAGTTTGTCCATGTAGGCAATATTATCGGCATAAAGATCCTTGCTGTCCGTCGCGCTGTCCGGCGTCGGCAGGATTTCTGTATGGATGTGCGACATTGAATAGTAGACGTAAAACGGATCGTTGCGGTGCTGCGTAAGAAATTCGACGAGATGGTCGTGCATCACGTCGGGCAGGTATTCCTTATCGCGCAACGGAACGGTCTGGCCGTTCACGACATAGGTTTTGCCTTTGGCTTGCGTGTTCCAGTAGATCCCGCTGCCTGTGAAAGTCAGGTAATCGTCGAACCCGAAAACAGCCGGATCGAGCGGGAGCTGACCCCATTTACCGATCATCGCAGTGACGTAGCCCGCCGGCTTCAACACGACGGGCGTCATCTTTTCGGCGGCGGGAGTGAAGAGCCCGGTGGAATCCTGATTCGTTGCGCCGGTTCGGAAAACATAGCGTCCCGTCAGAATCGTCGCGCGGGACGGGCCGCACAACGGCTCGGCATAGGCGTTGGCAAAGCGCAGGCCGGTCGTGGCCAGTCTGTCGATATTCGGTGTCTTGAACCGGTCGGAACCGGAGCAGCCGATATCACCGATCCCGACATCGTCTCCCAGGATAAAAATGATATTCGGCTTTTGCGGTGCGGCGGCGGCAGCCGGAGGCTTTCCGGCGGCGGCGGCTGATAGTGCTCCGGCAAAAAACGAAAGCGCGGCAGGAACAAGTCTATGCAGTTTCATAGGGTCATCTCCGTATTGGGTTTCCCATCTAAACTAATATTTATTAGTCTCACATCTCAAAACTATCGTCGAGGAGATTTTGTCCGGCGCGATAGCGGGAACCGCAATGGTCATGCCTTCCGCGTCATTCGCTGCGGACAGTCTTTTGTGCCAGCCAAAAAAGTTCGGCTTCAGGAGATACGCCTTGGTAATTTTGTTTTTTAAGCCGGGAACAACAAGCTTCCCATCCTTCGGCCAGTCAAAAACATGCAGATAAAGCGTGTCGCCTTTTTGCGTGACGCGACCCCACGCCGGTTGCGCTGCCAGCGGGCTTTTATCTGTTCCGTAAATGGCCTCGCCGTTCATCTGCATCCATCCTCCGATTTCCTTCAGTCGTTCGACAGACGGTTCAGGAATGTCGCCAACGGCATCGGGGCCGATGTTCAGCAAAAAGTTTCCGCCTTTGCTGGCGATATCCACGAGGTTGCGAACCAGCTCTTCGGTGCTTTTCCAATTATCGTCATACGAGCGATAGCCCCAGGTCTTGTTCATCGTCATGCAGGTTTCCCAGTTGCGCGGCAGTGCATTGGTCGGAATTTTATTTTCCGGTGTCGAGAAGTCGCCGAAGCTTTTGTCCTTGTCGAGCCGGTTGTTGCTGACCATATCCGGCTGCAGCTTGAGCAGCGGCAAAAGTTTAAGCGCTCGCTCGGCACTCATGCCGACCGGCGTGTCCCACCACAGCACGGCCACCGGCCCGTATTCCGTCAGCAACTCCTTCACCTGCGGCACGGCGACTTTATCAATGTACTCGTCCATACTGCCCTGCTGCGCGGCATCCCAGTGATTCTGCTGATCAATGACCGGCTGTCCGGTTTTGCTGCCGGCCGCTGCGCCGCCGGGGTGATTCCAGTCCTGCGCCTGTGAATAGTAGAATCCGAGTTTGATGCCTTCCTTCTGACAGGCGGCGGCCAGCTCCTTGAGCGGATCGTGTTTGAACGGCGTCGCGTCGTAAATATTGAACGGATCGGCCTTGGAATGATACATCGCGAAGCCGTCGTGATGCTTGGCGGTGATGACGATGTATTTCATGCCCGCCTGTTTCGCGAGCTTCACCCACGCTTCGGCGTTGAAGTTTGTCGGGTTGAACTGCGCGGGAAATTTCTGATAATCGGCCACAGGAATGCGGCCGCGATTCATGATCCATTCCGCGCCGCTGTTCGTCACGTTGGCGCCATTCCAGACCCCGGCGGGCACGGCATAGACACCCCAGTGGATGAACATTCCGAAGCGCGCCTCGCGCCACCATTTCATCCGCGCGTCGTGCGTCGGGCCGAATTCCTTCTGCCACGCGGCGAACGCCGGGTTATTTGTGTCGGCGGTCGCAGAATAGGAAAACGACGGCGCAACCGCATCAGTGGTTGGGGTAATCTGGCCGGGCGCAATCACCGGGAACAGTCCGGCGACCGCTAAGAAAAAAATAACGATGAGATTGTTTGGCTTCATGTTGGTCTTCTCCATTCTGGTTTTGATTATTTCGTCAGTGCGTTCGTCTTGGCCTCAATCAGACCCAGACTGGCGAGAAAGGTCACGATATCTTCGCGGGTTTTCTTCTCTGCTGCTTTTCCCTCCGCGCCAAACTTGCTTGAGTAGTAGGAATGCCCCAGCCCCTCAAAGGTCACCAGCTCGCAACGGTTTCCGCTGTCCACGAGTTTGTCCCTGAAAGCGACGGAGTTTGCGTAGGGCACGGTGGTATCGCCGGTGGCATGAAACACGATAGTCGGCGGCATATTGGTCGGCATCTGGTCAGGAACAGAACAGGCAAGGGCTCGCGCGGCGCTTCCGCCAAACCGTTTGGTTCCGCCATAGCCGCGATCCTTGGTGTCCGTCACGGGATTCAGAAGCACCAAAGCCGCCGGCAGTATTTCCGGGGCCGGATCATCTTTTCCGGGGCCGGGTGATGGAATCGCCGTCCACGCGGCGACATGGCCGCCCGCTGAACCGCCCTCGGCAATAATTTTCGCGGGGTCAATTCCCAGTTCACTCGCATGCTCCTCCACCCAACGTACCGCTGCCCGCGCATCCGAAACGCAGTCTTCCGGGATTCCGCCAAAACGATCCCGCGTCCGATAGTCGGGAGCGACCCCGACGAGACCAAGGCTGGCGGCCCACTTAGCCCATCCGATGCTCTTCTCCGGATTGCCGCTGCTCCAGCCGCCACCGAAAAAACAGATCATGCTGGCTCGGCGATCTGTTTTCGCCCAGCCCGCCGGCTTAACCACATGCAGGCGCAACTCATTTGTGCCCGCCGTCCGGAAAACAAATGGCTCGCTCCCGGGAAGTGACAGGGGCGTGATTTCCGGCGCCTTTTCCGCAGATTTTTTCGCACCGGAAGCCGCCGGGGAATTCGTTTCGGCATGTGCCCCGAAACACCCGAATAAAAGGATGGCTCCAAACGTTGTGGCTGCTGTTTTAATTTTCATAGTCGGTAGTATGTTCATCGTTCTTATCTCCTTGCTTCCAGCTTACTGCATCCGGACTTTAATCTGATAATAATTGGCCTTGGTGTCGGGGATTGTGTTGGTGTAACTACTTTGCGGATAGAGGATGTTGGTTTCCAAGGGTTGGAAGCCTTTCATCAGGTTCGTTGACCAGTAGACCGAATAGACCCGTCCGGAAACCGGGCTCCAGGTGATGGTGTTGCGGGTGTTCTGGACCGCCTTGAGAACGGAGGTGGCATTATTCGGAATCGTTCCGGCAATATATTCCTGCCAGGCGGTCAGCCCGTCACCGTCCTGGTCGGCGGCGGATGCCTGATCGAACGTGGCTCCGCTGTTGGTCAGTCCGTAGCCCGCCAGCCACGAGTATGGCACAGGTGCCGCCGCGTTGGTGGTCACCTGATTCGTGAAGGTCGCGGCCACTGTGCCAGCCGCCTGCACGTTGCTCCAGATGAAGTTGGTGGTCGTGCTGTTGTTATCAAACGTCATGCCCGTCACGGCTGTTCCGTTGGTGGTCAGCGAGGCGATCCGGTAATAATTGCTCGCCGTGATCACGAAGTTCGTACTGCTACCAGACTGCACGGTTGCATTTGTCGGTGAAATCCAACCACCGGATCCCGCACTGCTTGTCAGCACGATTGCCTCAATAGCCGGGCCCGCGATGACCTGCGCGCCATTCGTGCCGTCAATCGGATCGCCCCAATCTAAATCCGTGTTCATCTCGATGCTTTGCTGAGCCGCGTTGGTGGCGGTCTGCTCCAAAGCCACCAGCGGCGTCGAATAATACCAGTCGCCCGCCTGCACGTTGTTGTCCTGGAAGATCAGCGCGTACACATAGCCGTTGGTGAAGGCCCGGATGGTGGAATGACTGAAGAACGCATAGTCCGAATACGGAACCGTGTCGGTTTCAGTGAGGGTGACCGTATCCCACACCACGTCATTCACCGCCCCTGCCCCGCCGGGCAGTATGCTGTCTTTGGTGTTGTCCGGGCTGTACATCAGCTGCGCGATCGTTGATTTACCGGAGCCGACCGGCCCCAGAATCCCGGTATTGGGATCCGCGTTGAAATAAAATCCGGCTGAAGCTCCCCAGGCCGCACTCGCCGCGCCGTTGGTGGCCTCCACACAGACCGCGGTCAAGGCGGCGTCCTGCGCCGGCATTGTCACGATCGTGCTCAGAGAAAAGATGCCGGACACAATCTGCGTGTCGCCGGTCCACCGGTCAAAGGCTGTCCCGTCCGGGGCGACCGCGGTAACCGTCACCTGCACTCCGTTGGAGTATATTCCGCCGCCGATACCGTTGCTGACTGTCAGGGTGTACCAGCCGGGCAGAATTTTATACGTCGCGCTCAGAGCGACGGCTTGTGCCGGCATGGTGACCAGCGCGTTGGTGTAAGTGATGTTGTTCACGTACTGCGTGGCGCCGGTCCACTTGTCGAAGGTCATTCCGGGTGCCGGAGCGTCCGCGGATATCTCCACCACCTGCGCGTTGGTG
>CAIKWE010000036.1 GCA_903831085.1 uncultured Verrucomicrobiota bacterium | reverse complement strand
GTACTTTTTCCTGATCGACATGTGTCCTCCTTATTCGTTTTTACCCGCAGAATACTAACTCTGCGAGTGGTTTCGTTTAAGGGGGTCAGGTCAGAACAATACCGGCCATTCCTTGATGCCGGACAGTAGAGGAATTGTATCGACTCCCACAAACCGATTATGAAGGCCTTCCGCTTTTGCCGAAGTAAAGAACGGCAGCAAGCCCTGACTCAGATCATTTCCCTGTCCGCAAATGAGTACCACTTGTCGTCCAGTGGTGACGAAGGACAGCAGGGCCTCGTAGAACAAGGAGAGAGCCTGACTGGTAGACTCCTTCAGGATTTTGGGGCTCAGATCAGCGAGATGTCTTCGGGCGTCAGCCAGAAGAGATTCATTAAACTCAGCCAGGGGAAGCAGCTCTTCAAGATTTTCAGGTGGCAACAGGAAGCGTTCGGACGGAAACAAAATGATTTGTTTGTACTGAGCGCAGTTGCGCAGACCTTGGAGCAATCCCTTCATGTCGTCAGGATAGTGGTCAGCCATCATCCCGCTCATGTTGCCTTCACCGCCGATTACAAGTAGTTCACGCATGTGACAGAGGATAGCCACAGGAGGGAGAAACGACAAGTGGCCTGGGATGAGAAAATTGGGGTGTTTTTAGGGTCTCTGGAGGTGTCCCCTAATTGTCCCCTTTTATAAGTGGAAAACAGGTGTAGGAACGAGTGGGAAGGGTGTGTGGAAAAAGTGTGAGATGTTTATCAAACCCCTATTAAATAAAGGCCAAAACTGTTATTTAAATCGGGTTTAAATGTTTTTATTAAAAATAAAAACTCTGACTACGAATCAGAAGGTTGCAGGTTCGACTCCTGCTGGGTGCACCATCTCTTAAGCCGCGGCTTCCAATGGTTGGAAAACGCGGCTTATTTTTTTCGGAAGTTCGGAAAAACAGGCCGAATTTTTCCAAACATTGGAAACTTTGCTTTCAGCGCGCGTCTGCGTATGATGCCGCTCATTCATGAAACAGTCCTTTTCACTCTTTCTGGCGTTTAAGTACCTGAAGCCCAAGCGGTCGTTCCTTTCGGTCGTCACGCTGCTTTCGCTTCTCGGCGTCACTTTGGGTGTCGCCGTGCTCATCGTCGTTCTTTCGGTGATGACCGGTTTTGACGAAACGTGGCGCGAACGGATTCTCAGTTTCAACGCGCATGTCAAAGTGAGCGAATACGGCGGCATCGTGCGCCAGCCGGACAAAATTCTGACCGCCCTGAAAAAGGTTAATGGTGTCACCGGCGCGGCTCCCGCGTTGGAAGGACTGGTTTTCGTTCAGGTCGGCGACAACGCGCAACCGGCTCAATTGCGCGGGATTGATCCCGAACTGGAAAAAACGGTCAGTCAGGTTCCGAAACACATGATCGAAGGACAGTTTTCAGTCGGCTACGGCCAGGTGATTGTCGGACGTGACCTCGCTCTGCGTATGGGATTGAGGATGGGCAGTAAATTGTTGATCTATTCGCCGCAAAACTTTGTTTCACGGGATGAGCTGCGTTTACCCGAAGAACTGACCGTCAGCGGGATTTTCGAAGTAGGCATGTATGAAATTGACGCCGGCTATGTCCTCACCTCGCTTCAGACGGCGCGCTCCATTTATAATGTGGAGCAGGGTGTTCACAGCATTCAGGTGATGACCGCCGACCCGATGTCCGCACCGTATGTCGCCCGCGACATTCATAAAGCGCTCGGACCGTTCTTCGAAGCGCAGACATGGATTGACCTGAACCGCCAGCTGTTCACCGCGCTGCAGACGGAAAAGAACATGATGTTTTTTCTGCTGATCTTCATCACTATTGTCGCGGCCTTTGGAATCACCAATACACTGATTACGCTCACGGTGCAGAAAACGCATGAGATCGGTCTTTTGAAAGCGATTGGATTTTCGAACCGACGCATCGTCGCCATATTCCTTTGGATCGGCATGGTGCAGGGCGTGATCGGCACTGGAATGGGGTTGGGGCTCGGCCTGCTGGCGCTGAAATATCGCAACGAACTGCTCAACTTCATTTCCGCGCAGTTCCGCGTGGATCTGCTTCCAAAAGAACTTTACCAGCTCAGTCAGATTCCGTCGCACACGACGACCAGCGACGTCGTCACCGTCTGCGCCACCGTTCTGGTCATCTGTACGCTCGCTGGCCTTGTTCCCGCCTGGCGCGCCGCCCGTCTCGAACCTGTGGAGGCTTTACGCAATGAGTAAAACGATTTTGAGAGCCGAGGAGGTTCACAAGACCTATCACATCGGCAAGCGCACGGTGGAGGTGCTGCACGGCGTGTCGCTGACGATCCAGCGCGGCGAGACGCTTTCCATTATGGGCGCCAGCGGCGCAGGCAAGAGCACGCTGATGCATATCCTCGGCGGACTCGACCGTCCAGACGCTGGCGATGTTTTTTTTGAAGAAACCAGTCTAGGTAAGATGAATCCGGCAAAACGGGCGGCGTTCCGCGCGAAGCGCTGCGGTTTTATTTTTCAGAGCTACCATCTGCTTCCCGAACTGGATGTGCGCCAGAATGTGATTCTGCCCTCCATGGCCGCCGGAAACGGGTGCGATGTGAAGGCGCGGGCGGAAGAGCTTCTCGAAAAAGTCGGGCTGGCTGGGCGGATGGAACACCGTCCGATGGAGCTTTCCGGTGGCGAGCAGCAGCGCGTGGCGATTGCGCGGGCGCTGATGAACGATCCCGATCTGATTCTGGCCGACGAACCGACCGGCAATCTGGATTCGCATACCGGAGAAAATATATTGAACAACCTCTTTGATTTAGCGCAATCTGCGAACCGTACGCTGATCATTGTGACGCACAACGAAGCCGTTGCGAGCCGCTGTCAGCGCGAGTTGATTTTGAAGGACGGAAAACTGGAAGAGTAGGGGCGATTATGAAAATTTATTTGAACGGCAAACTGGTTGATGAAAAGGACGCGGTGGTTTCGGTTTTTGACCACGGTCTGCTTTACGGCGACGGCGTTTTTGAGGGTACCCGTGTTTATGACGGCAACATCGCTTTCCTGGATGAACACATGCAGCGTCTGCTCGATTCCGCGAAGGTGATCGTGCTGGACGTCGGCATGACCAAAGAGGCGTTGATCGCCGCGACGGTCGAAACCTGCAAGGCCAATAATCTGAAAAACGGTTATCTGCGTCATGTCGTCACCCGCGGTGTCGGCAATCTGGGTCTTAACCCTTATCAGTGTAAAAAGGCTCAGGTTATTATCATCGCGGCGGATATTCAGCTTTATCCGGCCGAGCTTTACGAAAAGGGCATGAAGATCATCACGGCTGGCACCATCCGGAATATGGCCGAGGCGGTCAACCCGCGCGTTAAGAGCCTGAACTATCTCAACAACATCATGGCTAAGATCGAAGCGATCAATTCCGGCGTCATGGAGTGCCTCATGCTCAACTCGCAGGGCTTTATCGCCGAAGCCTCCGGTGACAATGTGTTCGCCATCAAAGGGAACAAACTGATGACGCCGCCCACCTGGTGCGGCGGACTGGAAGGCATCACGCGTGATAAGGTGATGCAGGTTGCTCGTGAAATGGGCATGGAAGTTTCTGAAACCGTCATGACTCGTTACGAACTCTGGACGGCCGATGAGGTCTTCCTGACCGGCACGGCGGCAGAAGTCATCGCGGTGGTCGATCTCGATAGACGTCCGATCGGTGCCGGCAAGCCCGGCCCGGTCACGAAAAAACTTGGTCAGGCCTACCGGAAACTTGCCGGCGCTGACGGCATCAAGATCGCGTAGGGAACAATTCATGAAGTGTGATCTCTGCGATAAAGAAGCGGTCGTGCACCTGACGCAGGTGGTCAATGGAGAGATGAAAGAGGTTCATCTCTGCGAGGAGCACGCCGTCGCGCAGGGCATTGACATCAACAGCCCGATTTCCATCACGGACATCCTGATGGGTTTGAGCGGGCCGCAGAAAAATATCGCTCATGAACTGAGCCTCGCCTGTCCGCGTTGCGGAATGGCCCGCGAGGAGTTCCGCAAGACCGGTCGCCTCGGCTGTCCAGACTGTTATAAAACGTTTATGGCGGAACTGACCATGGCGATCAAAGCGATGCACCACAGCGGACAGCATCTTGGAAAAATCCCGTCCCGCGAAGGGGCTCAGACCCGGGTGAAATCAAAAGTCGCCCGTCTGCAGAAAGAGCTCGAAGCGGCGATCGCCCGCGAGGATTTTGAGAAAGCCGCCAAACTGCGCGACCAGATCAAAAAATGCCGCGAGGAAAACGTGAAGGACGACGAAGGGGGTAAATCATGACCCTCGACGGATTTTTAAAGCGTCACGGCGGCTGGCTCGAAGCCGGACCGGAAGAGGGGCCGGTGATCAGCAGTCGTATCCGCCTGGCGCGCAATCTGCGCGAAACCACCTTTCCCGGCTGGGCCTCCAAAGAGGTGCGCAACCGCGTCTGGAGCGAGGTTCTGCTGGCGTTCGACGGTGTGGAGGACAGCAAAAGTTTTCTGCGCTGGCGGATGGATGAGCTGAGTGCGCTTGACCGCGAACTGCTTTTTGAGCGCCACCTGATCAGCCGTGAACTGGCCGAGCGCCAGACGGGCAGCGGCGTGTTTGTCAACGAGGACGAATGCCGCGCCGTGATGGTGAACGAGGAGGATCATATCCGTCTTCAGTCGCTGCAGCCGGGGTTGAATCTTCAGAAGGCGTGGGACATTGCAGATGAACTGGACAATGCGCTCGAGAAGAGTCTTTCCTACGCTTTTTCCAGTAAACTCGGCTATCTCACCGCATGTCCCTCCAACGTCGGCACCGGACTGCGCGCCAGCGTGATGCTTCATCTGCCGGGGCTGGTTCTGACGGAAGAAATCAAGCCGGTCATCAACGCGGTTTCTAAAATCGGTCTCGCCGTGCGCGGACTGTGGGGCGAAGGTTCCGAGGCCTCGGGCCACATGTTCCAGATTTCGAATCAGATCACGCTGGGCAAGCCGGAGGCGGAGATCATCGCACACCTCGAACAGATTGTTTTGGAAGTCATCGAACACGAAAAGAACGCCCGCCTGCGGCTGATGGGCAAACAGGAAATCCGTGTACACGACCACGTCGGCCGCGCCTACGGCATTCTGGCTAACGCCGCGCTGATGACCACCGGCGAAGCACTCGATCTGCTCTCCGCTCTGCGGCTGGGTGTTGATCTTGGGCTGCTGCCGAATATGGTGCGCCGCGAGATCGACCAGCTTTTCATCCGGATTCATCCGGCTCACCTGCAGAAAGAAGCAGGCGCGGCGCTGAGTCCGGAGGAGCGCGATATCAAACGCGCCCAGCTCATTCGTAAATTCCTGGATGGAAAATGAAAAAGACACGTGTTGATCAAAAATTCGCCGCCCTCAAAAAGCAGGGCAAAAAAGGATTCATCGCCTACATCGGCGCGGGCGACCCGTCGCTCGCCGACACCGTGGACATTGTCCTGCGCCTTGAAGAGGCCGGTGTGGATATCGTCGAACTCGGCTTGCCGTTTTCCGATCCGTTGGCCGATGGCCGCGTTAATCAGGATGCCGCCACCCGCGCGCTGGCCGCCGGCGCGACGTTCGACGGTGTGATGAATTGCGTCGCCAAAATCCGCGAACGCTCGCAGATCCCGCTGATTTTTTACGCCTACCTCAACACGCTCTACGCCCGCGGATTTGAGAAAGCGATGAATGAAGCCGCCGCCGCAGGCATTGACGGCTTCTTGATTCTCGACATGCCGCGCGAAGAATCCGGGCCGTACAAAAAATTTATTTCCGCCGCCAGCCTCAACAGCATTATGCTGATCACGCCGACCACGCCCGGAGAACGGATGAAACAAATCGTCAAAGACGCCAACGGATTTGTCTATTGCGTTTCCCGTGAAGGCGTCACCGGTGTACGCGACTCCATCGCCGAAGGCGCGCGCGGACTGGTTGGAAAAATTCAAAAGCACACCAAATTGCCCGTTGCGCTTGGCTTTGGTATCGGCACACCGCAACAGGCCGCCGAAGCCGCATCGTTCGCCGACGCCGTCGTCGTCGGCAGCGCCATTGTCAATAAATTCCACAACAACCCGCATACACCGGAAGGTCGTGCTGATGCCGCCGCCTTTGTCGCTGAGATGGTGAATGCTGTTAAAGCGGTTTGAGTATCCTTTACGGCGTTGTTCAACTTGTTGCGGATGCCGTGAAATGTCAGATGGACATGTAACAAGTCATGAACATTGGAAACGAAAGAAAGCTGGCCGCGCGGGCCAAGGAACTTGGCGAAAGCGCCAACCCCAATTCGTTTGATGAGCTGGCAGGGCTGACTCGCTCCGAATCGCCGTTGGTTCGGCGGCTGGCTGCTTCTGCACTTGGCAAACTGGCTGGGATTGTTGCGCCAGAACCCGCCGTGAAAATATTGCACCCGTTGCTTTCCGACGCTCACCCGCAGGTTCGACAATATGCCGCCAAGGCGCTCGGTGCTTTCGGAACACACGCTAAGGACGTTTTGCCGGATTTACGTGATCTCTATAAAAGCCCGGTGGAAAAAGATTACGTCAAGCGCAGTGTGCTGGCCGCCGGTAAAACCATTCGCGAAGCGGTACGGATCGCTGAAGAACAGGTGGTTCACTGTTGCCGCCGTTGCGGCGTAATGCTGGCGGCGGACGAATACGCCCGTTCGCAAAAGGCCTTTCAACGACCTTTCTGCGACCACTGCTTCGACGAGGTGTTTCTCGACCGGCGCAACTTTGAAACCAAAGTCGAACTGCAGAAAACCATCCGCGCCAAAGACGGAACCGTTGTGCAGTCCGATGGCGAACGGCTGATCTGTGAAGCGTTGACTGCCGAAGGAATCAAATACCGTTACGACGAACGGTTCCGTATTCTCAGCGGCCACGCCATCCGGCCCGACTTTTATCTGCCGGAGTTCGATGTCTATGTCGAATACTGGGGCATGGATACCGCCGACTACAAAATCGGCATGCTAAAAAAACAGCAGCTCTACCAGCAGCAGGGGAAAAAACTCATCTCGCTCTATCCAGATGACAAACCGCGCTTGCGCGAAGTTCTGCTCGCCAAGTTGGAGAAACTAAAATAAACAAGAGCAGTAAATGCCGTTTTTAAGGAGAAGATAATGTCAGGACGTTATGCAGTGATTATGGCGGGCGGGAAGGGCGAGCGGTTCTGGCCGCTGAGTACGTCGAAGCATCCGAAGCAGTTGCTGGCGCTGGTGGGCGATAAGCCGTTGATTGCACAGGCGGTGGAGCGGCTCGACGGGTTGATTCCGCCGGAAAATGTTTTTGTGGTGACGAATGCCGATTTAGTCGAGGCGACGCAAAGGGCCGCACCGATGCTGCCGCCGGAAAATATTGTCGGCGAGCCGATCGGTCGCGATACGGCGGCGGCGGTGGCTTGCGGCGGGGCGCTGGTCGGGGCACGCGATCCGAAGGCGGTTTTCGCGGTGCTGACGGCCGATCAGGTGATGGGTGATCTGGATGTTTTCAGGGCAACCTTGCGCGGCGGCATGGATCTCGCGGAGAAGCATGAAATTCTGGTGACGATCGGTATTCAGCCGACGTTTCCGAGCACGGGTTTCGGCTACATCGAGTCCGGCGCGGATTTCGCGAAGGCCGAGGGGGTGCAGTGTAAGAAGGCGGTACGGTTTGTCGAAAAGCCGGACGCTACGACGGCTCAGACCTATTTGGATACCGGAAAGTTTTTCTGGAATTCGGGCATGTTTATCTGGTCGGTTCCAACCCTTGGAAAAGCGTTTGCGGCGCACTGTCCGGAAATGAAAAAGCTGATGGATGAGCTGACGGTGTATGCGAAACGCGGCGAAATTTTCCAAGGTTTGGGAAAAACCTATCCGACCCTTGGAAAAATTTCGGTGGACTATGCGCTGATGGAGAAGGCGGATAATATCGTGATGGCCTGCGGAACCTTCGCATGGGATGATATTGGCACGTGGCCTGCTTTAGAAAGCCACTACCCTCAGGATCCGAACGGCAATACGCTGATTGGTTGCTGTATGCAGGTCGATGCGAAGAACAATGTTGTTTTTTCAAAAGATCGGCTGACCGCAGTGATCGGCGCAGAGAATCTGATTGTCGTTCAAGCTGAGGGTGTGACGCTGGTTTGTACAAAAGACCGCGCACAGGACATTAAGAGAATGGTGACGGCACTGCGTGAAACAAAATCCTTTGATGACCTGCTTTAGTTAGCCAGGGAGGAGATTATGGATGAATGGCTGAGCGAACTGTGCGGGTTGTTCTTTAACTTTTTCGGCAGAGAAACTCCGTCGGAAATGTATGTGGTAGTTGCTCTCTGCATCCTGCTCGGCGCGCTGGCTCTGAGCCGTGTCGGCACCAGCTTAGGGGCTTTGGGCGCCTTTTATGTCACGGGGGTTCTGATTACAGTGTTCGGGTTAGTGATGCTTTTCGCGGTGATGGCCGTTGTTCCGGCTTTTACTTATTTTCCCTTCTGGGTGTCGCTGATCATGGCGGTTCTGGTGCTACTGGCCGTTGTTGTTCCGCTGACCGGTTTTCTTCAAAACGGCGGATATGTTAAGGCGCTGATCGCCTGGACGGTCACCTTACTGACGATCGGGGCGGTTTTGACGCTGGAGCCCATCGCGAAGCGTGCGGTTGACAGGGTTCATAAAGTGTACCTTGTAAAAGCCCAGCAGATTGAAAAACTCCATATCAATACAGAGAAGTTTAAATAATGGGACGCGTTCTCGGCATCGACCACGGCGACGTGCGTGTCGGCATTGCGCTGAGCGATCCGACCGAGTTTCTTGCGTCGCCGCTCTGTGTGCTCGACAGCACGAAGGCTGGGCTGGATCAGATTGTCGCCCTGATTGCCGAGCATCAGGTGGAGAAGATTGTCGTCGGTCTGCCGCGCAATATGGACGGTTCGTACGGTTCGGCGACGGAGAAGGTTCGGAAGTTTATTGAAAAGCTGAAGACCAGAACGGCCGTGCCGGTTTTTGAGTGGGATGAGCGGCTGAGCACGGTGAGCGCGCACAATGTGTTACGCGAGGCTGGGCTCGACGGCAAGCGGCGCAAAGGTGTGGTGGACAAGGTGGCCGCGCAGATCATCCTGCAGAATTATCTCGATGCTCAGGGTTAAACAGGGTTGACATTCAAAAGGGTTACGGTAACTATTCCCGCACATTCCGGCGCTTTCCCCCATCTTCCAATTTTCACCGAACGTTTTTTGATCAGCCGGATTCCAGTCTGTTCGTCATAATTTATGAATTCACCGCAAGCGATTATTTTGGGCATTACCGGCGGTATTGCCTGCGGAAAAACAGAAACGGGACGCATTTTATCCGCGGAAGGCTTCAAGGTGCTGGATAGTGATTTTCTGGCGCATGAACTGATGGGTAAAGGCCGTTCTGTATACGCCGCGGTGGTTGAACATTTCGGCGATGCGATTCTGGCGGAGGATGGCAAAATTGACCGGGCGAGACTAGGGAAGAACGTTTTTGCCGATCCGCAGGCCCGTGAGGCACTGAACCGGCTGGTGCATCCGGCGGTTATTGCGGCGGCGAAGGGTTGGATTGAAGAGTGCCGCGAGGCGCAGGAGGATGCCGCAGTGCTGGTACCGCTTCTGTTTGAGGCGGACTGGACGGAAGGCTGGGATGCGGTGATCTGTGTGACGGCACCTGAAGAACAGATTTTCCAGCGATTGGAAAAACGCGGAATGTCGAGAGAAGAGGCGCGTAAGCGGATTGCGGCTCAGATGCCGCAGCCGGAGAAGGCGGCCCGGGCAGATTTTATAATTGAAAACGGCGGGACGCCCGATGCGTTACGCAACCGGATAATCGGTCTCGTTGAAGAGATTAGACGTGAGAAGAGGAAGAGTTATGAGTGAAGAACAGGAAGATGTCGCAAAGCCGGTAAAAGCTCCAAGGGCTCCAAGGGTCGCGAAGGGTGCAGTGTCGAAACCAGCTCCGGATGAGGTTGCTATGGTAGAACCAGCGACATCAGTTGAACGATTTGTGCCGCAGGTTGAAATTACGGATGACAGCGAGTCTCCGCAGGATAACGGCTATCATCAGGACGATCGCGGCCAACGTCAGGATGGCGGCCAACGCCAGGATGATCGCGGTCCGCGGCAGGATGATCGTCGGCAAGACGATCGCGGTCCGCGTCGGGATGATCGTCGGCCGGATGATCGCGGGCAGCGGCAGAACAATAACCAAAGGCAGGACAACAACCGCCGGCAGAATAACAATCGCAATCCCCGTCATCACGGGCGGAATGACGGCGGCGGAAACCGTGGCGGCCACGGCAATGGAAATAGCGGCGGAAACGGCGACGAGCAGGAACGCGTGTCCGACGCGCCGGCCAAGAAAATGCCGACGCTGAAACTTTTTGAACTGCAGGTGACGGAGATTCCGGAGCTTAAAGTTCTGGCGGAAAGCTATTCGATCGAAGATCCGGCCGGTCTGCGCAAGCACGAGCTGATTTTCGAAATCCTCAAAACCCAGATCCGCTGGGGCAACGAAGCCCTCTGCCGCGGTATCCTGGAAGTGCTGCCGGACAAGTTCGGCTTTTTGCGGTCTTCAGAAAATAACTATCTGCCGAACCCGGAAGACATTTATGTTTCGCCGTCTCAGATTCGCCGTTTCGGTTTGCGCACCGGCGACCTGCTTGAAGGGCCGATCCGCTCGCCGCGTCCGAAAGAACGGTTCTTCGCGCTGCTGTCGGTCGATAAGGTCAACAACAATGCGCCGGAGAAGAATCTCAACCGCATTCCGTTCGAAAATTTGACGCCGCTTTTCCCGGATGAGCGTCTGGGTCTCGAAACCACCGCTGACGAAATTTCGATGCGCGTGATGGATCTGGCGACGCCGATTGGCAAAGGGCAGCGCGGACTGATTGTCGCGCCGCCGCGCACCGGCAAGACGGTTCTTCTGCAGAAAATCGCCAACAGCATTTCAGTGAACAGCCCGGACTCCAAGCTGATCATTCTGTTGATCGACGAACGTCCTGAAGAGGTGACGGATATGCAGCGCACGACGAAGGCCGAAGTGCTTTCTTCGACCTTTGATGAGCATCCGGAGCGCCATGTGCAAGTTGCCGAAATCGTGATCGAAATGGCGAAACGCCGCGTTGAAAACGGTGAAGACGTCATCATTCTGCTCGACAGCATCACCCGTCTGGCGCGTGCCTATAACACCATTCAGCCGCACAGCGGAAAGATTCTGTCCGGCGGCGTGGATGCCAATGCACTGCACAAGCCGAAACGGTTTTTCGGCGCGGCCCGCAATATTGAAGGCGGCGGCAGCCTGACGATTATTTCAACGGCGCTGGTTGATACCGGCAGCCGCATGGATGAGGTGATCTTTGAAGAATTTAAAGGCACCGGCAACATGGAGCTGGCGCTCGACCGCGATCTGGTTGGTAAGCGCATCTTCCCGGCCATCAATATCGAGAAGAGCGGAACCCGCAAGGAAGAGCTTCTTCTCCATAAAGACGAACTGGCCCGGATTTGGACGCTACGCAAGGCGCTTAAAGATGTTCCGGCGGTCGAGGCGATGGAACTGCTTATTAACCGGCTGAAAAAGACCAAGAGCAACGCCGAGTTTCTGATGGCCCTGCAAGGCAAGGACTGAAACCGGGCATTTTTAACGGGGAAAGCCGCTTTGGACATCCAAAGCGGCTTTTCTCTTTTTTCCAACCATCGAAAAAATGGGAGCTGGATGGTTTCAACCATTGGAAAAAATTTATAATCGGTTACAATATAGGCTGATAACAAACGTTCTACTCATATAACAAACCCCGAGGTTTTATGAAACGGTTGGCGACGGTGGTTTTATTTTTCGTTGTGTCTGTTCTGTCTTGCGGCGCGGAAACCGCCGTGCCGCAGAACCGGATTGACCAGCTCGTTTTTGCCAAACAGTCGGAGACCGGTTTTCCTCCGTCGGAGCTTTGTTCGGACGCCATTTTTATCCGCCGTGTCTATCTTGATGTGATCGGTACGCTGCCGACATCCAAGGAGGTTCGGGAATTTCTCGCCAGCAAAATTCCTGACAAGCGACGGTTGCTGATTGATTATGTTCTCGAACGTGACGAGTTTGCCGATTACTGGGCGCTAAAATGGTGCGATCTGCTGCGGGTGAAATCGGAATTTCCAAGCAACCTCTGGCCGAATGCCGTGCAGACCTACCAGTACTGGATTTTAAACGCCCTCCGGCAGAACATGCCGTACGATCAGTTTGTCCGCGCACTGCTGACGACCAGCGGAAGCAATTTCCGTGATCCGCCGGTTAATTTTTACCGGCCGTTCCAGGAACGGACGCCGCGCAATATTTTGGACACAACCGCGCTGGTGTTTATGGGTGTACGGCTTGGAAATTCGGGCTGGAGCGAAGAACAGATGCTGGGCATGGATGCCTTTTTCGCCAAGGTGGCGTATAAAAAGACGGATGAGTGGAAAGAGGAAGTCGTTTATTCAGATCCGGATAAACAGATGCTCAATCCGGCGACCAAAGAGCTGGTCGTTCCGGTTCCTCTGGGAGGAAAGCCGATTAAGCTGGGTGCGGATGACGATCCGCGCGCCGCGTTTGCCGACTGGCTGACCTCACCGGAGAATCCGTGGTTTTCCAAAGCCATTGTCAACCGCATCTGGTTCTGGCTGATGGGGCGGGGTATCATTAACGAAGCGGACGATATCCGCCCGGATAATCCGCCGTGGAGTCCCGAACTGCTGGCCTATCTGGAAAAAGAGCTGGTCGAAGGAAAATACGATCTGAAGCACATTTACCGGCTGATTCTCAATTCCTCCACGTATCAGCTTTCGTCGATTCCAACACCGCAGAATTCAGCCGATCAGGCCGGGTTTTCGCATTACCGCGTGCGGCGGCTTGATGCCGAGGTGCTGATTGATGCGATCTGTCAGATCACCGGAACCGGCGAAGAATATTCCAGCGCCATTCCGGAGCCGTTCACCTTCATTCCTGCAAGTCAGCGGACGATCCTGCTGGCGGATGGCAGTATTAAATCCCCGTTTCTGGAAATGTTTGGAAGACCCGGACGGGATACCTCGCTGGAGTCGGATCGCAACAACGGCGTTTCGGTTTTCCAGACGTTGCATATACTGAACTCGTCGCACATTCAGAAAAAAATAATGAAGGGGCCGGGCCTGCGTAAGCTGCTGACCTTGTCGCCCACGCCCAGGGAACGCGTCAACCTGCTCTATCTGGTAATCCTTTCCCGGACGCCGACACAAGAGGAACAGAAAATCGCTTTGGATTACATTGCTTCGGCGGATCAAGTTGACAACGGTTCTTATGATTTGGCGTGGGCTTTAATCAATACCAGTGAATTTAGTCTCAAACATTAATGGTGAGGTGGTTATGGACAGTTCGTTGTTTCAGTATCCTGTTTCCCGCCGCCGTGTGCTGCAACTCGGCATGTTCAGCGCGGCTGGACTGATGCTTTCCGACTGGTTCACCTTAAAAGCCTCCGCGGCGGTCAATCCGTTGGCCAAAGCCAAGTCGGTGATTCAGGTCTGGCTGTGGGGCGGACCTTGCCATCTCGACACCTTTGATCCGAAACCCGATGCCGGTTATGACTATTGCGGTAAATTTGACAAACCGATCGAAACCAATGTGAAAGGCATCCGGATATGCCAGATGCTGCCGAGGCTCGGGCAGATGGCCGATAAATATTCACTGCTCCGGGGTATGACGCATGGAAACAATGCGCATGAAGTTGCTTCCTATATGGTGATGACAGGAACTAAGCCGGTGGATGGAGTTGTCAATCCGTCTGTGGGCGCTGTCGTTTCCTTTAAAAAGGGGTACGGCGCAGGATATAACGGATTGGTTCCTCCGTACGTTGCTCTGACGAAACCGCAGGGCCGGTTTTCCGAAGCGGGTTTTCTTGGATCAAAATACCAGCCTTTCTCAACCGGCGGTGACCCGGCGAAAATACCTTTTGCGGTTGAGGGAGTCGTCGCGGAGGGAATCACCGATGCCCGTCAGCAGAGCCGACGCACGTTGCTGGGAAATCTCGACACGTTTGCACGTTCCATGGAAGGCAATCCTCTCATCAGTCAGATGGACAAAAACAAACAGGACGCCTATTCACTGATTCTGGGTGAGGCTAAAAAAACATTTGATTTGTCCAAAGAGTCGGAAGAATTGAAGACGGCTTATGGGAAAACAACATTCGGCCAATCCTGTTTGCAGGCCCGTAAACTGGTCGAGGCCGGCGTGCCGTTTGTCACCATTAATGCCCCGGGCTGGGACACCCACAAAAAACATTTTGAAGTGATGGCGCAGAAGCTGCCGGAACTGGACAGAGGGCTCTCAACGCTCCTGCAGGATCTTTCGGATCGCGGGCTGCTGGATTCGACGATTGTCTGGTGCGGCGGCGAATTCGGACGCACTCCAAAAATTGACTGGGATGCGCCGTGGAGCGGCGGTCGCGGTCACTACGGCAAGGCCTTTTCTCATCTGGTGGCCGGCGGCGGGTTTAAAGGCGGGCAGGTCGTCGGGGTAACCAGTTCACGCGGTGAAGAAGTGATCAAGCGTCCGGTCTATCCGTGGGATCTGGCCGCCAGCATCTATGAACTGATGGGGATTGATCCGAACGGTACGCTGCCGACACCGGACGGGAAAACCGCCTTCTTTAATTCGCTGGCCGACAGCAAGGTCAAAGTGGAAAGCGGTGGTCTGCTCAGGGAGATCATGTGATGAAAAAGACGTTCCAGCTCATTTCCGCGTGTTTTTTAGTGTCCGCTGCGGTTCTTTCCGCCGCTGTGGCGCCCCATGTCGGATTCGTCTATCCGGCGGGCGGCACGCCGGGCACGAAACTAACCGTCACCATCGGCGGGCAGTATTTGAAGGATTTTTCCGGCATCAATCTTTCTGGCACCCCGGTGGAAGTCCGGCAGACGGACTATTTTCGCATCTATGATCGAAAGGAAGCCAACAAGTTTCACAAAGCAAAAGAAGTCCTCGAAGCGCAAATGGCCGAAACAACGGATGAAGCGCTCAAGCAGCAGATGCAGCGGCAGATTGAACTGCTTGAGCCGGACCTCGCCATGGTGGCTGAAATGAAACGCGAGGATAAAGAAAATCCCGCGATGGCGGCCAAAAAACAGTTTAATCCGCAAATCGCCGAACGGCTTACGCTGGAAATCACGCTGCCGAAATCGCTGCGTCCCGGCGATTATGAGTTGAGACTTATCGCGACCAACGGGCTTTCCAACCCGCTTTTGTTTCAAGTCGGGCAGATGCCTGAAGTATCCGAAAAAGAGCCGAACAATCTGCCGGCAAAAGCGGAGACCCTTCCTTCTTTTCCGGTGCTGGTGAACGGGCAGATCATGCCGGGTGATGTTGACTGTTTCCGCTTCCATGCACGAAAGGGTCAGACGCTGGTTTTTGAGGCGGCGGCCCGTTCGCTGGTTCCTTATCTGGCGGATGCGGTTCCCGGCTGGTTTCAGGCCGTATTGATCCTTTACGACGCAAAGGGCAATCAGGTGGCTTATAACGACGATTACCAGTGCAGTCCGGATCCGGTGCTGATCTATACCGTGCCGGCAGACGGAGACTATATAATCTCCATCCGCGATTCAATTTTCCGCGGCCGGGAAGATTTCGTCTACCGTCTCTCCATCGGCGAACTCCCGTTTATTGAACGGATATTCCCTCTCGGCGGCGCAGCAAACAGCGAGGTGGATGTGTCGCTTTACGGGGTAAACCTTCCCTACACGAAAATGAAGTTGAAAGCCGGAGACAACGCGCCGGATATACAGCCAATCCATGTCGAGAAAAACGGAATCCGTTCCAATGTCCGGAACTTCAGCGTATCTCCGCTGCCTGACAGTCCGGAGCGCGAGCCCAATAACCAGTTCTCGCAGGCTCAGGCCGTGACAAACGACACCGTTATCAACGGAACAATCGGCAAGCCGGGTGATCAGGACTGGTTCCGCTTCGAGGGGCGCGAAGGAGAGAAAAAAACCGTTGAAGTCTTCGCCCGCCGGCTCGGGTCGCCGCTGGATTCCTGCCTGACGCTGTTTAATGCGCAGCGGCAGGCGTTGGCGACAAATGATGATTTTACGGATAAAAGTTTCGGGCTGGTCACGCATCAGGCCGACTCCCGAATTGACATCACACTGCCCGCAACGGGAACCTATTTTGTGCGGATGAATGATCAGCAGGGTAAAGGTGGTGACGATTATGCCTATCGTCTGATGATCGGCAGGGAACAGCCTGACTACCAGTTGCGGATCGTTCCGGCGAGTCTGCGTATTCCGCGCAACGGCACGGCGATCACAACGGTGCATGCCATTCGCTCCGGCGGGTTCACCGGCGAAATAAAATTGTCTTCTCCGGATGCGCCTTCAGGGGTTGAACTCCAGCGTTCCGTTATTCCGGAAGGGGCCGATTCAGCCCGTGTCGTGGTCGCCGCCAGGCCGCGCGCGGAAGAACAGACTATAGCGCTCGAAATCGAGGGCACGGCCGACTGCGGGTTGCGGACGGTAAGGCGGCGCGCTGTTCCGGCTGAAGACATGATGCAGGCTTTTCTCTATCGTCATCTGGTGCCAATGCAGCAGCTGCTCGTTGAAATAGCCGACCCTGATCCGGTGACGGTCACCCTGAATCTTCCGCAGAGTGGTGTGTTCCGCGTCCGACCCGGCGAAGATATTCGTATCAACGCAACGGCCAAATGGCTGGGCGACGGCGAGCGTGCCATCAAGCTGACCCTGGCGGAGCCTCCCGAGTGGCTTGCCCTGAAAACCGGTAGCATCAAAGGGCAGGGCGGCGAAATTATTCTGAATGTCAGCCCGAACGCCGAGCCTGGTGACAAGGCGACCGTTCTTCTCAATGGAACCATTCGAGTGCCCCTGTCACCCGACAATCCGGATTATAATCCGCTCCCTAAATTCAAGGGCAAGAACAAGAAATCTGTGGATTTCACCATTGATGCCGTTTCCATACAAATCACTAACTGAAAGGGATCTGTTTTGACTGCGAAAATCTCAAAAACCGGATATGACGCCGATGTCGCCACGCTGACCCTGCCGTCGCATGCCGAGCACTGTATCACCGTTCAATCCGGACAGAACATGAGCCGCATCCTGCGCAACACGGCGGAAGGGCTAAAGGCTTCCATTCTCAGTCAGTTTGTTTTTGCGGGCAACCAGCACTATCCGGAATTTATCGACGAAACAGAAAACGCCAATTGGCCCGTGGTCTGGCTGCAGGGCGATGCCTGTAAAGACGGTGACATGTATTCCATGCAGGCTGTCGCCATTTCCGGTATCCGGCCGAAGTCCGTTAAACTCAATGGCCGTGACATCGGCTTTATTTACGAAGACGAACACACCCGGACCTGCCGCCTGCGCGGAATTCTGCCCGCCGATCTCAAGGCGTCCCGCACCGAACAGGCGCACTCCGCTTTCCAGATCATGCAGGCCGCGCTTGAGGAAAACGGTTTCCGTTTTACCGACACCGTCCGCACCTGGATCTATCTCGACCGGCTCCTCGACTGGTACGTCGACTTCAACCGCGTCCGTAACGCATTCTTCGAAGAGACCGGCATTTTTAATCACATGGTGCCCGCCAGCACCGGCATCGGTGCAAGCAACCCGTTCGGCGCCGCCATTATGATGGACGTGCTCGCCGTTCAGCCTAAAACCGACCGGGTGAAAATCAAAGCGGTCGATTCACCGCTTCAGAATCCGGCGCTCAACTACAAGAGTTCTTTCAGCCGCGCGGTCGAACTTAAATTTCCGATGCATCGCAGTCTGCTCATTTCCGGCACCGCCAGCATTGATCCAGACGGCAAAACCGCCCATCTGGAAAATCCGGAAAAACAGATCCGGCTGACGATGGACGTTGTTAAAGCGCTGCTCGAATCGCGCGCCATGGATTGGGGCGATCTCTTCCGCGGCATCGCCTACTTCAAAGACATGAGCTATCTGTCGATCTACCGCCGCGTCGCGGACGAACTCAGCATCCCGCGTTTCCCGCTGGCGGTCTCGCACGCCGACGTCTGCCGCGACGACCTTCTCTTCGAAATTGAAGTCGACGCGGTGAAGATCGAAGACTTTGGAGTGCGGCGATAAAGGTATTCCGTATCGCCGCTTTTCTTTAGGCCTGTTTTCATCAGCCTTGGTTCCAAGGGTTGGAAAGTTTTCTTCCAAACCTTGGAAAGAACTGCTAACTTCTTTCCGACTTGTCACGCCGGAATCTCCGGCGCGGAGTGAATGGAGATGAAGGCGGATGATTGGAAAACGCGTCAGTGAAGAGGGCGGGGTTTACCGTGTGCGGGCCGACGATCTGCCCAAAGCGCTTCAGCCGCGCGAAAAGTTCGACCGCCTCGGCCCCGAAAATCTTTCTGAATCCGATCTGCTCGCTCTGATCCTGCGCACCGGAACCGCCGGCTTGAATGTCGTCGAACTGGCCGAGCAAATCATCATGCAATACGGCTCGCTCAGCGCGCTCTCGCAGGCCTCGGCGGCGGAACTGAAAAAAGATTTTCCAGGCATTGGAAGAGAAAAAGCCAAGATGCTGAAAGCCGCGCTCGAAATGGGGCGGCGGCTGGTGCAGGAGAATGTAGGCGAGCGGCCGCGCATCGCTTCGCCCGAAGAGGCCGCCGCCGTTTTGCGCGAACGCGCCCGCAGTCTCGACCGCGAGGTTTTCTGGGTGCTTCTGCTCGACACCAAAAACCGGCTGATGGCTCCGCCGTGCGAAGTATCGAAAGGCACGCTCAGTTCCAGTCTGGTGCATCCGCGCGAAATTTTTAAACCGGCCATACAGCATTCCGCCGCCAACGTCATTCTGGCGCACAACCATCCGTCCGGCGATCCGTCGCCGTCGGCCAATGATATCCGCATCACCAAAAAGCTGATCGAAGCCGGCAAAACGATGGAAATCAAAGTGCTCGATCACCTCATCATCGGGCGCAAAACCCGGGATGGTGCCAACGACTTCCTCAGCCTGCGCGAATCCGGTCTGGCCGAGTTTGAAGAGAGATGAAATGAACAAACCAAACAGACAAAACGGAGACGATAAGCGGGCATTGAGCTCGGCGTCGGCTGAACGGTTGTATGGCGCGCATGGCGGGTTCCGGAAGCTGAAGGCGTTTCAGGTGGCGGAGCTTTGCTACGACTACACCTGCCGCTTCTGCGAGCGCTATGTCCCGGTCAAAGATCGTCATTTCGATCAGATGGTGCAGGCGGCGCGCAGCGGATACCAGAACATCGGCGAGGGCAGTGAGGACAGCGCCACAAGCAAAAAGCTGGAAATGAACCTGACGAATGTGGCGAAAAGCAGCCTTGGCGAGCTGGAGAGGGATTATCAAAAGCATTTGAAGCGGCGCAAACTCCGTCTTTGGAAGCTGGGAGAGCCTGCTTTCGAGGAGGCGCGGGCATTGCGTCCGGAAACCGTGGAGCAGGCGGCAAAGTGGGTGAATGATCTGGACGCGAAGCAGCCGGCTGAAGAACGCGCCGCTAATCTGGGCGCGATTCTCGCCGCGCAGGCCCACTGGCTTACCGAGCGGTTGCTGGATCGGCAGGCTCAGAATTTTGAAGCGGGCGGCGGTTTTTCGGAACGGCTTTATAAAGCCCGGACAAATGGAAGGAATGGACGAAACTGACAAAACGGAACTGTGAAATGTTCCGGTCGTCTTTCTGTTGTGTCGGTTGTGTCTGTTTTGCTGGGCAGGAAACCCCTTAAATTTTGCCCGTGATTTGGCGTTTGTCTTTTACAAAATGGTTGTAATATTCCCGCATGACACGGGCGGGAAGAGATCGTCATGTTTGAAAAACCTCAAGGCGAATCCAATTTGTCAGGCTCCTGGCGGAAAGAAGCGATTGAGCTGGCGGTCGTGGCTATTGCGTACTGGGCCGCCGTCCGCCTCGGACTTTTGCTCGTGGCGCGGCCCGAAGGAATCGCATCCGTCTGGCCCGCCAGCGGACTGGCGCTGGCGGTTTTACTGCTTAGACCGAAGCGCCGGTGGGGAAAACTGCTTGCCGTTATTTTTGTCACCAACGCGGCGGGTAATTTGAACGGCGGAAACTCCCTGCCGGTCACTCTCGGTTTTGCGCTGGCCAATGCGCTTGAGGCGGGTTTCGGTGCGTGGGTGATGACGGCTCTCTGCGGATCAAAAATAACCTTTGAGCGTAGTAGAGAAGTTCTGGCTCTGCTGTTTGTGGCCGCCGTGATGAACGGCTTCACGGCTCTGCTGGGTGCCGCGGTTTCCGTGTGGGCTTTTCACGGTGTCTTTATAGACAGTTGGATGGTGTGGTGGGCGGCCGACGGATTGGGAATAATACTCATCACGCCGTTCATCATCGGCTGGGTCGTAAACAAACGTTCCCTTTTGTCAATGTCCCCGCGCCACATCGTCGAAGGGGTATTGATTGCGTTAAGTCTGGCCCTGTTCGCATGGCTGGTCTTTGGACCCTTCACCGTGGCGGAAAAACCGATACTGCGCGGTTACATGGTCTTTCCATTGCTGATCTGGCTGGTATTCAGGCTTTCTCCACGCAGCGTGGCAACCGCGCTTCTGCTGTTTTCCGTTGTCGCGGTCTGGAACACATTGCACGGCTACGGCATATTCAGTTTTGTCAGTCAGACGCAGACGGAGCGTCTGGTGTCCCTGCAGATATTTCTCTCTGTGTTGATCGGCTTTGGTCTGCTTCTGAGCACCATCGTCACTGCCCGCAAGCGGGCGGAAGCGGCGCTGGAGACCAGCGAAGCAAAATTCCGCTCGATCATTGAAGTCTGCCCGTCACCGCTGGCGTTGAATGATGATCAACAGCGTGTCACTTTTTTGAATCCGGCGTTCGTCCAGACGTTCGGGTACACGCTGGAAGAGGTTCCCACGCTTTCGGACTGGTGGCCTAAAGCGTATCCCGACCCTGATTATCGGCGCTGGGTGGCGGAGACATGGCTGGCCAGAGTGGAGAAGGCGAAACGGTCAGGTGAAGAGTTCCAACCCATGGAAGTGACCATAAGGTGCAAAGACGGGACTCGCAGAACGGTACTGGCCACGGCCGCTTCGCTTATCGGTTCATTTGAGGACACCCATCTGGTGATATTGCACGATATCGGCGGGCTTAAGCAGGCGGAACAAATGTTGAAGCTGAGCCGGGAGCATGTCCGCCGTCTGGTGCAGAATCTCGAGACAGTACGCGAAGAGGAGCACAAACATTTCGCGGATGAATTGCACGACGAACTCGGCCAGATCCTGACGGCAATTAAAATTGATCTGGCGACGGTGGCGGCAGAATGTCCCGCTGAAGTCCGGCTGAAAGAAAAAATGGATGGAGTGCAGAACCTGCTGAGCGATGGAATTCTGGGCGTCCATACACTTTGCCGCGAACTCCGCCCCGGCGCGCTTGACGATCTGGGTTTGGAAGGAGCTCTCACCGGTCTGGTGGAAGACTGGAAAAGCTGTAATCAAGTGGAATGTGGTTTTTCCGCCGATATCGATGAGGAGGCTCTCACGGATAAAATAAGAACCGCCGTATTCCGCATCGCGCAGGAGGCTCTCACCAACGTGTCGTGCCATGCCTGTGCCTCCAAGGTCGAAATGAATCTGGTCGCGGATGAAAAAACGCTAAACTTTTCAGTCACCGACAACGGATGCGGCATGCAGCCGGGCACCGAAAGCAAGCTGACCTCTTTTGGTCTGCTCCATATACGCGAACGCCTCGAAGCGCTCGGCGGGGAATTGCACATCGAAAGTTCGCCCGGCAAAGGGACGCGCATTGAAGGAGCCATCCCGCTGCCGCAGAAGGGATGATTGGATATTGTGCGCCTTCGGCACGCAGACTTCTTTAGAGCCATTTTTGTAGCCGAGGTCCGTGACCTCGGAATCCAGTTCATCCGCGCCCACCGTGCGCGGCTACAGCAGGAAAACACCGTCAGATTTGCCCGTGATTGGTCTTTGCACTTCACTACTAGCGGCGGTAGGATGAGCCCGCATTACGTGGAATTACACTATGGCTAAAAAGAATAAACCCTCTCAGAAACAGAAACAAAAAACTCCGCCGACTCCGGACGAGCCCGTCGCGTTTTCGGGGGGGGGGGGGGACATTGAAGAATTTTCCAATCGTTGGAATCGGCGCATCGGCCGGCGGGTTGGCGGCGTTTGAATCGTTCTTCTCCGGTATGCCTGCTGACGCAAGTCCCGGCATGGCCTTTGTGCTGGTGCAGCATCTGGCTCCGGATCACACCAGCATTCTCACCGACCTGATCCGGCGCTATACCAGCATGCAGGTGTTTGAGGTCGAGGACGGGATGGTGGTTCAGCCCAATTGCGTCTATATCATCCCGCCCAACCGCGACATGGCGTTTATCAACGGAACGCTCCAACTATTGGAACCCGCTGCGCCGCGCGGTCAGCGTCTGCCGATCGACTTTTTCTTCCGGTCGCTGGCGAACGATCAGCACGAGCGGGCGATCGGTGTTGTGCTATCCGGCACCGGCAGTGACGGCACGGCGGGCATACGGGCCATCAAGGGCGAAGGCGGACTGGTTGTGGTTCAAAAGCCTGAATCCACCGAATACGACGGAATGCCGTGCAACGCCATCGCCACCGGTCTGGTTGATTTTGAACTTACGCCCGCCGAAATGCCGGCCAAAATCATGGCGTATGCGGCTCATGCCTTTGGCAACGCATACCAGATGGTTTCCGCCACGGAACACCTGCCCGAGACCGCGATGAAGAAAATCTTCGTCTTGCTGCGCGCCCAGACCGGTCACGACTTTTCCCACTACAAGCCGAACACCATCGACCGGCGCATCGCACGGCGCATGGCGGCCAACCAGATCGAATCGATCGACGGCTACGTCAAGTATCTGCAACAGAATCCCGCCGAGGTGCAGGCGCTCTTCCGCGACCTGCTGATTGGCGTGACCAATTTCTTCCGCGATCCGGAAGCCTTCCAGATATTGGAAGAAACGGTTATTCCAAAGATTTTTGCCAATAAGCGCGAGGAGTCCGCGATCCGCATCTGGTCGACGGGCTGCTCGACCGGCGAGGAAGCCTATTCCCTCGCCATTCTGCTGGCGGAAGGCATGGAGGCGCGAAAAAAAGGTTACGCGATTCAGGTCTTCGCCACCGATATTGACAGCCAGGCCATCGCCACCGCCCGCGCCGGGATTTATCCGGCCAGTATCGCCGCCGACGTCTCGCCCCAACGGCTGGCGCGCTTTTTTACGATCGAGCCCGGCGGCGGCACCTACCGTATTCATAAAGACATCCGCGATATGGTGATCTTTTCCGAGCAGGACGTGGTCAAAGATCCGCCGTTCTCGAAGCTCGACCTGATCAGTTGCCGCAACGTCATGATCTATATGGGCAGTACGTTGCAGAAGAAGCTCATTCCGCTGTTTCACTACGCATTGAATCCGGGCGGCATGCTCTTTCTGGGCACGTCTGAAACCACTGGCGATTTCACCAGTCTGTTTTCCGCGCTGGACAACAAGCAGAAGATCTATCAGCGCAAAGAAGATTTTATCGGCATACGGCGTGCGGCCATTGACCATTTTGTTCCGCTCCTGACAGCAGTGGACGCGGCGCTTCCGTCGCGGGCCGCCGGGAAGCCGGTCTTCTCCGAAAAACCGCCGCTGCGCGAGCTGACCGAACGGGAACTTTTACAGCAGGTCATCGCGGCGGGCGCGCTGGTCAACGGGCACGGCGATATTCTTTATCTCCACGGCCGCACCGGCATGTTTCTGGAACCGGCTCCCGGCGAGGCGGGCATCAACAACATCCTGAAGATGGCCCGCGAAGGCTTGAAAAACGAGCTGACCATCGCTCTGCACAAAGCCGCCGGAATTAAAGAGACGGTGTGCCATCCGGGACTGCGCGTTAAAACCAACGGCCATTTCACCACCGTCAACCTGACGGTTCGTCCCGTGACAATCGGCGCAGGCGCATCGCCGGAGTCGCCGCTCTATCTGATTATTCTGGAAGAAACGCCGGGTGAGGTCACCCGGCCTACAGAAGACATGGACGACGCACCTGTAGGCCGTGTGACCTCACACGGCGAAAAATCCGCAGATGCGCGCATCGCGGCACTTCAGCGGGCATTGCGCGACAAGGAGGAATATCTTCAGAGTGCGAACGAGCAAATGCAGAGTTCCAACGAAGAGCTCAAATCGTCCAACGAAGAATTGCAGTCGGTGAACGAGGAAATGCAATCCACCAACGAGGAGCTGGAAACCTCCAAGGAGGAACTGCAATCGGTCAATGAGGAGCTCTCCACGGTCAACACCGAACTGCAAATCAAGATGCTGGATCTGATGCGGGCCGATAACGACATGAACAACCTGCTGTCCGGCACCGGCATCGCCACCGTTTTTGTGGATCATCAATTGCGCATCCTGCGCTTCACGCCGACCGCCAACGAGATCATCAACCTGATCCCGGCCGATGCGGGGCGGCCGGTGGCGCATATCGTTTCCAATCTGGTCGGCTATGACCGTCTGGTGGCAGACACGCAGGCGGTGCTGGATACGCTGCTTCCCAAAGAGGTGGAGGTGCAGACCACGGCGGACAAGTGGTACACCCTGCGTATTCAGCCCTACCGCACGATCGCTAATGTGATTGAGGGCGCCGTGATGACCTTTGTGGAGATCACCGAGATGGTGCGGACGCGGGAAGCACTGCAAAAAGCCAATGAATTGCTCCGTCTGGCGGTGGTGGTGCGCGATGCGCACGATGCCATCACCGTTCAGGATTTGAATGGCCGGATCCTCGCCTGGAATCCGGGCGCGGTGCGGATGTACGGCTGGAGCGAGGTCGAGGCGCTGACGATGAACGTGCGCGACAGGATTCCTGAATCCCATCGTAAGGACGCGCTGGCTAAGCTGATCCAGCTGGGTCAGGCGAAAATTCTGGAGCCGTATCGCACCGAACGGATCACCAAACGAGGCGCGGTCGTGAAGGTTTCGATCATTTCTACCGCTTTGCTGGATGAGACCGGAAAAATGTATGCGGTCGCGACCACGGAACGGACGGAGAATGGAGGCGCAAAATGATCAATAAAGAAGAACAAGCCGCGGAACTGCGACGGTTGGCGGAAAAAACAATGCCGAACGACGAAGCCGATAAACGGGAAATCCTGTCGCTGAAGATCGCGCGGGAACAGCAGCACGAACTGCTGGTGCACCGGATTGAACTCGAACTGCAGAATGACGAACTGCGCCGGACGCAAAGGGAATTGGAAGAGGCGCGGAGGCGTTATTTCGATCTCTACGATTCCGCCCCGGTGGGCTATCTCACCGTCAGCAAAGAAGGGATGATTCTGGAAGCCAATCTAACCGCCGCTACTCTGCTGGACACCACCCGGACCGAACTGGCTCGTCTGCCGCTCTCCAAATTCATCCTCAAAGAGGATCAGGATAGCTACTACCTGCACCGTAAACAGCTTTTTGAAACCAGCGATCCGCAAACGTATAAACTCCGCATGGTGAAAAAGGACGGGACGCAATTCTGGGCGACTTTTAAAATGATGATTGCGCAGGATGCCGACGGCGGTTCCGTCTGCCGCATCATACTGGATAAATATTTTCCGGACACCGAAGGGTTTTGAGCGATGCGCGAAAACAGCGAGCTTCTTGAACAATATCAGGAAATGCGCCGTGCGGCGGAACGGCAGGCGGCCATGCAGCCCGAGGTTCTGCACGCCATGTCGCCCGAAGAGTTCATCCATACGATACACGAACTGCAGGTTCATCAGATTGAGCTGGAAATGCAGAACGAAAACCTGCGCGCAGTGCACTCGCAACTGGCCGCCGCAGAGGCACGCTATTTCGACCTCTACGACCTCGCCCCGGTCGGTTATCTCTCCGTCAGCAAAGAAGGGGTCATTCTGGAATCCAATCTCACCGCCGATACGTTGCTGGGGGTGCCTCGCAGCGGGTTGAACAAGCGGCCGATCTCCCAATTCATTTTCAAAGACGATCAGGACATCTATTACCGGCACCGCCAACAGCTTCTTGGAACCAGCGAGCCTCAACAGTGCGAACTGCGGATGTTAAAAGGCGGCGAAAAACCGTTCTGGGCCCGACTGGAAGAAACCCTCGGCACGGAGCGCGGGGGCAAGCCCGTCTGCCGCCTCGTGCTGAGCGACATCTCCGAACGCAAGCGATTGGAGCAGGCTTTGGCCGACTCTATGGCCCACCTGCAAGCCATCGTCGAAACCGAGCCTGAGTGTGTGAAGATTGTCTCTCCGGCGGGCACCCTGCTGGAAATGAATTCCGCCGGGCTGAAAATGATCGAGGCCGAATCACTGGCTCGGGCCCAAAGCCGCCCGTTGATTGAGTTCGTTGCCCCGGAACACCAGACCGCTTTCCGCGAACTGCTCAGGTGCGTCATACAAGGCCGATCCGGGACACTTGAGTTTGTGTCTGTCGGGTTGAGGGGCGGACGGCGCTGGCTGGAAAGTCACGCGGTTCCGTTGCGCGACCCTCACACCGGCGACACGAACCTGCTGAGCGTGACACGCGACATCACCGAACGGAAGCAGGCGGAGGTTGCGCTGCTGGCGTTGTCCGCGCGCCAGAAGGCCATTCTCGCTGCCGTTCCAGACATCATCATGGAAGTGGATGTGAACAAGGTCTACACCTGGGCCAATCAGGCCGGCATCGAGTTCTTTGGCGAGGACGTCCTTGGCAAGCAGGCCGATTCATATTTTGAGGGTGAACAGCATACCTATGGCGTGGTACAGCCGCTCTTTAACGGCAACGAAACCGTGATCTATGTCGAGAGCTGGCAGCGGCGCAGGGATGGGGAAAAACGGTTGCTGGCCTGGTGTTGCCGGGTGCTCAAGGATTCAAGTGGCAACGTCACCGGTGCGCTCTCTTCGGCCCTCGACATCACCGAACGTAAGCAGATCGAAGAGAAGTTGCAGGAAAGCGAAAAAAAATTCAGGAGTTTCTTTGAGCTGACGGCTGACCTGGTTGCTATTGCCGATATCGAAGGCCACTTCCGCCAGATCAACCCGGCCTGGTCGAAAACATTTGGATACTCGAATGAGGAACTGCTCGCCAAGCCGTTCATGGATTTTATCCATCCTGACGACAAGGAGCGCACCCGGCAGGTCATCGCAGAGAAATTAAAACGCGGGGAGACGGTGCTGACGTTTGAGAATCGTTACATCCGGAAGGATGGAAGCGTTGTGTGGCTGGAATGGACATCCCATCCGGATACAGCCAAAGGTTGTGTTTTCGCCATTGCCCGCGACGTCACTGCCCGCAAGCAGGCGGAGGAGAGGATCCGCCAGCTGGCCCGGCATCTCGAGACGGTGCGCGAAGAGGAGCACAAACGTTTCGCGGACGAATTGCACGACGAGCTCGGCCAGATCCTGACGGCTATTAAAATTGACCTAGCGACGGTAGCGGCTGAATGCCCCGCTGAAGGCCGGCTGAAAACAAAAATTGTTGGAGTGCAGAAACTGTTGGCCGACGGGGTTCTGGGCGTCCATACCCTCTGCCGCGAACTTCGCCCCGGCGCGCTCGACGATCTGGGTCTGAAAGAAGCTCTCGACGGCCTGACGGCGGACTGGAAACCACGCACGGATGTGAAGTGTGTGTTTTCCGCCGATATTGATGAGGAGGTTCTCACGGATAAAATTAGAACCGCCGTGTTCCGTATCGTGCAGGAGGCCCTCACCAACGTCTCGAATCATGCTCAGGCTTCTCAGGTTGAGGTTAATCTGGTCGCGGATGAATGTATCCTGCACTTTTCGGTTGCCGACAACGGACGCGGCATGGCGCCCGGCGCAGAAAGCAAGCCGGAAACTTTCGGTCTGCTCGGCATGCGCGAGCGCCTCGAAGCGCTCGGCGGGGAACTGCACATCGAAAGTTCGCCCGGCAAGGGCACGCACATTGAAGGAGCCATCCCGCTGCTGAGGGAGGAATGATTGGATAATTGGTGATTGGTTAATTGGCTTCCAACCCTCGGAATCTTTCTGCGTGTTCTGCGGGCGCGGACGGTGGCCGCACCTTTTCCGGGGCCACCGGCCCCGGCTACAGAAAATCTTTCCCACTGTGGGTGCGGACGGTGGCCGCGCCTGCACCGAATATTATGCGGTTTTGGTATTACAGGCTGAACGGATGTTTAGGATCGCCTGCCGGATAAAAGTGTCTGGGCCGGGCTGGCAAACTCGATTCCCTCTTCTCTGAAGCGGCGGAGAATGGCCAGATTGAACGCCTGATCAAATTCCATGAACGTCCAGTAGTCGGATGCCGGCACGAACCAATAGTTCACCTGAATATTGAGCGAAGCGGCATTGAATTCATTAAAATGAACTCGCGGCGGCATGTCCGGATGCATCTTTTCATTGGCGCGGCTCAATTCCTCTTTGATAATCGCCACCGCCCGCTCCATCTTTTCCGGCGGCGTGTCGCAAGCAACAGTAATATTGGCGACGCGTTTGATATAAGGCCGTCTGGTGACATTACGAATGCTCTTGTTGGCCAACTCGCCGTTAGGAATTGTCACCAGATGACCGTCTGCTGTCCGCAGACGTGTTGACCGCATACCGACTTCTTCGACCGTTCCGTCTGTGCTGTCCACAATGACGGAATCACCCAGCTGAAACGGATGGTCTCCAAAAATCACCAGCGAACCAAAAAAGTTTTTAATTGTATCCTGCGCCGCCAGCGCGACCGCCAGACCGCCGACGCCAAGGCCGGCGAGAATGGAAGTGATCGGTTTATCACTCAGCTGCTGGGCGATCTGCACCAGACCAAGCATCACCGTCACCGTGCGCAGGGTCTTACGCACCACCGGCGCGATCATATTGTCCAGTGACGTGCGGGTCTTCGCCGCCAAATGGCGCAACCAGTAGTTCGAGAGTTCCGCCATCTGGTAAATCACATAAGTCACCGCGATGGTCATCAGCACCGCGGACACATCTTTGCGCAGCAAATCGTGGCCCGCTAAAATCCGTAAAGCCAGACAGACACCGATCACCGTTGCCGGGAAAGTTGTTGTCCGCGCCGCCAGTTCCAGAGCCGTCCGGTGCAGACTATTTTGGCCCAGTTTTGTTTTTCTGACCGTCTGTTCACAGAAATATTTCATAAACCGTCCGGCAATAAAACCGGACAGCACCAATAGAATCATCATCATAAAATCCCAGAAACTGTTTGTTTGCGCTGTCTGCTGCACAACCGCCGTTGTAACCGTCGCCGTATCCATTTTTTTAAACTCCTAATCTTCCGTTTCGCTGTGTCGCTTTTCGCAACCATTCAACAACCTCAGGACTTACCATATCCTCTAAAAACCGCCAACCCCAATTCCCTTGCGTCGTGCCCGGCATATTCATCCGCGCCGCACTGGCCAATCCCAGCACATCCTGCATCGGCAGAATCGCCCATTTAGCCGGTGCACTCAGCGCCAGCTCCGCCAGATCGTGGTGGAGCGCGACACCATCGGTCTGCAACCATGTGCAGACACGCTGATGTTCCTCTTTATCCAACGTATGAAGCCAGCCCGCCGTCGTATCATTGTCGTGCGTGCCGGTGTACACCGCCCAGTTCTTTTCGGTTCCCTCCGGACGATAGCCCGGACGATGCATCGGCTCCGCGCCGAAACGGAATTGAAGCACCCACATGCCGGGAAACCCGCACGCCTCGCGCAGTGCCTCCACCTCGTCGGTGATAATGCCGAGATTTTCGGCAATCACATGTTCGTCGAGACGGAACTTCTTTCCAAATTCCGGACAATGCCGCAGATTTTTTTCCAAGGTTTGGAAAAATTCCAGTCCCGGCCCCTTCACCCAGCGGCCTTTAACCGCCGTCGGTTCGTCCGCCGGAATCTCCCAGTAATCTTCAAAGCCGCGGAAATGGTCAATGCGCAAGATGTCTGTCATTTTAAGGATGTGACACATTCGCCGCGTCCACCACGCAAAACCCATCGCGCGGTGCGCCGCCCAGTCGTAGAGCGGATTGCCCCAACGCTGGCCGGTGGCTGAAAAATAGTCCGGCGGAACACCCGCGACGACCGACGGCGAGCCATCCTCGTTCAGGAAAAACAACTCGCGGTTCGCCCAGACATCGGCGGAATCGCCCGCGACAAAAATCGGAATGTCGCCGATGATCGAAATGTCCAGACCTCGGAAAAATTCCGCCGTCTTTTTCCAATGTTTGGAAAACAGGTATTGGAGCACCTCGTGGCGGCGGATTCGCTTGGCCAGTTTGCGGCGAGCTTTTCCCAAAGTTCGGAAATCACGGTCACGTAATCCGGCAGGCCATTCGGTCCACGGACGGTTTTTCTGCGTTTCGCGGATCGCCATGAACAGCGCGTAATCGGAAAGCCAGTCGGTTTCGCGCTCGCAGAACTCTGCAAAGTCTGCGTCCGGCTTAAAGCGGTCGGCTACCTTGAAGAGAACCTTTTCGCGTGCCGCGATCACGGCGGGAAAATCAATTTGATGCGGGTCGAACGTCGGAAAGTGCTTCAGATGTCTTTCTGTCAGCAATCCTTCTTCCATCAACTCGTCGAAACTGATCAGCAGGTGGTTCCCGGCGAAAGCCGAAAGCGAGGAGTACGGCGAGTGGCCGAAGCCGACCGGCCCCGTCGGCAGAATCTGCCAGAGCTTTTGCCCGGCCTCGGCGAGGAATTCGCCGAAAGCCCGCGCCTGCGGGCCGAGTTCGCCGATACCCCAGCGTCCCGGCAGAGATGAAATGTGGAGTAAAATTCCGCTTTTGCGTTCAAAATTCATGCGCCGCAGGATACGGCGAACCGGCGGGGAGTCAAAGCAGGAAAAATTCACATCGCCACAAAAAACACGAGAACACGCAAAAAAAATGTGCCCATGACTCCTTTTTGTGTTTTTCGTGGCCAACTTTTTCGGCGGTTATGGTACTACGGAACGCATGAACGATTTGCTGATTAAAGGACATTTCAAGAAGCTGGATATCGCGTTCAGCTATGCGGTGACGACGAAGGCGGCGAATGAAATCGTGCGGCTGCACGACTGCGATCCCGCCGCCGCCCATCTGCTAGGGCGCGCCGTCACCGGCGCGCTGTTGAGCGCGGCGGTTCTGCCTGAAGGCCAGCGCATCAATGTCTGCTGGCAATATAAAGGCATCCTGCGCACGATCCTTGTGGACGCCGGACAGGACGGCACGGTGCGCGGCTTTATCTCTCCGTCGCAACTCAACCTCAAAGAGAATAACCCCGACACGCTTTACGGCGACATCGGCGACCTGCGGGTTGTCACATCCAATGCCGACGGAAAGATTCTGAATTCCGGAACGGCGCCGATTTCGCTTCAGGATGTCGCGAAAGACCTCGCCTATTACCACTGCATCAGCGATCAGGTTGAAACCGGACTCAACGCCATGATCGGTTTCAATGCCGATCCGGCAAATCCGGTAAGCCTCTGTCAGGGCTGGATGATTCAAGCACTGCCAGAAACCGATCTGGAAAGTTTCGACATCATCCGCCGTCAGATGGAAGAACCCGCTTTCCGCGAGCAGCTCGCCCGCGAGACGGATTGTAAAACGCTTGCCCGCACTCTTGTCCCAGACTCTGCCGATCTGCACATAGAAACCTGCCCCGCCCCGCAATTTGTCTGTCGCTGCAACCGCGAGAAAATGGAGGCGGTTGTTCGCATCCTGCCCATTCCTGAACGGATGGAGCTGGTACAGAAAAAGGAATCGGTAAAAATCAATTGCCAGTTCTGCAACCGGCACTATGAGCTGAGCATTGACGAGTGCATCGCCGCCTGGAATCGGAAGAACTAGAGATCAGAGGTCAGGAATCAGAGGTCGGCACGGGATCTGAGTTTATCGAGAATGTCGTTGGCAACGAGCAGATCACCGAAACCGCGGCCAAGAGTCAGATCGGGTGTGAGTGTGCCGTGGAAGTCAGAGCCGCCGGTGGCGACGAGGTCGAAGTCTTCACAGATACGCAGGTAAGCGGCCGCCTGATATTCTTTGTGAGTCGGATGCCAGACTTCGATTCCTCCAAGGCCGTGTTCTTTCAATTTTTTGACGAGGCGACGCAGACTGCGGGAGGTGAGCCTCATCTGTCCTGGGTGAGCGATCACAGACACACCGCCCGCTTTACGGATTAATTCAACACAGGCTTCCGGCGTGAGACGGCGGCGGTCGGCATAGGCGGCTTTCCCTTTGCCGAGCAGCTGCTGGAAAATTTTGTCTTTGTGTTTAAAGTGCCCTTTCTCAATCAGAGCCGCGGCAAAATGCGGACGACCGATCAAGTCGTCGGATGAATGTTTGCGGACGTCAGCGTGCGTCAGGGCATAGCCGAGCCGGTTGAGTTTTTCCAATATCTGGACATTCCGCTCCGCGCGCCCTTCCCTCACCCAGGTGAGCGCCGCCTGCAAGGCCTCGTGGGCCGGATCGAACAGATAGCCGAGAATATGAAATGTGACTTCACCGAATTCCGCGCTCAGTTCAATGCCGGAAACGGTCTGAACCGTCGAGGCGGCACCCGCTGCCATGAACCGTTCAAGTCCATCGGTTGTGTCGTGGTCGGTTAGCGCCAGTGCGCTAATCCCGCCCTGCTCGGCCAGAGCGACCAGCTCTTCGGGCGTGCTCGTTCCGTCGGAAAAAATAGAATGGCAGTGCAGATCAATCATTTTCTAAATTTCAATTAGTCAGCGAGGGTCATTTTATGTACTTTCGGATGGATTTTAGCCAGTTAACTGCGGAACAAACGATTAAAAGGAGAAAATATGGATCTCAAACTGATTGCCAACACGATTCGAGGGCTTTCCATGGACGGCGTGCAGGCCGCTAATTCGGGGCATCCCGGTATGCCGATGGGCATGGCCGATGTCGCCGCGGTTCTCTGGACACAGTTCCTTAAACACAACCCGCAGAATCCACAATGGGCCGACCGCGACCGTTTCGTTCTCTCCGCCGGTCACGGCTCGATGCTGATCTACAGCCTGCTGCACCTCTCTGGTTACAATCTGCCGCTCGAAGAGCTGAAAAAATTCCGCCAGTGGAACAGCAAGACCCCCGGTCATCCGGAATACGGCCACACGATCGGCGTTGAAACGACGACCGGCCCGCTTGGACAAGGCTGCGGCAACGCCGTTGGTATGGCCATCGCCGAAAAGATGCTGGCTTCGCGCTTCAACAGCAAGGCGCACAAACTGGTGGATCACTACACCTATGTCATCGCCAGCGAAGGCGAGTTTATGGAAGGCGTCTCGCACGAAGTGTTTTCGATGGCAGGCAACCTCGGCCTCGGCAAACTGATTTTGTTCTATGACCAGAACTTCATCAGCATCGAAGGCGACACGCATATCACCTACACCGACGATGTGAAGAAACGCATGCAGGCCTACGGCTGGCACGTTCAGGAAATTAACGGCCACAACACCGATGAAATCGCCGCCGCCACCAAAGCGGCGCAGGCGCAAACCCGCAAGCCTTCCGTGATCATCTGCAACACCACCATCGGTTACGGCGCACCCAACAAGGCCGGTTCGCATGACTGCCACGGCGCGCCGCTCGGCGAAGAAGAAGTAAAACTCGCCAAAGCCAACCTCGGTATTTCGCCCGAAAAGTTTTTTGTTCCTGAAGAAGTGCGCGCCGCCTTCGCTCAAGTCGCCAAAAAGAACGCCGCGATCGAAGCGGAATGGAATGCCACTTTTGCCGCCTTCGAACAGGCGAAGCCGAAAAAAGCCAAAGAGTGGAATGCCGGCCTCAGCGGCGAACTGCCGGCCAACCTCGCGAAAAAGATCGCGGACTTCGAACCCGGCACAACGATCGCCACCCGCGCGGCTTCCGGCAAGGTGCTTCAGGATCTCGCCAAGGCGGTGCCGTATCTCGTCGGCGGGTCGGCTGACCTCGCGCCGAGCAACAACACCTATCTGAAAGATATGGGTGATATCGGCAAGAAGTCCTTCAAGGGCCGCAACTTTCATTACGGTGTACGCGAACTGGGCATGGGCGCCGTTATGAACGGCGTGCAAATTCACGGCGGGTTCCGCATCTACGGTGCCACCTTCCTGGTGTTTGCCGACTATGTCCGTCCGGCAACCCGCCTCGCCGCGCTGATGAATCTGCCGGTCATCTATGTCTACACTCACGACAGTTTCTACGTCGGCGAAGATGGCCCGACCCATCAGCCGATCGAAACGCTGATGAGTCTGCGCATCACGCCGAACGTCACGGTGATCCGTCCGTCCGACGCGACGGAAACCAAGTGCGCATGGATTGCGGCGCTTGAAAACAAAACCGGCCCGACCGCTCTGCTGCTGACCCGTCAGAATCTGCCGATCTTCGACCGCAAAGAACTGGCGTGTGCCTGTAATCTTAGAAAAGGCGCCTATACCGTCTGGGAAAGCGCGAAAGGCGGTCACGATCTCCTCATCATGGCCAGCGGGTCCGAGGTCGCGATTGCAATCGATGCCGGAAAGAAACTGGCTGGCGAAGGCAAAGCCGTCCGTGTCGTCAGCTTTCCGAGCTGGGAACTTTTCGCGAAACAGGATGCGGGCTACAAAGCATCGGTATTCCCCGCTGAATGCAGCCGCCGTCTTTCCGTCGAAGCCGGTGCCACGCAGGGCTGGGAAAAATATGTCGGCGCGCAAGGCCGCATGATCGGCATCAATCATTTCGGGGCTTCCGCTCCGGCCGGAACACTGGCTAAAGAGTTTGGACTCACCGCCGATAATATCTACAAAACCGCCAAGGAGATGCTGGGTTAAGCCCGAACTCTCCCGCTAAAGGAAAAAAAAAGCTCACCTTCACCGGTGAGCTTTTTTGTTTCTGCATGCGAAACACAATTTAACGATTATTTTTCTTCCGGCGGCGCACGAAGATAACCGCCGCCGCAATCAGCGCGACCAAACCCAGCGCCGGCAGAAGGAAGCCATGCTTTTTCTCCACCACGGGCATAACAGGAGCCGGTTCGGGCGCCGGTTCAACAACAGGTGGCGGCAGTGCGGGAAGTTTTGCGAATCCCGACTCAATGAACTCGGCGGCTTTAGCGTCACGCACATGCTTATCCTTGCTTCCAAGAATCACGGCGATTACGCGCCGTCCGTCACGTTGCGCCGTGGCGGTAATAGAAAAACCGCCCGCATAAAAGTAGCCGGTTTTAAGTCCGTCGCAACCGGGCACTTTGCCAAGCAACTTATTCGAACTCGTCAACTGCACCGGATTGCCTTCGCGGAAAGGCCGAGTGGAAATCGAAGTGTACTTCAGTATTTCAGGATGCGCGGCCAGCAAAGCTTTGGCCAGCAGAGCCATATCAAGCGCGGAGGTCATATCCGGTTCCTGCCCGGGCCCCGGCGGCAGACCGTGCACGGTATGAATAACCGTGTTACGCAAACCGAGTTCGCGCGCCTTGGCCATCATACGGGCGATGTGAGCCTCTTTGCTCCCGGACGCACGGATCGCCAGCGCCGCCGCCGCGTCGTTGGCTGAATGAATCAACGTCGCGTAAATGAGTTCCTCAAGCGGAAAAACTTCGCCCTCTTTCAGCCATACCTGCCGTCCACCGATCAGCGATACTTCGCGCGTAATGGTTATCGGCTCGTCGAGCCGCAACTTTCCGGCTTTTACATCGTCCAGAATCAGAAACAGATTCATCAGCTTGATCATGCTGGCGGGATAAGCCGCCGCCGAAGCGTGATCTTCCTGCAGAATCGCGCCGGTGGCGGCGTCAATCACCACCGCGCCGTAATAGGGATCACGTGAGAGCGTATTCGCGGCCTTCTTCGTCGATTCGGCTGCAACGGGAGCGGCGGCGGACTTCTTTTTTGCCGGGCTGGCTTTGGAGTGAGTGACAGCCTGCGCACAGAGCGCGGTTCCAAGCATTGGAAGAATCAGCAGTAAAAATTTCCGGGATTTGGAAAAAATCATAAAACTCCTTTGTGTTGAAGGCGGGGAAGGTAACAGAAGCAAAGCGGTGTGCGAAGGAATTTCGCCAATCATCTGAGTCGTCTTTCAAATTCATAAGGTTCCGGCGCTCGCATCCTCCGGATTCGGATGCTATACAAAGACCACGGTTTGGATGAAGAACGATATGGAAACTTTAAAAAAGTCGATCAAGGTCTGGAATATCCACCTGCCTGATCATCATGGCGATGTCTCACTCTGTCGCGAACTGCTGACCGGCGAAGAGCTGGAGCGCGCCGCCAAATTCCGCCGACCGGCGGATGCGGAAGTCTTCATCCTGTGCCGCGGAATGTTGCGCAGGGTTCTAGCGGACTGCCTGAACACTGAACCGGCCGAATTGCGGTTTAACCGCAATGCGCAGGGCAAACCGTTTCTGGAAGACGGCAAACTGGATTTCAATGTGTCACATTCGCGTGACCGCCTGCTGATTGCCGTCACCGCCGGACGCGCGGTCGGCGTAGACATCGAATTCCGGCGCGGCGGATTGAATATGAAATCCATTGCGAAGCGCTGGTTCGCGCCGGAGGAACAGGAGTTTTTCCAAACCTTGGAAAAACCGGAAGAAGGCTTTTTTGAAATCTGGGCCAAAAAAGAAGCTTATGTGAAAGCGCTGGGGGTCGGTATCTACAAAGACCTCAACACCTTCGCCGTGCCGCTTGGCGAGAAGCCTTTTTTTCCAACTATTGGAAAAAACGGACAGTGGTTTTTCCAAACTTTGGAAATTGATCCGGATTATGCGGCAGCTATAGCCTCTGAAGCGCCGCCGGTTCCAGTTAACCTGGTGAACATTCCCAAAAAATTGTAGTTCTCCGCTGTCAGAAATCCAGAACTATACTGGCGTGCGGCCCAGCGTCTATGGTATATACGCCCGCTTCATGCAACCGAACTCCCAAAAGCAAGTCAGCGTCTGGCGCCCGCCGTATGTATTCAGCCTCGGCTTTGTTTTTTCCAACGCCTTGACCTGGATGGTGGCGCTGGGTACGCCGTTGCTCCTGCTGTGTCAGGAACTGGGCGCATCGCCGCTCCAGATCGGCCTGGTCAGTGCCTTCCCGATGTTGATGCTGCCGCTACAGGTGCTGGCGACTGCCCTGCTGCCGTATCTCGGCTACAAGCGCCAGTCGATGCTCGGCTGGAGCATCCGCGCCGTCTTTCTGCTTGTGCCGCTCGGCATCGTCATCGTCGCGCCGGCGGAGCCTGCGCCCTGGATGCTGCCCGCGCTGATGATCGCCATGCTGGGCTTCGCGGTCTTCCGCGCCATGGGAATGAGCGTAACGTTTCCGTGGACCTATGCCATACTGCCCGAGGGTCTGCGCGGCCGCTATTTCGCCACCGAACAGTTCGTGATGGGCGTTTCCGGGCTGTTTATCATGCTGCTTTCCGCGTGGGTCATAAAAGCGTTGCCGATTTATTCCGCATTCACCGCCCTCTACGTGCTGACCCTGATTGGCTCGATCAGCGCGGTAAGCTGTCTGACTAAACTGCCTGACGCGCCCGCACCCAAAGATATGCATGCGGCGCACATCCTGCGCAACACCTGGCCGCTGATCCGCGCACGCGGACCATTCCGCAGCTATTTATTTCTCATGGTCGCCATCGCTCTGTTCAACACCAGTATCCGGCCCTTTACGGTTTATTACCTGCGCGGCCAGACTGATGTCAGCGACAGCCATATCTTTCTGCTGGTCAGCATGCAGGTCTTCGGCGGAATCGTCATGGCCTTTATCACGCGGCGCTTTGCCGACCGCATCGGCGTGCGCCCCCTGCTGCTCAGCGCGCAAATCGTCACAGCCGGAGTCTGCCTCTTTTGGCTGATTCTGGTGCTGGGTGCCGCCGGAATGATTTCCTTGCTTCCGCTGGTCTACTTCGCCATGGGATCTGCGGAAAGCCTGCTCGTTCTGGGCAACCTGAAATATACGCCCCAACTTTCCAACGACAACGACCGTGCATTCGTCTGCTCCGTGCTGGGTGCCCTTGCCGGGATTTGCGGCGGCGTGGCGCCCATCCTGTGGGGGTGGTTTCTTAAAGATGCCCAGGCGCAGTCAATCAACGTGGCGCGGTTCGCCGGGTTCTTCGCCTGCAATCTCGTTCTACAGCTCGCGCTGATTCCCCGGTTCGCGCGTATCCGCGAAAAAGAGCCGCTGCCCAGGATTCCGTTCCATCGGATCGGATCGGCTTTCGGCTTTGGAAGGGAATGATCGATACCCCGATTTCGGGAGCGGAAAAATTTCAGCGCAGCGCAAAGAGCCCGGTAATAATGAGCGCCAGATTGCGCACCAGCGTCCAGTGGCTGATTGCCGCCGCGCGCACGCCGGATCCGAAGCATCCGCAAACCGTGTTGAGATCCCGCAGCAGGTTGACGCCGACGCATCCGGTGTAAATGAGCAGAATGCTCACAAGAATCCAGAGACCTGCTCGGCGCCATTGCGGCATAAAAACCACCGCAAATGCGGCGGCGAACTCAAGGTTCATCAAAAGCAGCGCCGCGATGTTCACCAGCGGATACGGCATGATATGTCCGCGGAAAACCGCTGTGGCGAAAGCCAGCGGGTTTATCAGCTTCTGCCCGCTGACCACTAGAAAGAAAAGACCGAATAACAGCGCGACGTAATATTCCGTCGGATATTCCATGGTGATGGCTTTTTTGAAATCGACAACCGGCTTTTTCTTTCTCATTGAACCGCCTCCCCTTCGGTGCTGAGCAGCTCGGACTGCCAAAGATTCATGCCGCCGATAAAAACGGAAACATCCTTACGCCCAAGTTTGCGCAGATGCACCGCCAGCAACAGGCTGTCATCACACTCCGGACCGGTGCAGTAAAGAACCGGCGGTTTATCGGAAGCCAGCACCTGCACCACGACTGCGGGATATTTTTCCAATGTCTGGAACGGCAGAGAAACCGCGCCGGGCAGATGAGCGCGGGCATATTCCTCCGCCGGACGCGCATCCACAAACAAGCGCGAGCCGTCGCGCAGAAAGTTGAGCATATCGGAAAGCTGAACCAGCGGCATCTGTTCGGCGACGGCTTGAGCCTCGGCGCGACTGCCCCAGTTCTCGACCCACGGAATGCGTTTGGGATGAATCAGATTAACGACCACAGCCAGAAGCGCGGCGGCAAGAATCAACCACAGTACTCTGCGGGCGGTTTCACCCGCCGTCGGCTTTTTACTCATTTTACGGGCTCCAGTACAACATACGTTGGCAAACCCATGATTCCGAAATGATCCAGAATTTCTTTGGCCGGCGACACTTTGTAATTGGTTGCGTCAAACTTGATCACCTTGTACCGCGCCAGCCGCGCCTTGATTTTCGGATCAGCGAATGTGGTCTTGTCCATCGCGTGACAGTTTTTGCACCAGTCGGCCCAGAAATCGATAAAGACCGGCTGTCCGGCCGCCTGAGCCTCTGAGAGGGCGTCACGGAAACAGGTGTTTTTGTTTTCACAAACCACCAGATGTTCCTCTCCGCCGGGCGGCATTATACGGCTCATCAGCAGGCGAACGCCCAGCTGACCGTAATAGAACGCCAACAGCAGAATCAGCACGCCGAAGCCGCGCTTGACCCACTCCATCCACGCGCCCGGCTTCGGCAGAAACGACAGACCCGCTCCGGCAAACGGCCATGGCAGCGCCATGCCCAGTCCAAGCACAAACGGCAGTGCCAGACCGGCGTGAACACCCTTGGTGTATAAATTGCCGGAAAGCACCAGCACGGCGATCACCACCGGCGCCACACAGGCTCCCGCCAGCAGCGCGGAAAGCCCGCCGATACCGAACGCCGCGAGATACTCCTCCTCAACCTGCCGGCGGCTTAAGTGCTGATGCAGTTTGGTCAGATCAATATGGAACACATTGAACATTGCCAGCGCCAGCGCCAGAAAAACCACAGCGACGCCGATATTAAACCACGGGTTGGCATTCAAATCCCCAAACCGTGCGCCGCCCAGCACCACGGCCAGTCCGAGCAGGCCGTAAACCACCGTAATGCCCAAACCGTAAGCCGAACCCAGGGCAAATCCCTTGCGCCGCGACTCAGACTGCACGCCTGCACCGATAATCGCCAGATTCACCGGGATCATCGGCAGCACACACGGTGTCAGATTTAGAGCCAGTCCTCCCAAAAGAATCGCGGCCAGCGTGCGCCACAAACCCCAGTGCTCAAAAAACTTAATCGGCCGCGCCGCGAAACGTTTTAAAAAACCGGGCCGCTCATGCTTGCCTTCCGCACGATCCAAAAAATCGGTGAAGTCGCTGTCGTTCATATATCCCGTTCCGGTGCGGGCCACTGTGAATTGCGCCACAACCTCCTGCCAGGATGATTCCGGCGGCGTTTGCGCCGGAGCCTGCACAGAAACTGTCAGCGCCGCCGCAAGAAGAAGAGAGAAAAGGATTAACTTTTTCATAGGTTCATTCCACACTCACCGCACTTATGAACAGTAGTGATCATACCGCACTAAGAATTTTGAAGCAAATCCGCAAGGCAGGTTTTACCGCCTTCTTTGCGGGCGGCTCCGTGCGTGACAAACTGCTCGGCCGCGAAGCCAAAGACTACGACATCGCCACCAGCGCCACTCCCGAACAGATCGAAGCCCTTTTCCCGAAAACCGTCGCGGTCGGTAAAGCCTTCGGCGTCATCGTCGTCGTTGAAGACGGCACCGAAACAGAAGTCGCCACCTTCCGCGCCGACGGCGGCTATCAGGACGGCCGCCGCCCGGACTCCGTTCACTTCTGCGGTGCAGAGGAAGATGCCAAACGCCGCGACTTCACCGTCAACGGCATGTTCTACGATCCGATCGAAGATAAAGTCATCGACTATGTCGGAGGACAAACTGACCTCGAAAAGAAAATCATCCGCGCCATCGGCGAGCCGGAAAAGCGCTTTGCCGAAGACCACCTGCGTATGTTGCGCGCCGTGCGCTTCGCTCATACGCTTGGCTTTATTATCGAACCAGCCACCCGCGCCGCGATTCAGAAATACGCGCCAGACCTCGCCAAAATCAGCGCCGAGCGCATCGAAAACGAATTCTCGCGTACCCTCACCGAAAGCATAAAACCAGGCGACGCGCTCAAAGAACTGGTCGACCTCGGACTCATGGAGCACATCATTCCGGAAATTCTTCCGATGATTGGACAGGAGCAACCGCCGGAATTCCATCCCGAAGGCGACGTCTTTGTGCACACCTGCCTCATGCTTAATCTCATGAAGAATCCGAGCCGCGTCCTCGCCTACACCGTCCTTCTGCATGACGTCGGCAAACCCGCCACCGCCTTTATGGGTGAAGACCGCATCCGGTTCCACGGACACGAACGCAAAAGCGCTGAAATGGCCGAAGAAATTCTGCGCCGCCTGAAACTGCCGGTGAAAGAGATCAAACAGATCGTCACCGCCGTTGACGGACACATGCGCTTCAAGGACGTGCAGAAGATGAATAAATCCACCCTGCGCAAACTGATGGGCGCGGAAACATTCGATCTGGAGCTGGAACTGCATCGTCTCGACTGCGCAGGCAGTCATCGCATGCTCGATAATCATCAGTTCCTGCTTGGAAAAGCTGAGGAGATGAAGAACGAGCCAATCCTTCCGGAAAAATGGATCACCGGAAAAGACCTGCGCGACCTCGACGTTCCGCCCGGCCCTCGCATGGGCAACATCCTGCAGTTGGCCTACGATGCCCAGCTCGAAGGCCGCTTCCCTGACCGCGCCGCTCTCCTCGACTGGCTTAAAACACAACTTTGACTTCCGGGGTTGTCATGGTTGACAACCGATGAGAGAGACTTAAAGTCTCAAGACGGTTACCGTGATCGATACAAAGCGGGTTGCTTAATGATGGAGGTGTCATGATACGAAATTTCAAACTAGAACAGGGACGTACCGTAGAAGTTCTGGATGATTCAGCATCGCCGATCATGCTTGTCGTCGATCCGACGGATGCAGAAAAATCACTGCTCATTCACGAGCACCAAATTGACGAACACAACCTGTCATCTGCGGTGGACAGCGACTCTCTGCCCCGTATTGAACTGGATTTCAACCATCTGGCGGTAATCTTTCGCCATCCAAGAGCGTATCAGGCCAAGGACAATTTTGTCTTCAAACCCAATTCCGTCGGCCTGTTCCTGTATAAAGAAAAGCTCATCGTGATTGCGCCGGGCGATATGCCGATTTTCGAAGGCCGTTCCTACAGCAAACTCCAGAACCTGCAAGCCGTTTTCCTGTGCATCCTTTCAAACTGTATTTCACACTTCTACAGCCACTTGGATGTCATCAACGAAATCGCCAACGAATTGGAAACAAAAATCGTCAAATCGATGGAAAATAAAAACCTCCTGCAGATGTTCGCGATTGAAAAAAGCCTTGTGTATTACGTGAATGCTATCAGCGCCAACGGGCGTGTGATCGAACGGCTCAAAACCAACGCCAAGAACGCCCAGACCGACGGTCTCACGCCGGAAATGCTGGAATATGTGGACGACCTTGCCATCGAAAACGCTCAGTGCCTTGAACAGGCTCACGTGTTTGCCAACGTATTCACCGGCATGATGGATGTGCGGGCTTCGATCGTGAACAACAATCTCAACGTATTGATGAAACGGCTGACCGTCATCAACGTGGTGTTCATGCCGCTGAATGTCTTGGCAGGTATCGGCGGAATGTCTGAATATTCCATGATGACCCAGGGTATCCCGTGGCCGATCGCCTACAGTATGTTCACAATCGGTCTGACCATCATCGGATGGATTACCTTTATCATCCTGAAGAACATTGAAAAGCGTGCGACGTTCTGACGCCACCGCTTCGATATTGCGCTGTTCGCATGGCTGAAAACACAGCTCTGATTTCAAGCGCGGCCATCGTCCGCGCCCACAGGATTAATCTGTAGCCGGGGCCGGTGGCCCCGGAAAAGTGCGATCAAAGAAAACCATTGCGGAAAGCTCTAAACCTTGGAACACTCCCGCCACGATTAAACGGGAGCCATGTCATGGAAGAGCTGATTCGAAAACTGCTGGTTGAACTGGGCGAAGATCCGGAACGCGAAGGACTGAAAGGCACGCCGGCGCGCGTCGAAGAATCCTACAAGTTCCTGACCCGCGGCTATCATCAAAATATCGATGATGTGCTCAACAACGCCTTTTTCACAGCCGAAGACAACCATATGATCATTGTCAAAGACATTGAGATCTACAGTCTGTGCGAGCATCACATGCTTCCATTCATCGGCAAGTGCCACATCGGCTACATTCCGGAAAAGAAAGTGATCGGTGTGAGCAAGCTGGCCCGCGTGGTCGATATGTACGCCCGCCGTCTGCAGATCCAGGAGCGGTTGACCAACCAGATCGCCCGCGTTTTGATGGACAAAGTCGGCGCACAAGGCGTCGGCGTGGTGATCGAGGCGCAACATCTCTGCATGATGATGCGCGGCGTGGAAAAGCAGAACTCCAAGATGATCACCTCGGCCATGCACGGCAGCTTCCGTTCGCAGATGGCCACCCGCACCGAGTTCCTGCGCCTGATCGGCACCGTCGGCTAAGCGGTCTTTTTAACGAACGACCGGACGGTATCCAGAATAATCGTCACCGCCAGGATCAGCAGCACGAGACTGATGCCGCCGATAATGTGACGAAGATCAAACAAAGCTCCCTGGGCGAGCAGGTTTTTATATGTCAGTTGAATCAGCGCGGTGAGTGTAGTGACAAACATGAAGACCATCGGAATCGCCACATAGAAGGTGCGTTTCCCGCTCCGCTTGAGCCAGGTGAAGATCACCAGTAGCGTGAGCGCCGCCAGCAACTGGTTGCACGCGCCGAAGACCGGCCAGATGGCCTGCCACGCCGGAATGAGCTGTCCGTTGGGTCCCGGTATTTTCTGAAAAACGACCAGCGCAGGCAGAACCAGCACAGCGGACGTGGAGAGCAGCCGCGGCCAAAACTGATTGCCTAGACTGAAAATTTCTTCAATGAGAAACCGCGCCAGGCGGGTGCAGGAGTCCAGCGTGGTCAGCAGAAAAGTGCTGACTGCCAGCATGGCAAAGGTTCTGGCAAACTCCGCCGGGATTCCGAGAGTCTGCACAAACGCACCGAGACCATTGCTGAATGTGACCACCGGAGTCTGTCCTGCGGGCACTTTGCCGGAAATAATCATCACGGAGGCGACGGCCAGTAAAGCGAGCACGCCTTCGATCAGCATGGCTCCATAACCGATGACCAGAGCGCCGCGCTCATTGTTAAGCTGTTTAGCCGACGTGCCGGACGCCACAACCGCGTGGAAGCCGCTCACCGCGCCGCAGGCGATGGTCACGAACAGCGTCGGATAGATAAAGCCCATGTTTTCACTGGTGAACCCCTTGAACATTGGATAGGAAGGCGCGGCGTGGCCGGTCACGCCGAAAATAACCAGCCCGGCCGCGCCGCCCAGCAGGCAGGCGTAGAGCAGAAAGGAAGCCAGATAATCGCGAGGCTGAAGCAGAATCCAGACCGGAAGCATGGCGGCGAAAAGGCAGTAAATCATCAGAATCAGCGCCCAGAAATTTTTGGCTGAACCGAGCACCGGCGGAACCATATCGACCGTGATCGGGAATTGATTGCCGAGCCATAGTCCGCCGAAAACAAGCGGTACAAAAATCAACGATCCCGCCCAGACCGGCAGTTTCAGCTTATAAATTGAAAGACCGAACAGCACTGCCAGCAGGATATAGAACAAGGATGCGGTCGCCACCACTCCGCCCAGCCGTGCTTCAAGAACCACTTGATCCGATCCCTCTTGAATCATACCAGTGGCCGGAACAAAGGTGCTGGCCGTGATGTCGAGAAAAACGATGACGACATAAATCAGCGTCAGCAGAATAAACGACAGAAACATGTAATAGGCCGCCGGACTGAGAAAGCTTTTGCAGATCTGGCCTATCGAGCGGCCTTTGTTGCGGATGCTGGCCGCCATGGCGGTCAAGTCATGCACGCCGCCGATCAAAATTGACCCGATCACAATCCAAAGTACCGCCGGACCCCAGCCGAACGCCAGCGCGGCAATAACCGGGCCGACAATTGGCCCGGCGCCGGCGATTGTGCTGAAATGGTGGCCGAACAGAATCATATTCGCGGTAGGAACATAATCCACGTCATCGCGCATCGTATGGGCCGGTGTCGGGCGGCTGTCATCCAGCTCCATTTCCTTGGCCAGAAACCGGCCGTAAAACCGGTACGCCAGAGCGAACAGCAAACACCCCGTAAAGAAAACGACTAAAATCATGACAGCGCCTTCCGTTAAAGCCACGCAGGATAACCAGCCCGCCGTCCGCTTGACAAGCCGCCGTTCCTTCCGGTTTTGTTTCCCGCTTGTCGGAACAGATTGAAATTGGAATGATGCGCGGCATGTTGAGCCGTCTAAATATCCGTAATCTGGCGCTGGTCGACAGCGTGTCGGTTTCGTTTCAGAACGGCCTCAACGTCATCACCGGTGAAACCGGCGCGGGAAAATCCCTCTTGATCGGCGCACTGCGTCTACTGCTTGGTGAACGGGCCGACAAGAGCATGATCCGCACCGGCGAAAGCTCCTGCGGCATCGAAGCGATTTTTGAGCTGGCCGATCCATCTGACGTCAACGCCGCGCTCGAAGCAGTCGGCCTGCCGCCCTGCGAAACCGGACTGCTGATCATCCGTCGCACCATCACGGAGAGCAGTTCAAAGAATCTGGTCAACGACTCGCCGGTCACCCTGCCCGTTCTCAAAGCGCTGGGCGACGTGCTGGTCGATATGCACGGGCCATACGATCACCAGTCTCTGCTCAAGACCGAAGCTCAAATGGATATTCTCGACGCCTTCGGCCATCTCGGCGAAGAACGCGCGGCCTATCGTTCAAAATATCAAAATTTCCAAGCCTTGGAAAAAAGGCTGCAGGAGCTTTCCAATCTCGACAACTCCGGACTCGCCGAACAGATCGACCTGCTGGCATGGAAGGTCAAAGAAGTCAGCGAAGCAAAAATCTCCGACGAGGACGAAACGACGGTACAGCAGGAGCATGAACAGATCGCCAATGCGCAGAATATTCTCGAACTGGCGCAAACGGCGGCGGGCAGACTGACCGAAGGTGAAGTTTCCGCCATGGATAGCCTTTCCGCCGCGCGCAAAGCCTGTACGCAACTCGCCAAATACATGCCGGATGCCGAGGCGTGGGCCCAAGAACTCGAAGGCGCGGCGCGTACCGCGCAGGAAATTTCCGCCGCCATTCAGAGCGCCGTCGAGGAAATCAGCGCCGGGCCGGAGCGTTTACAGTTTCTCGACGAACGCCTCGCGCTCTACCGCAGTTTTAAACGCAAATACGCTCCGTCTGTCCCGGAAATCCTCATCAAGCTGGAAGAGTGGAAAGTCCGGCTAAAAGACCTGCAATCGCGCGACGAACAGCGCGCCGCCGTTGAAGCGGAACACGCCGCCGCGCTTATTGAAACCGAAAAGGCCGGACGCGCCCTGCGTAAAAAACGGCAGAAAGTCGCCGGCGACCTAGCCGATGCCATTACCACCGAACTGCGCGACCTCGGCTTTGAACACGGACTCTTTGAAGTGCAGTTGCTTGATCTCGACGAACCTCACGCCTCCGGACTGGACGAAATTGAATTCGGCTTCGCTCCAAACGCCGGCGAATCCATGCGTCCACTACGGGCGATCGCATCCAGCGGTGAAATTTCGCGCGTCATGCTGGCTGTCAAAGCGGTACTGGCGCGCCACGACCGTATTCCCCTGCTCGTCTTTGACGAAATTGATGCCAACGTCGGCGGAGAAATCGCCAACGCGGTCGGCGATAAACTGGCACAGGTCGGCCAAACCCATCAGGTGATTGCGATCACCCACCTGCCGCAAGTTGCTGTCTGCGGACATTCCCATTTTGCGGTTTCGAAACGGGTGCAGGACGGCCGCACTTTCACCCAGATTTCACCACTCGAAGGATCAGAGAGAACCGAAGAAATTGCTCGCATGCTCGGCGGAAAGGATTTAACAAAGGTGACACTCCAGCACGCAAAAGAGCTGCTGGCGAACAGAAAGGGATAGATCATGGAAACACTCAAAGATTTCTTGCTGTGGATTCCCGGGCAGCAGATAACCATTCAGGTATGGGAACTTCTCCTGCTGGTGGTTATTGGTTCCATCTGCCTGCTGTTCCGCGCGACAAAATTCGGCCTGTTGCTGACCTATATTTTCGTCATGCACATCACCTGGAATTTCGTAAAACTCAATCTGTCGCTCACCAGCCTGATGTCTTACTTTATACTCGGCGGTGTGGTGCTGACGGCAGGCTTTATTTCACTCATACACGACGACTAGAAAAATCATGAGAAAAGAAAAAGATTCCCTCGGCGAACTGACGGTACCGGACGACGCGCTGTACGGCGTGCATACCTGCCGGTCGATTGAAAATTTCCATATGGCGGGCGAAAAGCTTCCGCTGGAACTGATCTACGCGATGGTGAAATTGAAACAGGCCTGCGCCGCCGCCAACGCGCAACTCGGCCTGCTGCCGCACGACAAGGCGGTCGCCATCGCCGCCGCCTGCGGCGAAGTGCTGAGCGGAAAGTTCAATGATCAGTTCCCGATTGATACCTTTCAGGCCGGCTCCGGCACATCGAGCAACATGAACGTCAACGAGGTGCTGGCCAATCTGGCCGCCGAAGCGCTTGGCGGCAAGCGCGGCGACCGCAAAACCGTGCATCCGAACGACGATGTCAACATGGGCGAGTCGACCAACAACGTCTTTCCATCGGCTATCCGCGTCGCGGCGATTGAATTGTCCGGCGGACTTTTCCAGACCTTGGAAAAACTGATCCTGGCATTGGAAAAGAAGGCGGACGAATTTTCCAACGTTTGGAAAACCGGCCGCACCCATTTGCAGGACGCGGTTCCGATGACACTTGGACAGGAATTCGCCGCCTGGGCTCACGCTCTGCGTAAAGCCGAACGCCGCATCGCCTATGCCTGTATGGATCTGCATGAGTTGGGCATCGGCGGCAACGCCATCGGCACCGGCGTCAACACGCCCGCCGCTTTCCGCGGTGAAATTATCAAGGCGCTCAATCAGGCAACCGGACAGGAATACCGCGCCGCTGAAGATGGTATTGAGATCACGCAGTTTCTTTCCGACATGGGCGCGTTTTCCGGCGCGCTGAAAATGCTGGCACTCGATATCAATAAGATCGTCAACGATCTGCGCCTGCTCGCCTCCGGCCCGAACACCGGCTTTGGCGAAATCAATCTGCCGCCGGTTGAGCCGGGTTCTTCGATTATGCCGGGCAAGATCAATCCGAGCATCTGCGAATCCGCCAATATGGCCTGCCTGCAGGTGGTCGGTAACGACGCGGCGGTTTCCGCCGGTTGCGCCGCCGGTCAGTTGGAACTGAACACCCACATGCCGCTGGTCGGCGCGAATATCGTCAAGTCGCTGCGGATTCTGACCAAGGTCTGCGCCGCGCTGGATAAAAAATGCGTGCGCGGCATCACCGCCAACGAGGCGGTCTGCCGGAAATATTTTGAGAACAGCGCCGGACTGCCGACGATTTTAAATCCGGTGCTGGGCTACGACAAAGTCGCCGAGCTGGTCAAAGAGAGTTTAAAGACCGGCAAGACGCTGGCCGAACTGGTGCGCGAGAAAAAGCTGATGCCCGAAAAGGAATTCGCCGCCCTGCTCGCCCAATCCAACGGGCCGACGAAGTAGGAGAAGGCGTCAGACATTAGATCCGCAGGTCTGAGGCTTGGGGCTTTGGAACAGGCCGCCGGGACGGCGGCGATACGTACCGCAGGCGCCCCGTCTGCCCTGTCCCGCCGGGTGAGGTCACCCGGCCCAGAGTGCGTATCTTTTCTTCTGTAGATGCGGCCGCTGGCCGCACTTTTTGTGACTTTCTCAGCCGTTACTTAGTCTCAGCGATGGACTGACGAGCCTTGCGCCGCCGGTGGATAATCACATAGGCGATGATGATGACCACGCAGCTGAGAAGGGCCAGAATCGTGGCTTCCCGCGAGTATTTCTGAATCAGATCGCGGTTTTGTCCGGCCACGTAGCCGATGACGGCCAGAATGGTCACCCAGATACCGGCCCCCAGACCGGTCCAGAAAAGAAAATGCGCCATGTTCATCCGGGCAATGCCGGCCGGCAGCGAAATGTACTGCCGGATCACTGGAATCAGCCGTCCGGTAAATGTGCTGATCTCTCCGTGACTCCGGAAAAATTTTTCGCCCTTTTCAAAATTCTTTTCAGAAATCAGGAGATACTTGCCCCATTTGAGCAGCAGCGGCCGCCCGAGAGCCAAAGCCAGATAGTAATTGAACAAAGCGCCCAGCCAGCTTCCGATGATGCCCATGAAGATGGCGACCCATAGGTTCATTTCATGGCCGGGAGCGTAGTTCGCGGAGGTTAAATAGGCGGGCGAGGCCAGATAGCCTGCCGGGATCATGACAACCTCGCTGGGGAACGGAAAGCAGGAGCTTTCCAGAAACATCATAATTACAATTCCGACATATCCCCACTGACCGACCACCGCGACGATCCACTCGACAACCCCATTCATCATTTCCATAAAAACTCCGTTCGAATTCAGGTTCTTATTCAACAAATTGGCGCGGAGTGTAGCGGAGTTTCCGATATTTGGAAATTATTCGTTCATGTTTTTCCATACCTTGGAAAAGCGGCTCGGCAACGCCCGCTAAAACAAAGCAATCAGCAGCGCCATCAGGATAAAGAGCAAACCCAGCAGGGTTTTTGAGACAACGACGTTCTGTCGGCTCCACGCGAGAAGTGTCTCTGTCTTCAAGCCGAAGTAAACCGCGATAAAAATAATCACCAGCGGCAGAACAAACAAGGCGTTGTAGAGCAGCAGAAGCATCCATGCCCGGGGCTCGGACAGAGCGCTGTCTTTTAGAATCAAAACCAGCGTCGGCACATACACTTGACCGGTGCAGACACTTTCAATCGCTGTCACCGCGGTGCCAATCAGCAGGCCGCCCGCAATCACGCTGGTGTTTCCCAGTCCGCGGCGCATGACATCGTGAATCCGTTTCTTCATGCCGGTTGAAAGCTGAAGGGTTATATCGTCGGCGCGGGCGGTTTTTCGGAAACGGACGGCATCACGGAATGACAGGAAGGCCAGCACCAGAAGGACGACGGCCATGATCCATTCGATCGCACTGCGTAACATCGTAAATCCTGAAAACAGATGCAGGACGCGGAACAGGCCGAAGCCCAGCGCCAAATAGGTTAGAAACGAAGCCAGACAGAATGAAATTCCGAGCAGCAGTAACGTGCGGTTCCGCACTTTGGCAACCGACAGCAGGCTCATAAAGAAAACCAGCGTCGAGAATGCGCACGGATTAATCCCGTCAATCAACCCGGCGACAACCACCGCCGAAAACGTAAACCCGCTGTACCATTTCTTTGCGAGATCAGGCGGAACGGCCTGCGGTGCCGAAACTGCGGCTCCCTTTTCCAGCAGACTTGAAATCCGCGCGAAAAATTCCTCAGGAACCGGGGTTGGCCCGAAAGTATACTGTTTGTTGATAATCAGATAAGCCCGCTCCGGCTGTGTGTAACCCAGTTCACGTTCAAGATGGAGAAGATACAAAAAATTGGTTTCCACCCCGACATCATGGCGCTGAATCAGGCATGCGCCCGGAAAACGTGTTTCAAGCTGCGGCAGAAGTTCGGCTTCGATCCGTTCACAGTCATGACAGCCAGGCTCGTAGAAAAAATCGATTTGAACCGGCGCAACTCCGTACACCGTGCCGCAGAACAGCGCCGCAAACAGGATTTGTATGATGGTCTTTCTCACCCGATTTTCCTCGTCCAACTGCCGGAAAGAACTACTCCGCCCGGCAAACAATGTCACGAGAAACCTGCTCTCCGGTCCGGTTTTTGCATGGTTTTTCGACCCGCCCGCCGGTAGAGTCACCACCATGAGCATTTTGATAAAGCAAGTCGAATGGAACGGATCGCCCGTTGATGTGTTTATCAGCGGCAGTCACATTAAAACCATCGGCGACTGCTCCGGCCAGTCCGCGGAACTTGTCCTCGACGGCAAAAACAAGGCGATTCTGCCGACGTTCCATAATGCCCACACCCACGCGGCGATGGCCTACATGCGAAGCTACGCCGACGATCTCGAACTGTTCACCTGGCTGAACGATCACGTCTGGCCGTTTGAAAGCAAGGTCACCGAAGAGGATGTCTATCACGGCGCGCGGCTGGCCTGTCTGGAGATGATCAAGTCCGGCACCACCTTCTTCAACGACATGTACTGGTTCTGGCACGGCACCGCCCGCGCCGTTGACGAAATGGGTCTGCGCGCCGCGCTCTCCGCCGTCTTTATTGACTTCGACGATCCGGCTAAAGCCAAAGAGCAGATCGAGCAGAATCAGCGCCTGTTTAAAGAACGCACCCGGTACAGCGACCGCATTATTTTTCAGCTCGGCCCGCATGCGATTTATACGGTTTCCGAAAAATCACTCCGCTGGTGTGCGGAGTTTGCCGCTGCGCACGGACTGATGATTCACATCCACCTTTCCGAAACACAAAAGGAAGTGACCGACTGCGTCGCCAAGCACGGTACGCGCCCGCCGACTTATCTTGACTCCATCGGCTTCCTCGGACCGAACGTCACCGCCGCGCACTGTATCTGGCTGGAGCAATCCGAAATGGAACTGCTCGCGGAACGCGGTGTAAAGGCACTGCACTGCCCGACCTCCAACATGAAACTCGCCTCCGGCAAGTTTCGCTTCACCGATGCAGTGAACGCCGGAATGGAGGTGGCAATCGGCACTGACGGCGCGGCGTCAAACAACTGTCTCGACATGGGTTCTGAAATCAAAATGGCCGCCCTGCTCGAAAAACATTTTACCGGCAACACCACGGCGCTGGATGCGCAGACGGCGTGGCATGCCGGAACCCGCGCCGCCGCCGAAATGTTCGGCCTCAACAGCGGCATCATCGCCGAGGGCGCGCTGGCCGACTGCATGCTCGTTGATCTCAACAACGAACGGCTGACGCCCGGTCACCACTTGATCGCCGACATGGTCTACAGCGCCGACGCCTCCTGTATCGACACCGTCATCTGCGACGGAAAAGTTCTGATGCAAAACCGCCATGTGCCGGGCGAAGAGGAAATCATCGCCAAAGGCCGCGCCTTCAAAGAAAAATTCCGGCGTTAAACGGCGCGGCCGATCATGGAGAACGGGCCGGTCCAGTCGAGTTTGACGTTTACGAGCTGGCCGAGGCAGTCGCCTTCGTGCTCAAAGAAAACCAGTTTGTTCTGCGGAGTGCGTCCGCGCCAGCGGCCTTTGCTGGCCTGAAATTCTTCGGCCAGCACTTCGACAACCGTTCCAAGCATTGGAGCGTTGTTTTCGCCCATCACTTTCGCCACCAGTTCGTCGAAGCGGTTCAGGCGGCTCTCTTTTTCCTCTTCGGAAACATCGTCGGGCATTTTGGAAGAAACGGTGCGCGGACGCGGCGAGTATTTGGCGATATGCGCCAGATCGAGCTTCAGCTCGCCGTAGAGTTTCATCGTCTCCATGAAATCGTCTTCCGTTTCGCTCGGATAACCGACGATGACGTCGGTATTGATCGAAGCGTCCGGAATGATTTTCCGAATATTGGAAACAACCTGCCGGTATTCGGCGTTCGTATAGCCGCGGCGCATCGATTCGAGAATGCGGTCACTGCCCGCCTGAAACGGCAGTTCAAAGTACGGACAGAGTTTTTTCGTTTCCGCGACGGCGCGGATCAACTCTTCGTCGATGTATGACGGGTGGCTGGTGAGAAACCGGACACGCAGAATACCGTCGATCTTCGCCACTTCTTTGAGAAGCCACGCCAGATTGATGCCGCTGTCGAGGTCGAAACCGTAGCGGTCGACAATCTGCCCGAGAAGCGTCACCTCTTTGACCCCCTGCCCGGCCAGCGAACGCACTTCAGACAGAACTTCCTCCGGCTTGCGACTGCGGTCGGGGCCGCGGCGATACGGAATAATGCAGTAGGAACAGGCGTGCGAGCAGCCCAGCGTGATCGGCACAAAAGCGGTGATCGCCTTTTCGCGGTTCACGGCGGGCAGACGGTAATCGGCTAGTTCGATCTGCGTGCGGTCGAGATGACTGTATTCGTCGCGGCTTAAAACGTAATCGATCAGCGCATCCGTCTGCGACGGCGCCATAAACACATCGACGAACGGAAAGCGCGCCGCGAGGTCTTCCGCCTCGCGCTTGCCGACCATGCAACCCATCAGCGCGATAATCATCCGGCGCTTGTTTTTCTTGGTGTCACCCAGCGACAGCAGTTTGGAAACGGCTTTATCCTCCGGCTGCTGGCGCACCACGCAGGTATTGAGCACTGCGATGTCGGCATGCTCGGCGCGCGGAGTTTCCGCAAAGCCCAGCGCTTCGAGCTGCGAAGCGAGGTAGCGCGAGTCGGCTTCGTTCATTTGACAGCCGATGGTCCAGATATGGTAGGTGCCGTTCATTAAAATTCCTTTTGCAGGGAACCGCTTTTACCACAGTGATCCGTTTCGGCAAAGAAAGCATTTCCGGTTGCTCCCTGTTAACCGTCGCGCTACATTGCCGCATGATGGAAGCGCAAATGAAACGAGTACCCTTTGATGAGCTTTTGCAGGAACTCACCCGGATTCTGCTGGCGGCAGGCTTTGAGGATTCCAAAGCGAAAAAATGCGCACTGATCTTTACTCAGAACACCTGCGACGGCGTCAACTCGCACGGCGTGAACCGCTTTCCCAGTTTCGTCACCGATGTAAAAACCGGCGGCGTCAAGCCAGAGGCCGAACCTGAACTTGTAAGTTCCTTCGGCGCGATCGAGCAGTGGGACGGGAAAAGAGGCATCGGCCCCCTCAATGCGGAAAAGGCGATGAAGCGTGCCATTGAGCTTTCGCGCGGGAACGGCATCGGCTGCGTTGGACTGCGCAACACAAACCACTGGATGCGGGCGGGCACATACGGACTGCTGGCCGCCGAGGCCGGTTGTATCGGAATCTGCTGGACCAACACCATCGCGCTCATGCCACCGTGGGGGGCGGCCGAAAGAAAGGTGGGAAATAATCCGCTGGTCGTCTGCATCCCGCGCAGCGAAGGGCCCGTCCTGCTCGATATGGCTATGAGCCAGTTTTCAAACGGAAAACTCGATACCTTCCGGCGGCGCGGCCAGAAACTGCCTTTGGCCGGAGGCTACGACAAGAACGGCGAACTCACCACGGATCCCGATGCCATCTTGAAATCACACCGTCCCCTTCCGATCGGTTACTGGAAAGGCTCAGGACTCGCTCTCGTGCTTGATCTGATGGCGACTCTCATCAGCGGCGGCAATTCGACGGGGGCGATCACACGGAGCGGAAAAGAAATCGGAGTCTCACAGGTCTTCATAGCCATTGACATCGTATCGCAGGCGGGCGCCGGCCATGTTGATGAAAAGGTGAATACCATCCTTGATGATTTTCTAAATACGCCCTCGATCAAGGACGCACAGCAGGTCCGTTACCCCGGACAGGGCATGCTCGCCGCCCGGAAAGAAAATCTCGAAAAGGGAATTTTGGTCGATCCGGACGCCTGGCAGACGATTCTGAACATGTAGCGGTTCAACGTTAAAACCCAAGGATAGGAAACCAATATGAAAATTGAACATTTCGCACTGAATGTGGCTGACCCCGTGGCCGTGGCGGCGTGGTACACGAAACACCTCGGACTGAAAGTCGTCCGCGCGGCGAAAGACGCCGCCCGCACGCACTTCCTTGCGGACAGCAGTGGCACCGTCATGCTGGAAATTTATAACAACCCGCCGGACCAGGTTCCGCCCTACGCGAAAATGGATCCGCTGCTGATCCACATCGCCTTTGTTTCAAAAGATCCTGAAGCCGACAAAACCGCCCTGCTCGCCGCCGGAGCAACTCTTGTTGTGGATCAACGTCTGGATGACGGCTCTCACCTGGTCATGCTGCGCGACCCATGGGGTCTGGCCATCCAGCTCTGTAAACGCGCCACACCCATGTTGACTGCAAGGTAGGGACGCATCTCCGAGGCGTCCGCTAACTGAGAACGGACGGCTCGGAGAGCCGTCCCTACCAAATTCTCAAACCGCGCCGCAGAGCGTGAGCATGACGGCTTTCTGGGCGTGGAGCCGGTTTTCGGCTTCGTCGAAGACGACCGATTGCGGGCCGTCGATGACTTCGGCGGTCTGCTCGGCACCGCGCAGTGCGGGCAGGCAGTTCATAAAAATGGCGTCCGGCTTGGCGTTTTTCATCAGCGCCGCGTTCACCTGATACGGGGTGAAGAGTTTGACGCGCGCGGCCTCTTCGTCTTTCGGAATGTGGTAGCTCATCCACGAGTCGGTATAGACAATGTCGGCATCTTTGATGGCTTCGACCGGATCGTCGGTGACGACCAGTTCACAGCCTGATTCCTGAGCGAACTGCGAACACAGTTCCGTGACTTCGACGGCAGGCATCTGTTCTTCGGGCGAGCCGACGCTGATATGGATACCCAGTTTGGTGCAGCCCTGCATGAGCGAATGGGTGACGTTGTTGAAGCCATCGCCGAGATAAGCCAGCTTGAGTCCTTTGAGCGTGCCCTTCTTTTCCTGAATCGTCTGAAGGTCAGCCAGGATCTGGCAGGGATGACCTTCATCCGTGAGCGCGTTGATCACCGGGATCGTGGCGTATTCGGCCATTTCGAGAATGTCTTCATGGCGAAACAGACGCGCCATGACGATATCGCACATACGGCTCATCACTTTGATGGAATCTTCGATAGTTTCCTTGCCGCCGCTCATCGGCGAGGTGCTCATGTCATAATAAATGGCGTGTCCGCCGAGCTGGGTCATACCGATCTCAAACGACAGCCGGGTGCGCAGGCTCGGCTTTTCAAAAATCATCAGCAGGGTTTTTTGCCGCAGCGCCTTACGGTATTTGTCCGGACGGGCTTTCACCTTGGCGGCCAGCGCCAGCACGCCGAGGATTTCCTCTGCGCTCCAGTCTTTGAGAGAGATCAGGTGTTTCATAGTTTCCGCTCCTTACAATAGTCGCTCACGGCGCCGTCGCACTCGAAGATGCTCAGAATCAGCGCGGCGCGAATCCACATGCCGTTACGCACCTGCCGCCAGTAAACGGCGCGCGGGTCGCTGTCGACCGCCGGATCGATTTCGAGGCGGCGCGGCAGCGGATGCATGATGACGGCGTTTTTACCGAGAACCTTTAGGTGCTCCTTGGTGAAGTGGTAGGCCGATGTGTCGATCTTACTGCTTTCGCCGTCCACGTCCCACTCATCCTGAATGCGGGTCATGTAGATGGCGTCTACTTCCGGAATCACCTTGGCGAAGTCGGTGCTGATTTCATACGGCATTCCCGCCGCGTCGAGCTGCTTGAGAATGTCGTCGCCGATCTGCAGTTCCGGCGGCGCGACGAAGTAGGCTTTGACGCCTTTGTACTGCGTGAGCAGCCACGCCAGCGAACGGACGGTGCGTCCGCGTTTCAGGTCGCCGACGAAGGCGATTTTTTTACCGTCAATGCCGCCGGTCTTTTCAAAGCTGCGCGCCAGCGTGTAGATATCGAGCAGAGCCTGCGTCGGATGCTGGTCTTTACCGGAACCGGCGTTGACGACCGGCACGGGGCGCGAGGTGTTCGAAAGCATCCATGCGATGCGCTCGGCGAAGCCGCCCGCCGGATGGCGCATAATGATGAGGTCGGCATATGAACTGAACGTCCGAACGGAATCCTCCGGCGACTCACCTTTCATTTCGCTGGAGGTGGAGCTGTCGCGCACATTCATGGTCTTCATGCCGATGATCTGACAGGCGGAGTAAAACGAAAGATAGGTGCGGGTCGAGGGCTGGGCGAAATAAAGCATGGCGTGCCGGTCAAACAGCTGAGTCTGAAGAAACGCGCTGCCTTCGCGGGTTTTGGCAATGCGCCGCACACAGGTGGCCAGCGAGCAGAGATCTTCGAGCATCGGACGGCTGAACTGCTGGGCGACCAGCGCATGGAATGATCGGCCGTTTTCGATAAAATACGGCGCCTTCTCGATAGAGCTTAATCCGCTGAATTGATCCCACGCGATCCGGTCTAATGCCGCCGTTTTGCTCATGCAACCTCCCTGTTTCCAAACCTCGGAACCCTATATGCCATTTTTTCCAATGTTTGGAAATTTTTTGCTCAGTTTTTCCAACCCTCGGAACTCAGCGGCGCAGAACCTTTTGCACCTCGCCGACAAACATGCGGTGATAGTCCTTCTTCGGATAATTTATCTCAATCTCCGGATCGAGGAACTGTTCCGGCTTTATATCCTGAAAATAGAGCTTACGGCAGACAAGGATCAGGCGGGCCTCTTCAAACGCCACGGTTCCCGGCGCGACTTCAAATGGCGTCAGACCGGTTTCTTTGGCCTTGTCACAGTCGCGTCCCGAATGCTCGCCGCAAAAACTCAGCGCCTTGCGGTATTTTTCTTCAAAAAAGCAGAGGGTGAAAAGAGGCTCGCGGTTCGCAAACTCGAAGGTATGGCGGGTCGGACGGATAAACATAAACGCCGCCGGCTTGCGCCAAAGTTGCCCCAGCGCGCCCCAGCTGGCGGTCATGGTGTTCCACTTGCCGATCGTTCCGGCTGTGATCAGCATCCACTCTTTGCCGATTAAACGAACTGCGCTTTCATTTAAATCGTCCGGACTGATTTCCTTGAAATTTTTCATACCGGCTTACTCCTTTCCGTCCCAGCAGTAGGTGCAGAGTTTTTCCTTCGGCAGGCCGATGGCCTTGATCAAATCATCCAGAGTCTGGAAGCGGAGCGAGGTCAGGTTAAGCCGTTCGCAGATTTTCTGCACCATCGCCTTATAGCGCTCGGTGGTGTCGTCGGCGTACTCATCAAGGTGAACATATTCCCCTTCCAGTTCCTTGATTGCGATGCGCGTGGCGAGCTCGTCGACGGAGCGCGAACGGGAAAAGTTCAGATATTTGCAGCCGAAAACCAGCGGCGGACAGGCCGGACGCATGTGGACTTCTTTGGCGCCATATTCACTGTAAAGCCGCTCGATGGTGTCCTGCAGCTGTGTGCCGCGCACGATGGAATCTTCGCAAAAGAGCAGCCGCTTGCCTTCGATCAGTTCACGCACGGGAATGAGCTTCATCTTGGCGACGCGGTTGCGTTCCTGCTGATTCTGCGGCATGAAACTGCGCGGCCAGGTGGGTGTGTATTTCACAAATGGCCGCCGGTGCGGTATGCCGGATTCTTCCGCATAGCCGAGGGCGTGGGCGGTGCCGGAGTCAGGGATGCCGCACACACTGTCGGCTTCAACATCATCGCGCCGGGCGAGCATACGCCCGCATTCGTTGCGGACATCTTCGGTGTTGCGCCCCTCGTAGGTGGAAGCGGGATAGCCGTAATACACCCAAAGGAACGAACAGATCCTCATGCAATCGCCGGGGCACTTCATCCGCTCCACGCCATTGGCGGTCAGGCGGACAATTTCGCCGGGGCCGAGTTCGCGCTCAATCGTGTACTGCAGATTCGGCAGGGCGCAGGTTTCGAAAGTGACCGCATAGCCGTCTTTGTTTTTTCCGACAATCACAGGCGTCCGGCCCAGCCGGTCGCGCGCCGCGTAAATCCCCTCTTTGGTGAGCAGCAGAATCGACGAGGAACCTTCAACGGCCGCCTGCGCTTTCGCGAGACCGTCGGTGAAATTCTTGCCCTGATTGATCAGGTGGGCGATCAGCTCCGTGGGATTGACCTCATTGCCGTTCATTTCGGAAAAATGGGCGCCGGATGCGCAGGCCTCCGCCTCAAGCGCGGCGGCATTATGCACCACACCGACGGTGACAATCGCGTAGCGCCCGTGACGGGAGTTAATGATCAACGGCTGATCTTCGTAGTCGCTGATGATGCCGATCGCGCTGTTGCCGCTCATCTTCGGCAGATCATCTTCAAACTTGGAGCGAAACTGGGCGTTGCGGATATCGTGAATGTAGCGGGTGAATCCGCCGTCAGCATCCAGCGCCGCCATACCGCCGCGCTGCGTTCCCAAATGAGAGTGATAGTCGGTTCCGTAAAACACATCCAGCACACTGTCCCGTTTCAACGTCGCTCCGAAGAATCCGCTCATTTTTCCTCCGCGTTATCTGAACAAATTGCCTAAGAAAGGCGGCATGATAGCTGAAGGAAAACGGGCTGAAAAGGACTAAGAGGACAAGTCGCCCGCCCAAATGGATAAAACCGTCCCGTCGTCCGCCCGCAACAGCAGTTCCCCATCCGGCCCGAAACCAGCCAGAACTCCTTTATGAGCCGTGCCGCCGTCGCGCACAGTGACCATTTTCCCGATATCTGGCTCGCCCGCCGAAGCCTTGGCGAAGGCGGGGACTTTTGCCTCCCAGTTCTTCCGGATCGCGAAAAATCCGCCCGCCGCCCATTCGTCGAGCCGGACAGAAAGCCGCTTCAGCAGTTTTCCAAGCAACTCATCGATGTCGCGCCGTTTGCCGGCTTCCATCAGAATGGAGGTCGCTGGCTGATCAATGTGTTCTGCGTTCTGCATATTGACGTTCAGTCCGATGCCGATAATCACGCCGCCGGATATTCCCTCGGAAAGAATCCCGCAGATTTTTTTACCGTTCACCAGCACATCGTTCGGCCATTTCAGCGACGGCTTCAATCCTTCCGCTTCGAGCAGTTCAGCCACGGCGACCGCCGCGGCCATCGAAGCGGCGGGCAGTTTACGGCGATCATAACTTCCGCGCAGGAAAATGGAAAACGTCAGGTTTTCGCCGGTTGAAGAAACCCATTCACGATCAAGCCGTCCTCGACCCTGCGTCTGCTCGCGCGCCGCAATCACCTTGCCGGATGGCAGATTGCTCTCCACCGCCAGCCGCTCCTTGAGAAAGGTGTTGGTGGATGGAAGCCGCGCGTACCACTGGAGATAAAATTTCACTGAGAAATGTATGCCTGTTTTGACAGAAAACGACCATCAGAAAAATCGGAGATCAATCATGTTTCCGGCTTTTCATCATTGAACCGCAGCACTACATTCACGGCATTCGCAAATTAACCCGTTAAAAACTAAAGAAGAGCTAATGACACTGTTGGCCTGGAGAGAAAGATGAAAGTGACCATTCGCAAGGCGATCCCAGATGACGCGGACCAGGTGGCGCAACTCTGGCAGGAGTTGCTCCGCTACCATCTTCAATACAGCCCGTGTTTTGAGATCAGCGACAGGGCTGCCATCGACTTTTCCGACCATCTCCGCAAGCTCCCGAACGAACCCTCCGACCTGCTGCTTCTCGCTGAGTCCAACGGGTACGTCGTCGGGTTCCTTCACGGCTCAATCCTGAAGCGTCCGCCATGCTTCGTGATTCCGCAACAAGGTCAGATTTGGGACTTGTTTGTGTCGGAGCCATTCCGGCGTCAAGGTGTCGCCCGCGAACTGGTAGACCGTGCGCTGGAGTTCTTCCGCGAGAAAGGCATGAAGTTCGTGGACGTCAGAATCACGACTCAAAACAACACTGCGCTCGCGTTCTGGAAGAAGATGGGAATTGATCCGTACATCACGGTCGGGAAACTGGAACCATAGAGAGGCCGATCGTTCAACCAGCCTCATCCTGACATCCTGTTGATCCTGTCAAAAAACTCTTCGCCTCCCGTTCTGATTTTTCGTGTGATTCGTGTGATTCGTGGGTAATACTCTCTTCCACATGAACGGCAAAAAAATCCATGTCATCGGCATCGGCGGAACGGGAATGAACGGCGTCGCGCAACTGGCCGCACACGCCGGATATTCCGTTTCCGGCTCTGACCGGGCAGAAGCCTTTGGAATCTCCCCGCGTCGCGAGCTTATGCTCGCAAGCGGCAGGCAATCTCTAAAAAATCTCGGTATCGAGATTTTGCCACAGGACGGCTCCGGCATTACCGCCGACACTGACTTCGTGGTCTACAGCACCGCCATCGAATCCGACAATCCGGACATCCAGAAAGCCAAGGCCCTGAACATTCCCCTGCTCCACCGCGCCGACATGTTGGCGAAACTCTGCGAAGGCAAGGAAGTGATCGCCGTCGCCGGAACCGCCGGAAAATCCACTGTCACGGGACTGCTCGGCTGGATTTTCCAATGTTTGGAAAAAGATCCGACGGTTTATTGCGGCGCACCGGTTTTGAATTGGAAGAGCAATAATGTGGCAGAGGCTTCCAGCCTCTGCAATCAGCGGCAGGGATGCCGCTGCCACTCTCTGGGCAACGTGAGATACGGAACCGGGCCGTGGATCATCGAGGCCGACGAAAGCGACCGCTCGTTCCTGAAGTTTCATCCGCACCACGCCGTCATCACCAACATCGCCGAAGATCATTTTGAACTCTCCGAACTCCACAAATTGTTTTCACAATTTGAGTGTCAAGTGTCGGGTGTCGTGATTAAAAACTTTGAACCGTTTACCTGTCCAAATCCCCTTTTGGGCAAACACAACATCGAGAACGTCAACAATGCGCTGACGCTCTGCAAGGCTCTTAACCTGGACATAGAAAAATGTAAGGCTGCCGTCGGTAGCTTCAAAGGCATTGAACGGCGTTTGGAACGCGTCGGCCCGAAAGTGATTGATGACTTCGCGCACAGCCCGGTTAAAATCGCCGCCGCGCTCGAAGCGGCTTCCGCAGAGTTTCCGGCCTTCTCGGCCTACTGGCGTCCGCACGGCTACACCCCGCTTTTCCAACTGGCCGACGGTCTAGTTGAAATTTTTTCCAGCCATTGGAAAAAACGTCCGCAAGACAAGCTCTTCATCCTGCCGGTCTATTTCGCGGGCGGAACCGTGAATATTAAAATCACCTCGGAACAGTTTGTCGAACGGCTGAAAGCCGCCGGTGTTCCGGCGGAGTTTGTCGAAGATTTTCAAACCTTGGAAAAACAACTGCTCGCAGAAGGTCTGCCAGTGCTTGGCATGGGCGCCCGCGATCCCGAGTTACCGCTCTTCGCAAAACGGCTGGCCGCGAAGATTCATTAGCCACAAAAAACACAAGAAACCACGAAAAGACCAGCTTCACTTTATTCCTTCTGGTGCCTTTTTGTGTTTTTTATGGCCATTGCAGTTGCTCTGTCCAATACGGCGAAGGCTTGCCACAAAACTCAAATAAAGTAACATAGCCCGCCTATGAGCTTTAAGATTTACAACACGATGTCCCGCTCGCAGGAGGAGCTGGTTCCGCTGAGAGACAACCACGTCCGCATGTACACCTGCGGCCCGACGGTTTACAACTACGCCCACATCGGCAACTACCGCGCCTACATGTTCGAGGATCTGCTACGCCGCTGGCTGAAGTACAAAGGCTTTGCGGTAACTCAGGTGCAGAATCTGACCGACGTGGACGACAAGACGATCCGCGGCTCACGCGAAACCGGCCTTCCTCTGCGCGACTACACGCAGAAATATAAAGACGCCTTTTTTGACGACCTCAAGACGCTCAACATTGAGCCTGCCGAATTTTATCCCGCCGCGACCGACTGCATCCCCGAAATGATCGCGATCATCGAAAAGCTTTTTGCCAAAGGACTGGCTTACAAATCCGATGACGGCTCGGTCTATTTCCCGATCGATAAGTTTCCGGAGTATGGAAAACTGGCGCACCTCGACCGCGAAGGGATGCGCTCCGGCGCGCGCGTCGCGCAGGACGAGTACGACAAGGAAAACGCCGCCGACTTCGCCCTCTGGAAAAGCTATGACGCGGACGACGGCGACGTCGTCTGGGATTCTCCGTGGGGTAAAGGCCGCCCCGGCTGGCATATCGAATGTTCCGCCATGAGCATGAAATATCTCGGCGAAACCTTCGACCTGCACACCGGCGGCGTGGATAACATTTTCCCGCACCACGAAGACGAAATCGCCCAGAGCGAAGGCGCCAACGGCAAGATGTACGCCAAATACTGGATGCACTGCGCCCACCTCGTCGTGGACGGCAAAAAAATGTCCAAGTCGCTCGGAAACTTCTACACGCTGCGGCAGGTGCTCGAAAAGGGCTTTACCGGACGCGAAATCCGCTACGAACTGCTCGGCACGCACTACCGCCAGTCACTCAACTTCACCTTCGAATCGCTGACCGCCGCGCGCGCCGCCCTCGCCCGCCTCGACGAGTTTTACGCCAAGGTCAAAGATGCTGCTGGCAGTGAGACGAAAGCGGGTAGCCTGCCCGGCTGGGCCGTTGAACTCGAAAAACGTTTTGCCGCAGAACTCGACGACGATCTCAACATCGCCGGTTCGCTCGGCGCACTGTTCGACGGTGTCCACGAAGGCAACAAAGCTTTTCCCATGGCTTCAAAAACCGCGCTGGCCGTTTCCAACCTTTGGAAAAAACTGGATAGCGTCCTCGGCTTCCTGATGCCGCCCGCCGCCGAAGTTCCGGCAGAACTCATTCAGATGGCCGAAGCGCGCGTCGCCGCCAAAAAGGCTAAAAACTTTGCCGAAGCCGACCGCCTGCGCGACGCCATCGCCGCCGCCGGCTGGACCGTCCAGGACACGCCCGCCGGCCCGAAGCTGAAAAAGCTTTAACCGCGAATGGACGCGAATTAACGCAAATAAGGTGGAACGCGCCGTCCCGGCGCGTTTTTAAATAAGAAGTGTGCGCGGAGCGCCCGCTCCACCTAAGCCGCGCCCACCGGACGCGGCTACAGAGATTGTCTTCTGTGGGTGCGGGCGGTGACCGCGCCTTACAAATCCGGAACGGTTTCGGGATAGACCTGACCGGAGGCGCTGATCTTAAAGACGTAGATAAGGCCGGGGCGCAGTTTTTTATACACCGCATTGCCGTAGATGGCTTTGATGCCGTGCCGCTGGAGCGCTTCGGGGTCATTGGCTAAATCCCAGATCGCAGTCCAAAATATTTTTCGTTCTGAAAGGCGCAGGCGTCCGAGCAGATCGGCGTAGCGGGCCGGTGCGGTGCCCTGCTCTTCAATCGCAAATCCGTCGGCAGGCGTCTGATTCTCGCCGTAAACGCGCCGCCAGAGATAGAGTGAGCGCTCCTTGCCGTCCATGACCGCCTGATCGGAAAAGGTGACGATCAATGCGTCAAAGTGAACAGTGTCGCCTTTGATTTCATATTCCTTTTGTAGGACGGTTTTAAGCCGGTCGTCGCGAGAAGTTTCGACAAACCGGACGGTGGTGTAAAGTTTTCCGTCGCGATTTTCCTGCCGGACGACTTTGGCGTAGCCGATCTGGTCTTCATGAGTCAGTGTGCTGATGGCCTGTTTCAGCTTTTTGTTTTCGCCAAGCAGGTCGTGGATGGTTTTGGCGCCGTAAAAGAGCGCTCCGGCCAGATAAATCACCGCGATCAGCGTCAACAGCCCGAAAACGGTTTTGATCAGCTTTTTCATGACTGGAACCCTACTCCGTTTTTCCAATCATTGGAAGCAACAGCGTTGCATTTTGGCGCTGTCGCGGCTAACTTCTTTCCATTATGAGCGGGAAATTCATAACCTTGGAAGGGCCGGAAGGCTCAGGCAAGTCGACACAGGCCAAGACGCTGATCCGGCGGCTGGCCGGTTGCGGTATTGAAGCGGTCTACACCCGCGAGCCGGGCGGCACAGCGATCGGCGAGGCGATCCGTGATATTCTCCAGCATAATCAGGCGGGCGAAGCTCCCTGCGAACGGACCGAACTGCTTTTGTTTGAAGCCAGCCGCAATCAGCTGGTCGAAAAAGTGATCCGCCCGCACCTCGAAAAAGGCAAATGGGTGATCTGCGACCGCTTCATCGATTCGACCACAGCCTATCAGGGTTACGGACGCGGCCTGCCGGTCGAAGAGATTCAGGCCATCAACCGCTTCAGCGCCAACGGCATTGTGCCCGACCTTACCCTGCTGCTCGACCTGGATGTCGCCACCGGGTTTGAGCGGATTACCCAGCGCTATCTCGCGCTCGGCGAGTCGGCTGACCGCTTTGAGAAGGAAGACCGCTCGTTCCATGAACGGATTCGTGAAGGTTACCTGAAGCTGGCGAAGGAAGATCCGAAGCGTTTCCGCATCATCAATGCCGCGAAAAAACCCGCCGCCGTCGCGACCGCAATTTGGGATACCGTTAACGATGTCTTCAGGCAGTCAATTTAGCTCCGCCTGGACGGGCATCGAAGCGAGCTGGCGTAACGGTCAACTGGCGCATGCTTATCTATTACAGGGTGCGCCGCACGGCGCGGCGCTGCGCTTCGCCGAAAAACTCCTCAACCTGATTTTTAATAACCATCCGCAGGTTTTAACCCATACCCATCCTGATATCGTCTGGATTGAGCCAAGAAGTAAAGGTAGACAGATCCTGATTGACGAAGTGCGGGATCTAATCCGCCAGCTTTCGCAAACCTCGTTCGCAGGCGGCTGGAAGGTCGGCGTGATTCTATGCGCCGACCGCCTGACCGCCGAAGCATCGAATGCTTTTTTAAAAACACTGGAAGAACCGTCGGCCAGAACCCTGCTGATCCTGATCACCGACGAGCCGCAGGCTCTGCTGCCGACCATTTCGTCGCGCTGCCAGCGTATTTCGCTGTCCGATGAAGATGAAGAAATTTCCAGACATTGGAAAGATCCCCTGCTCGACATCCTCGGCGAACTGCCGCCGGCGAGCATCCCGGAAGCTGGACTGTTCACAGGCCGCATTACCGGGATTCTCAATGCGCTGAGAGAAGAATTTGAAGCGGAAGAAACGGAACGCCTGCCTCAGGATCTGACAGCCAAAGAAGCCAAAGACCTGCTGGCCGCCCGCACGACAGCACGGGTGATTGAGTCGCGCACCGAAATTCTGCGCACGATGCTCCGCTGGCAGCGCGATGTGCTGATGCTGGTACTGGAGCAGGATGTAGCCGCTTTGAACTTTCAGGACGATATCGAGCCGCTTAAACGGCAGGCGATGATCTGCACACGGGCCGAAGCGCTTAGACGCGTCGCCGCTGTGGAAGAGATGGGGCGTCAGTTTGACCGCAACCTGCCCGAAGGGCTGGTGTTCAGCAGCTTTTTCGCGCAACTGGTTTAGCCGCGCAGGTATTTAACCAGCGCTTTGAGGGCGAGGACATAGCCGTGGCCCTTGAATCCCATGATCTGTCCGATGCAGCCGGGAGCGGTCAGACTTTTGTGACGGATTTCTTCACGGGCGTGAGTATTGCTCAAATGCACTTCAACCGCCGGAACCGATTTTTCAACCGCCTTGATGGCATCGGCCACGCCAAGGCTGGTATGGGTGAGAGCGGCGGGATTGATGATGATGCCGTCAAAATTCCCCTTGGCCGCGCCGATCCAGGTAATGAGGTCGCTCTCGGCATTGCTCTGATGAATTTCCAGTTCAACGCCGCCCAGTTTTTCGGCGCAGGCGTTCATATCCTTAGCGATAGAGGCGAGCGTTTCGGTGCCGTAGATCTCCGGCTCGCGCGTGCCGAGCAGGTTAAGGTTCGGGCCGTTCAGAACAAGGATTTTTAGCGTTTTCATGGCGGAAGTTTTACCACAGATTGGAAAGATAGCAAGGCCTGCCATGGGTGAGGATGATTAACGAAGCCCGGCTTCGCGTTCCGCTTCGCCGCGGCAACTTTCGCTTTGCGAAAGCTGGTGGGCGATGGGAGACTCGAACTCCCGACCTCTTCCATGTCAAGGAAGCGCTCTAACCAACTGAGCTAAACGCCCGAAAAGTGAACCGAAAAAGTATAGAACCTCCCGCTTGGTGTCAATGCACGGAAAAAGTTTTTATTTTGATGCGCGTACGACAGCGAAAAAACGGTCTTCGAAGCGCTCGAACAGGCCGTTGCGCTTAAGCAGATCAGCCAGTTCCGGCACCTTGGAAGCATCACGCGAAGCGGCCAGAAACGACTGCTCAATCTGCTGGTGAAACTGAGCTTTGCGGTCGCGCTGCTGCTGGCGGATGTCCTGAATATTGCCCTCTACAGATTTTTGAACCAGTTCAACCATCAGCTTCAACAAACAGACTTCCCACGGACGATCCACGCCGACGAGCACGGCGCCCAGCGGATCGGCACGCCCGGCGACTTCGTCTTTAACACGATCCACAACAGTCTGAAGGGCGTCGGTCAAGATATAGTCATTGATTTCCTGCTTCTGCACCTTGAAGCCGTATTTCAGAAGCTGCATCTCCTGCGCGTGTTTATGCAACCAGTCGGCATAGTCCCGGGCTTCGCTTCCGAAGCCTTCAAGCATCATTTCGTCGATGGACTGCGGTGTGATGATTTCCGGACGGAAAGCCTTCAGTTTTCCAACGCGGACACGAACCTTGTCGACAGAATCCATCATCTCGGTCACGAGGTGATAGTTCACCATCGTGGCGCCAAAGGTTTCCAGACGGCGCTCCGGCACCGAGATGACCTCGGTGTTGTTCACCGCATACCAGAAATCAAACTGTGGATCATTTCTCATCACTTGAAGTATAGCAAAAACCCCGCTCTTTACGAACGGGGATTTGAATTATCCGGCTATTTTTGTCCGGCTCCGTTTTCAGCTTCGCCGCGACATTTTTCATTTCCTTGAGGAAATGAAAAATGGTGGTAGGGGAAGGATTCGAACCTTCGAAGGCAGAGCCAGCAGATTTACAGTCTGCCCCGTTTGGCCACTTCGGTACCCTACCGCGGCGTAAAATAGAACGGATACCATAGCCAAAATAAACTCGATGTCCACCTTGATTTGAACTTTTCCATTTTTGGGGTCACCGGTTTGCGTTTAGTTCCGGTTAGTGGTTAAAAAACGTCTTGTCCGCGTCTTTGGGGAAGAGCCAAGAGCCCGACTTCGTTCGCAAAGCGAACTTCGCCGCGGCATTCTTTACTGAAGGCAAAGAATGGTCGGCGCTGAGGGACTCGAACCCCCGACCCTCTCGGTGTTAACGAGATGCTCTAACCAACTGAGCTAAGCGCCCGAAATCCGCCTTCATTCGTTCAAAACAAAACTGCGGCGTGACAGGGAAAACGCAGAGGATAATGATATCGGCCTGCGAGTCAACCCTCAGAACGTTTTTTCCAGACCTTGGAACGTTTTGAGATGTTCGTAGGCGGTGAGGTCTAGGTGGATCGGGGTGATGGAGATGTAGCCGTCGCGCACGGCGTGGATGTCTATGTCGTCGCCGTCGTCGTGAACTTCCAGCGCGCCGTCGAGCCAATAATAGGTGCGTCCGCGCGGATCGAGCCGCTTGTGGAATTTTTCGATAAAGCGCGAGCGGCCCATCCGGGTGATTTTAATTCCTTTGAGTTGGTCATACGGCAGATTGGGCATGTTGACGTTAAGCAGCACGTTAGGCGGCATCGGATTGGCGATGATTTTCTTCGTGAGTTCTTTGGCGACGCGTCCGGCCATTTCCCATTGTGGATCGGTGTAGGTGCAGAGCGAGAAGGCGATCCCGGGAATGCCAAGCACAACGCCTTCGGTCGCCGCCGAAACGGTGCCAGAGTAAATAACGCTGATGCCGGTGTTGGAACCGAGGTTAATGCCGCTCAGAACCATGTCAGGCGGCGTATCTTTCATCATCGCGCAAACAGCCAGCTTGATGCAGTCGGCGGGTGTTCCTCCGATGCCATAGCCGAAAAACTCGCCGTTTTTATCGACCGGCATGCTTTTGATCGGATCGGCCAGCGTGATGGCATGTCCGGCCGCACTGCGTTCGACATCGGGAGCAATCACATGGAGTTCGCCGAGTTCCTTCACTGCGTCGTGCAGCGCGGCAATACCTGGCGCGTGAATCCCGTCGTCGTTACAAATTAAAATTCTCATTGATTGACTGGTTTACTTTTCTGCCAGACGAAGGCGGGATCCATGATCGGGCCGTACGAGTCATCGATTGGCACAAAGAACGTTCCGATCTCGAATGCACCGACCCCGGCGCGGACGACGGTCATGATGGCGCCGGAAGGAATACCGACCGGTAGGACGGCCCACCAGCCTCTGTCCTGACCGGAGACAATCATCTGGCGCGGAATTTCGCCCCAGCAGGTCAGAACGTTAAAAATCCCGCGGCACAACTTGGCGGACATATCCTGAACGACACCTTCCGTATGGGAAAGATCCTGTCCGGCAACCGTTTCGGCGCGCAACGAACCCGCCGCACAAAAAACAACCAGCAATATGAATAAGAAACGCATGACGAGCCCTCCTGATTAATGCCACGAGGCTAGTTGAAGCCCTGCACGGCGACAAGATTTTTATCAAACAAGCCCTTCGCATCTTGCCATTCGCCGGAGGGGTCGCTACCTTTTGTGGCTCATGGGATACGAAGTTCTAGCACGGAAATGGCGGCCGCAGGTTTTCGCGGATGTGGTGGGTCAAAACCACGTCACGCAGACCCTGCACAACGCCATCAAAAGCGACCGGCTGGCGCACGCCTATCTGTTTGTCGGCCCGCGCGGCACCGGCAAGACCACCACGGCGCGTATTCTGGCAAAGGCGCTGAACTGCCAGAACCGCAAAGGATCTGAGCCGTGTAACACCTGCGACTCCTGTAAAGAAATCATGAAGGGCAGCAGCCTTGACGTGATCGAGATCGACGGCGCCTCCAACCGCGGCATCGACGATGCGCGCGAGTTGCGCGACAACGTCCGCTATGCTCCGATACGCGGCCCGTTTAAAATCTATATCATCGATGAGGTTCACCAGCTTTCCAAAGACGCATTTAATGCTCTGTTGAAAACTCTCGAAGAACCGCCGCCGCACGTTAAGTTTTTCTTCGCCACCACCGAGCCGCAAAAAGTGCTCACCACCATTCTGTCGCGTTGCCAGCGTTTTGATCTGCGCCGCATTTCGATCGCAGATATCACGGCCCAGCTGCAGAAAATTTCCAAAGCCGAAGGAATCAAAATCAGCGCCGACGCCCTGCTTGCCATCGCCCGTGGGGCGGAAGGCGGTCTGCGCGACGCCGAAAGCGCGCTCGATCAGCTGGTCTCATTCCGAGGCAAAACGATTGAAGAAGCTGACGTTCTCTCTGTTTTCGGACTGATCAGCCGTGCACAGCTCGAAGGACTGACCGACGCCATTCTGGACGGCAATATTCCCGCCATCATTGAAGCGGTTGCCGCAATTGACCAAAGTGGAAACGACATGCAGCGCGTCGTGCTCGAACTGCTCGACCAGTTCCGTAATCTGCTGATTGTCATGCACGCCGGGAAAAACGCCGCCGCATTTGACCTGCCGGAAACCCAGATTGATACGCTCAAGAAACAGGCCGCGAAAAGCTCAGACGGACGGCTCCTGCGCATCATCGAACTGCTGATCGATGCCGACAGCCGAATGCGCTACGCCCTGTCCAAACGCACGATGCTTGAAACCGCGCTCATCCGCGCTTCGCGCGCCGCCACCGTCGCGACAATCGATGAACTGATGAAACAGGTCGCCGCATTAAAATCGGCACCCGCCGCATCGGCGACGGTGCAAGAGGACCAGGCGGCCTACGACGTAAAAAAAAAGTTCACGGATGATTTAGAGCGGCTCAAAACCGCATGGGCTGACCTGATTGAGCATATCTCCAAAGGCGCGCCGCAAGCCAAACACTATCTGACCGACACGGTTCCGCTGAATGTTTCCGAGACGCATGTCACCATCGGCATCGACCCCGAATTCGCGGGAGAGCGTTCCAATCTGGAAAACCCGCGCACCCTTTTGCTGATTCAGAAAACCCTGAGTTCATTCCTGAAGCGTCCGGTTTCGGCCGACTTCAGTGTGCTGACCGGTAAGTCGAAGTTGTTACCAACCGATGCTCCGGCTCGGGGCATACCCGACAAGAAGAAGTATTATGAAAACCCGTCCGTCCGAAGTGTTCTGGAGACCTTCAGCGGAGAAATAACCGATATCAGAGAATAAAAGGAATTTACTATGGATATGATGAAAATGATGAAGCAGGTCGCTGAAATGAAAAAAATTCAAAAACAGCTGGCTGGAAAAAAAGTTGAGTTTTCCAGCGCTGGCGGACAAGTCACCGTTAAAATGAGCTGCGACATGAACCCGCAAAGCGTCACGATCTCGCCCGAACTGATTCAGTCGGGTAACATAAAGAAAATTGAAAGCGCGATACTCGACGCCTTCAAAGGCGTACTCCACGCCGCGCAGTCTGAAGGCGCAAAAGACATGAAGAGCCTGACCGCCGGTATGGGACTGCCTTTCTGAAATATGAAGGATGAACTATGAAATATGAAAATGGGTCTGCGACAGCTCTAACAAAAAAGACCAACGCCGTTCGAGTTCCGGTTTCATCTTTCATCATTCATAGTTCATAATTCTCTCATGAAACACTTCCTTCCATTGGACAATCTGATCGCGGCGCTGGAAAAACTTCCAGGCATTGGAAAACGTTCCGCCGAGCGAATGGCGTTTGCGCTGGTGCAGAACCGTGATGGGCTGGCCCGGAAGCTGGCGGACGCCCTGCTGGCCGCCGACGAACAGGTCGGCACCTGCTCGCGGTGCGGAAGCATCACGATCACCAAAGAAGATCCCTGCGCCCTCTGCACAGAGATCCGCCGCGCTAACGGAATGCTCTGTGTGGTGGAAAGTCCCGGCGACATCATGAAAATCGAAAGCTGTAACGTCTTCAGCGGACGCTACCACGTGCTGGGCGGACATCTTTCGCCAGCGCTCGGTAAAGGCGTGGCCGATCTGCGTGTGAATGAACTGCTGGCGCGGTTACAGTCCGAAAATATTCAGGAAGTAATTGTGGCGCTCGGCACCGATGTGGAAAGCGAAGCCACCGCGAGTTATCTGGCTGAACTCATCGCCAGCCGCGGCGTGAAAGCTTCACGTCTGGCCTTTGGGCTTCCTTCGGGCAGCGCCATTGAATACGCCGACTCCACCACCCTCTCCCGCGCCATTCAGGGCCGTCAGGCACTTTAGCGGAAACAAAAAATTAATTTGCCTTTCTCCATTTTCAAGAGAACTTGATAGATGAAGGACTATTCGCCGGTGAAAACCTTAAAGGCTGAAACGGCGGCTGTTGTCTCGATCAGCGCCTTTCGCACAGTTTCATCTTTAAGACGTGTGCTGATCGCTGAAAGCGCGCGGATATACTGCGGATGCTGCGCGCTTCCGGCGGCTACCATGCAGACGATCTGAATCGGGACTTCGTCAAGCGAGGAATAGTCGTCCAGTGGTTTGCGCGCGATGCCAAGCGCCATGACGAGATCGTCCACCGAATCAATCCGTACATGCGGTACGCCGACACCAAAACCGATCCCGGTACTCATCAGATCCTCACGCTGAAAGACCGCCCGCTCCAGCTCGGCTTCATTGTGAACCAGCGGAGAGCTTCCCATCAAGACGCACAGCGTTTCCAGCGCGATCTCTTTTTTGTCCGTATCAAAAAAAACCACACGTTCCGGAGAAAGAATCTGGCTTAGCAACCCCGCGCCCTGGGAAGACGAAACAGACGGAGAAGATGCGGTTCCAATACGACGGTTCACCCAGCCTTCAACGTCACTCCGTTTAAAACGCCAGGTTGCGCCGAGCTTTGCGCCGGGCAGTTGCCCCTTCTGCGCCCAGTCATCGACCGTGCGTTCTGACACGCGTAAATACTCCGCCACTTCTTCAATCGTCATGACTTCATGATCCATGCAAGCGACCTCCCGTTAGAAAGGGGCGCATCGTATGCGATATATTCCATCGTTTGCAATCAAATGGCATCAAAAACTTGCCTCGCATTGAAAAATGTCAGGTTGGCGACCTCGTCAACAGAGACGCCGCGAAGTTCCGCCACAGCGCGGGCGACATGGATCAAATTGGCCGGCTCGTTGGGCGGCAGACAGCCCGAAGGCGAAAAATCAGGCGAATCGGTTTCGATCAGCAGGCGGTCTGTCGGAACAGCGACGACAGATGCCCTAGCCCGTTTGGCCTGCGGATTTGTCACCGAACCGCAGAATGAAAACCAGCAGTTTAGTTCTACCAGATCAGGAATCAGCTCCGGTGCGCCGCTGAACGCGTGCAAAATAATCTTCGGTGCAGGATGTTCGCGCAGGATTTCTATCAGCCGTCCCCATGCGTGGACGCAGTGAACCGCCACCGGACGATTCAGTTCGCGCGCCAGATCCAGATGCGCCGCAAACGATGCTTCCTGTTCCGCGCGGTTGGTGAAACGCTCCTGAAAATCCAGCCCCGTCTCGCCAACGCCTGCACCCGGATTTTCACGCAACAGTTTCTCCAAGGTCTGGATATTTTGTTTCCAAAGGTAGGGCTCGACCGCCGGGCGAGCCGTATTGTGCGGACGGCTCGGCGAGCCGTCCCTACCTTTTACAAACCACGGATGGATGCCGATCATCGGAATGACTTGTGGAAACTGTTCCGCGAGTTGAAGAACCTGATTCCAGTCGGCGGGCGAAGTGCCGCAGCAGGCCATCCGCTCGACGCCTGCCGCCGCCGCACGCTCCATAACTTTTCCAATGGTCGGAAGAATTTCTGGAGACTGGAGGTGGCAATGGGCGTCAAACAGCTTCATGGCTTCACCATACTCGCCGGGCAAAAAAGAATCAATCCCGGTACAGCCTCCACCACGGCAACTGGCAGGACATCTTTAAGTGAGAAGGCTTTTCTGCCTTCGGCGGATCCGCCAGAGGCGGAAGGCTATAGGCTGTCGGCTTTAGGATTGCAGCCGCATCCGGCGGATGCGGGGTAATTTCTAAAGGCAGGCGGGACGCCTGCGATACGTATCGCAACCGTCCCGGTTGCCTTGCAGGAATTTATTTGCCGCGATCCGTGATCTCGGAAAAGGTGGAACGTGCCGTCCCAGCGCGGAATCCCAATCAGGCAGAGATCGCTTCTTCGCATGACGTCCGGTTTTTATTACCGCGCCCAACGGACGCGGCTACAGAAAATCGCTCTTAACTGTGGGTGCGGACGGTGGCCGCGCCTATCCCGAATATCATACGATTTTGAGATCAGTAACGGGAAGGCGGGCGGCGGCTTTGGTAGTTCTCTTCGGCTTCCGCTTTCATCTCTTCAATCATCTCAACGGTCAACGGCATCGGCTCTTTCGGAACCACCCCGCTCGCGAAACCGCGATCCCGTGGATCTAAATCGAATTCCGCCCCGCGGGCTTTCGGCATCTGCTTGAAGCGGTACAAATAAAAATTCTCGACCTTATGCCGGGCCCACTCCGTCTTCCGTAAAAATTTCACGGTGCTGGGAATGGATGGATTCATACGAAAACAGTTGAGACCCAGCGCGGCGTATAAAATGTCCCATCCGTAAAACTCGACGAGTTCTGTCACCATCGCCTCTGCACTTAAACCATGCAGCGGGTTGTTCTGGTTTTCTTCAATCGACATAAAAACTCCTCCATAAATCGGCAGCCGATTAACGTTAGCGACCCTCCGCAATCAGCCGTAATGCTAAATTGGCCTGCATGTGGGCGGCGATGCCGACGCGCGGGGCCATGAGTCCGCAGCCGGGGCATGCGCCGGTTTCCAGATCGCCGACAATGTAAATGTTCCGGCCCATTTTTTTGATACCGATGGTTTCTTCCAGCCCGAAGCCCGCCATTCCAGAGGCGCCGATAAACGGCACGTCCGGTTTTTGCGCCGTGAATGCCTGCAACAGCATCGCCTTCTGGTCGGCACGGTCAAACGCCTCGATCATCACGTCTACTTTTCCAAACATTGGAAACAGATTCTCCGGTGTCAGTTTCACGGTGTGCGCTTCGACCTGAACATACGAATTGATTTTCCGAAGATTGGAAACCAGCGCATCGGTTTTATGCATCCCGATCTGATCGACAAAATATTGCTGGCGGTTGAGATTGCTCGGCTCCACGACATCAAAGTCGGCGACAATCAGTTTGCCGACACCGACGCGCGCCAGCGCCACGGCAATCGCCGAGCCGAGCCCGCCGAGTCCGGCGATGCCGACCGTTGCGGCTTTCAGCTTGGCATGCACACCGGGCGTATGGCGCGACGCCATCAGCGCTTCCAGTTCGTCAGCGGAAGGCTTTTCGCCGCGCGTGATCAAATTGACTTCATCGCCCTCTTTCAGCGGTGCGTCGACGTTCATCGCCGCGCCGTTGAGGATCACGATATCGGCCTCCGGCTTAACGCGGTCGCGCAGCGCAAAGAGCGTTTTCGCTCCGGTTTCAAATGGCCGTTCATTGAGTTTGATGTTCATACACTGAGGATTAAGCACGTTTACGGAGAGTTTCTACAGAAGGAAACAAAGGGGAACAAAGGGAGAATCCGAAGAACAGAGCCTTTCGTTAACCTTTGTTGCCTTTTGTAAATGAATTTTCTACCTGCTGTTGCGGCGGCTCCTTTGCGGCCGGTTTGGCATAGGACTTTACGAACATGTGAATGCCGGTGATGATAACAAAAACAGCAAACATCCGTCTAAGAAGGATCTGCGGAATACTAAAAACCAGCTGTGTTCCAATTATCGCTCCGGCCATGCCTCCAAGCGCCATCATGAAGCAAACCGGCAGATTGATCGGAATATCGGGATTGAGTTTATAGCGAAGCGCGCCAGCCAGCGCGATCGGCAGCATGATAAAAAGCGACATGCCTTGCGCGCTTTTCTGTCCAAAGGCGAAGGCAATTGTCAGAATCGGAACGATCAAAATGCCGCCGCCGACGCCGAACAGAGAACTCATAACGCCGGCAGCCAGCCCGGCGAGAATGTAGAGATACCAGTTTTCCATTTGTTTCTCCTTTTCAAAAAACCGCTTCATGAATTCCGGTTTACGAAACGCACGTACCGCATGGCTTTGTTCTTTTCTTCAACACGCCGGCAAAATAGAATCCGTGCTATGAAAGCATATCGTTCACTGGTTGTCATCCTGCTCGCCTTCGTAATTTTTCCTCTTATCGGGAAAACCGCAGACAATACTTCCGAACCTCGGAAAACCCCGCTCGTTTACCAGATTCCGATCAAGGATCAGATTGAGCCCGCCCTGCTCTACGTCGTCCGGCGCGGCGTCACAGAAGCCAAAAAGGAAAAGGCCGACGCCGTCGTCTTCGTCATGGATACGCCCGGCGGCGGCGTGAAAGAGGCGCGCGAAATCATCAGCCTGATCGGGCAGATTGATGTGCCGGTTTACACCTTTGTTGAAAAAGACGCCTACTCGGCGGGCGCGATCATCGCGCTGGCCACAAAACACATTTACATGGCTCCCGGTAGCGTGATCGGCGCGGCCACGCCGCTGGTGATGACTCCGTTCGGCGGGGTTGAAAAGCTGCCGGACGCCATCGAAGAAAAAATGACTTCCTCCGTCGCCGCGCTGGTGCGCGCCGCCGCCGAACAGGGCGGACACGATCCACGGCTTGGCGAAGCCATGGTGCGGCGCGAACTGGGCTATACGGCAGGAACAAATGTGCTGAGCAAAGCGGGCGAACTGCTCACCCTGACCGCCAGCGAAGCGGAGGGAATTCTTTCCGAAGGTACTGTCAGAGACGTCGCGGCGATGCTGGAAAAGGCCGGACTGCCGGATGCGGAAATCAAAACACTCGAAGTCACATCCGCTGAACGGATCGCGCGCTTCATCGCCGCGTTTGCGCCGATTCTCCTGATGATCGGACTCGGCGGAATCTACATTGAAATCAAAACGCCGGGCTTTGGTCTTCCGGGTATTCTCGGCACAGCGGCGCTGGTGCTGTTTTTCTTTGGACACCATATTGCCGGGCTGGCCGGCATGGAAGATATCGTCCTCTTCATCATCGGCTTCACCCTGCTCTTCATCGAGGTGTTCGTCACGCCCGGCTTCGGCGTGCTCGGTGTCGGCGGTATCGCCTTGATGCTCTTTTCGCTCTTCAGCGCGATGACCTGGAAAACTCCAGGGCACTTCTGGCCCGCCTTCGGTGACAGCACGTTGCAGAACGCACTCAGCAGCCTTGCGCTAGGTATGGTCGGCACGGTCATGCTGGGATTTTTCGCCGGAAAATATCTGCCGAAATCACGGGTTCTTCGTCCGATGGTGCTCGGACAGCAGACAACCCGCGCCGAAGGGTTCACGGCGGCGCACGATCAAAGCGAACTGCTCGGAAAAGAAGGCGTTACAGAAATGAACCTGCGTCCGGCGGGCCGCGCGCTGTTCGGCGACGACCGTGTCAACGTCATCACCCGCGGCGAGTTCATTGAAAAAGGCTCCGCCGTCCGTGTGATCGAAACCTCCGGCAGCCGCATCGTTGTGGAAAAAGTCTGATTTCCAATGATTGGAACTTCTTGAATCAGTTTTCCCAAGGTTTGGAAAAAAGCTGTGCGGCGCGGCGGCGCTGGATTGCGGAATGGATCATGGCGTCGGAGCGTTCCATGTAGTAGTAGAACCACTGAAGGTCGGCGTAGTCGCCGCGTTCGCCGGATTCCTGCAGGCCGACAAGGCGCGACATATTAAGGCCGCGCAGCGGATTGGTTGAGTCGCGGTAGCCGTGGTCTTTGAATGAGCAAATGTAGCGCATATGATCTTCTCCCTGCACTAAGGGGGAAAATCAAATGGAGGCGGACTACTCCCAGATCATTTTAGAGCATATACATGGGTTTCCCAAGACTGGCCCCGACTAACCCAACTTTTAATAGTTAAGTTGCCATCCGAAATGTCAAATGTGCTTTTGTCTCCTGAATATTTCGAGTCCGTATTGATTAATTTGCCTGAATGTTCAGATTCCCACTGAACTATAAATTCATCATTTCGTACGTCTTCTTTGACTGGGCTACTGAGTGATTTCTGGAGTTTTATGTGAATGAAGAACGAGTATTTATTGTCGCCCTGAAATTTAATCGTTACTGATGCTTCGTGTTTGTACAAATCCTTTTCAGTCATTCGGAATGAACCCTTCTCAACGGTGAAGCCAGTTCCTTTGAAGGTTCCGACGGGAAAGTCTGCTGCGGAGGCCAACCACGGCATGATGATTAACGCTGAAATCAAAAATCTAAGTGCTCGTTTCATTTTATTCCTTTTGTTCGCCGCCTTCTTGCATCAATCAAATTAGTGCCCCAAGAGAGGTCGAAGAATTACCCAGTAAACAGGCCACATTGCGGCTAAAATCTCGTTAATCGGAACAACAATCAGCCAATTCCAGCATGTGTAGCTGTAATCATCGAAAAACGTGAGTTTAGCAAAGGTGACCACATTTCCGACCCAATAAATGAGCCAGCCTATGTTTTTCATTGTCGTTCCTTATAATTCATCTACGCACAACGAACGCATCACTCTGAGAGCCCGAAATCCGCGATAGGGTGAAGCCGATTGTTCGCTATTTTTGTGTTGTTCCCATCAGCAAATATGGTTTGTCGTGTCCCGTAGATAAAAGAATTAACCCATTAACATTAATAAACTTAACTCTAACACTGTCTGATTTTTCTTTTCGTATCACTCCACAGTTCAGCAAATCTCTGAGATGTAGTTCATACGTTCCAACGTATTGCGGTGTTGCATCTGAATGCAGTTTCCAGCTGAGCTTGATTGTTGCTGGATCTTCGGCGAGTGGGATCACTCCGTGGTGGGTGTTCCCTTTTTCATCATTTCCACACCACGGGTGTTTTGCTTCACTCTCGCAACTAAGTCTACTGAATAGATAAGTTTTCATCACTGGCTCGCTTATCCTTCCCGATCTATTACCCATCCATCAACGGTCATATCGAAAACGGGTTTCATCTTATCAATAATAATAACATCCCATGCTCTATTCTTCCCCATGACTGCCATTTCGGCAGGTGCTTTGCACATTACCAAATCACCTTTTGATAACTGCGGAACGTGATTTAGAGATGGGGCGTTGGGACTGATATTTATGTTGTATCCTATTTCCTGAATACTTCCAGAGGGTATGGTCAAGTCATCGGGGTTCGATAATTTGACCAAAGCACCGTTATTATTTGTCATTTCGAGTACGTAGCCTAACACCAGATTTTCATTTTCAAGGGATGTGTCAAAATTTAAACATGCGTACTCAAATGCGCAGACCGAATTCTTGAACACAAGAAGATTAGGTGCTGGAGGTACAGTTTTCTTTTTTTGAAACCAACTCATGTTTATTCCTTATTTTTGCGAAAATAGTATTATCCATTAGTGATTTTTAAAAGAGTATGCTTGCGCGAAATCCTTTGCAACCGAGATTTTTTTAACCAGACATCGAGCGAACCCGTTTTGCAAAAGGAGCGAAGCGGCCTTTGGGCGCAAGGGGCAGCATCGGGCCGCAGGATTCGGTTTCCCATCGGCGATGATTGGCGAGCGCCAGCGCCATGACGCAGTCATCGTGAAAGCCCGCAGGGGGCGGCAAGACTCAGCGCGGGAGTTTGATTTTGCGGCGGATATAGGTGGGTACGTCGAGGTCTTCGCCGTTCCAGATGGTGCGCTCCGCACCGCCGAAGGTGCGTGAACGTTTAAGGCCGGGAAGCTCGCCCTGTTTTCCGTCGCCAGCCAGCGGCTTGAGTCCGCCGCGTCCGTCATCGACCAATGGTTCTTTCCACGCTTCGGCCGCCAGCACAATGGCGGAAATCCGTCCCGCAAAGGCAGGATCGGTCGCAAGGCCTATTTTGACCCAGCATTCTTCGCCTTTCGGCGCAAGGGCTTCGGCAATCTGCTGAACTTCGGAAAGCTTCAGATCACTGCCGCCGGTAATGCCGATAATCATGCCGGGCGCTTTTTCGAAGATCTCGCTGTCTGCAACTAACGGATGGGTGCGCAGTGAATCAATCAGCGCATCGGCACGGCCTTCGCCGGTCGCCGTGGCACAGGCAAAGCGGCAAAAGGCGTCGCAGTAGCTGAGCATGGTGTGCAGCGAGGAGAAATCGAGATTGCAGACACCGGTGTAGGCCAGCATGCGCCAGAGGCCGATGACGCCCGCCGCCAGCGTGCGGCTGCTGCGTTCCAGGCTGTCTTCGAGCAGCACATCGCCTTCTGGCTGAATCAGCGCGTTAGGCATTTGGACAATGGCGTCGGCATAGGTGCGCAGCTTGCGAACCGCGCTATGCGCCTTACCCTGCGCCACCAATCCTTCGAATGGAAACGGCAGGACGGTGAAAAACAGCGTCGTCAAACCGAGATGGCGGGCCATGCGGGCGACAACGGGCGCAGAGCCGGTGCCGAAGCCTCCGCCGAGTCCGGTGACAACCATGAGCAGATCCACGCCGCTCAACAGAGTTTCAAGCTGGCTGGCGGAGTTCTCCGCACAGCGACGGCCGACTTCGATGTCGCCACCGGTGCTCAGGCCGTCGGTCAGCGCCTTGCCGACAGCGAGACGGTTTTCAATGTTACAGGCTTCCAAGGTTTGGAAGTCGCAATCCATCACGGCGAATTCCATTCCTTCGGGAGCGCGCGGCGCAATTCGCGCCAAGGTGTTGCATCCCGCTCCGCCCAGTCCGAACACTAAAATCTTTTTCTGTAACTCACTCATGGCTTCCGCCTCCCCAAAGTTTAGAAAGCCATGTCCGCCACGCGGCGCGAATCGGTGCCTCCGGTTTGATCTGACTGGCGGCATAGCGCACACAGCCGATGGCGGCGGCGAAGCGCGCGCCTTCCTGCTTCGTGGAAAGTCCGACACAGTCGTGAACGCGTCCAACCTGACAGGGCGCGTTGAAAACCTGTTGCGCCAGATCGGTGATGCCCTCCATAGCCGAGCCGCCGCCGGTCAAAATAACGCCAGCGGTAAGCATTCCGGACAGCGCGTCGTCTTCAATCTTTTCGGCGATCAGTTTAAAAATCTCTTCCATGCGGCTGTTGATAATGGTGTGCAGCGCCGCGGCGCGCACAACCCGTCCGCTGAAACCGCCTTCGGCAGGAATCGAGATGTTCTGATCGCTCTGAAGCCGGTTGATGAGCGCACTGCCCGATTCTTTTTTAAGCGCTTCGGCCTGCCGGCGGTTGAGGTTCAATCCGCTGCAAATATCGGCGGTGATATGGTCGCCGCCGACGGCAATGGAGCCGGCCAACTTAACGAGTCCGGCATTGTAAACAATGAAGTCCGTTGTGCCGCCGCCGAGATCAATGACCACGACCCCGGCGCGTTTCTGTTCCGGAGTGAGAACCGCCAGCGCGGAGCAGAAACCGCCGAACGCGGCGTCGGTGCAGACCACAGGTACGTTTTCGGTCAGCTTTTTCAGATTTTCGACCACGGCGCGCTGGCCATGGATGAGCAGCATCCCGACCCGCAGCTCTTCAGCCAGCATCCGCTCCGGATTGACAATGCCCCCGCGGCCGTCGACTTCAAAGTTCTGCTGCAGGGTGTGCAGGCGGATACGGTCATCGGGCAGTGGAATTTTGCGCGCCACTTCAAGCGCCTGATCAATATCTTCGCGGGTGATTTCGCCGCCGGGCTCTTCGTATTCGTTGAGCACCGGAATTCCGCCGATATGCAGCAGGCTTTCAGCCCGCCCGCCGGAAGCGACGAGATAGACGCTTTCGCCGATCGATTTGTGCGCGGCGGCCTCGGCCGCTTCCATGGCGCGGCGCACCGCGTCGAGCGCCATTTCGAATTCAACGATTTCACCTTTGCGCACACCCCGCGACTCGCATTCGCCGAGCCCGGCCACCATCAGGCCGCCGTCCTCGCGGACTTCAGCCATTAGGACCTTGATGGTTGATGTGCCGATTTCAAGAGCGGTGATAAAAGGTGCTGTCATAAAGAAGTAGTTCCTGCGGGGTAGTCGGTTGCCGGCACATTACGTCCGTCGGGCGTTAAATCAACGGTTTTCAGCCGGCGGCCCTGTTCCTTTGCGATCTGCAAAACGCTGACCAGCCGGATCAGTTTTTCGCGCCCTGAATGCAGCGGAAAACGAACCGTGATCTCTCCGTTGACGATAGCGGTCACAAAATCGGGATAGCGGATATCGAAGCTGGCGAAAGCAACCTGTGAGCCGAGACCAAGCTGATCGGCGGCGGCAAGAATATCCAGGCACTGAGTGATGCCGGGTCTTTCGATCCGGTCGCCGGGACGCACCTTCTCCAGCTTGAGTCCTTCAATCAGCGGAAGCGCCTGCCCGCTGCGTGTCATCGGAAGAATAACGCCGTGGCCGTCCAGCAGAAACGGCAACGCGCGGGGATTCCAGCGGATCTGTGCCATCGCAACGCGTTCGATGATCTTAATATTCAGCGTATCCGGAAGTTTCCGCTCAATGGCAACCGATTCAACCAGCGGCACCTCTTCCAGTTTTTTACGCAGCATATCAAAATCCAGAGCGAACAGATTCTCTCCAACCTTAAGACCCGCGCGTTCGCAGAAAAATTCCGGCGGAAGCCGTCCGTCGGATGTGATGTTGATGTTCTTGAGTTCAAACTTCGGATTACGGGAAAGAAAAAGCGAACCAGCATATTTAAGGCCGAGGAAAATCCCGAGCAGCAGCGCCAGCGCGGTCGCGGTCAGAAGAAGAACCACCAGCCCGCGGCGGACAACCATTTTTTTCGCGGTCTTGCTCCGGGTCTTGCTGTAATAAACTTTCGTCGGTTTCCGTCTTCTCGCCATGTCCATTCTCCGTCGCTGAGCTGGCGGTTGTTATAACGAAGCCGTCCTCATGATTCGATCACAAAGCGCTGAAAACTCAATTCCGGCGGCGGCGGCGGCCTTGGGAAGCAGGCTGTGCGAGGTGAACCCGGGAATGTTGTTGAGTTCGAGCACAAACTGCTCTCCTTCCGGCGTCATGCGGAAATCGACACGCCCGAAACCGCGCACGCCAAGCGCCACAAAGGTTTCCATGGCGATCTTCTGCATCCGCACGGCGGTTTTGGCGTCCAATTCAGCGGGAATGACGTAGCGGGTGGTGTCCACTTTGTATTTGGCGGTATAATCATACCAGCCGGCCGCCGTCACAATTTCGACAATCGGCAGAACCTGACCGTCCACGATGCCGACCGTGAACTCGCGCCCCGGAATGAACCGCTGAATGAGAACTTCGTCGTCGTATTTCAAAGCATCTGCCATCGCCGGGGCCCATTCCGACTCCTTGAAAACCAGCGAGCAACCGACGCTGGAGCCCTGCCGCGGCGGTTTCACCGCGACCGGCAGCGGAAGCGTGCGCCTACCGCCGCGCCGCAGCGTTTCGCTTTCAGGAACCGGTACACCCGCTTTGCGAAGGCAGATTTCAGTGAGCAGCTTGTCGAACGAGCGGCGGCTGGCTTCCGCGTCTGCGCCAACATACGGAACGCCCAGCTCCGTTAGACGCGTCTGAGCGCCGCCGTCCTCGCCGAACGTGCCGTGCAAGGCGATAAACACCGCCTCGATCCCGTCCGGCACCGTAAAGTCCGGCGTGGTGACGTCGATTTCCATCACCGTGTAACCGGCCTTGCGCAGGCCGTTGGCGATCGCAGCGCCGGATTCGAGGGAAACTTCGCGCTCTGCAGAAAAGCCGCCCTTGAGGACGGCTACGTTTTGAAAAGGTTTTTGCATGGTGTGTATCCTAGTGAACTGAGAAATCGCAGACAATCGGCAAGTGATCTGAAAACTGAACATCCGGCATCCAGCAACGCTCCACGCTAACGCCGGAGCTGTGCAGAATAAAATCAAGGTGGCGCTTCGGCTTCCAGCTCGGGAACGTCGGCGAATCGGCCGCATGCGCATTTTTAAGCCCTGTCGCCGCGAGAAACAGTCGCACCTCCTGCTCGCCCCAGAGCGCGTTGAAATCACCGGCCACAATGTGCGGTTTTTTGACGGTCTGGAGCAGATCGTACAGGTCGCCGAGCTGGCGGTGACGCAGGCGTGAAGTGAGCGCCAGATGAATCAGGAAAAAGGTGACGTTCTCCATTTCGAGCTCAATCACCAGCTTCTTCACGCCGTGGTCGAAATAATGAAACGTCTCCTTATGCCCGTCGTCGCGCACCACAAAGGCGTTGCCCTGCTGACTGAGCACCGGGAAATGATTTGTCAGTGAATTTTCGCCGTACTTCGAACGATATACATGGTAGTGCCCCAGCCGTTCAGCGATCGTTTCGGCCTGATTGATCTTTCCTGAACGGTAGGAACCGGCATCCACCTCGACCAGTCCCGCCACATCGGGATTTAAATCGTGCAGAAACTGCGTGATGCGTTCAAAATTTTTGCCGGTATGGCGAAGATAACCGTTGAGCGGGGAGAGAAGCTTTCTCCCTCCCGTCCCGTACCGGATATTGTATAAAACAAACCTCATCGTCTCGCCCATTCCGCCAGCTGTTCAATGTCCCCCGCGCCGATAATCAATAGAACATCGCCCTCGCGCAATTCGCTTCGAATATCCTGCCATACTTTTTCCAATGTTTGGAAAATTTTTATGCGGTTTTTAAAATCCCCGGCAAACCGGTTCATCAAATCCTCGCTGGTTCCGCCCGCCAGCGGCTTTTCCGAGGCCGCATAGACCGGCAGAAGCCACAGTTTTTCCAACCCTTGGAACGCGGGCGGAAAATCGTCCATCAGCGCCTTGGTGCGTGTATAGCGGTGAGGCTGAAACACGCCGAGCAGACGCTTTGGCTTGAGCGTTTCGAGTGTTGTCTGAATCAGCGCGCGGATTTCAGTCGGATGATGCGCATAGTCGGAAATGATCGTGTAGTCGCCTTCAAAAACCCGTTCAAAGCGCCGCCGTACCGGCTTGAGACTTGCCATGGCCTGAGCAATTTCCGCTTCGGTTTTCCAACCCTTGGATCCGAGCAAAGCGAGAGAGGCCTCGTTATTGCGAGGCAGTGACCGAAGGGAGCGGCAAACTTCCAGCGCGGCGCAGGCGTTCATCTGATTGTGCCGACCGGGAAGAGAAACTTTCAGCGGCGCGAAGCGATACGGGACGGCCTTCGGGTTTCCGGTGCAGAGCCGCACGGCGGCGGGATCTTCGGCGCAATAGACGATTTTCTGTTTGGTGTTGGCGATAAAAGTTTTAAAGCAGGCTTCGAACGCTTCGACATTGGCGTGGTGCTCCATGTGGTCGTATTCGATGTTGGTGATCACAGCGATGTCGGGATGATAGTTAGCGATGGTTCCGTCGCTCTCATCGGCTTCGACCACCATAATTTCACCGTCTTTGGCAACGCCGTCAAAGCCGGGAACTTCGCCGCCGATGCAGTAACCGCAGCCAAGAATCTGCGCGATCATTGACGTCGTGGTGGTTTTGCCGTGCGTACCGCTGACCGCGATGGTGAAACGGTCGCGCAGGATGGCCGGAAGCACTTCACCGCGCCGGCTGACGGGAACTTTGGCGTTCACGACTTCGGGATGATCGTCCGGTACGGCGGTGGTGCGAATAATCCAGCCGACATCCGTTAGATGAGATTGATCATGCCCGATCAAAACAGGAATACCCTTTTCGCGCAGCCAAGCGGTCTGGCGGTTTTCCTGCTCGTCGCAACCGGTGACGCGGTGGCCGCGCTCTTTCAAAAGCAGAGCCAGACCCGCCATACCGATACCGCCGATGCCGATCATGTGAATACGGCGCGGTTCAGAAAGAAGGCTGTCTATTTGCGGGCGCATGCTTCCACCACCCCGGCAAGAATCGCATCTGCGTTGAGAGGAACGTTGCGCGCGGCGGAGCGGACGCGCATTTTTTCGAGCCGGGACGGATCCTTGATCTGCTCGGCTAGATAACCTTTGAGCCACTCAACTGTCATGGCGCTCTGCTGAACCACATCGGCCGCGCCGAATTTTTCGAGAGCGTGCGCGTTGGCCGTCTGATGGTCGCTGGCGGCATGTGGATACGGAATCAACAGCGCGGGCAGCGCAAAAACGCCGAGTTCGGCGCATGTGGAGGCGCCGGAACGACAGATCGCCAGCGCGGCCTTTTCATACAGCGGAACCATATCGTGAGTAAAAGCGTGCACCTCGGCATTCACTCCGGCGGCGCGATAGCGGTCGGCGACGGATTTTTCATCCGCCGAACCGGTTAAATGCGTAACGCTCACCCGGCTGTCAGCCAGCGCGCAAACCGCTTCGGAAACCATCTCGTTAATCGCATGCGCGCCGAGACTTCCGCCCATGACCAGCAGATTAAATTCCGGCTTCTGACCACTGAACGCCGATCTCTGAATTTCCGGCCGCAAGGGCATCCCGGCGGAAACGGCGTTCATGCCTTTAAGATGGTAGCGGGTTTCCTCAAAGCAGATGGCGATGGCGCACGCATTTTTTGCAAGCAGTTTAACCGCCCTGCCCGGCACCGCATTGGCTTCGTGCAAAACGTACGGAATACCACGGAGGCGCGCGGCAAGACACGGGCCGATGGATGCGTAACTGCCCATGGCGAGCACAACGTCGGGCCGATGGCGAAACATAATGCGCCAGCAGCGGAAAACGGCGCGCGCAATCCGCAATGCAGTGAGCACCGAGCGGAACGCGCCGAACTGAAAGCCTTCAGACGGAATAGTGACAATCCGTCCTTCCCAGCCCTGAACGGCGGTATCCTCGCCGTCCTTGCCGGCAAGCCAGAGGGTGACGTGGTGTCCGCGCTCTCTCAGAACGCGGGCGGTGGCGAGTCCGGGAAAAATGTGTCCGCCGGTGCCGCCGCAGGCGATGGCGATATGCAGTTTTTCACTCATTTGAAAAATCCATGTTTTTTGAGTTCTTCGGGAAGATACAGCGAACCGGTGAAACAAACGAGCCGCTTTTTACCGGCTTCGAGCCAGTCGAGAACCGGTTGCGGCGATTCGACCGGCGTAATCTCCAGCCCGATCCGCCTGCCGATTTCAGCGATTTCCTCCGCTTTCATGGAGCGATCGCCGGGCAGCGTCAGCGCCCAGGCTTTTTCGACGGCGGGTTTAAGCGTTTTAAGGATGCCCTCAACGTCTTTGTCTTTCATGAAGCTGAAGAGGAGACCTTTTCCATACCCTGGAAAAATTTCTTCCAGCGTTTGGAAAAGCGCCCGTGCGCCGCCAACGTTGTGAGCGCCGTCGTAGAGCACCGGCGGCTTCATTTGCAGAAGCTGGAAACGGCCCGGCCATTTGACGGCTTCGAGCCCCCTTTTCATCTGAAGGCGGAATCCTTCAATATCAGCAAGATCTTCGAGCGCGGCGACGGCGATGCCGCAATTTTCCGTCTGAAAGTTTCCGGCGAGCGGCAGGCGGACATTCGGATATTCGTGGCCGCTGGCTTCGATATTTAAAAGCTGGTCGTCGCGACGGCTTTCCAAACATTGGAAAAACACCGCTTCGTCGCTTCCAAGGATCGGAACTTTTTTCTCTTTGGCTTCTTTGTAGATAACGGCTTCGGCCTCGACCGGCATCGGCCCGCAAATAACCGGTGCGCCGGATTTGATGATGCCGGCTTTTTCCCAGGCAATTTTTTCAATGTCCGCGCCGAGATATTCCGTGTGGTCAATGTCGATCCGGGTGATGACGGAAAGAACCGGCTGAATGACGTTAGTGGCGTCCCAGCGGCCGCCCATGCCGGTTTCAATGACGGCATAGTCCACTTTTTCGCGTTTAAAATATTCAAAGGCCATGGCGGTCGAAATTTCAAAAAAGGTGGCTGGACGCGTCGTAAGACTCTGCGCGGCGGCTTCGATGTCGGCAATAAGCTGTGCCAAAGCCGGATCAGGAATTTCACGTCCGTTGATACGAAACCGTTCGTTAAAGCGGAAAAGGTGCGGTGAGGTGTAAAGTCCGGTTTTAAAACCGGAGGCGCGCAGGACAGATTCGATCATGGCGCAGACAGAGCCTTTGCCGTTTGTTCCGGCAACGTGAACGCATTTCAGGCTTTTATGCGGGTTGCCGAGTTTTTCGAGCAGCGCGACGGTGACCTCAAGACCGGGTTTTATGCCGTGCATAGTCCGGGCGTACAGAGACTGAATCGCCGACTGAAGATCGGTTGTACTCATTTGTCCATCATGTAGTCGAGGACCAGAGCCAGACGGGCTTTAAGCTGAGGGCGCGGAACGACCATGTCGATCAAGCCGTGTTTTTCGAGAAACTCGGCGCGCTGGAAGCCTTCGGGCAGATCCTGCTGGGTGGTTTCTTTAATGACGCGCGGCCCGGCAAAGCCGATGAGCGCGCCGGGTTCGGCGACGATGACGTCGCCGAGCGTGGCGAAACTGGCCATAACGCCGGCCATGGTCGGATGGGTCAACACGGGGATGTACGGCAGACCGGCTTTGGCGTGGCGCGCCAGCGCGGCGCTGGTTTTGGCCATCTGCATGAGGCTGAAAAGACCTTCGTACATCCGGGCGCCGCCGGAGGCGCAGACGATAATGCAAGGGCGTTTTTCAGCGGTACAGCGCTCGATGAGGCGGGTTATTTTTTCGCCGACCACACTGCCCATGCTGGCACCGAGGAAGGAAAAGTCCATGACTCCGAGACCGATGTCGCGCCCGTTGAGTTTGGCCGCGCCGCAGGTGACGGCGTCTTTGAAGCCGGTTTTCTTCTGATTGGCTTCAAGCTTGGCGACGTAGGAGTCTTTACCGGTGAAGCCGAGCGGGTCGGCGGAGGTCATATCCGCATCCCATTCGACAAACGTGCCTTCGTCCGCGAACATCTCGATCCGCTTCTGGCGGCCCAGCGTGAAGTGGAAACTGCACTTAGAGCAGACCTGCTGGCTGGTCTCGAGCTCTTTGGCGTATAGGATTTCGCCGCAACCGGGGCATTTTTCCCACAGACCGTCCGGAACATCCCGTTTACGCACCTGAACCGTTGAATATTTTTTCTTACCGAATCGTAAAGCCATAAGTACCTCTGGAGTGGTGGAACATTGGAAGGTTGGAAGATCAATATTCCATCATTCCCTATTATTCCACGTTTTCTTATCCTCTCGCCGCTGTCACCACATGTACCGACACCGCCCCGCCTTTTCGAAGAACCTTGGCGCAGGCATTAACGGTGGCACCAGTGGTCATTACATCGTCAACCAGTAAAACTTTCCGTCCTGCCGGACGGGCAAACCACCCAATCCGAAAAGCGCCGCACACGTTAGCCGTCCGCTGGGGGGCTGTCAAACCCGTTTGGCTGACGGTGGGATGGATCCGGCGGAGCAGTCTCTCCCGGAACGGGATACGAAGACGGCGGGCGAGCGCGCCGCCGAGCAAGGCAGACTGGTTGAAACCGCGGGCGCGACGGCGGGACGGATGGAGCGGCACCGCCGTGATCAGATCAAACGGCTGGCCGGGATATTCGGCCTGCACACAGGCGAAAATCAGTTCGGCCAGATCCTCCACGACCCAAAGCGCATTTTCATATTTAAGGGCCCGCAGCGCGGAGCCGACGGCGCCCTCGTAGCGGACGGCGGAGCGGGCGCGGTCAAAGGCGGGAGTTTCGCGGGCGCAGGCAAAGCAGGTGTAGTCGTGCTGGATGTCACCCGCGACGGGGTCGCCGCAACGGGCGCAGAACGGAGGCTCGACCTTGGGGGTGTCAGAAAGACAGTCCCAGCAGATATACTTCATGGGTTCCGGCGAAGACGCGCCGCACTGAATACAATTTCGCGGATAAAGCAGATCGAGCATGGGAGGAAAGATGCACGCGGAATATCATGCATGGAAAGTGAAAAGTTTGGAAAAGATTACCGCGCGGTAACCGGCAACAGCGACCGGATTTTTGCCGAGACAAACAGCACCGCATTCCATGCACCGGTATAAGCCACAGCCGTCTCCGGTAGCGTCCGTTCCCATGCTCCGAGAAACGTTGGCGGGCCGATCACAATCATCCAGAGCGCCACAAAAAACAGGTTGGCCAGATAAATAACGGCATACGAGAAAAGCCGCCCGTTTTCCTGCACATCCGGCTGCCGCTGGCTCAGCATGTAAACCGTGAAGGTCACATGAAAACCCCATGTCATGCCAACTGCCGCCAGCCACCACGGTTCGTACGCGCTCAGATCTATAAAAAATCCGGCGCCATACCAAAGCGCGATCACCAGCCCCGTGTAGAACGGGAAAAAGTACGGCGCCAGTGAAATGATAAAATTGCTCTTCGAGAGCATCACATGGCCACCCTGCTTGCTGACCTTCATCCTGCCGACCTTCGCGCCCATCAGCATACCCCAGATGGCATGCGTCATCTCATGGGCCAGCACATAGGTTCGGAATGGACGCGGAAGCAGGAAAAAGCCGAGAACTGCGGCCGTAAATCCGGCCGGAATCGCCCACGTCGTCCAACCGGAAGTCTCAGCCGGAAGCGACTGCAAGAGAGAAAAGACAACCCGTGAAAACGCCCAACATAGCGGCAGGAGAAGCACCCCGATGATGAATTTCAGAAACTTTTTCACAAGTTCGGCTAACGTGGTGGAGGTAAGGAGGGTCGAACTCCTGACCTCTTGAATGCCATTCAAGCGCTCTACCAACTGAGCTATACCCCCCACTGAGGAAGTTGGGTTTATATACATCAGGTCATGGCAAGTCAACGACTCTTAAAGACAAATCTTGCGTAACAACAAAACACCAAAGCATACTGCCAAATCATGGATATCAGACCTCGAAATCAGCTTCCGTTCAACTGGCCCGACCCGCCCCTTAACATCGTGCTGGTGGAGCCGGAAATTCCGCAAAACACCGGCAACATCGCCCGCCTCTGCGCCGCGACCGGCACCGTTCTTAACCTGATTGAGCCGCTCGGTTTCCGGCTGACTGATCAGAAGGTGAAGCGCGCCGGTCTGGATTACTGGGACTCCGTCGAAATCCGCCGTTTTCCGAACTTTGGAAAATTTTCGGACGAAAATTCCAAACATCGGATGATTTTCTTCAGCACCAGCGGCACAAAAAGCTACACCGAGGCGGAATACCGCCCCGGTGACTGCCTGGTCTTCGGCAGCGAAAGCCGCGGTCTGCCCCTCGACCTGCTTGAAGCGCACCCGGACGATGTCTACAACATTCCCATGAAGCTGGAAAACGTCCGCTCTCTTAACCTCGCCAATGCCGTATCTATCGTGCTTTATGAAGCCCTCCGGCAGTGCAATCTGCCCTAATAATTTTTTAATTAAAAAAATTGAACATTGCGGGCCGCTAAATAGTCTTTTTGCGTGAATCCATTCATAAGGAGATTTTGATATGGCAGGTATTGAAGTAATCAACCAGAAGGTGCGCGAGCAAAGCGCTTTCATTGTTTCCCTCAAGGCCGAAATCGGCAAAGTGATTGTCGGACAGGATTATCTGATCGACCGGCTCATTATCGGTATGCTTTCCAACGGGCATGTACTGCTCGAAGGCGTTCCGGGACTGGCCAAAACCCTGACCGTAAAAACGCTGGCGGCCGCCCTGAAAACATCGTTCCACCGAATTCAGTTTACCCCCGACCTGCTGCCCGCCGACTTGACCGGAACGCTGATCTATAATCCGAAAGAGTCCGACTTTTTCGTCAAAAAAGGACCGGTGTTCGCCAATATCATTCTGGCCGATGAAATCAACCGCGCGCCCGCCAAAGTGCAAAGCGCCCTGCTCGAAGCGATGCAGGAACATCAGGTGACTATCGGCGACCGGACGTTTCATCTACCAGAACCGTTTCTCGTCATGGCCACCGAAAATCCGATTGAGCAGGAAGGAACGTATCCCCTGCCCGAAGCGCAGGTCGACCGCTTTATGCTCAAACTCAAAATCGGCTATCCAACTATCGAAGAGGAACGCCGCATTCTCGACCGTATGGCGCGCACTGAAACCGACATTGCCGTCAACGCCGTCATAGATCCTGCAACGATTCTGAGCGCGCGCCGCATGGTGGATGAAATTTACACCGACGATAAGATCAAGGATTACATCCTCAGCATCGTCTTCGCCACGCGTGAGCCGGAGAAGTATGGCCTGAAAATCAAAGAATATCTGCGCTACGGTGCCAGCCCGCGCGCCACGATCGCCCTGACCGTCGGCGCCCGCGCCCACGCCTTCCTGCAAGGCCGCGGCTATGTCACGCCGCAGGATGTTAAATCCATCGCACCGGACATTCTCCGCCACCGCATCATCGTTTCCTACGAAGCGGAGGCCGAGGAACTGACCTCGGAAATCCTGATCGATAAGATCTTGAGCGCGATTCCAGTACCCTAATTCGTAACGAGTAATTCGTAACCAAGAATTTCTCAAATTACGTATTACTCATTACGCGTTATTCCCATGAGTGAAACGAATCATAAAGAATTGCTGAAGAAGGTGCGTAGGATCGAAATCCGCACGCGGCACGCCGTCAACGACGTCTTTGCCGGACGCTACCACAGCGTCTTCAAAGGGCGCGGGATGGAATTCGACGAAGTGCGCGAATACGTTCCCGGTGATGACATCCGTGCCATCGACTGGAACGTCACCGCCCGGACCGGCAAGCCGCACATCAAAAAATTTGTCGAAGAACGCGAAATGACCGTCATGCTGCTGGTCGACATCAGCGGCTCAAACGACTTCGGCAGTACCGGCCAGCTCAAACGCGACCTCGCCGCCGAGGTCGCCGCCATGCTCGCCTTTTCCGCCACACGCAACAACGACCGGATCGGCCTGATTCTTTTTTCCGACCGGGTGGAAAAATATATTCCGCCGCACAAAGGCACCGCCTCTCACGTTCTGCGCCTCATCCGCGAGGTGCTTTACCACACACCGCAAAGCCGCAAAACCGACGCGCAGCCTGCACTTGATTTCCTGAACCACACCACCCACCGCAAAGCGGTCACTTTCCTGATCAGTGATTTCATTTTTCCGGTAAGCTGTGAAAAATCGCTGAAAATCACCGCACGTCGGCACGATCTGATCGCCGTCAACATCGCCGACCGCCATGAGCGCAACTGGCCGAAGGCCGGCCTGATCGAATGGCGCGATCCGGAAAGCAGCGGACGGATACTCGTCGACACATCCAGTACCGCCGTGCGCAGCGCGCTGCTTCTTACACAGGAACAGCAGCGTGAAGCGTTACAGCGCACACTGCGCCGCGCCGGCATCGACACCATTGAGCTCTTCACCGGCGAGCCCTACGACAAAGCGTTCATGAAATTTTTCCGCCAGCGGAGCCGCAGGAGATGAAATTCCTCTATCCATATTTTCTGATTCTTCTGGTGCTGACCGGTTGCGGGAAGCCGGTTGAGCCGCTTCCGCCCGGCGGATTTGTCGCAAACGCTGTCTTGAGCACCAACACAATCCTTGTCGGCGACCCGGTTACCTTGACGCTGACCGCCCGCCATCCGGCAGGCAGCACAATCAGCTTTCCAAACATTGCCGGCCGCTTGCGAGAGCAATCGAGCGACGCGGGAAACGGCAAAGAAGTGGCGGTGCGCGGACGCGCCTCCAGCAACCGGGAACTCACAAAAACCATTCTGGAGTCGGAAGAACTCTACCATCTGACTTCTTTCCGCGTCGGCGACTGGAGCATCGCAACCAATCCGGTCGCATGCACTTTCTCCGACGGCTCGCAGAAAATGCAGACATTGCCGGAACTGATTCTGCACGTCCAAAGCTCTCTGAATGCAACCAACGCGACAAAACTTTCGGACATCAAAGACATCATCAAACCGCCGTTGCAAATTCCGCGCAAGCTGTGGATTTTCCTGATCATCGCCCTGCTCGCGCTGATTGCCGGAATCGCAACGCTCATTTTCCTGAACAAACCGCGCACGATCCTGCAGATACCCCCGCCGCAACCGCCGCATATCCTCGCGCGGCAGGCGCTCACCGCTCTGCGCGGAAAGCAATGGTCGCCGGAACCGTTCTTCACCGAACTCTCGCTCATTCTGCGCACCTATCTCGAAAACCGGTTTAATCTGAATGCGCCGGAATCCACCACGGAGGAGCTGGCCCGCTCCATGGCCGCCGACATCCGGCTGGAACTCAAAGAACAGCAGACTCTGCGGAACTTCATGACACAGGCCGACCTCGTGAAATTCGCCCGTGCCGGCGCAGAGCAAGATGTCATGCAAAACGCTTTCGATACGGTCAGCACCTTTGTTGATCAAACCGCCCCAATCAATCAGCAATCGGAAATCGAAAATCGAAAATCATGAATTTTGCTCATCCATATCTCCTGTTGCTTATGCTGCTGATTCCGGCGCTGCTGTGGTGGCGCGCGCGCCGCCGCGGACCGGCGGTCAATTTCCCGGACGGTGCTTTGTTAAAGCAACTGCCCGTCAGTCTGGCGGTGCGTCTGCAACCGGTACTAACCGCACTTTACGTCTTAGGACTGGCTTGTCTGATTGTTGCGATTGCCCGTCCGCAACGCGGACTGCAGGAAAGCCGTGTGAATACCGAGGGCGTGGATATTGTCCTGCTTCTCGACCTTTCCACCTCGATGGAAACGCCGGACTTTTCGCGTAACGGCCAGCGCCAAACCCGCATCGAATCGGCCAAACAGGTCATCAGCGAATTCATCAGCAAACGCAAAGACGACCGGATCGGCATGGTCGGCTTCGCCGCGCTTCCCTATTCCATCGCGCCGCTAACGCTCGATCACAGCTGGCTGGTTCAGCGTATGGCTGGTCTGCGCACCGGCATGCTCGAAGACGGCACGGCCATTGGCGACGGCATCGCCTCCGCCGTCAATCGGTTGCGCGACAGCAAAGCGAAAAGCCGCATCGTGATTCTGCTCACCGACGGTATCAACAACCGCGGCGAACTGACGCCGGAAAACGCCGCGCAGGCCGCCGCCGCGCTCGGCATTAAGGTTTACACCATCGGTATCGGCGGCGGACTGCCGATCAAGCAGGGTTTCTTCACCCTGCCGCCGCAGGAAATTGATGAGAACACACTCAAGCGCATCGCCGAGCGGAGCAAGGCGGAGTTCTTTCGGGCCCGCGACCTGAAAACGCTCGAAGAGGTTTATGACCGGATCGACAAACTCGAAAAAACCGAAATCGAAATGCAGCAGTTTACCCGCTTTGAGGAAAAGGCCGGCGGCTGGCTGATCGCCGCGCTGCTTTTCCTGACCTTGGAAAAAGCGTTTTCACTTTCTCGCTTCGGGAGGCTTCCGGAATGAGATTCGGCGCTCCAGAATTTATCAAATGGCTTCTGCTGATCATCCCGCTGATCGTGCTGTTCATCTGGATGCACCGGCAGCGCGCGGTGCGGCTGACACGGCTGATTTCTTCCGGTGTTTGGGAAACCGTCATTCCGGGTCACACCAGAAAGACCGGTCGCCGCCGCATCATCTTGCGGCTGCTCGCTCTGCTCTGTATCGGACTGGCACTGACCCGTCCGCAATGGGGCTCGCACTGGGAAGAGGTTAAACAGCGCGGCCTGGATATCATCGTCGTACTCGATACTTCCAAGAGCATGCTGGCGGAAGACATCAAACCCAACCGCCTGAAGCAGGCGCAGTGGGCTGTACGGGATTTTGTGAAACAGTTGAAGGGCGACCGAATCGGACTGGTAGCTTTCGCCGGCAGCAGCTTTCTGCAATGCCCGGTCACGATCGACTACGCCGCCTTCACGATGATGCTCGACGACATCTATGCCGGAATTATCCCGCGCGGCGGAACCGCTATTGAACAGGCACTCAAAACCGCGGCGGACAGCTTTGATACCAAATCTGAGGCCGACCGTGTAATCATCCTGATTACTGACGGAGAGGACCATGAAGGCGATCCGGTGCGCATGGCCGAACAGCTCCGCAAAGACAAAATCAAACTCTTCTGCATCGGCGTCGGCACGCTCGAAGGCGAGCTGGTTCCCTCAACGGAAGGTTATGTCAAAAACCCGCAAGGACAGGTTGTTAAGAGCTCGCTTAACGAAGGATTGCTCGAAAAACTGGCGAGCGAAACCGGCGGCTTTTACGTCCGTTCCGCTCCGGGCGACTTCGGCCTCGATCGCATCTACAAGCTCGGCATTTCGGGACTCCAGCGCAATGAACAGGAAACGCGGCTGGCTAAAGTTTATGAAGAACGTTTCGGGTGGTTCGCCGCCGCCGCCCTGCTCCTTCTGCTGACAGAAGGACTATTCCGTCCAGCGGCAATTCTGGTCTTCCTGATGCTGATATCCGCGCCGCAAGCCGACGCCGCCGACTGGGTGAGGGCTTACAAAAAAGGCGACTACACCAACACACTCCAAACACTGGATGAAATGGTCAAAAAGTTTCCTGATGTCGGAAACTACGACCGTGGTAACGTCCTTTACCGCCAGAAAGATTTCCAAGGTTCGGAAAAAGCCTACAGTTCCGCCGCCGCCCTGACGAAAGATGACCGGCTCAAACAGAAAGCGCTCTACAACCGCGGAACCGCTCTGCTGGATGGGACGACACAATCAACAAATGCAGTCGCTGACATTGCGGCACAAGCGGCAAATCTTTTCGAGCAAGCGCTGGCACTCAAACCAGATGACAAGACTGCTAAACAAAATTTTGAACGCGCAATCAACCTGATTGTGTCAACCCGCATCCAGGGCGCATCCGACTTAATTCAAAAAGCCGATGCCCTGCTAAAAGAATATAAGGCAAAAACCGCCAAGGAAAATTATATGAAGGCCAAAGAGCTTCTGGCTCCGGTTCTTGTCGATTTCGCGCCTGCCAGCAAAGAAGCGCTAAATCTGACGAATCGAGCCGCCGAACGGCTCCTGATGCTGGAACAGGCGTTAAAGGATACTCGCACCGACATGGAAACCGCGAAAAAAGCCATAGCTTCCTATGAGTATAAAACTGCTGCCGATATCATGCTGGCTGACACAGATAAACGGAAGCTGGCGTTTGATCTCGATGAAGAATTAAAAGAGGAGTTTACACAGCTGATTCAGAACAATCAGAAAGTCATTCAAATCGTTTATCCAAGCAATCCACTGAAACCATGAAGCGCTATCAAATCATTTTAATCTGCATCGCCTTGTACGCCACGGCCTCTGCCCAGACCGCCATGCAGCTTTTCAATCCAGCCGCGAAAGAATACATCTATGGCAATACACCGGTCGCCAGCAATCTAGTCGCGGAGGCTCTTAACAAATTCCCGCAAGACGAAAAACTCCTGAAGCTGAAAAAACTGATTGAGGAACAACAGAAAAATAAAGATCAGCAGAAGCAGGATCAGCAGAAAAATCAAGACCAGCAAAAGAAAGACGATCAGAAGAACCAGCAGGATCAGCAACAGCAGCAAAGCGGTCAGGATAAGCAGAAGGACGAGAAGAAACAGCAACAGGACCAGCAGAACCAGAAACAGGACGAACAGAAGCAATCTGATCAGTCGAAACCGTCCGATCAGAATAAAGTACAGCCTCAACCCTCCAAGCCTCAGCAGGCTGGCGAAATGAGCGAGCAGGAAGCACAGCAGTTGCTTGACGCGATGAAACAGGATGAGCAGGATCGGCGGGCGAATTTGAAGCCGTTTCTGGGCGGCCCGGTGCGAGTTGAAAAAGATTGGTAGGAGCGTGTATTGAAGATTCTAGATTTCAGATTGCTGATTGTTTTTTGCCTGATGGCGCTCCATGCGTTCGGCTTTGAGGCGACGATGATGATTCAGCCACCGCTGATCCAGCTTGGCGAATCGGCCACACTGAGCATTGAAGTGCGGAATGCAAAAAATCCAGTTCCACCCGCCCTGCCCGATGTTCTCGGCCTTCGATTCGTCGGCGCCGGACAATCCAAGCAGATGAGCTGGTCTAGCAGCGGAACATCGGACAACGCTACCACGTTTACCTTTCAAGTTTTCCCTCAAAAAACCGGAACCTTTGTGATCGGTCCGTTCCAATACACAGTGGACGGACAGACCAAAATGCTACAAGGCGAACTGAAGGTAGTCAGCACGTCCGGTGACGCCGCACAGCCACAGAGCTGGAGTGATATTGTTTTTGCCCGTCTTGCGGTGGATCGTGAAGGCGCTTACGTACAGGAGCCCTTCGGAATGATGCTTTCCATTTATTCCCGGCAAGGCTTACAGATGGCTAATATTAATCTGCAAGGTATGCCCAGCGCCGGTTTGGATGGACTTCAATGGCAGGAAATTCCGGGCGGCCGTGACACGATCAACAACGTCATATACGACATCCGCCGTTTTCAAACCCGTACCCGTGCGGTGAGTTCTGGTATGTTTGAGTTCAAGCCATCGATAACCGTACAGGTGGTCGTTCCGAATCAAAACAATCGTTCGAACGATCCGTTCAGCAACCCGTTTTTCGGGTCCATGTTCCAGCGCACCGAAACACGCCCGGTTGATTTGCCGGTCGAAAAGGCCGTCATTACTGTCAAGCCGCTTCCGGAAGCAGGCAGGCCGTCCGGATTCAGCGGTGCCGTCGGACGGTTTGATTTTAAGGTAAACGCCCAACCGCTGGAAATTCATCCGGGCGATCCGGTCACGCTGACCATGACGATCAGCGGCGACGGAAATTTTGACCGCGTTATGTCGCCTACTTTGCCCACGAACGGATTATTCAGGCTTTTCGGCGAGCCGGTCCGCAAACAGGAGAACAACACCGTCCGGTTTGAACAGGTTATTTCGCCGCGCACCGCTGACGCGAAAGAAATTCCGGTGATTCCGTTTTCATTTTTCGACACGCAATCCGGACAGTACCGCACAGTAAACAGCGCGCCGATTCCGATCGCCGTAACAGCGACATCCAACAGTACCGCGCAGGTGTTCGCGGCGAAAGATTCGATCGTTCTGCCGCCGACGGAAACCCCGTTTGCGACCGAAAGCGATCTGCAACGCATTGTCACCCGGCTTAAAAACCTCTGGCTGCGCATCCGGCCCTGGTTATGGACGCTTCCCGCCGTACTGGTGACTGGCGCCGCTTTCTTTCTGGGTCAAAGGCTCCGCCGGAACCGGCAAAGCGACACGGCTCGGGTACGGAGACAAAAAGCGCCCAGAGCCGCACGCAAGGCGCTGCGCGTCGCCGAACATGCAAAACGGCGTGTTGACGTTCCGGCTTTTTATGACGCACTTTGGAATGCGTTGGCTGATTATTTCGGCCATCGTCTCAATTTGCCGCCGGGTGATGTAACCTCTTCCACCGTGTTGCAAACCATGGGCCGCGCCGGTTTTGATCCGGAAAAAATTAACATGCTTCGCACGATCTTTGAGCAGGTGGAAGCCTGCCGTTACGGACAGCCGGGAACTGTATCGCCCGAAGGCATGGAGAAACTGCAAGGCGGTCTAGAACAAATATTGAAACAGTGTGAAAAGGCAAAGCTCTAAGAAAACGGCTGTAAAAAGGTTTTAACTTGTAAGGGGATAATAAAACAGTACTCTGGGCGGGCTTTATGATGTCTATGATGAAACCAAATCGACATGCGGGACTCTGGTGGTTATCCGCCGTGTCTCTTTCCATTGGGATTGCGATCTATATTCTGCTCAAACCGGCGGCATATGATGTGCAAATCCAGCGCTACCGCTCTCTGGCGTTGGTTGCAGGTGTCATTATTTCCGGCCTCTGCATCATCATCGGCACGTCCAAGCGCTGGTTCGGCAAGGATCTCTAAACGTATTTGCGCATAAGCGCCGCATTGATGCTGGTGAGAATCTCGTAGGGGATCGTCCGGCAGATTTTAGAAAGCTCATCAGCCCAGACCGATTCTTCGCCTTGCTGGCCGATCAAAACCGCCTCATCGCCCATCTTCACCTTGGCATCCGGCCCAACATCCACCGTGATCCAGTTCATGCTGACACGCCCGACCACCGCGCAACGCCGCCCGCCGATCAGCACATCGCCCTTGTTGCTCAACGCGCGGTTATAACCGTCCGCGTAGCCGACTGCCAGCGTGGCGATCTGCGTGGGATACTCCGTGCGATAGGTGCTGTAATAACCGACCGCAAAATCGGCCGGAACTTTTTTAACCTGAACCACACGGGCTTTCCACTGAAGGATCGGCTTCGTCTGAAACCGTCCTTTCGGGTCGTTGGCGCCGTACCCGTACAGCACGATGCCCTGCCGGATGCCATCCAAGTCCCATCCGGAGAAATACAGCGCGGCACGGCTACTGGAGAGATGCTTGAAAATTTTTGCGGGCAGATGTTTGAGCGCCTCATTGAATTTTTCGGCCTGCGCCGAGGCGTGGTCGGGCTGATCCGGCTCTACGCGTGCAAAATGACTGCAAACGCCGATCAGCTCCAGGCCACCCGCTTCATTCAGTGCCTTAACTGTCGCAGAGACCTCGTTCCACTGCACACCGAGGCGCCCCATACCGGTATCCACCTTGAGATGCACCGGAAGCGTTTTGCCCATGGCCCGTGCGGCTTCGGCCAACGCCAGTCCGTGCTCGAGACAGGTAACGATAGGAAAAATCCGTTTTTCGAGCAGTTCGCCGACATGTTCGGGAAGCACCAACCCCATCACCAGAATATTGACGTCCGGTAACGCCGTGCGAATTTTGAGTGCCTCGTCAAGAAAAGCCACGGCGAACCAGTTGATCCCCTCTTCGGCGGCGGCCCGTGCGACCGGAACCATTCCGTGACTGTACGCATCGGCTTTAACGACAAATATAACAGCGGTTTCTGACGGAACAGACGAACGCAAAGCGCGAATGTTCTGCTTCAGCCGCCCGATATCAATTTCCACCCACGAATGATTCATCTTGGTTTCTTCCTTAAAATGGTACCCCGGACAGGATTCGAACCTGTGACCGTCGGATTAGAAATCTATTTTTTAGTATTCAGCCGGTGACTTTTTGTTTCAGTAAGTCTCTGACTATCAGCAAGCTACAAAAACAAACCTGATTTGTCAAGGGTATTGAAATGGTATGAAAAACGGTGCTTTTTGATGGGTGAAAGCCACACTTTTCGCCACACTTTTCAGAGTGTTTCAGCGCCGATTTTTTGGTGTCTGCTTCCCTAAATGAACAGATGGCTGAGATAATAAAAAAGCCGCCCGAAGGCGGCAAGACCAGAGATCAAAATTCGATCAGCGGTCAGTTGGGGAGCTTGGCTTCGAGTTGTTTGGCAGATTCGCCATTGGCCCAGAGATTCAAAATCTCCAGCCGGGTCTGGTTGACCGCATCAAACATTTGTTTGGCTTCGTCACCGGTGACGGCTTTGTCGGCCAGCATCGGGTCAATGAGCGCCACAAGCTCCGTTAAGTGAATAACGGTTTTGCGGACTTGCGCGATCTGCGCGGCGGTCTTTTTGGACAGCATGATGCGCTGGATAGCGGCGGTGAGCACTTTGGCAACGATTTGTTCCAAGGGCAGTAACTTGAACAGCGACAGCCCCAGTTTGATGAGCATTGTTTGTAGCATGATGATTCCTCCTTACCGTAAGGAGGAAAATCAAATGCCGAAGGTGCGTTATCGGTTCATAGTTGTCGGTTGTCAGTTGATGTGTGGAATGTTCAGGGATCGAGGGCCGTCAGGATTCAAAATGCTGCAATGCGCGGGCTGACCCTTCTGCCTGGTGTTAGGGGCGGAGAGGTTCTTGCGACGTCCCCGATACCCCGATGTTCGACTTACTATCTTTTATTTTGGAAAATTCATCTCTGAACTTATAAATAGGTATCATCGCTCGTTCTGCATTTCCATTTCGCATAAACAACAGCCAGACATATTCACGGGACATTAACTCTTCCAGAAGATTTATTTTTGAATGATCTTCACTTTGAATCTCTGGATGCACTCTTGAAGCACAATATTCTTTATTGCAATCATTAATCGGCAGATCAAGAAAACCATCTTGTGAAGGTACTAAATTATAGGTATCCCCACCTGGGACAAAATCTATAAATCTGACCGTAAGGCCTGCCTCGGCGTCAACACCAGCGGGGAGAAAAAATATAATATACTTAACGTTTTTATTTTTGAGGTTATAACAAACGCCTAACCCAGCGCGTTCCATAGCTTTTGTTGACCCGTCGTTGTATCTCATGACGATTTGCATGAAACAATTATCATCTTTAAAATCTACATCCCACTGAGCTTGGGATTCAGCGTCCTTATCTAGGTTATCAAGAGAGTTGGTTCCGACGTTTCCTGACAATAGTAGCAACTGAGCTTCCTTATCCAAGTTGTCAAAAGAGACGGCTCTGACATTTCCTGATAATAGCAGCAACAGAATGACAGTTGCTTTCTTCATAATTGTGACCTGATTCATTTTGTGCACCCCTTCAAGGTTAGTCTAAGCGGGTTCATGCTAGTGGGTGTTTCTGGGTTTGTCCATCTCCGGTGCCGTGGGTTGAATCGCCTGGGTTACGAACCGACCATGTCGGCGGATTCCCTTGAAATGTTTTTGCCGGGCTGTAGTGTTCCCGCAAAAGGGGTCTACTCATGGAAAAATCCTCACGGTATGTTGATAATGGAGACGGAACAGTTACAGACAACACAACCGGGCTAGTGTGGACGAAGGATGCTAATCACGGCCTGATGAGTTGGTTCGAAGCCGTAAAACACTGTGAGGATTTTAATTTTGCCGGTCACAGTGACTGGCGGTTACCCTTGGTTGCAAAAAATGGCGGTACAGCAGAATTAGACACACTCTTTCGGAAAAATGGGGATCATTCTGAAGCATGGGAAGGAACAAGGGGAACGCCGTTCACCAACGTGCAGTCTAACTACTACTGGTCAGGCACATCCTACGCTCACGTACCAGGTGACGCATGGGGCGTGGATATGGGCGATGGCGACATGGGTGACGGCGCCGCTAAGACCTGCCGCTACGACGTGTGGCCGGTGCGAGATGGATGGAATGAAAAGATGACACCACGCGAAGTGCTGCATGGCCTTGTCAGAGGTTCCGAAACACTTGCTCGCGATCCTCTTGTTTCAGGGCAAATCAGGAATCGTCTTCTTGGGTTTGCGCGTAATATTAAGGTGTGCGTTGAAGCCGAGGGTTTAAACACCAATGAGGTTTGTAATCTTATTGAAGATTTATACTGGGAGGTAGATAAAATCCGCAATGATCACCCAAAGCTTACAAAAACAAATCCGGCGGTGTTCAAATTGGCTGATAACGCCAAAGAATATGTGATGAAGATGACTGGTTGTCTGCATTATCCAAATGGGAAAATGATTGGTTCTTCGGAGAGTATGGATAGTGGCCTAGCGGAGTTTCTTCGACGTAAGCAGCCGTGAAAAAACCATAAAAATACGCTGATTTTTAAAGGAGCAGTCATGGACATCTTGGCGGCAATTGGTGAATGCCTTGGCATTTTTATTTTGTGCTGTCTTTTCACAGGGTGGGTTGCAGCCAATTTGAGAGTGGTGGCGTGGCTTTTTAATCCGCCATCACAGAAGCCAGTGCGATTAAGGTTTGGGTTCATGTGCTTTTTTATTTTTTGGGCAACGATGCTATCACTAATTTGTTTTTTTATCCTACATGCATTGCGTTTTTTACCATTCGGACTTGAAAATCTTCTGTGTGGTGCCGGTGTGTTGACTGCGTCTATTTACGTTGGACATCTTTCTGTATTAATTGAGGCAAAAGTGGCCGCCAACGCGTCATTTAATTGTTGGGTTTTATTGGATGATCATGAACGGGAGCAGCAGCGAGCTGTAATAGAAATAAATTTTGGAGAAAATCCTCAGGGAAGCTACGGGTTTGATAGACGGTTTGGATGGGACGTGGAGTATTTAAGGCTGAAATTCCTACTGAGAAAAATAGACGCTTATAATCGGTTGTCCTCGGACGGGCAACATCGAGTACGTGCGGAATTAAAGAAGTATAATGATTTGAAAAACACCCCTGCCTGCACCGTCGCTGCTCACAAATATAAAATTTTTAACGCCAAATTTTAAGACCGCACCTAACCACCTGGGATTATGAATTTCATATGTGATCCCCTGATGCTTAGCGTGCGCTACTTTTTAATAAACTTCTCGGCATACTCCCGTGAAAGCCGCTGACCTTCTTCAATCTGTGTGACCTGACCCCCTTAAACGAAACCACTCGCAGAGTTAGTATTCTGCGGGTAAAAACGAATAAGGAGGACACATGTCGATCAG
>CAIKWE010000035.1 GCA_903831085.1 uncultured Verrucomicrobiota bacterium | reverse complement strand
CTCAAAGAGGCGCAGGTGCTGAGCGAGTGGTGGCGGAAAAGCTACAACACCATCAGGCCGCACAGCTCACTGGGATACCGACCGCCGGCTCCGGAGGCTCAACAACCTGGACTTCCCAATATTGCCCGATGGCGGGTTGCTAGAAGAGTTGACTTCGCCCAAATCCTAACTTAGAAACTGGATCCACACACGGGGGCAGGTCACAGATCCATGATATGACATCCATAATTTTCCTCCTTCTGTTTTAAGAACAGATTCTTTTTGGAGAAAAATTATAAATGACTCAATATAAAATAGTTACAACGATATTGTGCAATATTGCGCGATCTGATAAGCCATTGATCCGGATTGGGTTCTGGTGGATTAATAGCTCGAAATGCGTCGCCCGTTTGTTGCCAGTTTCGACTCGTTTTCGAAAGTAAACCCGGCTGGGTCAATCATTGTGTGACCGGCTTGCGGAATTAACGGTATCAGAAAATTTAGCTTTGGATTGTTGTAGCAATATTTTCTGAGCGTACAGCAAACATTGCTCACATCCGTTGCGGCATCTATATATGAATATTTTTCTTTCTTCAGGTTATTGATCAACGCTTCTTCTATGTCGCGTGCGTATGTAACGATGTCGCTCAGCTCGATACGATCCTTTTTCTTTATGGATGCTTTTATGACTGCCCTGAACACCGCATATTGTCTGACCGTGTTAAACAAAATGGCATCGTATGATTCCACGGTGACAGCTAATTGTTTGTCGGAAAACCAGACTGATAATTTCTCCCCAGTCTGTGAAGGATGGGTTGGCGTGGCTTTCATTCTTGCTGGTGGCGGTCTCTTAGTTACCTGATCTACGGTCTCTAACATAAGCGGCAGAGCCTGGCTGATAATTTTTTGGTAGTCGGCGTTCATTTCGATGTACTTTGTCGCTAGATCCGCTCTTTTATCTTTTTCTGCCGCTAGCTGTTGGTAGAGGTCTCGCATCTCATTTTTCCACTCTAGGGCTTTTTCTTCAAATGATCGGCTGAATTGCTCCTTAGCTAGCTCCTTGTTTTCTTCACCAGATATCATAATGAAATTCAGCGTTGGGTTCAGACCCCGAACAGAAGCGTTGTCGATTTTGATTTTGAATCCCATGTCGGCCGCATTGATTTGATCGACAATGTGCGTTGCCAGCATCAAATCAAGCGGGGTCATACCTTCTTTGAAGGTATAGGAAAATTCCGCATAAGGGCGGTATTGCGTGTAGAATTCCCCCTCGTGGAAATCATTGTCTGGAGGAAATCGTTCTTTTCCCTCTCTGTCCCAATACACATATTGGCATTCTACTCCTTCAATACACCAATCAGCATGGGCGCTTCCGCATAAATTAACCCCGGTTAATATTGCACCAGAAAAATCCGTTCCATTCAAAATAGAACAAGCCAATGACGCATTGGTAAAATTAGTTTTGTGAGCACGACAACCAAAAACAACAGAGCTTATAAGGTGTGCGTCAATGAAAAATGATTTATCAACAGCAGTCATGAAAAAATTACATTCAAACATGGAAGCTTCGTTAAAATTACAGCAAATAAAATCTGAGGATCTAAATCTCGAACGATTAAAGCTCGACCTACAAAATTCACATTGAGTGGCTGTCGTAGATTCAAAAATACACTCCTCCATTTTACAATTAGAGAAGTTTACACCGTCGAAGCGAGCGTGATCAAATAAAGAATTGCAAAGCGATGAGCCCGAAAGTCTAGTTCCGTAAGAAAATCTTGCTGACGTCAAATCTGCATAATCAAATTTACGATCAGTCAACTCGACAGGACCCAGATTATAACGTTCATAGATCGCAAAGATGGGCTCCAGTTTCTGCCATGTCAGTCGATCGCTATTACCAATTGGTCGACCGTTCGATAACCATTTCTCATGCTCATGCAAAACGAGCTCTAACTGCTGGTCGGCTTTGCCTTTTTCCCTTTTCTGCTTCTCAGAGGATCGAGGCAAATTACTGGAAACTACTTTTCTTCGGGGAAAAAGAATAACATTATTTCCTATGAAACAAGGATGCTGCATACCGGCACCAGGCGTTATGTTTGATTCTTCTTTCTTAAATGTTTCTGAAATTAATTCACCGATAGCAGGAAAGGATATTTCGTGCCCCTGCTGAGCCTGTAAAGAGAAGTGGCCCAATACAGTTTTTGCGAACAACGATTCGCCTTCAGGAGGAAAGGTATCGTTGTTATTGAAGTAGAATTCTATAGGGAAAGAGGTTTCGTTGTAATTGTAGTAAAACCCTATAGGAGAATTAGAAGACGCATTTTCTACGACTCTTTCAACAAGTTCGTCGCGGATCCCCCCTGTTTCGCCGATAGAGTGATATTCATTTGATCTGTATAAATCTAGCAGGATGATTCGTTCAACCCCGCAAATGGCCGTATATTTTTCGATCAACTCAATGTTAACTCTAGCACCAGAGGAGAAGATGTATTGGTCATGCCGGTCAAAAGTTGCAGGGCCATAGTAGTATAAGAAAAACTTATCTCCATCTTTCAGCTTGGTGCAGATAGATTTCAACTCTTTTTCGAAATCTATTCTAAACACACTAGAGCCGATTATATGCACAGATATGTATCCAATTGAGCGTAGGAAATTATGTATTTCCACTGTATTACTGTAAGCATGTCCTAAGACTTTGCCCTGAAGGAGACACCATGCTTCTCCGCCGACAGACTCGATGTCCATCCCCGTAATTAAGGCGTAATTTGCCATTTTTTCCTCCGGACAGAAAAACGTCACTAATGATCGCTGTGCTTAACACAACGTAAAGACAATAGGAAGGTCGTGGCAAAACTCAAGAATCATGAGCAATGAAAAAAAAGGGGGCCAAGGTTGTTTCAGAAGAGGAATAGAGCCGAAATAACCCGAATAAAGGTAAATTCGGGGTTGTTTCATGCACATAAACCGGCGGCTGTCTGGCCGGATCAGTTTCCCGCGGCCTGCAGTTGCGGAATCAGTTGCATGAAAAATTCCTCGTTCCAGAGCTGAAGTTCACGGGAATCGCGCAAGAAGGGCCGCACATCTTCAGCGGCGGCGGCAATGTCGACGCTCCGGATACGGTCTTTGAGCAGAGTCTGCACAGCATCTATGTTGAACCGCTCCGTCTGCTGTTCTTCGCTCTGAATGATTCGGGCCTCCAGATGAGGGAGGTTTACCGGCACACGACGGCTGATGTACCAGACAAAGTCATAGAAATCCCGTCCTTTGACCCGGCTCTTCCAGTCCCGGAAAAGCATCGCATGCAGCTTGCCGGCAAAGAGGCTCGGCAGATCGTAAAGACGCACTTGGAACGGTGTCGGCAGCAGATGGGTTTTTACTTCGGTCGAAGCAAGGGGCGGCGGCGTTGTGTCGAGTTCCAGCTTGATGGTTACCTTCTGGTTATGCGGAAAGTATCGGTTGAGCTCTTCCGGGACTCCGACATTCAACAGATTGATCCGGGTGTTCCCCTTCAGGAAAGCCGATTCAATTCCGGTCCGGCTTCCGGAAGATTTGGATTCCGCTTCGAACGAAAGTCCCCATGCGGCCAGTTCGGTTCTGATCGATGCGAGCGCCGATTCAAGGCGAACAGAACCGCCCTCTTCAAGCAGTGAAAAATCGAGATCTTCTGAAAAGCGGTTTAGTCCATGGAAGATCCGCAGAGCGGTTCCGCCGTAAAACGCGGCCTCTTCAAAAAAGCCGCTGCGCCATAAGCCGAGCAGAGCAATTTCCTGAACCACCTCCCGGATCGCATGAGTCCAGTCGAGTGGGGTAACGGGATTATACGGGCGCAGCATATCTTCAAGGGCTTTATTCATGGCAGAATCCTTCCATATTTTTCCACGGTACGTCGGAGGAACCGTACGGCAGGCCGCTGATAGTTTTCAGCGCAGGCATCAAGAACCACGAGGTCGATTTCAATTGCTTCATCCAGCCGCATCAGTTCCGCCCAGCGCTTCACATCCGACATCGACCGTATTCGCGGCTCCAGCGCGATCCGGTCACAAACAGCCTTGGTCGGGGAAGCGATCAGAAACGGAAGGCCGGATTCCGTGACCCGTTCGATTCCGGCAGGATAAACGCTTTCCGGAACCCTGCGGTAATGAAACCGTCCAAAGATATTCTGAAATTCAGCGGACCGCTTCAGCGTTGCAGACGTGATCTCATAAACCGCTTCGGGAATAAGGCCGTAATACGAGAGTGCGGTCTCATAGCTGATGTACGACGGACCGTACATGCCCGCAGCCAGACAAAGCGGGTTGAGATCGCGCCGGGTGGCGTAAAGTCCTCTGCGCAACTGAAACAGATCGCCGAAACGAATCATCCGGGCAATTTTTCCGCGCTTATCGCTCGTATTTCCCAGCAAGTCCTTCAGCTGAAGAGTATCGACAACGGGATTTAAACTGGCCTTATCTACCTTCATTAACAACAAGATAGTTGTATTTAATACAACTTACAAGCGTTTATATTCGTTCAATAAGCCATGCCTCCCGAACCTGCTCATGCTTGCTTACCCTTATCACGGCGATGGCTCCTGTGAAGAATGTCCTGCAGGGTCAGATTGATGAGCTGCTCAAAGGTCGCGTTTTTCGGAGAAACAAATCGCGGCTCCATTAGAAAGTCCCGCACGGAATCATAGTGGTGACTAAAAATGGGCATCTTCGGCAGTATGCCTTCCGGCAGCACCTTGTTGGGAGGCGGCAGAAGATTAGAAGCGACCGTTCCGTAATCCCCGGCAGCCAGCCCGTAATAGACAAAGGAATTCGCCAGCTGGGTCATCGGCACATCCAGATTGCGCGCAGCATGATAGAGGCTGGGAATCTGGTTCTCGTAAATTCTGGGCGAGTACATTTATCTCCCCCTCTGCAGCAGCAATCCCTGCTGGCTTACGATCATTTCAAGGTTTCTGTCCTGCTGCCTGTTGTTGCGGCCATTCTTCCATTTGCCGCCGCCTTCGGAGACAATCTGCTCTAACCGACCCGCTGCCTCGACACGGACGTTTCGATGTTTTCTTCCCAGCAGGATTTCCCTTTGTGCCGGAGAGGCTTCGAACGGACGGACGGGAACCTGAGCGATGCCCAGGGGAAGACCCTGAGCGACAGGAGGATGTCTGGCTCTTAAATAAAACCGGATTGCGGCCCCGCCATAACGGGCGGGTCTGTCGGCGATGGTGCCGCTGAGTTGGATATTGTTCATTGTTCATCCTCCCCGTGGGCACGGATATTCCGCTGGTAGAGCGAATCCTTGATTCGTTCGATGATGTGATCGAGCTTAAGCTCAATGTCAGCCAGATGGCCGGACAGGTCGCCTTCCGCTTTGCTGCAGGACCCCTTCGCTCCTTTCTTCCGCTTGGATTTTTGTTTTAATTCCATAGGAGTATCATTATCCGTACTTTTTAAAAGATTGCCCTGAATCGGTGGGATAACTCCCGTTAACATGCGGGACTGATTCCGCAAATCCGGCTCCATTTCACTGTATCTCAGCAAATACTTTCCGAGTCCACCGGACATAGATTTCTGCCTCTGCAGTTCGTTCTTGCGGATCGCAACACCCTATGCAAATCTTACCAGTAAGACAAAGGAGGGAACCATGCAGACACTGGCAACAACAAAAATGACATCCAAGGGACAAGTGGTAATTCCGGAAGCGGTCAGAACGCAACTCGGTCTGCACACAGGGGATCAGTTTGTCGTCGTCGGAAACAATGATGTGGTTATTCTGAAGACAATCCGCACCCCTTCATTGAAGGAATTCGACGGGCTGATTGCCACCGCCAGAAAACAGGCTCGTACGGCCGGGATGAAAAGCTCTGATATAAAGAATGCAGTGAAAGCCGTCCGGAGCCGTTAACACTCAGAACCGTTTGATTGTGACAGCAGTAGAAACCCCTGAATCAGTGGAACGATGGTACTGCTATGCGAAATCAGGCGTCGGTGAACGGCACGATTCTCCGAAAAGTTCTACGCCTGATGCATGTTTTGACGGAATATGGCTATCCGTGTTTTGATAATTGTTTGGATCGCTTCTTCCACTGTACTTTGGGGTGCTGTATTCAGGATCGAATCCATTCGTTCCAAAAATTGACCGGCGCGTTGAAGGGCCTGCTTCACAGAAAAGCCGATATCCTGCCAATACGCCTCCCAATGCCTCAGCCGCAGATCATTCGGCAGATATTTGCCGCCGATTTTCATCGCCATTTTAGGAGAAAGTTCGCGGTAGTAGGCTGTACTCACCAAATCATAGAACGGGGCGAGACGAACGTATGGCTCCGTGCCGGAGACCGTGTAAAGCAGTGAAAAGTTTTTGCCATGGGCGTCATTGTTGCCAATCAGATAGTTGAACAGAACGGCTTCGAAAAGGATAATGAGATCCTTTGCCGGCTCCGCTGAGGCAGTACGAACCAGTTCAAAGCACCGGACTAATGACGGGCCTCCTTCAGCTTGATATTTATATCGGCTGGAGATGCCCAGTGCCTGACAGAAATCCTCCTGGTGAAGCCGTTCAAGGGTTGCGCCCTCGCCGATACGATCATAGCGCTTTATCAAGAGGCAGCGATGTGAACCTACGGTCTCGATCCGGGTTTTCGCACAGGGCAGACTGGCTTCCCCTGCCAGCCGCATGCAGTAATCCTCGTTATCAATCAATCCTGGAAAAACCTCGGATTCAGGCTTAAGGATATGTGTGCTGGGGGATTCATGCAGTGGAACGGCATATCCCTGCTCATCATGATAGATGGACAATTTATTCTGAGCTCCCGCCAGTGAGAGGCGGATCTCAGCTTCTCCAGCCAGCAGGGGCCTTGTTGGCAGAGTGACAAGGATGGTTTCAAGTTCACTCAATGAGATGCGGTGGTAGGCATGCTCTCTGGGAGCCGCTTCGGTTTCTGGATCGATCAGGCTGATAGCGCCGGCACACTCCCCGCCGATCTCACGCAGCATCGCATAGTCGTTGCCCGGCGTTATACCAAGGTTTTTAGCAATCATTATGCGAATGCCCTCCTCAGGCAGCAACCCTCCAAAAAAACCGATACACTCGGCTTCACGAAAGGCTTCAGCTCTCAAAGGAAGTGACTGGGAGATGGGATGTGCCCCGGCGCTTAAGAGCCATTCCTGATCGTACTGGAACATAATTTTCCCCGAAATATCCTGGGATAATGTTCCAACCCGAATTCCATTAAAATATACTGTAAGAGTCTTCATAGAATAGCCTTGGATTGTGGTGGAGTCCTCAGTTCAACCTTTATACCAAGACAGCTGATTACCTTGAGCACTTTGCCGATTTGACAGGTCGTTTTGCCGTTTTCCAGTTCCGAGATAAAGCGGCTCGCGGTATTGGCGGTCATAGCCAACTCGCCTTGCGTCAGTCCTTGCGCCTTTCGCGCCTGCCGAATGGTTCTCCCTATCTCCTCAATGGTCATGATCGCTCCTTTTTTACTGATCGGTATAAAATTGGCATAATCCGTCATGAATGCAAGCGAATATTACCGATCGGTATGATACGTGAGTTTTAGGCCGATGATAACTGGAATATTACCGGTCGGTAATAATGGGCCGCAATCCCTGCCCCAATGGCTGAGAACGGCTCAATGTTTCTCTGAGTCCTTGCATCTGCTGAAGCAGGAACAGCTGTTCTTTTCGATAGACATCCTCCCGCTCACGAGCGGCCGCCAACTCCGCCTTTATTTGCGCCATTTCTTCCTGAGCCTGGATTTTGACCGCCTGACCCAGCAAACCGCTCTGTACGGCGCTCGCGCGCGCTCCTGTGGCGTTTAACGGAGTACCGCAGGATGAGCACCAGTCTTTTGCCTGTTCGTTCAACATTTTGCAGACCGGGCAGGTTTGATGTTCAATCATCGGCTTCGCATCTTCTTTTTCGCCGGTTCCGTAGTGAGAATGAAATCGCCGCATGACGTCCTGCACGCTCAACCTGCCATAGGTTCCAACAAAATGCTTTACCCCGTGGCCATGCCGCTCTGCGGCCAGATCCACCGGCAGGTTATCCATTTTATCGAGCACGCAGCTGGAATGACGCAGGTTGTAAAAGTCCAGGGGTTTGCCAATACCCGACTTTCGTCCGGCAACCCGGATTCGCTTGGCAATGGCAGGATAACTGTAGCGGATCACTTGAAGCCGTCCGGTAGCGTCTTTCTTAATGCTGCCTTCCGAAATCCAGAGCGGATCGCCCGGTCGCCGGGTCGGATGGGCATCCAGCCATTTCAGCAATGAAGGAACACAACGATGGGCCACAACGCTACGGCTTCCGGTTTTGCCTCCCCGGACATGAAATACAGCGAGACCGGTGCTCACTTCAACATCGCCATAGTTCAGGTCAATGAATTCCGATGGCCGGAATCCGCAATCGAGCTGGGACTGTACGGCGGCCTGCAGCTGGAGGTTGCACAACACATCCGAGATCCGCAGACCATCCTCCCATGTGAGCATGTCCTCCGGTTCAAGATCACGTTTCTTGCTGCTGGCTTTCCCCGGTTTGATATCACGCATGCTGGCCGGACGGCCACCATCGCCTAACCATGAAAGGAAGCGTCTGATTACATTGACATACGTAGCGTACGTGGCCGGTCTGTAACGCCGTCTTAGCCGGGCAAACAGTTCATTGATTCGGTCCCGGTCCGTTAGCGCGGACTCGATGGGGTTAAATTCAGCCAGCAGCGGCATGACCTTGTTCAGAAAGATGTTCTTTCTGGCGTCACTTACGTCATAGGCGGTCAGGAACCTTTGCAGTATCCGCTTGTTCTGTTCCGGAATCTCCGGATTATCCATGAGTTGTTTTTCGGCTCTTTGAGCCCTTTGTTTATAGTCAGCTATCGGCACGGTGCAATCACCTCTCTTTTAGTTTTAAATGTTGTCCTCGAAGAGTGGGAATGCAGGTGCGTTTAACTTTTGGTATTACGCCCCAACCGGGGACTGCTCCGTGAGAGCAACGCATCCAGACCCTTCAAAGACTCTTTTGTAGAGGCGTTGGGGTATATAAACTTTTCGGTTTCCGGCCGGATGGCAGCGACATTCGGCTCTGGCCCATTACACGGTTAACGTGTGGGGCTGTTTCCGAATGATGGTTGTTTTTCAGCATCCAGCACATGGTCCAGAATAGTTATGCCAAGATCAGTGATCCTGTAGATTTTCATGTTCCGCGTTTCCGTATGGCCAGCCGTTTCCACTAGGCGGTGTTCTCTCAGGTATTTCAGTGCAGCAGTCACATGGTTGAGACCCAGCGGATAGCGCTCTCTCAGTTGTCTTTTGATCTCTGTAGCGGTTAATGGATTCTGCATGGACAAGCGGTTTCTCGAGACCTCTTCGAGTACGGCCAGCCGTGTCTTTGCCCGGCCGACCTGTGCACAAAGATTGAGCTGGTCACCTGATATCAATGTTTCATTGGCCGCCGAAGCCAGTACGTAGATCCGCCCGGTCTGGTCTTCCGGATTCAGGCATACGGCAATTCCGCGTTTCTCAAAATCACGGAGAATGTGGCGAAGATCCTGATAGGTCATAGATGGAATGCCCCTTCTCACCTTCTCCAGAATCTGTCTTCCGGACGCGGGCTTTTCTAGCGCCGTGTAAACTGCGGTACGTTGTTTTCCCTGTACAGGAAACACCCCTGATCTATTCTGGTTGGTCATTTTGTTAATCTGCGCACTTTGAATGGTATGGATTGGCGGAACATACCGGGAGCGCGTCCGATACCCCACTAATCGAGCGCTATATTTTTAAACAAATGTAGACATTCTAAAATGGTAACAACCCGTTGCTACGGCACAAAGGCAACAAGACAAAACCCATGGAATCCCATCCTGAACCCAACCGTGAAAGAGCACAGCACTCGGCACTCGAGGCCATTCTTAATGGACGAACCGAACTGGCCGAGACCCGATTGGCTGTGACAGCGGTGCAGATTATTGAGCGGTTACGGATTCGAGCCAAAAACCTTAAACAGCTGTTGGATGAGGAACTGTCCATCGATAACAAACTGCTTCAAATCCAGGGGCAGTTTCCCCCCGGATTCAATAAGGATTTTTTTGGAATTGAAGCTCAACTGGATCAGCGTGTTTCCCAGGTTCAAAGCTCGCAGCGGCGTGAAGACGTCGAATGCTGGCGGGATCTGACGAATGTAATGCGTGATTTCCTGAACGCATGGGAAAGTTTTTCAAGGAACGAAGCCAGAAACCGTTTTATGTCCGCGCTGCCGCAACAGGCTTTGCCCGGTCTCGATTCCGTTACGCCCGTAAACCAACTGCAGGCGTATTCAATGATTCATAATGACAACCCCATCACCTCATACACCCCGCAATACCGATACGGCTGAGAGCAAGCCGCTGAAAAGCCCGCTGGGCTATCTCGGCGGTAAGTCCAGGTTAGCCAAGCGTATCGTCGAAAAAATACCCGCTCATACCTGCTATGTAGAGCCGTTCTGCGGCGGAGCCTGGGTCTATTTTACAAAGAAGCCGAGCTGCGTTGAGATTCTTAACGATCGGGATGGTGAATTGGCCAACTTCTGGAACGTGATCCGTCACCATCTGCCGGAATTTTTACGTTATCTTGATTTTTCCATCGTTTCCCGAACCGGGTTCGAGCAGGAAAAAAACCAGAACCCCGGTCTGCTGACGGACGTGCAACGGGCTGTGCGCTATTACCGGCTTCAGCGGATGGGCTTCGGAGGGCGAACGGTAAACCGTACATTCGGCACCGGTATCGTGCGGCCAAGCTCCCTGAACCTGCTAACCGTTGAAGAGAAATTGCGGATAACTCACAAACGGATGGCGAGAACCACCATTGAAAACCTCGATGCGTGTGACTGCATCCGGCGGTATGATTCTCCGGAGACCTTCTTCTATATTGACCCTCCATATTGGGAGGCCGACTTTTATGCGGTTTCATTCAAGGGCGATGATTTTCTACGGCTGCGCGATACCTTACTAAACATTCAAGGCACGTTTATCCTCTCGCTCAACGACACCCCCGAGGTGCGGGAGATCTTCAAGGATTTCAAAATCGAATCCATTGAAACCAAATATACGCTGGGCAATTCCAAGGTCTCCAAGGACACCCGAGGCAAGGACCGAAAAGAAGTATTGATTCACAACATGGAGGATGATGTTCAGTCTGGCTGAGGAACTGCGCGGCCTATGCCGGCAGCTCAAGCCGCTGATAGGCCCTTCGGCGGATTCGCTCTGGACACACTACCAGCTTGCCGAAAATCTCGCCGCCCGGGCCGAGGCGGAAAGCATGATCCGGATGATGGCGGTATCCTACCTCGGAGCTCAGGTCGATGACCGGGCAGTCCGGTTGCCCCCGTCCGATACACTGGACACAGGAGGCGACATCTTTCTTGGAGATATCCGCTATCCCGGTCGCTTGTCCCAACCGCTGTATCTTCATAGCCGCGATCTCGTTAAGCACACCGGCATCTTTGCCACGACCGGTTCAGGAAAAACCCATGTCGCGTACAATTTGCTCCAGCAATTCGTGAAAAATAAAATTCCGTTTCTTGTGATCGACTGGAAGCGAAGCTATCGAAATTTGAAAAGTCTGCCCGGCATGCAGAATCTCGATGTGTTCACTGTTGGCAGGGACGCGCATCCCTTTGCGTGGAATCCGCTGCGCCCGCCGCCAAATGTGCATCCGCAGACATGGATACAGATTCTTGCCGATGTGCTGGAGAAAACTCACGTCTCCGGGCAGGGCGTTGCCGATGTGCTCGCCGAGCTTGCCGATATGGAGTTTGAGGCCAAAGGGTTCTATGCGGAACCTGGCGCTGCAAGTGAGTATCCCAATTTTTTCGATCTTAAAAACCAGCTGGACCGCCGGAAATACAGCGGACGAAAAGCCCTGTGGAGGGACAGCTGTCTGCGTATCCTGCGAACTTTCGTATTCGGGCCGGCATCAAAGGCGTTCAACGCCAGGAACCCCGTACATCTTGAAGATCTGCTCGATAAACCCGTGATTCTGGAACTTGATCTCGAACTGCCCAAAACCGTGCGGACGTTTTTCACGGAAACGATCCTGCGGTGGATTCATCTTTATCGGCTGAGTCAGGGTGAGACGGATCGCCTGCGGCATGTGCTGGTACTCGAAGAGGCCCACAACATTTTTCCTGCACCGACCTATGGCACAACCTCAAATGGTGGACTTGAAAATGTCTACCGGGAAATCCGTTCCTTCGGTCAGGCTTTGGTTGCGATCACCCAGCATCCCTCTATGCTTCCCATCTATGTATTGGGCAATACCCATACGCTCATTTTTATGGCCCTGACGCACGAAGCCGACATCATCTCCGCACGACAAGCGTTATTTCTGGAACGTAATCAGGACGTCTTTCTAGACCGGCTTGGCGTGGGAGAGGGTATCGTCAAGATCAAGGGACGCCTGCCGCCAACACATGTGCAATTCCAAGAGATCCATATTCAGCCGGGAGCGATAAAAGATGAGGATTTAAAATCGTGAAACAGCGAAAATGGCTCGGAACCGGAACCATTGAATCCTTTGATGTGCGGCAGCAGCGGCTACTCGATCTCGTTTTGGAAAAAGTGCGTCATTATTATGCCGAACTGTATGAAACCCGCGACTGCTATCGCTACCCGCTAACGCTTTCCCGACTCATGAAGCTCTGTAATCGGAGTGGACTTCGGACGCTGATGGCCGTACGAATCCTCAGCCACTCGGTGGACGTTGAGTCCGAATCTGATCCGCCGCTGGCTTATGAACGGGATCGTTCGCAAAAAAATGCCGTGCGGCGACCTTACCGGATCTATCTGCGATCGGACCGCCGGGGATAAAAAATAGAGAAATCCCCCCGGATCAGCCGTCAGATTTAAAAATTCCTGATGAACTCCGATTCTCATGTCAGACCAATTCAAAAAAACGACGCAGGAAGATCCCAGTTATAACGATCAGCCGACCACAGCTATGAGTTCATTTTGAATGTTCGCCATTTTTTCAAAGCATCCAGCCACTCGGCAGAGCCCTGAGGGAGATAGGTTTTGGATTCGTGTGCGAAAGAGTTTCGGATGATTGCGCGGCCTTCGTCCAGCGAGGCAATGTCGCCCATGGCCAGCATCTGGACAATGAGATTTCCGATAGCTGTGGCTTCGATCGGTCCGGTAACGACGGCACGACCGGTGGCATCGGCAGCAAACTGGCTGAGCGTCTTATTCTGACAACCGCCGCCGACAATCCGCAGGACTTCCATCTTTTTCCCGCTGAGCTGTTCCAGCGTTCCATAGGTATCGGCATAGAGCAGCGCCAGTCCTTCGTAGGCGGCGCGCATGATCTGTCCGGGTTCCTGCGGTCGTTTTTGTCCGGTGCGTTCGCAATAGTCCTGAATGCGCACGGGCATATTGCCCGGCGCAAGAAATGCCTCATCGCCAGGATTGATAAAGAACTGGAATGGCTCGGAGAGCAGCGCCATTTCGGCCATTTCGTCCCAGGTATAGTCCGCGCCCTGCTCTGCCCAAACGCGGCGCAGTTCCTGCATGATCCAGAGTCCGGAAAGATTTTTCAGGAAGCGGATGGTGTCGCAAACCCCAACTTCATTGGTGAAGTTGGCGGCCAGCACGTTGTCGTTGATGACCGGAGCTGGCAGCTCGGTGCCGAGCAGTGACCATGTTCCGGAACTTAGGAAAGCACACTGTTCGCCCTGGGCCACCGGAACGGCGGCAAAGGCGCTGGCCGTGTCGTGACTGCCTACATTGACAACCGGCAAACCCAGATAGCTGCCAAGCACAGTTCCGGGATCAGCAAACGGGGCAAAAAGGTCGGTACGGAGGTTGAGTTTTTTGAGCAGATCAAACGCCCAGTCTTTGGTGACCGGATTATACATCTGCGACGTGCTGGCAAAGGAGCGGTTGGCCGCCATCCTTCCGGTAAGCCAGAAGTTGAGCAGGTCGGGAACAAACAACAGCTTGTCCGCCTGTAGATATTGAGCGTCTTTCGACTGCGCCAACGAGTAAAGCTGATAGAGCGTGTTGATCTGCATGAACTGGATACCGGTCTGCTGGAAAACGGTTTCTTTGCCGACGGCGGCGAATACCTTTTCGGTCATACCGTTGGTGCGTGCATCGCGATAGTTGACCGGATTGCCAAGAAGTTTTCCCTGCCCGTCGATCAGACCGAAATCGACACCCCAGGTGGCAACGCCCATTGAAACCAGTCCGGAGCCGAATTCTTTTTTAGCCAGCGCGATACCGTCCTGAATATTGCGGAACAGATGGACGAAGTCCCAGTAGAGCGTGCCGTTGATTTCCGTCGGCCCGTTCCAAAACCGGTTTATCTCCTTAATCGTCAACGTGCCGTTTTTCAGCGTCCCGATAATCGTACGTCCGCTCGACGCGCCCAAATCCACTGCTAAATAGTGTTTAGCCATTTGTTCACCTTTTTATTTTTACAGTACTGGCGCGTTATCCAGAAAATATTTTTCCGCCTCAGGGCTCCACAGGCCGTTATGTTTTTTGACGATTTTGGCAAGTTCCTTGCACACCGGACAATCCTGCCCTGCCAGTTCAGTCAATGCAACCAGCGGCATGCTGATGCCGGTATAAATCAGCTTCTTGCCGCCCGGAATCTTTGGAAGGTTGAGGGTGGTTTCGATGACCGCATCCAGTCCGCCGACGTGCGTGATCATAACGGACGGATTCAGCAGTCCCGATTCCATCATCTTGAGCGATTCGAGCATGTCATCGGTGTTCCCGCCGCTGGTGCCGACCAAATGCGTGGCTGCATAGTGAACGTTATAGAAATTGAAGTTCGCCGAAAACTCCGGATCGGTCGGGCCGGCGAAGAAGTTCAGGCAGCCGTCGAAGCCGAGAATTTTATCGGCCTGCTCGACAACCGGGCGAACCGGCGCGTAAACAAACACGTCATCAAATCCGGCGCCGTTCGGCGTCAGGGATTTAAGATAATCCACGCCCTTGCCCTCCTCGGCCGTATTGACGTAAATCAGCTTCACTCCGTTTTTCTTCGCCTCTTCCACCGTGAAGATCGAGGCCGCGCGCTCCAGACGGGTGTTGTCGATATCCGTCACCACTAACAGCGCCGGCTTGCGATCGCAATGAACGGCATAGTCGATTGCGCCCAGTCCCATCGGGCCGACACCGGCGAGAATGGCGGTTGCGCCGCCTCTTTTAATGCCCATTTCATGAACATAGCTGCCCGGCGTGGTGTGATAGTTGGCGTGAAAGCCGCCAACGATGCAGGACATGGGCTCCGCCAGCGAGCCGAGATAAAACGCGTCGCCGTCAAACGGAAGCAGGCAGTTGTTGGCCATCACCTCTTCCGGAATGATGATGTACTGCGCGTCGCCGCCGATATACTGATAGGAATAGCCTGGGGCCGACAGCACGCCGACCGGGCCATTTTTATCAACCAGCGCAGGTTGGATCGAAAATTTAGCGCCGGCCTTAAACTGCTTCGCCCATTTCGCGCCGACTTCCACGATTTCGCCACAGAACTCATGGCCGATGATGATCGGCGCCTCGGCAATGTTGCCGGGAATGCGTTTGTGTTTTGTGCCTTGGCTCGCCGCCTTGTACGACGACATGCAGATGCTGTCCGAAATAATTTTCGCGAGGATTTCGGTTTCTTTGATCGGCGGAAGTTCGAACTCCTCCAGACGGAGATCTTTCTCACCGTAAAGTCTAACAGCCTTTGTTTTCATGGGGTTTCCTTAATTTAACATCACTTGACCGCCGGTGACCGGGATGGCCTGACCGGTTTCGTATTTCTGTTCCACGGAATAAAGGATCGCTTTGGTCACGTCGTCGCCAAAACAACCGCGATTCATCGGAACCTGCTTTTCATAAAACCGCCGGACATCCGCCACCGTTTTCGCACCCGGAACCTTGCCGGTATTCAGATACTGCGTAAAGAGCCCGCGCTCCGGGTCGCTCCAGAGCGGACCATCGAAAAAGTTTCCGGGGCAAACGGTATTGACCTTGATGTTGTCGGTCACCAGCTCCTTGGCAAAACTCTGAACCAGTCCGACGGTTCCGAACTTCGAACCGGCATAGGCGCCGTTTTTGTTAGAGCCTTCAAGCGCTGACTTGGAGCTAACCGCCACGATATCTGTAAAATATTTTCCGGACGGGTTGTTCATCGCGGCCATTACCGGAGCGACGTGCTTGGTGCAAAGGAAAAAGCCGATATAGTTTACGTCCGTGACAAACCGGAAATCCTTAAGCGTCATCTCTTTGACGCTGCCCGCTTTGAGTACGCCCGCATTGCTGACGAACAGATCGATTCCGCCAACGGTCAAAACGATCTCATCCACCATCGTCTTTACGGAATCTTCGTCCGTTACATTCACTGCGACTCCGAAGGCGACGGTACGGCCCGCCTGCGCGTTGAGTTCAGCGGCCAACTTCTTCGCTCCGTCCGCATTTAGGTCGGCGATAAAAACAATTGCGCCGTTTTTGATCAGTTCTCGTACAATGCTTTCGCCGAAGCCCTGCGCGCCGCCAGTCACCACACAAACTTTATTGTTCACCACAGCCGTGCGGCCGGTCACTTTCCGAACCTTGGAGGTTCCGTTCACCGCGTCGTCGTAGTCTTCGCCGAGCAGAAAGGTGCCAACGCCTTCGACACTTACTGAACGAATCCCGGGCTTAAACTGCGCCGCCAGATTTTCGGCGGAGCATTTCAGCTCTGCGGATTTAACCGATTCCTTAAAAACGACGATGTCGCCCTTCTCGCCGTCAAAGGTCAGTCCGCGCAACAGCGGAGCAATTTCTAATGCTGCTTTATTCATTTTAATTCTCCGGTCAGTTTAATCGCCTCTTCGGGCTTTCTGTGATCGATGCGCTTTCCAATGTTTGAATAAATCTCGATCCGTTCTTCCAGGGATTGGAAACTCAGCGGGTTTTCCGGATGGAAAAGTCCAAGCTTCGGATTTTCCGCCGCCAGCTTTTCGTGCGCGATCAGCGCCCAGGCCGCGTCGCTCAAGTGATTGAACTCCGGCTCAAGCAGGATCGGGCAGTTAAACGACTGACGCGAGCTGTTGATATCCACGCCGCTGATTTCCATCAGCCCGTTCGCCCGGCAGAGCTCTTGGAGACGGGACAGCTGCGCTCTGGTATTGCGCGGCGGCATATAGGTGATCGCTTTGAAGCCGATTTTCTTCAGTTCCGGCACCAATTCGTCGAGATAGTCGTCTTCAAACTTTTCGGCCTTCTTGTCGCCGGTCGGCGATTCGCCGACATCGCCCAGATAGGCGTAGGCTGGAATCGCACCGATGTCATTGGCGAATTTCACTGCATCGTAAACGTTGATGCACTCGTCTTTGCCGGACAGGATGAAAAAGTCCGGAACCAGCGCCGACTTAAAAACACCGAGCAGGTCGTAGGCGTAGTGCGGGTTATTCAAGTCCAGCAAAACCTCTTTGAGTTTTTCAGGGATTGGAATCTGCATCTGCTTTTCGACAAACGAAATCAGCTTTTGACCTGTGCCGTACGTGACCTGACCCCCTTAAACGAAACCACTCGCAGAGTTAGTATTCTGCGGGTAAAAACGAATAAGGAGGACACATGTCGATCAGGAAAAAGTACAATGCCGAACAGATTATCCGGATGCTCCGGGACGCTGAGATATTGCT
>CAIKWE010000034.1 GCA_903831085.1 uncultured Verrucomicrobiota bacterium | reverse complement strand
CGCGCCTTCAACACGCTCAATCGCGCCGGAAAATATCCACGGATGCCGCTGAAGCAGATTTTTTTCGCGACCTTTTTTGAGGATGACGGAGGACATGCGACCTCCTTAAAGCACGATGCGGGCGAACTTGCGCTTGCCGACTTTGAGAATCATTCCGTCGGCGGGCGTGATGACCGCTTTGACGTCGGAAATCTGTTCGTCGTTGATGCGTACCCCGCCCTGCTGGATGAGGCGACGCGCCTCACTGGTTGATGCCGCGAAGCCGGCTTTGACTACCAGATCAATCACGCCGATCTCGGCAGAGAGCTTGATATCCGGCATGTCATCCGGCAGTTCGTTCTGCGAAAAAATGCGGGCGAACTCGTCCGAGGCCTTCTGGCCTTCGCCTGCGCCGACAAAACGGTCAACGACACAGCGTCCGAGTTCGTCTTTGACGGCGCGCGGATGCAGTTCGCCGGAGGCGACCTTGGCCTGCATGGCTTTAATCTCTTCCGGTTTGCGGCAGAGAATGTGCAGGAAATATTTCCACATCAGTTCGTCGCTGACGCTCATCAGCTTACCGAACATATCTTTTGCGCACTCGTTGATGCCGACGTAGTTGCCGAGGCTCTTGCTCATTTTCTGCACGCCGTCGAGTCCTTCAATCAGAGGCAGAGTCATGACAACCTGAGGCTCCTGCCCGTAAACCTTTTGCAGTTCGCGGCCGAGCAGCAGATTGAAAAGCTGGTCGGTGCCGCCGAGTTCGACGTCGGCCTTAACCATGACCGAGTCGTAGGCCTGCACCAGCGGGTAAAGAAATTCGACCAGAGAAATCGGCTGGTTGGAGCCGTAACGCTTGGAGAAATCGTCGCGCGCCAGCAACTGGGCCACGGTGACATGCGCGGAAAGACGGATGACATCCTCAAACTTCATGCCGCCAAGCCATTCGGAGTTGAAGCGCACTTCTGTCTTTGCGGGGTCGAGAACTTTGAAAACCTGCTGTTTGTAGCTTTCGGCGTTAGCCGCCACCTGCTCGCGCGAAAGCGCCGGGCGGGTCGCCGATTTACCGGACGGGTCGCCGATCATGCCGGTGAAGTCGCCGATGATAAAAACCACCGTATGCCCCGCGTCCTGAAATTCACGCAGTTTGTTCAGGCCGACGACGTGGCCAAGATGAATGTCCGGTGCGGAAGGATCGGCACCGTACTTGATCCGCAGGCCGCGTTTTTCCTTTTTGGCGGACTCCAGCTTTCTCTTCAGTTCGCCGGCGGAAATCAAATCCACATGGCGGGCGGTGAGCAGGTCAATCTGTGCGTCGGTATTCATAATGCGTCGGAGCATAAAAAAACCCGCAGGCGTTTACAACCTGCGGGTTGATAAAAGGTAGGGACGCCTCTCCGAGGCGTCCGCGGACGGTTCGGCGAACCGTCCCTACCAGTTTATTACGACTTCTGGCCGGGGTGCCACTCTTCGTTGCCGGTCAGCAGGCCGTCAAACGCCGAAGAAAGGTCAACGAGTTCTTCGCCCGGACGCAGGCCGGTGAGCAGCTCATCGCTGATCTGGAAGTCCTCGTCGGCGATCTTGGCCGCTTTGATGCTGAGACCGATACGGTGTTCGACCGGGTCGATCTTGACAATACGGGCTTCGACTTCGTCGCCGATATTGAGCACGTCTTTGACCTTCTCGATGTGCGCATCGCTGATCTGGCTGATGTGAACCAGACCGTCGATACCGTCTTCGAGTTCAACAAACGCGCCGAAGTTGGTGAGCTTGGTGACTTTGCCTTTGATCTTCTGGCCTTCTTTGTAGGAGTCGGTGATGCGGGCCCACGGATCTTCCTGAGCCTGCTTGAGGCCGAGGGAGATGCGCTGGTTGGCGGAATCGATTTCGAGCACGATGGTTTCGACTTCCTCGCCTTTCTTGAGCACTTCGGAAGGATGGTTGATCTTGCGCGTCCAGGACATATCAGACACGTGAATCATACCGTCCACACCTTCTTCGATTTCGACGAAAGCGCCGTAGGAGGTGAAGTTGCGCACCTTGCCCTTGACCAGCGAGCCAATCGGGTATTTGAGCGCGGCGACTTCCCACGGATTTTCTTCGGTCTGGCGCATGCCCAGCGAGATTTTCTTCTCTTCCATGTTGATGGAGAGCACCACCGCTTCGACTTCTTCGCCGGCTTTGAGCACGTCGGATGCGCGCTGAATGCGCTTCGTCCAGGAAATTTCGGAAACGTGAACCAGACCTTCGACACCTTCTTCGATTTCGACGAAGGCGCCGTACGGAGCCAGGCTGACGACTTTACCGCGGATGCGGGTGCCGATCGGGTACTTGGCGTCGATATCCTGCCAAGGATTGGAAAGCGTCTGTTTCAGGCCGAGCGAAATGCGTTCCTTCTCGAGGTCGATATCGAGAATCATCACTTCGATCTGGTCGCCGACTTTGACCATCTCGGTCGGATGATTGATACGGCCCCAACTCATGTCGGTGACATGCAGCAGGCCGTCGATCCCGTCGAGATCCACAAACGCGCCGAAATCGGTGATATTCTTGACCGTGCCCTTGCGGAGCTGACCGATCTTGATTTCGCCGAGCAGTTTGAGTTTCTGTCCGCGGCGGGTTTCTTCGATGATTTCGCGGCGGGAAACCACAATGTTTTTGCGCTCTTTGTTGATTTTAAGAATTTTGACCTGCAGCGTGCGGCCGATGTAGTCGTCGAGGTTGCGCACCGGAACAACATCCACCTGCGAACCGGGCAGGAAGGCATCCGCGCCGATATCGACGATGAAACCGCCCTTGATGGCGCGGGTGATCATCCCTTCAACCAGGCTGCCTTCTTCGCAGTCGTTGACGATATGATCCCACTTGCGCTGCTGTTCAGCGCGCTTCTTGCTGAGGACGACCATGCCGTGGTCGTTTTCGAGGCTTTCGAGAAAAACTTCAATCGTGTCGCCGACCTGAACGGTGGCTACGTCTTCGAACTCGTCGCCGTCGAGGAGTCCTTCTGATTTGTAGCCGATATCGACGAGCACTTCGTCGTCCTGGATGCGGAGCACTTTACCGGGCACGATCGAGCCGACGGTGAAGTCCTTGAGGGTATTGCTGTACATTGCATCGACAGCGTCTGCGTCTTTGCCGAGGGTGAGTGATTCTGCCATGATGATCTCTTCTTTTCTATCCGGCGACGTCTGCGGCCGCATTGCGCGGGGCACCTCGTCCCGGGGTTAGTTCTTTCCTCTCCGCAGACGCTCACGGCCACCCGGCCGGTTAACTCGCCTTCTGCGGTTCACAAAAGAGCGGACATAGTAGTGTTTCAGCCCGTAAACACAAGGGATAAATCAGTTTTTTACATACATTGGAAAAAGCATTCCTCGCAAAGGTGCGGAGGCGCAGAAAGTTTCCGATATTTGGAAAAGGTGGCCGCGGCATCCCTGCCGCGTTTCCAAGGTTTGGAAACTACGCGGAAAGGTGCATGTGGGCGCGGTAGTAGGCAAGTTCGGCGGCGGAGGCGACGATGTCGTAATAGGCGTCGTGCTGGCGCAGGCGGCGCAGGTCGGCTTCCGGAAAATATTTTTTGACCATTTTCGGGTCATCCTTGGAGAATTCCGCTCCTTCCGTCAGGTCGAGCCACTGGATTTTCAGCGCGGAGACGTCGAGCAGGCGGTAGTGGAGCCGGCCGGTGAAGGTCGGTAGAAATTTTCGGGCAAGTATCCAGTCGGTATGAATACTGTTACCAGCCATGAGCGGACGCTTCTGGATGGTTTTGGTTGGCGTGTCGCACCAGCGGTCGACGAAGGCGGTCAGTTTTTCATCCGCTTCTTCAATCGGCACAGCGGCGTGCGACCGGCATTTTTTTACAAGCTCTGGAATATTCTTTTCCACCCACGGGCTGAGCGGAACCGTGTCGGACAGGCGGATGTGGAAACAGAGATCTTCTTCAGGCGGCGTGATGCGCTTGAGGTTTTTATCCGTCAGCATGACGGCCACTTGAAGGATCTGCGCCTCGTCGAGCTCAAGCGAGGTGAACTCGGTATCGAACCAAACGTAGGCGGTGGAGGCTTTGCGGCTCATTTCTTTTTCGCTTTGATAATTGCGAAGGCGTCGGAGGCGATCACTTTTTCTTCGTCGGTGTGAATAACGAGGACTTTCACCTTGGAGCCTTTGGCGCTGATGAGCGTTTTATTCGCCGCATTGGAGCGTTTATTGATTTTCACGCCAAGATAACCGAAATTTTCCAGAACCTTCTCGCGGATCAGCGGAACGTTCTCGCCGATACCGGCGGTGAAGACAATGGCATCCACGCCGTTCATGACGGCGGCGTAGGCGCCGATGTATTTCTGGATGGAGTACACAAAGATTTCGAGGGCTTCGATGCAGCCTTCGTAGCCTTTTTCGTAACCTTCAAGAACATCGCGCATGTCACGTTTCCCGCAAAGCCCCAGCAGTCCGCCCTGCTTGTTCATCATGGCACTGACCTGTTCGGCGCCGAGTCCTTGAGTCTCCATGATATGCAGCGGAATGTAGGGATCGAGATCGCCGGAGCGGGTTCCCATCAGGATGCCGGCGAGCGGCGTAAGGCCCATGGACGTATCGACTGATTTGCCGCCGTCAAACGCGGTGAGCGATCCGCCGTTACCGAGGTGGCAGGTGATGATTTTCAGTTTTTCAAACGGACGCTTCAGTTCCTTGGCCGCCGCCTTCGCGACGTAGCCGTGCGAGGTGCCGTGGAAACCGTAGCGGCGGATTTTGTGAACGGTGTACTGCTCTTTCGGCAGACCGTATAGATAGGCCTTGGGAGGCATGGTCTGGTGAATGGCGGTGTCGAAAACCGCGACCTGCGGCATATCGGGATACAGCTCGTACACGGCCTGAATACCCATCAAGTTCGGCGGATTGTGCAACGGCGCCAGCACGGAGTTTTTGCGAATGGATTCAACCACATCACCGTTGAGCAGAACAGAGGCGGTGAAATCCTCGCCGCCATGCACCACGCGGTGTCCGACACCGGCCAGGTCGCTCAGGCTTTTCAGGACACCCTTTTCCGGATCGGTCAGCATCTGGAAAATGGCGGTGATGGCTGTTTTATGATCCGGCAGTTCCAGGTACTGATGAACTTTTTCACTGTCCGGTTTTTTGCAGTCCACGCTGGCACCGGCAATACCGATGCGATCCGCCCCGCCCTGCGCCAGCAGGTTGAAGTCATGGTCGCCGCCGATGGACTGATAGAGTTTATATTTGATGGAGGACGAGCCTGAATTAATAACCAGAATTTTCATGTTACATGTTCCCTTCCAAAATTATCCCTGAGCCTGCATCGCCGTGATCGCTGTGAGACCGACTATATCCTCCGCGCTGCATCCGCGCGACAAATCATTCACCGGTTTGTTGAGACCCTGAAGCATCGGGCCGTACGCTTCGGCGCCGCCAAGGCGCTGCACCAGCTTGTAGCCGATGTTTCCCGAATTGAGATCGGGAAAAACCAGCACGCGCGCCTCGCCGGCCAGTTCGCTGCCGGGCGCTTTACTTTTTGCAACCTTTGGAACAATCGCGGCATCCAGTTGCAGTTCGCCGTCGAGCCGGATCTTCGCGTCCGGATAATCTTTGGCGAGCATCTCTTTCGCCAGCTTCGTCGCCTGAATCACCTTGTCCACCATCGGGCTGGAGGCGGAGCCCTTGGTGGAATAGGAAAGGATCGCCACGTCACCGGGGACGCCAAAATTGAGCGCGGTCAGGCCGCTATGCACGGCAATCTGCGCGAGCTGTTCGGCGGTCGGGTTTTCAACCAGCGCGCAGTCGGAAAAGACATAGGTGGTTCCGTTCACACACATGAAAAAGACGCTGGAGACAAAAGAGCCTTTGATAATTTGAAGCGCCGGACGCACGGTGTCGGCCGTGGAATGAGCCGCGCCGGAAACCAGCCCGTCGGCCTCGCCGCTGTGCACAATCATCATACCGAAATAGTTTTCGTCTTTAACAATCTCACGCGCCTGATCCAGCGTGATGCCCTTGCTTTTGCGCAGTTCGTAAAATTTCTGCGCGTAGTCGTCGAGCCGACTTGATGTTTTCGGGTTGATAACGGTTACATCTTTGCTGACGCGGGCGGCCGTTTTTTCATCACCCAGAACAATTACTTTGGCAATGCCTTCGGCGGCAATCGTGTTGGCCGCATCGGTCACGCGCTCATCGGCCCCTTCAGGGAGAACGATCGTCCGCTGATTGGCTTTGGCTTTATTGATGATGTTCTGAATAAACTCGCTGCGACTCATTTTTCTAAATCCTTTCCATTCACCGGAATTGAAATCCTAACAAATTAAAAAGCCCCCTAAGCTATGCTTAAGAGGCTTTTCCCATAAGAGATTCTCCTGTGGATTTACTTTTTGCTTTCGACCGGTTCGGAAGCTTCCATCCATTCGAGAATGACCATTTCGGACGAATCGCTCATCCGCGGGCCGAGCTTGGTGATTCGCGTATAACCGCCCGCGCGACCGGCAAAGCCGGGAGCGATTTCATCAAACAGCACCTTGACCTGCGCAGGCTGCTTGATCGTGGCGAGCGCTTGACGGCGGGCCGCCAGTGTGCCGGCCTTGCCGAGCGTGACCATTTTTTCGGCCAGCGAGCGGGTCGCTTTAGCCTTGGCCAGTGTGGTTTTAATGCGGCGCTCAATAATCAGGCTGCAAACCTGATTGGCCAGCATCGAATCGCGGTGGGCGCCGGTGCGTCCGAGTTTAACTGTTTTCTTAAGATGTCTCATGATAACCCTCTTTTTCTAAAACTATTCAACGTCTTTGACCGGCGGCTTGAGCAGATCGGCATCAAATGTCATGCCGAGCGACAGGCCCATATCCAGAATCTTCTGCTTGATCTCGTTCAGCGACTTCTTACCGAAGTTGCGGTACTTGAGCATTTCAGCTTCCGTCTTCTGCGCCAGTTCGCCGACCGTGGTGATGTTGGCGTTGTTGAGGCAGTTGGCGGCGCGGACGCTCAGTTCGATTTCGTTGACGCTGATGTTGAGCTTGCGGCGCAGCTCTTCTTTTTCGATATCAATCTGTTTTTCGCTGGCTTCGAACTCGATCAGGTCTTTGTCGTAGCTGACGAAGATGTCGAGGTGATGGCGCAGGATGGCGGCGGACATGGTCAGCGCGTCGTCCGGAGTCAGACGACCGTCCGTCCAGATCTCGATCACGAGCTGGTCATAGTCCGTGCGGCGGCCGACGCGGCAGGAGCCGACATCGTACTTCACGCGGGAAACCGGGGAGAAGAGCGAGTCGATCGGAATCACACCGATTTCCTGTTCCGCCGCCTTGTTGCCTTCCGCTGGGCAATAGCCGCGGCCAACACGGGTTTCGATTTCGACTTCAAACTTGCCGTTGGTGTCCAAGGTGGCGATGTGGTGGTCCGGATTCAGAACCTGAATGCTGTCATTGCACTGAATGTCGCCGGCGGTCACTTCGCCCGGACCCTTGACGCTGATTTTCAGGCGCTGGGGTTCGCGGGTGTAGGACTTGAGGATAACCTTTTTCAGGTTAAGAACGATATCGGTGACATCCTCGACCACGCCCGGCAGGTTGCAAAATTCATGCGGTGCGCCATGAATTTTGACTGACGAGATGGCGGTGCCTTCCAGCGAGGAGAGCAACACGCGGCGCATGGAGTTGCCGATGGTACGGCCGTAGCCGGCTTCAAACGGTTCCGCAATGAATTTGCCGTAGGTGGCGGTGGAAGCGGCCTCGTCTTTGACGACCCGCTTGGGCATTTCGAAACGACCTAATCTGATTGCCATTTTCTTTTCCTCCCAGAACCGGGCATTAACCGGTTCATATGGTGTTATTGTTCTATTTACCAGTCCGCTTAAACGCGCCGCGCTTTTCTCGGGCGGCAGCCGTTATGCGGAACCGGTGTGGTATCTTTAATTGCCGAAACTCGGAGGCCGGCGGCCTGGATCGCGCGCACAGCCGACTCACGGCCTGCGCCCGGACCCTGCACCCGGACTTCGACTTCATTCATTCCGTGAGCGATCGCGGCGCGCGCGGCTTCCTGTGCCACCGTGGTGGCGGCAAAAGCCGTGCTCTTGCGCGAACCTTTGAATCCGCAACGGCCCGCGCTGCTCCAGGAAATCACCTGACCTCTCATGTCGGTGAGCGACACGATGCAGTTATTGAAAGAGGTTTTGATAAAGGCGATGCCGTACGGCACGTTCTTGGCGCCCTTCATGCGGCGTTTCGGTTTGCCGTCATCCACAGGAGCCTCTTCGATCTGAGCAAAAATATCTTTCTGCCGCGGCTTCCGGGTTTCCTTGGTTTCTTCAACAACGGTTTCCACCGCCGCGACGACAGCTTCTTCTACAGGTTTGGTTTCTTCGGCCATGAATCGGGTTCCTCGGTTAAAATTTATTTATTATCAGTCGCTTTGTTGTCGCCGATCTTGGCGGCCGAACGGGCATCTTTCCCGCGAACCGCGCCCACGGTGCGGCGGGCACCTTTACGGGTACGGGCATTGGTCTTCGTGCGCTGACCGCGAACCGGCAGACCGCGGCGATGACGGGTGCCGCGGTAGCAGTTAATGGAAATCAGGCGGCGGATGTTCTGTCCGATTTCGCGGCGCAGGTCCCCTTCGATTACATACCCTTCGCGCACCACCGCAGTGAGCTTAGTAATATCTTCGTCGGTCAGGTCGTCGGCTTTTTTGGCCGGATCCAGACCGGCTTTGGCGATCACTTCGCGGGAAGTGGTCAGGCCGAGGCCGTAAATATAAGTCAGCGAGTACTCGAGACGCTTTCTGCCGGGAATATCAACACCAAGTATGCGAGGCATAATGAAACTGCTCCTTCTTTAACCCTGACGCTGTTTGTGCCGGGGATTGCG
>CAIKWE010000033.1 GCA_903831085.1 uncultured Verrucomicrobiota bacterium | reverse complement strand
TCTTTGTGCCGATCGGTTTTATGGGCGGCATCGTCGGGAAAATTTATCAGCAGTTTGCCGTTTCCAGTTCGGCGGCGGTTTTCTTTTCGGCCGTCAACGCGCTGACGCTCAGCCCGGCACTGTGCGCCACCATACTCAAGGTCATTAAGCCCAAACAGCACGGCCCGCTGCGCTGGTTTAACACCGGTCTCAACCGGGCGCGCAGTGGCTATGTGGCGACATCCAGCCGTCTGGCGCGTCATTTGATACTGACCGTCGTGATTCTGGCGGCGGTTATTGGCGGCGCGTTTGTGATCGGGAAATTCAGCCCGGCCTCTTTCCTGCCGGATGAAGATCAGGGAATTATTTTCGGCGCCGTCCAGCTTCCGGAAGGTGCGACTCTTGCCCGTACTGACGCACTGCTTACTCAGGCGGTCACGCCGCTGCGCAACGAGCCGGGCGTCGCTTTTGTGATTCAGATCACCGGATTCAGCCTGATGGGCGGTGCTGGTGAAAACGTCGCCTTCTTCGTTTGTGGTCTGAAAGACTGGAGCGAACGCAAAACACCGGAGCTGCAGGCGAATGCGATTCTGCAGCGGTTGCAGGGCCGTATGGCTCAGGTTCCCGGCGCACAGATCAATCTCTTCACGCCGCCAGCCATCCGCGGACTTGGCGCCAGCAGCGGGATGGATATCCGTTTGCAGGCTATCAACGACAACGATGCTCAAAAACTGGACGCGGTTCTGAAAGGCTTTCTCATGAAGCTCAACACGATGCCGGGAATGATGTACGCATTCAGCACGTACACGGCGAACACCCCGTATCTGTTTCTCGATGTGGACCGCGTCAAAGCTTCACTGATGGGCGTTGATACCAGCGCCATTTTCGCGGCGCTTCAGGACAATCTAGGATCGCGCTATGTCAACAACGTGAACTTTGAAGGACAGGTGAACAACGTCAACGTGCAGGCGGACTGGCCGTTCCGTAATCAGGTGGCGGACATCGAAAAGATTTATGTCAAAAACAACCGCGGCGACATGGTTCCGCTGGGCAGTGTACTTAAGTCCCGCATCACGCTGGCTCCGCGGTCCGTGGATCGCTACAACAAATTCACCGCCGCAGCGGTCACGGCGGTGGCTCTGCCGTTTATCAGTAGCGGCGAAGCTATGCAGAGAGTTTCCAAGCTGGCCGGGGAAACTCTGCCTCCCGGTTACACGTTCGACTGGTCCAGCCTGAGCTATCAGGAATCCAGAGCGGCCGGCGGCAGTTCCTTACTCATCGTCATGGCGCTGATCTTCGGTTATCTGTTCCTTGTCGCGCAGTATGAAAGCTGGGTGATTCCTCTGCCGGTGATGCTCTCCACGGCGGTCGCGAGTCTGGGCGCGCTGGCCGGACTGCTGTTCAGTCACATGCCGCTCAGCATCTACGCGCAGCTCGGCCTTATTCTTCTCGTGGGACTCGCCAGTAAGAACGCCATTCTGATTGTTGAGTTTTCGCGAGCCCGGCGTGAAGAAGGTCTCACCATTCGTGAGGCGGCGGCAGACGGCATGAATCAGCGGTTCCGCGCCGTGCTGATGACCGCGTTCACCTTTATTCTCGGGGTGCTTCCGATGGTGCTGGCCACCGGTGCCGGTTCCGCAGCGCGCCGTTCCATCGGCACGACGGTCTTCTGGGGCATGCTGGCCGCGACGGTCTTCGGCATCGTTTTGATTCCCGCGCTCTATGCGTTGTTCCAGACGTTGCGCGAAAAGAGTCATGCACTTCGATCGGGGAAAGACAAACTGCACCTGCTGGTCATTCTGCTGGTCCCGTTTCTTTTCGGCGGATGCCTGTCGGTCGGCCCGGATTATAAAGCTCCGGAACAGCCGCAGCTCAGCGGAGAGCCGATGGAAATGCCTGCTGAGTGGTGGGCCACGCTGAATGATCCGGATTTGACCGCGCTGATTGACGAAACGTTGCAGAATAACAACGACCTGAAATCAGCCGTCGCCGCCGTCCGCGCCGCCCGCGCTCAGCTTGGCATCGCGCGTTCCGCCTACGGTCCGCAGTTGGATGCCGGCGGCAGTTACACCCGGGCGAAACCCAGCGAGGCCATTTCGAAAGCGGGCGAAAGCAGTTTTTACCGTGGCGAATTTGACGCCTCGTGGGAAATTGATCTGTTTGGCGGAACCCGCCGTTCTGTCGAAGCTTCGATGGCCGCGCTCAAAGCGCAGGAAGCCGGTCTGGCTGATGTGCAGGTTTCACTGGCTGCCGAAACCGCGCAAAGTTATGTCCAGCTTCGCGCCGGACAGCAATTGCTGCGGGTCGCCCGTTCCAATCTTGAAATTCAGCAGGAAACCTATGACATGCTCAAGTCACGTTTCGAGAGCGGATTGATCGATGGACTGGCCATGCAGCAGGCGCGCTATAATCTCGAAAGCACCCGCGCCGCCATTCCGTCGCTGGAAACCGGTGTGGAACACAGCCTCAATGCGCTGGCGGTTCTCACGGGCGTATTGCCGGGCTCGCTGCACGAGCGACTCAGTGCGGAAAAAGAAATTCCTGTCGCGTCCGTTCAAGCAGTCACCGGCATTCCCGCGGACCTGCTGCGCCGTCGTCCCGACGTGCGCAAAGCGGAACGCCAGCTCGCCGCGCAGACCGCCCGCATCGGTGTCGCCAAATCCGATCTTTACCCGAAACTCACACTCAACGGTTCCATTGGCATCGAATCGCTCAGCGCCTCATCTTTCAGCAAATCCGGCAACGACTTCTACAATGCCGGGCCCGGCGTTCGCTGGGCGATCTTCCACATGGGATCTATTCGCAACAACATCAAGGTTCAGGAAGCGGTGCAGGAACAGACTCTGGCTGCCTACGAAAAAACCGTTCTCTCCGCCGTGCAGGAAACGCGCGACGCTCTCACCGGTTTCCAAAACGAACAGCAGCGTATGCAGTCACTGGCGGATGCTGTTGATGCCGCGCGGACGGCGGCAGAACTGGCGGGTGACCAGTATAAAAACGGGCTGATCAATTTTTCAACGATGCTCGATTCTCAGCGCTCCCAACTGGTGTTTGAAGCGCAACTGGTGCAAAGCCAAAGCGCGATCACGCAGAACCTGATCCAGATCTACAAAGCGCTCGGCGGCGGCTGGCAGCCGATGGAATAACGGAAGCGACAGAATGTCGGGTAGGGCGTGCCTCTCCGAGTCCGCCGTTTCCAATGATTGGAAAAGTTGTTAGCCACGAAAAACACGAAAAGCCACGAAAGTTCCGAACCTTGGGAAACCTTTTGGTGGAACGCGACGTCCCGGCGCGTTTCCTCCTGCGGCGGACAGGCAAGCGTGCTCGGAGATCACGCTCCACCTTTTTGCGTTTTCTGCGTTCCTTCGCGGCGAATGAATTTCCAAACCTTGGAAAACTACGCGTGGTAGTCCTGAATCGGGCGGACTTCCCAGTCTTTACCGTCGATCGCTTTGATGGCACCGAGCGTGGCGCGGGCGCCGGACTCGGTGGTGACGATCGGAATATTCCGCAGGATGCATTCGGAACGGATTTTGATTTCGTCCATGCGTGAGACCGGTCCGCTGGGCGTGTTAATGACCATCGCGATTTTTCCGTCCTGCATGAAGTCGATGATGTTCGGGTGTTGTCCGCTGGCGAGTTTGCAGGTCTCAATGACCTTCAGGCCGGCATCGCCCAACGCCTTGCCGGTGCCTTCGGTGGCGGTCAGCGTAAAGCCAAGGCCAACGAGCGCTTTGCCGATTTCAACCATCCAGCCTTTGTCGCGGTCGGTGGCGCTGAGGAATACGCAACCTTCGGTCGGGATCATCTGTCCGGCGGCGATCTGCGATTTCCAGTAGGCCATTTCGAATGTCTTATCGATACCCATGACTTCGCCGGTGGATTTCATTTCCGGGCCGAGGATCGGGTCGACGCCCGCAAAGCGGTTGAACGGGAAGACGGCTTCTTTGACGGCGAACCAGTCCAGCTTGGCATGAGTTCCGGAGAGTCCGAGCTGCTTGAGCGTTTTGCCGACGGCGATTTCGGTGGCGATTTTCGCCAGCGGTACGCCGGTGGCTTTCGAAACATACGGCACGGTGCGCGAGGCGCGCGGATTGACTTCGATGACGTAGATGTCTTTGCCTTTGACGGCCATCTGCGCGTTCATCAATCCTTTTACGTTGAGTTCGAGCGCCATGCGGGTGCAGGCCGCTTCGATTTCACGGACAATTTTCGGATCGAGCGAGTAGGGCGGAATCGAGCAGGCGCTGTCGCCGGAATGAATCCCGGCGGCTTCGACGTGCTGCATGACGCCGCCGACATAAACCTCTTTACCGTCGCAGACGAGATCCACGTCAATTTCAATGGCGTTT
>CAIKWE010000032.1 GCA_903831085.1 uncultured Verrucomicrobiota bacterium | reverse complement strand
GCCATTACTAGCGATTCCAACTTCATGGAGTCGAATTTCAGACTCCAATCTGAACTGGGGGTGATTTTGGGGATTTGCTCCACCTCGCGGTATTGCTTCCTTCTGTACCACCCATTGTAGCACGTGTGCAGCCCTGGACATAAGGACCATGCTGACTTGACGTCATCCCCACCTTCCTCCGGCTTTCACCGGCAGTCTGTTTAGAGTGCCCAGCATTACCTGATGGCAACTAAACACAGGGGTTGCGCTCGTTGCGGGACTTAACCCAACACCTCACGGCACGAGCTGACGACAGCCATGCAGCACCTGTGTAACACCCTCGAAGGCTATGTCCCTTTCGGGTCATATGCAGTTACATGTCAAGCCCAGGTAAGGTTCTTCGCGTTGCATCGAATTAAGCCACATGCTCCACCGCTTGTGCGGGCCCCCGTCAATTCCTTTGAGTTTTAACCTTGCGGCCGTACTTCCCAGGCGGCGCACTTATCGCGTTAGCTTCGACACGGAAGGGGGTAAACCTCCCACATCAAGTGCGCACCGTTTATGGCCAGGACTACGAGGGTATCTAATCCTCTTTGCTCCCCTGGCTTTCGTCCCTGAGCGTCAGTATCAGTCCAGATAGGCGCTTTCGCCACCGGTGTTCTTCATGATATCTACGCATTTCACCGCTACACCATGAATTCCCCTATCCTCTCCTGTACTCTAGCTCTGTAGTTTCAAATGCCATTCCACGGTTAAGCCGTGGGCTTTCACATCTGACACACAAAGCCGCCTGCGAACCCTTTACGCCCAGTAAATCCGAACAACACTTGCCACCTCTGTATTACCGCGGCTGCTGGCACAGAGTTAGCCGTGACTTCCTCTTGAGGTACTGTCAAGCATGCTGGGTATTAGCCAGCATGCATTTATTCCCTCATGACAGGAGTTTACAACCCGAAGGCCTTCATCCTCCACGCGGCGTCGCATGTTCATACTTTCGTACATTGACAAATATTCTCGACTGCAGCCTCCCGTAGGAGTCTGGGCAGTGTCTCAGTCCCAGTGTGGCTGGTCGTCCTCTCAGACCAGCTACCCGTAAGCCTTGGTAAGCCATTACCTTACCAACTAGCTGATAGGATATGGGCTCATCTTAAAGTGGCAGGTCCGAAGATCCCCGCCTTCACATAAGGTGCCATGCGGCACCCGAGCACATCCGGTATTACCTACCCTTTCGAGTAGCTATCCCGGGCTTCAAGGCAAATTACCCATACATTACTCACCCGTTCGCCGCTCTCACCCGACACTTCTTTTCCGAAGAATTGAAGTAGCAGGATCCCGCTCGACTTGCATGCCTAATCCACGCCGCCAGTGTTCGTTCTGAGCCAGGATCAAACTCTCCGATAATTATTACGGAAACATTTTGAAACGTTTGCTTAAAACAAATCGCACCATTTCTAAATCGAAATGGTGATCGTGAGTCATTCAGTTTTCAAAGAACAAAAAAAACACCAACGAATTATTTCACCTGCCGTAACAGGCCTTTCCCGTTGGAGCGACGGACAAGCTATGTTATTCACATCGGCCGGTCAACCGCTTTTTTAAATTAATTTTTAGAACAAATTCCAGCCCGGTTTTCACTCGCTTCGCAGCTCGTTTTTTCTCGGGCAAGGCGGGTGATAGTACGCCTTAAAAAAAACCGTGCAACTTTTTTTTGATATTTTTTTTCAGTCCGAACACGATCCTCACAAAACTCCCAGCAAACCCTGCAAAAACAGGCTGAATCGGAAGCAAAAAATATTTAATGAATCCGCTATCCGACTCGGTTTAAATCCATGAAAAACCAAAAATGATAACGGCAACCCATTGGAAACAAGGTTGTTTCGCATAAATCAGGCATAGAATGGCTGGCAAAAATTCCAAATCATAGTTGAGAATTATTTATACAAGGCATTGATTGAAAGTCATTTAAAATAAAACGGCGTATTCCGTTATCTGGAATACGCCGCTTTCTCTTCCTGAAGCCTCCAGCCTCAGGTCTAAAGCCTTCTTGATTATCTCCGGCTCTGAAGCTTCGACAGCAATCTCAGAATCTCCAGATAAAGCCAGACCAGCGTCACAATCAGCCCGAACGCCGCATACCATTCCATATATTTCGGTGCGCCCTGTTCCGCACCCTGCTCAATAAAATCAAAGTCCAGCACCAGATTCAACGCGGCCACAACAACAATAACCGCACTGAAAATAATACCCACAGGGCCACTGCCGTAGATCATCGGAATCTGTACGCCAAAAAATCCAAGGATCATCGACACCAGATAAAACAGCGCGATGCCGCCGGTCGCCGCAACCACGCCCAGTTTGAAATTTTCGGTCGCCTTAATCAGCCGCGATGTATAGGCCAGCAACAGCGCGCCCAGCGTACCGAACGTCAGCAGCACCGCCTGCATCACAATGCCCGGAAATTGTTTTTCAAACAGACTCGAAATTCCACCGAGCATCACGCCTTGGCAAACCGCATAAATCGGCGCCGTGATTGGCGAAGCCTTCTTATTGAAAATCGTAATCAGCGCCACAACGAAGCCTGCGATACCGCCGATCATAATCCACCCGGTACTGTCCTGCGGAGCCGCAGGCTTCCATGTCAGCAGCGTCGCCGCAAACAGCAAAGCCAACAACATTGCCGCGCGGCTCACCGTTCCCTGAATCGTCATCACACCCGCGCCCTCATTGGCCACATCAAACGTCTTCGCATTCAAAGCTGGATTCGCTGTACGCATCATAAAGAAACCTCCTGTTAAAATTTTTCAGAACATACCGGTTCGACCGGAAAAATGCAAAACCGTTCACCGGATACCAGAACAGACTTTCGCCACGAAATATGCAAGACACGCGAGACGGTATGTGGATCAAAACAGACTCGTCAGGAACAAAATGACGGGGAAATGTCTCGCCCTCGTATTTGCCTCCACTTATCAAGCCGGCCAGCGGAACCGAAAAAGTGGCTCGTAAAACTCTTCTTTAAGCCAAGCTAAATCTTCCTGCCATTCACTCACGGCAACGTCGTAGTTGGGAAGCATACTGCGAAGAGCAATCTGTTTGGCAATGTGTGTCGCAATTTTTTGTAACCGCGCCGCGCTCCCAGGCTGACCCCATCCCTCTTGTTCATCCTCAGAAAACCCAGTTGGGAAAACAAGGCGCCCCTTGAACATTTGCTCGAGCAAATCCGCCCGTTGGTCCCTGCGCAGATCCGAGGACTCACCTACATGATATCCCATTGCCGTTAAAGGGCTTCCTCGGTGCCATTTATCTCCATCAATAATAATGTCGTTAAAACCACCGGCATTACGTTTTCTTTTTCTAAACAATGTGCCTATAGGTTCATTCTGCTTTTGGCCCGCCGGTGCTGTATCCAGCAATCTCTGTAATGCGGGGAGGTACCCTTGCAGCGATGCCTTTTTATACCATTCTCTAGCTATGGCAATGTTACTAACCACCCCATGTCCATCTCGATAACATTCCCCCAGAGCAAATTGCGCAGTCGGCAAATTTTGCTCAGCCGCTCGTTGATACCATTTCACCGCCTGTTCGTAGTCTGGTGTTCCCGTAAAAGACCGGCTAAGAGTTCCAAACCTGTACAAGTTTCCAAGCTGATATTGAGCCTGACCATTCCCGAGTTCTGCAAGAAGCGGGATGTCCAGACGGTAGCCACCACGAGATGCCAGCCTCAACCACTTCAAGGCTTCTGAAGAATCAGCTGCAACACCATCACCTTTGGCGAATGCAAGCCCCAGAAGATACTGGGACAAATGATCGCCCTCTTCAGCCTTTATCTTTAACAAAGCAAGCTTTGCCCCCGAATCTCCATGGTCTGATGTTGGCTGATAACATTTTAAAGGTTCAGGCGGATCGGATTCATTATCATCGTCCGTCCCTAGCCAACCGCCAGTCCAGTCGAGTCCGGATTTTTCATCAGCTTCTGACACCAGCCCATCAGAGTCCTTACTCGAACAACTCTCTTGCACCGACGTTTTCTGGGAGACGTGATCCGCCTCTACTACATTTTCCAATGGAGCATCGTCCTCAGCCTGAAAATGTCCAAGGTTTCTTGAAGCACTCTCATCAGCAAGACCGGCCACATTGGTTGCGCTTTGGATTTTCTCTTCTGCGAGCACCGGATGGGAACCTTTGTTAATCGATCCGAGAATTGGAACTGCGGACACCGGGCGTTCTTTTTTTCTATTGAACCAACCCATAACAAACTCCCTCGGATTTCGATGGCTTCTTATGCCGAGAATCCAACAATATACAGCTACAGTCTGGACGCATTTCCACAGCTATCCATCCATGTCGCATACCGATCAAGAAACAGAACAATACTTGAGCTCGCAACCGCATTTTCCAAACAATAAATATTGCTGCCCGCCTCGCCAGTGTCTTTTATTCGTTTCAGCACTAAATACGCATCAATAACCCCGCAGTCAGGATGAAATCTGTTCCTGGGCGCTTTTGAAATCGTGTGAGCCCTGCATCCTCTGGGGGTCATCACGTATCCTTCCACAAGCTCTCTAATGTCGTCAGAGAAAAACAATTCGTCTCGGTTCACAATAACCACAACATTCGCAATAGAATGGGCCGGGTTTACATCTTGAAACTTTTTAGCAGCATATCTCATTTGGTTCTCTAAACGATTGCCTTTAGCCGGCCCCATTTGGAATTCCTCAATAACTTCGCCTGGTCGCGCCGACCTGCATCTGTCGTTAAACGTCGAAGCATCAGTAAACGTTTTTACTTCACAGAAAAAGGCCAATTCATTTCCATCATAGACGCGAAAATCTGGAGTTTTTATCCCCATCCGCAGCTCCTCTTTGCTAAAAGGCTCACAATGGTATCCCATTTCAACCAAGACTGCCGCTACAAGGTGTTCGTCTCCGTCCATTATTATCCTCATTAACTGTAGGCGTATTTTCCGGTACGATACGACGACAAAAGGGCGTCGACAAGTAAAGAGCTGCGCTTTGCTTCCTTGTTTTCGATGCGCGAACCGATCCTTCGTCGTTATTTGCTTCGCAAATTATTTTTCCGCTTTGCTTCAAAGCCATGGCAAACAGATGCTAAATTCTCCTCATGAATTTGGATCTGACCAGACTGCGCACGGCACTCGAAAAAGGAGTGTGCCGCCTGCCCGCTTTGCCGCCGTCGGCGCAGGCGTTCCTCGGATGCGAACTGCTGCAACAGGAACCGCGCGCACAGCTCTGGATTGCCGACGGTTTCCAAGGTTTGGAAAAACTGGCCGATAGTTTCCGAACGATCTGTCCGAAAGCTGTACTGCTGACACTTCCGCCATTTGACGAAAAAGATATGGAAGCGCAAAGTGAACGGCTAAAAACGCTGGCATTTTTGCAACACACCAAGGATGTCGCGCCGTTTGTCCTGATTACAACTTTCCAATGCTTAGAAGAAAAACTTCCGAATATCGGAAATGCGCTAATTTTAAACTGCGGCGAAAAAATCAGTCCCGATGAACTTTTTCAAACATTGGAAAAACAAGGCTACACACTCGACGTCGAAATCTATGAAAAAGGTTTTGCCGCGCGACGCGGCGGCATCATCGATGTCTGGCCGCCGACTGCTCCCCTGCCCGTTCGTATTGAATTTTTTGGCGATGAAATCGAAAGCCTGCGCACCTTTGATCCCGATACGCAGCGCTCCGTCGAAAAAAATGAAAGCGTCGAAATTTTTCCGCTCAACGCCAAAGGTGACGCCACGCTCGCCGAACTGTTGCCGAAGAACACGCTAAAATTTTTCATCGGCTGCGAAGCTCCGGATGAAGCGGACGTGATAAAAATCGGCGAACTCACTTCCAACATTCTTCCGATAGATCTCGGGTTTTATGAAACCAATTTGAAGCCGGTCAGTGAACTGCATCGCCCGGATATGGCCGAACAGCAACGCAAAACATTTTTCCATGCCTTGGAAAAAATGGTTTCCGATGATTGGAAAATCGACATCTACATGGAAACGCCCGGCGCAGCAGAACGCCTGCGCGAATCCTATTTTTCTGAAGCCTGCGGCCTGAAGTCTGCGGTCTGTCTCCATGTCGGCCTATTGCACGGCAGCTTTATTTCCAAACTTCGGAAACACATCGTCATTACTGAGGCGGATATTTACGGCTATCAGCCAAAGACTGCGCATGTTCGGCGCGGCGAAAAAGCCGCCAAGTCCGCCGGCATACGCGTCGCGGAATGGACGGATATTCAGCCCGGCGAATTGGTCGTACACGTTGACCACGGCATCGGTAAATACATGGGGCTGATGGAAATGGAGATGGCGGGCCGCCGCCAGGAAATGCTTCTGATCGAATACGCCGAGAACGCACGAATCTATCTGCCGACCGGTCAGGCGCACCTGCTGACGCGCTACGTCGGCATGGGTAACTCCGCACCCGCTCTGCACCACTTGAAAGGTCAACGCTGGCAGAATGAGAGAGCCTCGGCGCAGACAGCGATTGAAGATCTTGCCGCAACGTTACTTGAAACGCAGGCGACGCGCGCACTGAAAAAAGGCCGAGCCTGCGGACCGGATACGCACTGGCAGAGTGAGTTTGAAAATTCGTTTCCGTACATGGAAACGCCCGATCAGCTCACGGCGATCAAAGCGGTCAAAGCCGACCTCGAATCGTCGCAACCGATGGACCGGCTGATCTGCGGTGACGCCGGTTACGGTAAGACCGAAGTCGCCATGCGCGCGGCGTTCAAGATGGTCATGGAATGCCGGCAGGTCGCACTACTTGTTCCGACCACGATTCTGGCGCAGCAGCATTTTGACACCTTCACCGAGCGCGTGGCGGCCTTCCCGGTGCGCGTCGAAATGCTCAGCCGCTTCCGCACACGTCATGAGCAGAACGAAACGATCCAGCGCCTGCGTGAAGGCGAAACACAAATCGTAATCGGCACGCACCGACTGGTTTCAAGCGACGTGCAGTTCAAGGATCTCGGTCTCGTCATCATTGATGAAGAACAGCGCTTCGGTGTGCGTGCCAAGGAACATCTCAAACAGCTCCGCAAACAGGTCGATGTAATGACACTGAGTGCCACGCCGATTCCGCGCACGCTTTACATGAGCCTGACCGGCGCGCGCGACATGAGCACCATCCAGACGCCGCCGCAGGAGCGCCAGCCGGTCGAAACCATTGTGCTGGAATACCACGATGACATCGTGCGCGAAGCCATCCGCCACGAACTGGCGCGCGACGGACAGATCTTCTACCTGCACAACCGCGTGCAGACCATCGGTAAAATCGAAGCGAAAGTGAAAGAGCTTGTTCCGGAAGCACGTGTGGAATATGCGCACGGACAGATGAGTGAACGGGAACTTTCCGAAGTAATGCACCGTTTTGTGCGCGGACTGTTCGACGTATTGATCTGCACCACGATTGTTGAAAGCGGCGTGGATATTCCGCGCGTTAACACCATCCTCATTGACCGCGCTGACCGTTTCGGGCTGGCCGATCTCTATCAATTGCGTGGACGAGTCGGGCGCGCCCGGCACAAAGCGTATGCCTTTCTGCTGCTGCCGCCCGGCGGCTCGCTTTCCGACGACTCGCGTAAACGAATCGAAGCACTAAAGCGCTACACCGGTCACGGCACCGGATTCCGCATCGCCATGCGCGACTTGGAAATCCGCGGCGCAGGCAACCTGCTCGGCGCACAGCAGAGCGGGCACATCGCCGCCATCGGCTTTGATCTCTACTGCCAGCTGCTCAAACGCAGCGTCGCCAAACTGCAGGGGAAGAAAGTTCCGCCGATCATTGACGCGTCGGTCGATCTCGACTTTCTCGACCGCTCGCCAGCGGGCGAGGCGGCGGAAAATGCGGCGTTTATTCCGTACACCTACGTGGATGATGAAAATCTGCGCGTGAAACTCTACGGACGGATTGCGTCGCTGGCGACAGAGATCGAGGTGCGCGAGCTGAAAAAAGAATTCGCCGACCGCTTCGGTAAACTGCCGACCGCTGTAAAAAATCTTTTTGAAATCGCCCGTATCCGGATCGCCGCTGCGCAGGTTGGAGTGCAGGCGGTTCGCATAAGCGAGGAACGGATCATCCTGATGCGCAACGGCGAAGCCATCATGCCTAATGGCCGCTATCCGCGCCTCGAAGCGCGCACTCCCGCCTCACGGCTCAAGGAAACTTTGGAATTGATCAGAAAGATGCACTCATGAAAACAGAACTGAAGCATCTACTTGAAAGATATGCCGAACTGGAACGCGGTGTGCAGGAGTTGGTGAGTGCGCAGTGCCGTGAGGCTTGTGAACTCTGCACCGCCTGCTGTTGCCGCGCCGATCTATGCGAGGAGGCACTGGAAAGCCCCTTCCTGCGTATGTTGCATGGCCGTAACGAGCTGGAGAGCGACCGATACGGATTTCTAACAGAAACAGGCTGTGCGCTTGAGATCGGTCGGCCGCCGGTCTGCTATGAGTTTTTCTGCGTAGAGCTGCTGACGGACCAGCCGGACGACCTGCGGCGCGATCTCCTGCGGATTCTCGGACGTCTGCCGGCCTATGCTGGGCAAAACGCGTACGGCGCGCCGCTGGCCGAAATCATGCACGAGGAAGAGCTGGAGCAGATTCGTTTCCAAGCTCTGGAAAAACAACTGCAGGAAAGTTTCCAGGCATTGGAAATTCTCCGCACCTTCTACAACACAGGAGCCCTGCCGAACGATGCCGACAGGGTTTTGCACAAAATCACTATTACTGGAGAATAGTGGATTTTCGTAGTCGAGGCTTCCAGCCTCGTTCAGCCAAACAATACACACCGATCATCCAAACGAGGCTGGAAGCCTCGTCTACATTACTCAAAACTTCAGATCGGCCTTTTTGAGGCGGGCGGCGAGTTCGTTGAGCACGCGCTCGTCGTCGGCATCGCCGGCGGACTCAAATACCGCGCCGAAGCGGATGAACGGGCCGGTGTTATCCCACGGCACGGTGGAAATGCCGAAGTTTTCGATGAGATAAAGCGAAACTTCTTCGGCGTTGGCAAAGGTGATGTTCCCGGCAGCTTTCGGCGCTTTGACGTAAAGATAAAAAGTTCCGCCGGGCATTTTGGCGTTAAAGCCAACGCTCCGGAGAACATCAACCATACGGCGCAGACGCTGTTCGTAGTGCTTGCAGATGCCTTCGGCAAGGCGCTGGTCGGCAATTCCTTTGCAGGCGGCGTGCTGAATGGCCTTGAACTGTCCGCTATCGCAGTTGTCTTTGATCATCGCCAGCGCATCAACGGCCCAAGTAGCGCCACAGAAGAAGGCGAGGCGCCAGCCGGTCATGTTGTAGGCTTTACTCATCGAATGCAGTTCTATGGCACATTCCTCGGCTCCAGGGCGCTGAAGAATGGATTTACGAGGGGCATCGTAAACCAGCGTGGCATACGGCGCATCCTGCACGATGAGGATGTTGTGCTTCTTCGCGAAGGCGATCAGTTCGTCATAAAATTTGTCCGTCGCCACCGCACCGGTCGGATTGTTGGGATAGTTGATATAAAACAGCTTGCAGCGGTCAGCCAGCGCCGGGTCGATTTTTCCAAGGTCTGGAAGAAATCCGTTTTCTTCCAGCAAAGGAATATCAACAACTTTGCCGCCGAGGTATTTGGTGTGCGTCGCCATCACCGGATAGCCGGGAACGGTCTGGAAAATCACGTCACCGGGATTGACGAAGGCGAGCGGAAGCATCGCCAGCGCGGGTTTGGTGCCGATGCTGTGGTTGATCTCCGTGGCGGGATCCAGCTCAACGCCGAAGAAATTTTTCATATAATCGGCTGCGGCCTGCTTGAATTCCGGAATGCCGTTATCGGAATAACCGCGGTTGGAGGGCTTATCCACTTCCACCTTCAGCGCTTCGCGGATGGGTGCCGGCGCCATGCCGTCGGGTTCGCCGACACCGAAGTCGAGAATCTCAAGGCCGGGGTGCTGCTTACGCGCCTTGGCTTTGGCCCGTTTGATCTTTTCAAATTTATAGATTTCGGTCGATTTGCCGTACTGCTCGCCGCCGATCCGGTCAGCAAAAAGTTTCTGTGCGTTCATCATGTTCCGGCTCCCTTACTCCATCAAAACGGTTCGCCGCCGTCCCCGCCGATTCGCAACGGATTCCCCTTAGGAATCAGCTTGTCCAGCTGTTTTTCAAATTCATCAATCGAAAATTTAGCCAGCGGGATACTCGCATCCGAGTTTTGCAAAACGCCGTTTTCAATCGATATATTTTCACGGTAAAAACTAATTATCAGTTTTTCACTCAGCACATCGGCGGCGAGGAAAATGATATCCACCACTTTTTCTCTCGGCCCTTTAAATTCCTTGGAGAAGGTATACTGGATGTTACGGGCATAGTCACCGTGGCGCGTGAGTTCGTCATCACTTTTACAATGATGGTATCCCCGCGCCGCGAAAACTTTTTTCATATTCGGCTGAAACAGCATATCTGCCCCTCCTTATCAGGCCCTCTCAAAGGCTCAAAACGGTAATCCATCCTCTGCGGTTTTTAAAGCAGATTGGCCGCTTTTTCAGCGATTTCCGACCGGACACCTTCCGTCAGCAGCATATGGGCGGCCAGCGGTTCTCTGCGGAATTTATCCACCACCGCGCTCAACCCGTTCGACAAACTGTCCACATACGGATTGTCAATCTGGTAAAGGTCGCCGGTCAGCACGATCTTGGTGTCGTGTCCCACGCGGGTAATCACCGTCTTCACTTCCAGCGGCGTCAGATTCTGCGACTCATCCACGATCATGAACTGATTCGGAATACTCCGTCCGCGGATATAGGTCAGCGGCTCCACATCGATCAGCGGATTGGAGGCCAGCAGGTCGCCGCCCTTCTTATTCGCCGGCGCGCCGGAACGGGTGTGCACAATCAGTTCCAGCGCGTCATGAATCGGCTGCATCCAGGGATCAAGTTTTTCCTCAATCGTGCCGGGCAGATAGCCGAGGTCGCGGCCCATCGGAAAAATCGGACGGGAAACCAGCAGGCGCTTGTAATACCGGGTGTCCATCACCTGATGATAGCCCGCGGCGATCGCCAGCAGCGTCTTGCCGGTGCCCGCTTTGCCCGAAAGCGTCACCAGTTTGATCTTGTCGTTCAACAGCGCATCCATCGCAAAGCGCTGTTCACGATTACGCGGCACAATCGGTGCCCCTTCGCCCATCGTCAACAGCTTCACCAGCCGGGTCGTCTCCTCATCATAGCGGGCCAGCATCGTCTGCTTGGGGTCGCGTGCATTGCGCAGTGTCACATACTGATTGGGGAAAAGCTTATCCATTCCCGGAAGCACCGCATGGCCTTCGCGCGCAAAAAAACTGATCGCCTCCGAATCGGTATCCATCACCGTTTGACCGGTATAGATCTCATCGGCTTCCCGGCTGTTGTCATTCTCATAATCCTCGGCCTCCAGCCCCAGCGCGTCGGCCTTCAGGCGCAGATTGATGTCTTTGCTCACCACCGTGCAGCGCACGTCCGGCTGAGCCTTCATCACATCCATCGCCATCTTAAGAATCAGATCGTCGGCGGAAAGGCCGACGGAAAACGGATTTTCCTTGTCGGCGAAAATCACCTGAATGGTGCCGCCATGTTCCAGCTTCACGCCGTCGGAAAGCCGTCCCTGCTTGCGCAACTCGTCTAACGCCCGCGAAACCGTACGGGCATTACGACCGCGCTCGCTGAGCTCCCGTTTAAACTGATCAATCTCCTCCAGCACCTTCAGCGGAATAATCACATTGCACGCTTTGAAGTGACGGATGGCGGTGGGATCGTGAAGAAGGACGTTGGTATCCAGAATAAAATTTTGCATGACCGCATAGTACGACAGCCAGCCCGCCGACAAAAGCCCGTTTTTACAAACCTTGGAAAAATCGCTGGAAAGATGCGCCCGGCTTCGTCCCGACCTCTGCAAGAGAGTCGGGACTGCGCCGCGGCGGCACCACGCCCTTGGCGTGGTGCCGGAGGAGGGACTCGAACCCTCACGATATTACTCGGCAGATTTTGAGTCTGCTGCGTCTACCAATTTCGCCACTCCGGCTTCGTGAGAAGGGAGGAAGATAGAAAAAGCCCCTGCCTTTTGCAAGCAGGGGCTTCCGCTTTCGGCTATGCGCCGCTTATTGACCGGTCATTTCGTCGTAGAAACGGATGAACTGGTTTTTATCCGCACTCTCGCGCAGCTTCATGGCGGCGCGCGGATGTTCGTTCATCTGCCCGGTGATCATGTACGGGATGCTGTAGCCCCAGTCGATCGTCTCGCGTAGCGGCAGAGTCCATTTTTCAACCGCCTCGATCGCCGGGCGCTGGTGGAACTTCGGATTGCGCAGGAAGCCCAGCAGCAGTTCGGTCGGGCAGTTGCCCGCGCCGCGGCCGAGGCCGTCAATGGTCGAGTCGAGCATCGTCGCGCCGTGGATGGCGGCGAAGATGGTGTTGACATAGGCCATCTGCTGGTTGTTGTGCGCGTGAATGCCGACCTGCTTGCCCTTGCCCATTGCGGCGATGTAGCGGCGAAGCAGATCGTCCACCTGTTCGAAGTAGAGCGAGCCGAAGCTGTCCACGAGGTAGACCATATCCGTTTCGCTCTTACCGATCAGTTCCAGACCCTTGTTCAGCTCAAACTCAGGCACGGTGGAGATCGCCATCAGGTTGACAGAGGTTTCATAGCCTTTGTCCTTGGCATCCTTCACCATGTCGAGCGCGGCGGGAATCTGGTGGATGTAGCAGGCAACGCGGACGAGATCGATCAGGCTTTTTTCGCGCGGAACGAGATCGCTCTCATTGGTACGGCCGACGTCGGCCATCACGCTGAGCTTGATCCCTTTTTCGACTCCGTCGAAAAAGCGGTTCAGGTCATCTTCATCGCACGACTTCCACAGACCGTATTCTTCCGGACTGAAAAGCTTCTTGTCGGCCTTGTAACCGATTTCCATGTAGTCCACACCGGCGGCAATCAGCGCCTTGTGGATTCCAAAAACAAACTCATCACTGAACCGATGGTCGTTCATCAGCCCGCCGTCGCGAATGGTGCAGTCGAGCACCTTCAGTTGCGGCCAGTAATCGACCCACCCTGCACTTGTATCCTGCTGCTGCTTCGTCATTTTTTTCTCCTTTGAACCCTCTCCGCTCTTCACCGCGCTCACTTTTTCAGTCATCCGCTTGACTGCCTCGTTCCGGTCACCGGTCTGGAGCGATTCAGAATACTGAACCCCGCCGATCTTCTGCCGCCAGTAGTAGATTCCACCGCGCCGCTTCAGATTCTTTACCCCTGTGCCTTCAAATGTTTCCATAGCGCATCACTAAAGTGAACACCTTTTGTTTTTTATGATGCACGTATGATGCACATTGACGACAAACTGGTCAACCTTTATTTCAAATGATTTGAATCACAATGTTCATTGCCCCATTATCCAGCGTCCCAACACTCCAGGAGTTTCGTATGGCGCATATCATCGTTCCCGAAGCTGAAAAACTGCTCGATCAGGAAATCAAGGTTCTCGACCACGGATTCGTCCGGCTGGTGGACTACATGGGCGGCGACACCCGCCTCGTCCAGACCGCCCGCGTCTCCTACGGCGAAGGCACCAAAACCATCCGGCAGGACGCCGGACTCATTGACTATCTCCTGCGCCACGAGCACACCTCGCCCTTCGAACACGTCATCTTTGAACTCCACTGCAAAATGCCGATCTTCGTCGCCCGCCAGTGGATCCGCCACCGCACCGCGCGCCTCAATGAAATCTCCGGCCGCTACAGTGTCATGAAAGATGAATTCTATCTGCCGCCGCGCAGCCAGATCAGCATGCAGAGCCTCGACAACAAACAAGGCCGCGAAAAAGAAGCCGTCCCGGTTGAGCTGCAGGACAAAGTTCTCGAACTGCTCAAAAAAGATCAGTCCTCCAGCTACGCCAACTACAGCGAAATTCTGAACGACGGCATCGCCCGCGAACTCGCCCGCATCAACCTGCCGCTCTCCATGTACACCGAGTGGTACTGGCAGATGGACCTCAAAAACATGCTGCACTTTTTGAAACTGCGTATGGACTCACACGCCCAGTGGGAAATTCAGGAATACGCCCGCGCCATCGCCAAGATCGTCAAAGCGGTCTGTCCGCTGGCCTACGAATCGTTCGAGCGGCACATCCTGCGCGGCGCAAAATTTTCGGCTGACGAAATCGCCGCCATCAACGCCCTGCTCGCCGGAAAACCCAATCCGCTCGACGAACGCCGCCGCGCTGAATTCGAAGATAAACTTAGAGGCAACCTCTCCCTCTTCGAAAAACCGGCGGAATAGCCCAGCCTGTTCGCTATGTGACGCATGAGACGGATGAGAATAATGGTCCCCGCCGGATCACCCATTCCTCCCGTCAGTCCCATACTTCCTGTTTTTGCCAGCGATGCGTGCACGGGTCATTCGCTCACGCAAACCGCCCTCTTTAACAAAATCCTCTTCCAAACGAAGCAATTGCTGATCAACCAGATAATTGGTCTGGTTGATCAGGCAGATGGCGATGTTCGCAACCACCTCCGGTGGACGGGTCTCTACAAACTCGCGATAGAGTTCATAGGTCTGCGGATCCGCACGCCCCAGCTTGCGCACAAACAGAGCTTCTTTTGAATCCTTCTCCCAGATCGGCAGATCGCGGGCCCGAAGAAAATCGAGATAGTCATCCAGCAGTTCTTCCAAACTGGCGCGGGCCACATTGGTCAACTTGATTTCCGTCTCCTTGGATGTCCGCCCCGCTTTGCTGCCTTCCAGAATGTTTTTCTTGCCGGAGCGCGCCGACTGAACCATTTGATCCACCGTGCGATCGCCCCGCGAAAGATATTTGTGCGCAAACCGGAAGGTGATGTCATAGACAACCTCAGCCTTCTGAAAGGAAAGCAGCGTGCGATAGTCGCCGCGCGGCGGAATCAAGCGCTCTTCGGGATTCAGCGCAACCCTCCGGCTTTCTTCCCCACTTGGCCTTTTTAATTTGCTCATTCCTCCGCACCTTCTTCCAGAGTTTTGGAAAAACTTACAGACTTTTTCCTGACATTGGAAGCACGGCGGCAGATTTTCCAAACATTGGAAAAAGGGTGGAACGCGATCGCCGAGCGCGTTTCCTCCTGCGGCGGGCAAGCAAAGCGTGCCCGGCGGTCACGCTCCACCTTCCAGACATTGGAAAAAACCTACTCTCCCCAGATGCGGGCGAGGGTGGTTTGGATTTTATGCTCGAAGCGGGTGATCAGTTCACGGTTGGCCGCCACCAGTTTTTGCTCGGCTTCGATCTCGGCGACGATGGCTTGTTGCTCCGCCAGCGAAGGGAGTGCAATTTGTGTTTCAGACAGTTGCTTCTTGCTCACAAATTGAACCGTTCCTCCTCGTTGCATATTTGTGAAATATTGGATGCCATCGAGATAATCGAGATACGTTTTTAAATACTTAGGATTTAGTCGTGCTCCTGTTTTTATGATGAAGATATTCCAGTGAATCAAGTAGTCCTCATCTTTTGAAACAATAATGCTTTTGCCAATCGTCCCAATGTTCGTGAATAGGACATCATTGATTTGAGGTTTGTATTTATCGCGATAAGTCACCCAATCATCGGGTGACATGTATTTTATGTTTTTGAAATCGAGAGTCCCAGAAGTGATGTTTCTTGATTGGATAATAGGGATGCCTTGATCCGCGAATTCTATCTTAAGCCCGGCGGTATTTATGCCCTGATGCATATCCTCAACAATTTCTCCCAACTCCACCATCGGCCAGTCGGGATGGATGGGGATATGGGGGCGGTAGTGGTCGAGGACGGCGCGTGCGCCGTTGATGACTTTCTGGTAGCCCTCAATCTCCGCCACGATCTCTTTCTGTATTTCCAGCGGCGGCAGCGGGATTTGGATGCCTCTCAATATCGGCATGTTCAGGCCGCTCCGTTCAGTGTCTCCGGTTAAAGCACGAATGTCTGTATACATGGAGCGGAGCACCCAGAAGAGGAACTCTGCGGAAGCTTTTGGAGGTTGCGTTGGCGTGATCGCGACCAGCGACTGATTGCATGTGGCACCTTTCATTCGGAGCAAAGCAACTGTTCCGCGAGTCTTTCCTTGTCCATTGAGCGCGATCAAGACGCTGTCTTTCGGTAGAACTCGGGCATTTGAGTTCTCCACAGCCTTCTGAGTGATTCGCTTCTCGCAGTCATGAATTTCAAACCCGTGAATGTCGCCTGACACCAACCAAGGCACTGTTCCGTTTTCGTAATATTCCGCTACCGTTGAGGTTGGTGTCCCTCCAGTCATGAACGTGCAGATTTCTCCAAGCGAGACGGTCGGCCACTTCAAATCGGCGTGAGCCGCGCCCTCGCGGTAGCGCTCGCCGGAGAGGTTGTAGTCGCCGTTGGCGGCGATTTTGGATTTGGGGACGATTTGGGCGGTGGAGTTTGACAGATCGGGGTGATCTGACCGATCGGCCGGAATGGAAGAAAGGAAACGGCGCAGGAAGTCGGCGGCTTCGGGCAGGTCGCTGCCGGCGACAGCGCGGCGCTGGGCGCCGAGGCCGTAGCCGTCGTTTTCGATTTTGTAGAAAACGACGGAATCGGCGGATCGGGCCAATCCGCGATCCAGAAAGAGGATGCTGGTTTTGACGCCGGAGTAGGGATTGAAGCAGCCCGCCGGGAGCGAGACGACGGCGACGAGGGAATTTTCGACGAGCATTTTGCGCAGTTGTTTATAGGCGGTCTGGCTCTGGAAGATGATGCCTTCGGGAACAATGATGGCGGCGCGGCCGGTGGGGGTGAGGTGCTCGGCCATATAGTCCACGAAGAGCACTTCGGAGCGCTTGGCCTGAATGGAGAAACGTTTGTGCGGCTTGATGCCGCCTTTCGGCGACATGAACGGCGGGTTGGCGAGGATGACGTCGGCATATTCGTTCCAGCGCTCTTCAGAGGTGAGCGTGTCGTACTCGACAATATGCGGGTCGGCGAAGCCGTGGAGGTAGAGGTTGACCAGCGAGAGGCGCACCATGTCGGGCGAGATGTCGTAGCCGCGAATGTTCGCCGCCAACTTCCTGCGTTCGTCCGGTGTCAGGGCACTGGTGGACTGGGCGGACTTGGTGGACAGAGTGGAGTTTGATTTTAAAATGTGTTTATAGGCAGAAATCAGGAAACCGGCGGTGCCGCAGGCGGGATCGAGAATCACTTCGCCTTTTTTCGGGGCGATGACCTCGACCATGAAATCAATGATGTGGCGCGGGGTGCGGAACTGTCCGGCGTCGCCCTGCGAGCCGAGGACGGAGAGCAGGTATTCAAAGGCGTCGCCGAGCTTTTCGCTGTGGTCGTAACTGAACTCGTTGATGATCTTGAGGAAGCTCTTGAGCGTTTCGGGATCGCGGTACGGCAGGCTCGCGTCGTCCAGGATTTTTCGGAAGAGCTCCGGAAGCCTCTCATTCTCCGGCATTTTCTTGAGGGCTTCCTCGTAAAGATCGCGCATTTCGTGGCCGCCGAGCGACGGGCTCATCAGTTTGGCCCAGCCGTAGCGGGCAAACTCTTTGGTGAAAAACTTGCGCTTGCCGCCCAGCTCCTCGGCCTCGGCATCCATGTCGTCCATGAACTTGTAGATCAGGGCGATGGTGATCTGCTCCACCTGCGATTTGGGGTCGGGCACCTTGCCGACGAGAATATCGCGGGCGGTGTCGATGCGGCGTTTGGTTTCGGTGTCTAACATGAATCTCCTCGATCTTTCGTGGACGGGGTGGACTTGGTGGACCGAGTGGACGAAGAATGCGCTGACCGCTTTTCGGAGCGGATGCGGTGAAGGCGCTCGGTGAAGCCGCCTTCGTTTTCAAAAGCTTCGGCCTGCGCGGCGAGCTGGCGGTCGAGCAGACTGCACGCCACCGCCAGCAGAACCAGCGCGGCGTTGGCCGCGAGTTCGGGGTAAGTGGGAGTGGACTTTGTTGACTCGGTGGACGGTTTTTCCCATCCATCGTGTCCACTCTGTCTACTGAGTCCACTCTCTTTCTGCTCTTTGGCCCACAGCGCCACGTCGTCGGCAGTGGCGCACCGGCGGTCAATCAGGTTTTGCCGCCGGGGGTCTTCGCGCTCCCAGAGCGGCAGTCCGCGCTGGCGCAGAAAATCTTCATAGTCCAGGCGAAGTTCCTCCAGACTGGCACGGGCGACGTTGGTCAGTTTCAGTTCCATCTTTCTGGAAGTTCCCGAAGCCTGCGATCCCTCGGCGATGTTCTGCACACCGGAGCGCGCCGCCTGCACCATCTGGTCGTGAGTGCGGCTGCGCTTTTCGATGTAGGAGTCGCAAAAACGCACCGTGATGTCATAAACCAGTTGCGCCACCTGAAAACTTTTGAGTTTCCGGTAGCCGCCGTGTTTCGGGATGAGAGGTTCTGCGCTCATGGTCAGGCCGCAAACTGGTTCAGCGCAACATAATCTCTGACGTATGCGGGAATCAGGGCGCGGTACTTTTTCGGCACGGCCTTGAAGTCGCGGGTGGAAAAGACCGGATTGGTGGCGAGGTCGGTCAAGTCGCCAGTTTCGATGATGTGGCGGATGCGCCCGTCAGTGACGTAAGCCTTGAAATAGGTCTTGATCGCCGGAATGGCTTCGGCTTCGTCGGGTTTGGCGTCGGCGACAAACTTGGCGAATTCCTCTTCGAGCAGTTCGTCCTTCGATTTGAAGCGAGGAATGAGGCCGAAGGCTTTTTCCAGAATCTCACGCAGGGTCAGAAGCCGGTCCACGGCGGCGGCTTTGCGCAGTTTGTCGAGAGTGTAGAACTGCTCCGGCTTGTCGAAAACCTCGCGGTTGACGTAATCAATGACTCGATCCCACTGCCCCGCATCAACCGCCGTGGCGATGGCTCCGTTTTCGCGCACGGTGTCTTCAAACTGCTGAAAGAACATCCGGTCGATCTTCATGCCGCCGTAGCCGATGGTTTCTTCTTTGATCGTTTCGAGCAGGTCTTCGCCGGTGTGGTCGTAGAGGCCGCCGGGCGGTGGCGGCGGTTGCGGGCCTTCGCCGCCTTTGCCTTTCGGGCGCGGGAGTTTCAGCACTTGATCGTATTTGAATTTCTCCTCGAAGTATTCGCAGTTGGCGAAAAAGTCGAAGAGCTTGAAGGCGGACTTCAACGGCTTTTCGACGTGCTCTTTGATCGTTTCGTCGAAAAGCTGTTCGCGGAAGTCGTGCTTGCGGGTGCCGCGCCCTTTGATCTGGATGAAGTCCGTCGGCGAGAAGATCGGGCGGAACAGGCCGAGATTCAGAATGTCGGGGCAGTCGTAGCCGGTGGTCATCATGCCGACAGTGACGCAGACGCGGGCCTTGCTGGTTTTGTAGGCGGGGATGACGTTCGATTCGCCCAGCAGTTTGTTGTTGGCGAAGTTGATCGTCATCTGCTGGGCGTCGGAAATCTGCGAAGTAACCTGCACGGCGAAGTCGGATTGGTATCTGCCGGGAAACATGCGGTCGGCCATCTGGTTGAGAATCTGCGCCAGCTTGGCGGCGTGGTTCTGGCTGACGGCAAAGACAATGGACTTGCCGATTTCGCCGCTGACCGGATCGCGCAGGGCGTGTTCCAGAAAGGTTTTGCAGAAGAGCTGGTTGGTGGCGTCGGCGAAGAACCGCTTTTCAAACTCACGCTGTTTGAAGGCTTCCTGCTGATCTTCACCGGCATCGTCGGTGAACGAAACGACAAAACCTTCTTCGGAAAGCAGTTCCGTGGTGATTTCGGTACGGGCATCCACGACGGTCGGGTTGATCAGGAACCCTTCGTCCACGCCATTGAGCAGTGAGTAACGAAAGGTCGGCTGGCTGTTTTCGCAGCCGAAGGTGCGATAGGTGTCGAGCAGCAGGCGGCGTTCGGCTTCGCGCGGATCGCGGCTGGTCGACGCGGCTTTGCTGAACCGTTTGAGGTAGTCGCGGGGCGTGGCGGTGAGGCCAAGTTTGTAACCGATGAAATAATCGAAGACGGCGCGCGCATTGCCGCCGATGGAGCGGTGCGCTTCGTCGGAAATGACCAGGTCAAAATCGGTCGGCGAAAAGAGCCGCTGGTATTTGTTGTTGAAGAGCAGCGACTGCACGGTGGTGACCACGATTTCCGCGTGCCGCCAGTCGTCGCGGTTCTCTTTGTAGATAACAGTCTTGAAGTCGGCGGACAGCAATCCGGCGAATGCCTTTTTAGCCTGATCTTCCAGTTCAAGACGATCCACCAGAAACAGCACGCGCCGGACGTTGCCGGAACGGAGGAAGAGTTTGATAACGGCGGCGGCAGTCAGAGTTTTTCCGGTGCCGGTGGCCATTTCAAACAGAAAGCGATCCGCGCCGTCTTTGACGGCCTGTTGCAAGGCGTGAACGGCTTTCAACTGATACGGACGAAGAAAACGAAGTTTGTTGGTCTGAATGTAGCCAGGACGTTCCGCCTTGTTGCGCCACGCGGCTTCGGATTGGTAGTTCGGGCGCTGAGTCAGCACGATGTAGTCGTCACCGACCTGATCGTCGATGAGTCGTTGCGGGTTCGGCACGGTCTGTTTGTAACCGGCCACCGAGTCCGGCATAGGAAAGGACGTAATGTGGTATGGATTGCCGCGCTCCATATCCCAGAAATAATGCAGGTTGCCGTTGGAGAGAATTACGAAGCGGCAATTCTGGGACTTGGCATATTTGCGGGCCTGCTCCTTGCCAACGAGCGGATTCTTGTCCTCCGCTTTGGCCTCAAGGACGATCAGCGGAAAGCCTTTGCTGTCCAGCAGTAGAAAATCAATGAAGCCCTTCTTCGTCTTCTCGAAATTTTCACCCAGTTCGGAAACCTGCGTTTGCGTGAGTTTGACGTTCGGCTCAAGGACGATGTTGGCCGGATTCGTTCCGTCATCAAAAAAACGCCATCCCGACTCTTCGAGCAGTTTGTTTATTTTGATCCGGGCTTTCGCCTCTTTTTCCAACATGAACGCCTCCGGGTGCCGTTTTCCAAAGATTGCCATTCACTTCGTTTCATTGCTGTCCTGCCCTTGGCGGACAGCCTCTCTCGACTTTCGTCTCGGGTGGAAAGTTTCTACCGGATTCTTCCAAGGTTTGCAACCTGCGTGGCTATGCAGACCAAGAATCAGGGCAGCGTGAGAATTTCGGGGGCGGTGACACCGACAGCGACGGTATGCTCGAAGTGCGCCGAGGCGCTTCCGTCGCAGGTGACAGCGGTCCAGTTGTCGCTGAGCACTTTGACTTTCGGGCCGCCGATATTGACCATCGGTTCAATGGCGAGGGTCATGCCGGGTTTAAGCTTCGGTCCGTGTCCGGCTTTTCCAAAGTTTGGAATCTGCGGGTCTTCGTGCATGTCGCGGCCGATGCCGTGGCCGACAAATTCACGTACAACAGAAAATCCGGCGGCTTCAACGACGGTTTGGATGGCATGAGAGATGTCGCCAAGCCGGTTGCCGACAACCGCTTTGGCAACGCCCGCATCAAGAGCCGCTTTGGTGACTTTGAGCAGTTTCTTTTTTTCGTCGTCAATTTCGCCCGCCGCGACGGTTATGGCTGTGTCACCAATGAATCCGCCGAACGTGATCCCAGTGTCGATGCTGACGATGTCACCATCTTTGATAACGCGCTTGCCGGGGATGCCGTGGACGACTTCTTCGTTGATGGAGACGCATATCTGGCCGGGGAAGCCGTGGTAGCCGTAAAAGGCGCTGGTTCCGCCGAGTTTGCGGATGAGTTCGAAGGCGGCGTTGCCGAGTTCAAGAGTGGTGATGCCGGGGCGCACCATGGCGGCGAGTTCGTCGCGAACCTGAGCCGTCATGCGGTTGACGCGGCGCATGGCATCGAGTTCAGAGGGGCTCTTGATCACGATCATCGAGAGCCTTTACGCGCTGAGGATGTCGAGAACGGCCGCACCGGTTTCAGCGGCGCTGTGACCAGCGGCGATGTCACGGAGAAGTTTCTGCTTCTGATAGAACTCGATCAGCGGCGCGGTCTGTTTTTCGTAGACTTCGAGCCGGTTGAGGATGGTGTCTTCGCTATCGTCGGCGCGCTGGTAGAGTTCGCCGCCGTCCACATCACAAACGCCCGCCTTTTTCGGCGGGATGTTGATCAGGTGATAGACCGCACCGCAGGATTTGCAGACGCGGCGGCCGGTAAGCCGTTTGAGCAGGGTTTCGCGCGGAACGATCAGGTTGAAGACGTGCTTAACGGTTCCTGATTTATTTTTGAAAAGCAGATCAAGCCCTTTGGCCTGGTCGATAGTGCGCGGAAAGCCGTCGAACATGTAGCGGGCAGATGCCGCTTCCTGGGAAATGCGTTCTTCGATGATGCGCAGGATGACAGAGTCGGGAACGAGGGCGCCGGCTTCCATGAAGGCTTTGGCTTCGAGACCGACAGGCGATCCGGATTTCAGGGCGGCGCGCAACATGTCGCCGGTGGAGACGTGAATAAAATCGGTCTGCTTTTTCAGAAATTCAGACAGAGTGCCTTTGCCCGCGCCGGGGCCACCGAGGAGGATGATTGCTTCCATCGCCTACCTTCTTCCGGATTTAAGTTTTCCTTTTTTCAAGAATCCGTCGTAGTGGCGCATGAGCAGGTGCGACTCAATCTGGCGCATCGTGTCGAGCATGACGCCAACGATGATGAGCAGGCTGGTTCCGCCGAAGAAGGATGAAATCATGTACGGGATACTGAACTGATTGCCCATGATGGTCGGCAGGACGGCAATCAGGGTCAGGAAGACCGCGCCGGCCAGCGTAATGCGGGTCATGGTGCGGTCCAGAAACTCCGCGGTGGATGTGCCGGGACGGATGCCGGGAATGTACCCGCCGTATTTTTTCAGGTCGTCGGCGATCTGCACAGGATTAAACTGCGTGGCCACCCAGAAGTAAGAGAAGAAAAGAATCATGAGGCCGAAGCTGATCATGTAAGGGACGGTTCCGTAGCCCAGCGCGGCGCCGATCTGTTTGGCGGCGGGCCAAGGCATCATGCTGAAGATTTTGGCCGGGAACATCAGAATGGCCTGAGCGAAAATAATGGGCATGACACCGGCGTAGTTGACGCGCAACGGCATGAAAGTGTGCTGTCCGCCGTAAACTTTGCGTCCAACCACGCGCTTGGCGTATTGAACCGGAATCTTCTGCTGAGCCTGCGTGACCGCTATGACCAGAGCGATAACCGCCAGCACCATGATGAGCAGGACAGCCGCCATGAAAAAAGAGTGGCGTTGCACACCGTCGACCGGCTTGAACATATTGATCATTGCGCTGACCGCTGACGGCATACGGCTGACAATATTGACGGTGATGATCATGGAAACGCCGTTGCCAATTCCGCGTTCGGTGATCTGTTCGCCGAACCACATCAACATGAGCGTTCCGGTAACCAGCGTCATGGCCGTGAGCAGTTGGAAACCCAGACCTGGAATCCGCACAACTTCGGCAGGAAAGTAGAGCTGTCCTGCCTCCAGAGCGCGGGCGATCAGGAATCCCTGAAAAGCGCAAAGCACAACGGTTAGGTAGCGGGTGTACTGCGTGATTTTCGCCCGTCCGGATTCGCCTTCGCGAACCAGTTTTTCGAGCGTAGGCACCACCGCCGTCATCAGCTGGATGATAATCGAGGCGCTGATGTAGGGCATGATTCCCAGTGCACCGACGGCGCAGTTCTCAACCGCGCCGCCGCTGAACAGGTTAAACATATCAAGAAACCCCCCTGTGCCCTGTCCGGCGGAGGACTTGATATAGTTGGTGATCATGCCGTAATCCACACCCGCAATCGGGATACTGGACAACAAACGGGACAAGAAGACTACGCCCAAGGTAAAGAGTATCCGCTGGCGCAGTTCCTGAATCTTAAAGCTGTTTACGAAGGCGGAAAGCATCGGGTACCCCGTTAAAATTTTTGGGTCAGACTATCTCACAGCTGCCACCGGCAGCTTCAATCTTTTCTTTGGCCGCGGCGCTGAAGGCATTGGCTTTGACCGAGATTTTTTTCGCGATTTCGCCGTTGCCGAGCACTTTGACGCCATCCCAGTTACCTTTGACCATACCGGTCTGACGAAGCAGATCGATGGTGACAACGGTTCCGGCTTCAAAGGCGCTGAGCGCGGCGACGTTAACCGGTGCGAACACCTGGCGGTTGACGTTATTGAAACCGCGTTTGGGAATGCGGCGAGCCATCGGCATCTGGCCCCCTTCAAAGAGCGGTTTATGCTTGTGACCCGAGCGGGCGTAGGCTCCCTTGTGACCGCGTCCGGAGGTTTTACCTTTTCCGGATGCCCGGCCGCGACCTACGCGCATTCTCCGGTGAGTCGAACCTTTTGTGGGCTGTAATGAATGCAGTTCCATTTTAAAAACCTCTTACTTTATTTTCCGCGGGCCGCCATCACGGACTCGCGCGAACGCAAGGAGGCGAGAGCAGCCATGGTGGCTTTGGTTACGTTCAATCGGTTGCTGCTGCCAAGCGACTTGGCAAGCACATCGCGCACACCGGCGAGTTCGAGCACCGCACGGCAGGAGCCGCCGGCAATTACACCGGTACCTTCGGATGCCGGACGCAGCAGAACCTGAGCACCGCCGAATTCTCCGTGCGCTTCATGCGGAATGGTGGTGCCTTTCATTACGATCGGCTTCATCGCTTTTTTAGCGGTTTCGCCGCCTTTACGAATCGCATCGGCCACTTCGTTGGCTTTGCCGAGGCCGTAACCGACCTTGCCAGCTCCGTCGCCGACGATAACCAGCGCTCCGAAGCTGAAACGGCGTCCACCTTTGACCACTTTTGAATTGCGGTTAATGTGCACGACGCGTTCTTCGAACTCGGATTTCTCTTTGAAATCTGATTTCCCTTTGAACTCGGATTTCACTCTTTTTTCTGCTGATTTTTCAGTCACTTCAAGCAACTCCTCATTTACATAAAACTAAAACTGAAGGCCGGCTTCACGAGCACTGTCGGCCAGCGCACGCATGCGCGATCCGAAAGCAAAGCCGCCACGGTCGAAAACCACCTTGGAAACACCCTGCGCTTTGGCCGCTTCGGCCGCTTTGGCGCCGAGCGCTTTGGCGGTGTCGACGGTGCATTTGTCGCCCAGCGATGAAACCGAGCAAAGGGTTTTCTGCGCGTCGTCGTCGATGACCTGCACATAAATATAACGGTTGGAAACATAAACAGCCATGCGCGGACGCCCGGCAGTTCCCTTCACCTTGTTCCGCAGACGGAGATGTCTGCGCTTCCGATAATCTGATTTGTTTTTGACCTTCATGATTAAGCCACTGCCTTACCTTCTTTGCGCCGAACCTGTTCGCCTTTATAACGCACCCCTTTGCCCTTGTAGGGTTCTGCGGGAGCATACGAGCGAATGCGCGCGGCGACCTGACCGACCAGAGCCTTGTCGTGCCCTGATACTTTTACTTCCGTTGTCCCGGTGACTTCAATTTTGATGCCTTCGGGGATTGCATGCTTGATTTCGTGCGAGAAACCGAGCGACAGCACCAGGACCTTGCCCTGCAGCACCGCTTTGTAACCGACACCTTGAATTTCGAGTTCTTTGACGTAGCCGGTCTGCACCCCGAGAACCATGTTCTTGAGCGTATTGCGAATCGTTCCGTGCAACGCGCAGGCTTCTTTGGTTTCCTCTTTACGATCGACCGTTACCTGACTGCCGGCAACCGCCACGGTGATCAGCGAAGGAATCTGCAGCGTGCTTTGCCCTTTGGGCCCCTTAACCGTCACGACATTTCCGCTGAGCGTCACTTCCACGCCCGCCGGAACCGTCAGAGGCATTTTTCCTATTCTAGACATCGTTACAACCTCAATTTGAAATTACCACACATAGCAAAGCACTTCGCCGCCGATATGAGCCTTGCGGGCCTCTCTATCGCTGAGCATACCCGATGAGGTGCTCAGAATCGCTGTGCCGATACCGCCCAGCACGCGAGGAACATCATCAGCTCCCACATAGTGGTGACAGCTCGGACGGCTGACACGCCGCAGACCCTGAATCACCGGCTTCTGGTCATCCTGATATTTAAGATGAAGAACCAGCGTCGGCTTTCCTTCCACTTTCTCGGTGGTGTAGTCCTTGATGTATCCTTCCTGCTTCAGGATGCGCGCCAGCTCACTCTTCATTTTCGAGTGGGGCATCTGCACCTTAACATGCGCCGCCATGTTGGCGTTGCGGATACGAGTCAGCATATCAGAAATAGGATCGCTCAATATCATTGCTGTTCACCTTTGTTTTTGGCGGTTTCGAACGGCATTCCCATAAGGCGGAGCAGTTCGTGGGCCTCTGCGTCGGTTTTGGCCGTTGTGACAAATGTCACATCCATGCCGTGCACTTTACGGACATGATCCGGATTGATTTCCGGGAAAATGGTCTGCTCTTTCAGGCCGAGAGAGTAGTTTCCGCGGCCATCAAACGCTTTAGCTGAAATACCACGGAAGTCGCGAATACGCGGCAGCGCGATGTTGATCATGCGATCCAGGAATTCGTACATCCGGGCGCCGCGCAACGTCACTTTGCCAGCCAGCGAAACGCCTTCGCGCAGTTTGAAGTTCGACACGCTCTTCCGGGCCTTGATTGTTACCGGACGCTGGCCGGTGATTTTGCCCAAATCGTCCAGCACCGCCTGCAACGCATCGCGGTCATGCTGCATGCCGACCGATACATTGATGGTGATCTTGGAAAGCGACGGAATCTGCATACGGTTGCCGTAGTTGAACTTCTTCTGAAGTTCCGGCACCACCAATTCACGATATTTTTTCTTCATTGCCGGTATCATGGATACCCACCCCTCTGGATAAATGGATTAAGTTACTCTGCTTTTTTCAGGTTCGATATGTGAATGGAAGCTTCTTTTTCCAACACGCCGCCCTTTGGATTGTCCTGCGTTTTGCGCATATGCTTCTTCGCAAAATTCAGCCCTTCCACCAAAGCCCGGTCGGTGCCCGGAAGCACCTGCAGAACCTTGCCGGTCTTGCCTTTGTCATCGCCGGTGACGACTTTGACCAAATCACCTTTTTTAATACGCGCTGCCATACAAAATGTTCCTCTCCTTAAATCACTTCCGGCGCAAGCGAAACAACTTTCATAAAGTTGCCGTCACGCAGCTCGCGGGCCACCGGGCCGAAGATGCGCGTTCCGCGCGGATTTTTCGTCGCATCAATGATGACGGCCGCATTGTGGTCGAAACGCAGAACGGAACCGTCACGGCGGCGGATCGGGGCTGTGGTGCGAACGACAACCGCTTCGCAGACATCGCCTTTTTTGACGACTCCGCCGGGTTGCGCTTCTTTCACCGCCACTTTGATTATCTCGCCGACTTTGGCGTATCTGCGCTTCGTCTTCAAAACCCGGATACACTGCACGCTGCGCGCGCCGGTGTTATCCGCGACATCCAGTCTGGTCTGTACTGAAATCATTTTTTACCTGCCTTATTTCGACAAAATTTCTAAAAGCCGCCAGTGCTTAAGCCGGCTGATCGGCCGGGTTTCCATTACACGGACCACGTTACCGACTTTGGCTTCGTTGTTTTCATCATGTGCATGAATTTTCTTCGTCACACGCAGTTCCTTGCCCAGCAACGGATGCCGAACGCGGCGCTCAATGACCACCGCGATGGTTTTATTTCCCACCGCACTGCAAACGCGACCTTCGCGCACTTTCCGATGACCTCTTGACTCCATCTTTTACCCCTCGGCCTTCGCCGCCTGATTCATAACTGTTTTGATGCGCGCTATCGAACGCCGCACGGCACGGATGCGCAACGGATTTTCCAGCTGACCGGAAACCTGCTGAAGGCGCAGATTAAACAGCTCCTTCTTCGCATCGTCCAGTTGCAGCTGCAGCTCAGCCGCCGTATTATCCGTAATTTTTTTAGATTTTTTCATTCCAATACTCTCAATTATTTCGCCACATGGCGGGTCACGAAGCGCACACGGATGGGCAGCTTGGTAGCCGCGAGCCGCATAGCGACACGCGCCTGCTGTTCCGTCACACCGTCGAGCTCAAAAAGCATGCGTCCGGGACGAACCACAGCAACCCAGCCTTCGACGCCGCCTTTTCCTTTACCCATTCGGACTTCCAGCGGTTTTTTTGTAAACGGCTTGTCCGGGTAAATCCGCAGCCAAAGTTTTCCTTTGCGTTTCAGATTGCGGTTGATCGCCACACGACAGGCCTCAATCTGAATGTTTGTGATCCATGCGCGCTCCAGCGCCTGCAGACCGTATTCACCGAAAGCCAGCGTGGTGCCGGCTTTGGCCATACCGCTACGGGAGCCCTTCTGGACTTTCCGATATTTAACTCGTTTGGGCATTAAAGGCATTGGTCAATACTCCTAAGCTTGCGCCTTTTCATCCTTCTTACAAATCCACACCTTGATGCCGATCGCGCCGGCCACGGTCCGGGCAGTTGCCGTTCCGTAGTCAATGTCGGCTCGCAGCGTATGGAGCGGAACTCTACCTTCTTTGTAGCTTTCCGTGCGGGAAATCTCAGCCCCGCCTAAACGTCCGCCAGCCAGCACTTTAATGCCGTCCGCTCCGGTATCCATAGCCATCTGAATCGCACGTTTCATTGCCCGGCGATGTGAAACGCGTCGTTCCAGCTGCAGAGCAATTCCTTCGGCCACCAGTTTGGCATCGATGTCGGGGTTCTTTACCTCATCAATTTCAATGTAAACTTCTTTTTTGGTCATCTTGCCAAGCTGCTCGCGCAGCTTTTCGATGTCCTCGCCCTTGCGGCCAATCACCAACCCTGGACGGGCTGTGCGGATGGTCACACGAACACGGTTGGCGTAACGCTCGATGAAGATGTTCGAAATCGAAGCATCTTTAAGACGTGCATGTACGGCTTCGCGGATAGCGATATCCTCTTGAAGCAGATCAGCAAACTCTTTTTTGCCGGCAAACCAGCGCGAGCGCCAGTTCTTATTTACCGCAATCCGGAGTCCGATAGGATTTACTTTCTGTCCCAAAACGATTCCCTTTCCTTATTTACGATCCGTTAAAACCACTGTGATATGAGACGTACGCTTACGAATAGGCGACGCTGAACCGCGAGCGCGCGGGCGGGACCGCTTGAGCGCCGGGCCCTCATCCACATAGGCATCTTTCACAAAAAGTTTGTCCGCAGAGACGCCTTCGTTGCTCTGCGCATTGGCAACGGCTGACTGGAGTGTTTTGCCGATTTCAGTCGCCGCTTTCATTGCGTTAAAGCTTGTAATACGAAGGGCTTCTGCAACCGAAAGCCCCTGGATCTCAGACGCCATATAACGCGCCTTGATCGGTGACATTCTCACGTATTTTGTTGTTGCTGAAACTTCCATGTTTTTACTCTCAATTTGCTACCGCTTTCTGAACGCAAAGGCGGCAACTATACGTCATTCCATTTTCAAATCCAGAACTTCTATAATAAAAATAGTTTATTTCGAAACGGTCTTGTCGGTCGCAATACCATGCGACTTGAACGAACGGGTCGGAGCAAACTCGCCAAGGCGATGTCCCACCATGTTTTCCGTCACAAACACCGCAACAAACACCTTGCCGTTATGCACGGAAAAGTTATGGCCGACAAACTCCGGCACGATCATCGAGGCACGAGCCCAGGTCTTGACCGGTTTTTTTCTGCCTGACACTTCCATCTGCGCAATTTTCTTGAGCAGCTTGACGTCAACGAAAGGACCTTTTTTAAGTGAACGAGCCATAACTTACTTCTTTCTCCGTGCAATGATGTACTTATTCGAAGCCAGTTTGTGTTTGCGGGTGCGCTTGCCCTTAGCCAGCGTGCCCCACGGCGACTGCGGATGTCCGCCGCCCGACGTACGGCCTTCACCACCACCCATCGGATGGTCGACCGGGTTCATCGCCACACCGCGAACGGTCGGACGAATACCCAGCCAGCGTTTCCGCCCGGCTTTACCGCTGGAAATATTTTCATGATCGACATTGCCGACCTGACCGATGGTTGCGTAGCAGTTGATGCGTACACGGCGGAGTTCGCCCGACGGCATCTTCAAGTTGGCGAATTCGCCTTCGCGGGACATCAGTTGAGCGCTGGTTCCTGCGGAACGAGCGATTTGTCCGCCGCCGCCAGCTTTCAGTTCGATATTATGAACCGTCGTGCCCAGCGGAATTTTTTCGAGCGGCAGCGCATTGCCTACGGCTGGTTCAGCTTCCGGTCCGGATACGACCACGGTGCCCACCTTCAGGCCGACCGGAGCGATCATGTAGCGTTTCTCGCCATCCACGTAGTTCAGCAACGCGATGCGGGCTGAACGGTTCGGATCGTATTCGATCGTAGCAACGGTGGCAGGAATGCCGTGCTTGTTGCGTTTAAAATCGATCAGACGGTAACGCTGTTTGTGTCCACCGCCGCGATGACGGGTCGAAATACGTCCTGCGCTGTTGCGTCCGCCGGTGCTCTTCTTCGCGCGGATCAGCGAACGTTCGGGCGTCGATTTTGTGATTTCTTCAAACGCAGATGTCACCGTGTGGCGGCGGCTGGGCGTTGTCGGTTTATATGTTTTTAAAGCCATGACTTAAACTCCTTACACGAAATCTATCTTGCTGCCTTCGGCCAGCGTCACAACGGCGCGCTTCCATCCAGCGGTGCGGCCGGAACTAGCGGTGCGTTCCCGTTTATTTTTGCCCAACCGCTTCATGGTGTTGACCGCAGTCACCTTCACCTTGAAAAGCTCTTCAACCGCCTGCTTGATCTCCGCTTTGTTGGCGGTGGGCTTGACGTTGAAAACATATTTGTTTTCCGTTTCGGAAAGGCGGTTGCCCTTTTCCGTCAGCATGACTTTCTGAATTACCTGATATACGTCTTTCATTACAAATTCCTCTCTAGGCCAGGCGCTGTTCGAGTTTTTCAACACCCGCTTTGGTGATCACAATCTGGGGATAGCGGACAATCTGGTAGGTGTTCACATTCGCGGCGCAAACTACTTCGATATCCTGCAGATTGCGAGCCGCCAGACAAACGTTCGCATCCAGCACATCCAGAATCAGCAGAGTCTTGCCCTTGATTTCCAGCACCTTCAGCAAAGAACAGATTTCCTTGGTACGCGGAGTCGCCAGCTTAATGTCATCCAGAACCATCACCTGACCGGCTTCAGCTCTTTCACCAAAGGCACGGGCGAAAGCCAGACGAGCCACTTTACGCGGAACCTGTTTGCGCACTTTGCGAGGATGCGGACCGAAGGCAACACCCCCGCCGCGCCACACGGGCGACTGACGGTAACCGGCACGTGCACGTCCAAGACCCTTTTGTTTCCAGGGCTTCTTGCCGGAACCGGCCACTTCACCTTTACGCTGCGTGTTAGCAGAACCTTGGTGCTGATGGGTCTGGTGGGTTGTGACAGCTTGGAAAACCGCCTGAGAGCCCTTGTCAGCGACAGTAAATTTTTCGCTGAGGGTCACTTCACCCAGTTTCTTCCCTTTGCAATCTTTAAGCGGTAACGTACTCATGATCATCCTCTCAAATTACTTCCTCTTGAGTGCTTCGCGCACAACCAGCGTTATGCCGTTGGCACCGGGTACCGCACCTTTAACCAGAATCAGGTTTTCAGCCGCACGAACCTGAACCACTTTCAGGCTCTGAACGGTAACGTCCGTACTGCCCATCTGGCCGGCCATTTTCTTGCCTTTGAAAACGCGACCGGGTTTTTCTTTCATACCGATTGAACCGGTTGTGCGATGAAAGTGCGAACCGTGGGTGGCGCGTCCACCGCCGAAGTTGTGCCGCTTCACAACGCCTTGGAAGCCCTTACCTTTGGTCGTGCCCAGCACGTCGACAAAATTAACGCCTTCGAAAAGCGCCGCGGTCCATGTGTCACCGGCTTTAGCCGCGTCGTCCGCTTCCACGCTGACCTCACGCAGTTCCCGCATCGTGCCGACACCGGCCTTCTTAAAATGTCCAGCCAGCGGCTTGGCAACCCGTTCCGGCTTCTGCGCACCGAACCCGAGCTGAACCGCTTCGTAGCCATCCGTGGCGGCCGTTTTTCGCTGAACCACACTGCACGGTCCTGCTTCGATAACCGTTACCGGTATCAGCTTTCCTTCTTCGTCGAAGACCTGGGTCATACCCAGTTTTTTTCCTAATAGACTCTTCATGATTTCACTCAGATTTTAATGGTGATGTCCACGCCCGCCGGCAGATTGAGCTTTTTGAGCTCGTCCACTGTTTTGATCGTCGGGTCAATAATGTCGAGCAGACGCTTGTGCGTTCTGATTTCAAACTGTTCCATTGATTTCTTATTCACAAACGGACTGCGATTGACGGTGAGCCGCTCAATACGGGTCGGCATGGGAATGGGGCCTGCCACGCGGGCACCGGTGCGTTTGGCGGTCTCGACAATTTCCTTTGATGAGGCGTCCAGCACCCGGTGATCAAAAGATTTTAAACGTATGCGTATGCGCTGATTATTCATAATTTTTCTCTGCTACCGGTTTAAGATGGTCTCCTGCATGGAATCCGGCACTGCTTCAAAGCGGTACGGCTCCATCGTGTAACTGGCACGGCCTTTGGTTAGCGAACGCATTGTGGTGGCGTAGCCGAACATTTCTGCCAGCGGAACATCCACATGTACAATCTGCACCGCCTCGCGGGCCTCGATCTCGCGGATCCGTCCGCGGCGACCGTTTAAATCGTTCATCACATCGCCCAGATGTTCGTCCGGGGCAATAACTTCAAGCTTCATGATCGGTTCCAGCAGAGTCGGCGAAGCGTTGCCGATCGCTGCGCGCAGTGCCATAACCGCCGCTGTACGGAAGGCCATCTCAGATGAATCAACCGGATGGGCACTTCCGCCGATAACCGTTACTTCAATATCAACCAGCGGATAGTTGCCGAGCACGCCAGTCATGAGCGCATCGCCGAGACCTTCTTTGATGGCCTCGTGGAATTCCGCCGGAATGATCTCTTTTGAAACTTTAACTGTAAGATGGTTTCCGGAACTGCGCTCGCGCGGAGCAACCTGAACAATAACATGTCCGAAATGGCCGCGGCCGGCGAATTCACGAGCAAAGGTAAAGTCGCCGGAGGCAGTCTTCTGAACGCTTTCACGATAGGCAACAACCGGCTTGCCGGCATTGGCCTGAACTTTGAATTCGCGGAAAATACGATCCTTTATGATCTCAAGGTGGAGCTCGCCCATTCCGTTGATGATGGTCTGTCCGGTGTCCTCGTTCATGGTGACACGGAAGGTCGGATCATCTTCGGCCAGTGAAAAGAGCGCGGCTTTCAAGGCGTCGCGGTCGGCCTGCGTTTTCGGCTCAATCGCCATGGAGATCACAGGTTCAGGAAACACAATGCGCTCCAGAACAATCGGATCGTTTTCGGCGCAAAGCGTGTCGCCGGTGGTGAAATTCTTCAGCCCGGAAATCGCGCCGATTTCGCCGGCATACAGCACATCTATATCTTCCCGGCTGTTGGCGTGCAGGCGTAGCAGGCGGCTGATTTTTTCGCGTTTTTTCGTGCGCGGATTGAAGACGTTCTGACGCTGCTCAAGCTTGCCGGAATAGATGCGTACAAAAACAAGTTTGCCGACAAACGGATCGGTGATCAGTTTGAACGCCAGCGCGCTGAGCGGTTCAAAATCGCCTGCTTCCCGGCTGAGCAACTCTTCCGTTTTGGGATGAATTCCTTTAATCGCCGGAACATCAATCGGAGACGGCAGGAAGCTCACAACCGCGTCCAGTAAAGGTTGAATCCCTTTATTTTTCAGCGACGAACCGCAGAGCACCGGAACAATCTTCCCTGAAATGGTGGCGCGGCGAAGCGCTGCCATCAGCAGACCGGCGGGCACGTCTGGATTTTCGAAGTATGCTTCAATCAGCTGTTCGTCCACTTCCGAAACGCGCTCAATCAGCGCGGCTCGCGCCTTTTCAGCAGCGACAGCCATTTCTTCAGGAATGACGCTCTCTTGAACTTCACTTCCGAAATCCTCTTCTTTAAAGAAAAGCGCACGCATGGAAATAAGGTCAACAACGCCTTTAAAATTTTCTTCAAAACCGATGGGAAGCTGGACGGGGATCGCCGGAGCGGCGAGTTTCTCGCGCATCTGGCTTACGACCGATTCAAAATCGGCACCCTTGCGATCCATCTTATTGACGAACGCCAGACAGGGAACATGATATTTCTTCGCCTGACGCCAAACAGTTTCGGACTGAGGCTGAACACCCCCTACTCCGCAGAAAACCCCTACAGCACCGTCGAGTACGCGCAGTGATCGCTCAACTTCGACCGTGAAATCAACATGGCCGGGGGTATCAATCAAATTGATCTGGTGATCTTTCCAGAAACAGGTGGTTGCCGCGCTGGTGATGGTAATGCCGCGCTCCTGCTCCTGTTCCATCCAGTCCATGACGGCAGTACCTTCATGAACTTCACCCATTTTATAGACGCGACCGGTATAATAAAGAATGCGTTCTGACGTGGTGGTTTTGCCGGCGTCAATATGCGCTACGATTCCGATGTTGCGGATTGAGGACAAACTGCGTCCGCGCGATGCATCTTCCCGCTGGGAAGACGCAGAGCCTTTCGCATTTTTTCCATCCTGTTTCACAGCAACCTTCATTTCGAATCCCGGTCATTACCACTTGTAGTGGGCAAATGCTTTGTTGGCCTGAGCCATTTTGTGGGTGTCATCCCGTTTCTTAACAGCCGAACCCTGATTGTTGTAGGCGTCCAGCACTTCCATCGCAAGCGCACGGCGCATCGGCTGTCCGCGGCGGGTCTTGGCATAAAGAATGAGCCAGCGGCAGGCCAGAGCGATTTGGCGTTTCGGGCTGACTTCAAGCGGAACCTGATACGTTGCACCGCCGACGCGCTTCGACTTCACTTCCAGCTTCGGCTTGATGTTCTCAACGGCACGGGCAAAAACAACCAAAGGGTCTTCCTCTTTCAGTTTCTGCTGAATATCTTCCAGCGCGCCGTAAACGATGGCGGCGGCGATAGATTTTTTACCGCGTCCCATGATGCTGTTGATCATGTAGGCCAGCAGCTCGTTGTTAAAGCGCGGGTCCGGCGTGATCGTACGTTTTTCTGCTTTGCGTCTTCTTGCCATGGTTTAAAAACTTTCTTTATTCTTTCGGTTTCTTGGCCCCGTACTTGGAGCGCCCCCGCCGGCGAGCACTTACCCCGAGGCAGTCGAGCGTTCCGCGAATGATGTGATAGCGAACCCCCGGCAAGTCCTTCACCCTCCCGCCGCGAACCAGCACCATGCTGTGTTCCTGCAGGTTGTGACCTTCGCCCGGAATATAGGCGTTGACTTCGCGACCGTTCGTTAACCGGACACGGGCGACTTTACGCAACGCGGAGTTCGGCTTTTTCGGAGTCATCGTCTTCACGAGAAGACAGACGCCGCGACGCTGCGGGCAGTTCATCAACGCGGGCGATTTCTTCTTTTTCTGAAGCGGTTTACGCGGTTTTTTTATAAGCTGATTAATCGTTGGCATATATTCCTTCCATCAAAAAAAACGAGCGGTAGATAATAGGAGCCACCCGCTCATCCCGCAAGCATTAAGATTTAACTTTCCGGGGATTTTTCCTCCTGCGCCAGTAACGGATTAGATCCCAGCGCATCCTCTACGCTGATCTCCTCACCCAGCTTGACCGGACGGATGTTCTTATACAACGGGAATCCGCTGCCGGCCGGAATCAGGTGACCCATGATTACGTTCTCTTTAAATCCGCGCAGCTGATCAATCCGTCCCAGTGTCGCCGCCTGCGTCAGTACGCGGGTGGTATCCTGGAACGATGCCGCCGAGATAAAGCTTTCGGTAGCGAGAGCCGCCTTGGTGATCCCCAGCAGAACCGGTGAAGCTTCCGCCGGACGGCGGCCTTCTTCCATGGCCCGCTGGTTGACCTCCTGAAATTTCTGTTTTTCGACCTGTTCGCCCCAGAGAAACTCGGTGTCGCCCGGATCAGTGATTTTCACCTTACGGAGCATCTGGCGAACAATCACTTCAATGTGCTTGTCGTTGATTTCCACACCTTGCAGGCGGTAAACCGCCTGCACTTCGTTCACCAGATATTCCTGCAGTTCCTGCGGGCCGCAGACTTCGAGCAGTTCCTGCGGAACAATCGGGCCTTCCGTGAGCTGCTGCCCCTTCTGAACCACATCGCCGGAATAAACGATCACGTGCTTACCCATCGGGATAAGATGCTCTTCTTCCGTGCCAGTGGCCGGGTCGCGAATGATCAGCTGGCGTTTGCCTTTGGCGATGCCGCCAAGTTCAACCAACCCGTCGATCTTCGCAATTTCCGCGGCTTCCTTCGGACGGCGGGCTTCGACCAGTTCGGCCACGCGCGGCAGACCGCCGGTGATGTCCTTGGTGCGGGCCTGTTTGCGCGGCGTCTTGGCCAGCGTGGTGCCGGCACTGATTTTCGCGCCTTTGAGCACCATCACGTGGGCCGCAGACGGGATCGAGTAATAGGCAATCGCTTTGCCGGACGCGTCTTTGACAACGATCTGCGGATGCAGGTCTTCCTTGTGCTCCAGCACAACCAGACCTTCGATACCGGTCGTTTCGTCTTCCGCTCTCTGCACGGTGACACCTTCAATAAAGTCGTGGAAGTCAACTTTCCCGTCCTGCTCCGAAAGAATCGGCACGCTGTAGGGATCCCAGCTAACAAACGTTTCGCCGCGTTTGACGCGGCCTCCGTCGGCGACTGAAATCACAGCACCGATAACCGTGGAGTAGCGTTCGAGTTCGCGGCCGTCATCGTCATACGTCACCACAAAACCGTTTTTGTTAAGAATGACGTGACCGGTTTCAACTTTAACCGTGCGGAGATTTTCGTAGCGGATGGTCGAGTTTTCCTTAGCCGTGATTTTCGGTTGTTTAAAGACCGAACTGGCGGTACCCCCGATGTGGAAGGTGCGCATGGTCAGCTGCGTACCGGGCTCACCGATGGACTGAGCGGCAATGATTCCGACCGGTTCGCCCAGACGAGCTTCGCGGCCCGAAGCGAGGTTGCGGCCATAGCACTTGGCGCAAACACCGCGGCGCGATTCACAGGTGAGTACGCTACGGATGCGGATCTTCTCAACGCCGACGCGCTCAATTTTCTTGGCTGCGTATTCGTCGATGATTTCGTTCGCCGCAACGATCACTTCTTTTGCGTTGAATGGATCACAGATATCGTCGCAGGCGGTACGTCCAATGATGCGTTGCGCCAGCGACACGAGTTCGTCATCACCGTCGGTGATGGCGCTCACTTCGATACCGTTGAGCGTATGGCAGTCTTCTTCCATGATGATAATGTCATGGGCAACGTCGACCAGCTTGCGAGTCAGGTAACCGGAGTCTGCGGTCTTCAGCGCGGTGTCGGCCAACCCTTTACGGGCGCCGTGCGTGGAAATAAAGTATTCGAGCACGCTCAACCCTTCGCGGAAATTCGCAAGAATCGGGCGTTCGATAATTTCGCCTGACGGTTTGGCCATCAGACCGCGCATACCGGCCAGCTGACGAATCTGCTGACGGCTGCCGCGGGCGCCGGAATCCACCATGATGAAAACAGGATTCAGGTCGTTGACGGAATCTTTGTTGACCGGATCGTCATTGCGTTCCAGCGCGCTGAACAGTTTAGCGGTCAGCTTATCGTTGGCGTCGGTCCACTGGTCAATGACCATGTTGTACCGCTCGCCGTCGGTGATGAGACCTTTTTTGTATTTGTCTTCCACCGCGCTGATGGTTTTGCGCGCCGCCGCAATGATTTCCGCTTTTTCCGGCGGAATGATCATATCGGACAGACCAATCGAAATCCCCGCGGCAGTCGCCTGAGCGAAGCCGAGGTTCTTGAGGCTGTCAAGTACGCGCACCGTTTCGTCATGACCCGCCACTTCGTAGCAATGCTCGATCAGTTTACCGAGAAGCTTCTTCGTGATGCGTTCGTTGATAAAACCAATGCTGTCGGGCCAGACTTCGTTGAAAAACACCCTTCCGACCGTCGTCATGATGGCCGACTTGTGCTGATCGCCGAACTTGGTTTCCCGCTGATAATCCGCATTGCGGTAGCGGATACGATCATGCAGACGCAGAGCGCCTTCATCAAAAGCCGTGTGAACTTCGTTGATATCGGCCAGCAACGGCAGACGTTCTTTGTCGTCTTTCCCGCTGTTCTTACGGGCTTCCAGCATGAAGGTCTGTGAAAAACTGGTCAGGAAGTAGCAGCCCAGCGCGATGTCCTGCGTCGGAGTCATGACCGGCTTGCCGCTGGACGGCGAAAAGATATTGTTCGGTGCCAGCATCAGGCTCTTGGACTCAATCTGCGCCTCAACAGAAAGCGGAACGTGAACGGCCATTTGGTCACCGTCGAAGTCCGCGTTGTATGCGGTACAGACGAGCGGATGAACCTGAATGGCTTCCCCTTCAATCAGAACCGGCTCGAACGACTGAATTGAAAGACGGTGCAGAGTCGGCGCACGGTTCAGCATGACCGTGTGACCCTTGGTCACCTGATCGAGAATATCCCATACGACCTCCTCTTCGCGCTCAATCATCTTCTTGGCGCTGCGCACGGTATGCACAATGCCGCGTTCTTTGAGCTTGCGGATGATAAAGGGTTCGAACAGCACCAGCGCCATTTTCTTCGGCAGACCGCACTGATTCAGTTTCAGGTTCGGGCCGACGACAATGACTGAACGACCGGAGTAGTCGACGCGCTTGCCGAGCAGGTTCTGACGGAAACGGCCCTGTTTACCCTTGAGCATATCGCTCAGCGACTTCAGAGGACGGTTTCCCGGACCGCTGACGGCACGGCCATGACGGCCGTTATCGAACAGCGCATCAACAGCCTGCTGCAGCATCCGTTTTTCATTACGGATAATCACTTCCGGCGTCTTGAGCGCCAGCAGGGTTTTTAGACGGTTGTTGCGGTTGATAACGCGGCGGTAAAGGTCGTTCAGGTCAGACGTCGCGAAACGGCCGCCTTCGAGAGGAACCAGCGGACGCAGATCCGGCGGGATAACCGGCAACACTTCGAAAATCATCCATTCAGGGCGCGAATTGCTCTTGATGAGCCCTTCGATCACCTTCATTTGGCTGACCAGTTTTTTGCGGGTCTGCTTGCTGCGGGTGCTGGCGAGCGAATCTTCGAGTTCTCCCAATTTTTCGGCCAGATTAATCTTCTTGAGCAACTCACGGATACCTTCGGCACCGATCCGGGCGTCAAAACTGCCTTCGCCGTAGTTATCCAGCGCTTCACGGTATTCCAACTCGGTCAGCAGCTGTTTTTCCTTGAGCGGCGTATCACCCGGCTCAACGACAACATAGTCGTCATAGTAAATGATGTGCTCAAGACTGCGCAGAGTCATGTCGAGCATAAGACCCATGCGGCTCGGTGTGGCCTTAAAGAACCAGATGTGCGACACTGGAACGGCCAGTTCGATGTGAGCCATGCGCTCGCGGCGAACGCGCGACAGCGTCACTTCAACGCCGCAACGGTCACAGATTACACCTTTGTGTTTGATGCGTTTGTATTTTCCGCAACTGCATTCCCAATCCTTGGAAGGACCAAAGATGCGTTCACAGAAAAGACCGCCCTTTTCAGGTTTGAACGTACGGTAGTTGATGGTCTCGGGGTTTTTAACCTCCCCGAAACTCCAGGAACGAATGTCCTCAGGTGAAGCCAGCTTGATGCTGGCCACGTCGACAATCGTCTCTGTCTCTACGCCGAGTATATCTGCTGCATTGCGTGTATCCACCGGTTTTCTCCTGTCAAAGATTAAATACGTCCTGTGAACGAAACATTATCCGTGTTCGGCTTTTTAACTTCAAAATTCAAGCCGAGCCCCTGCAGTTCCTTGATCAGTACGTTAAACGATTCCGGACGTCCGGCATCAAGTACGTTCTCACCCTTCACAATGGACTCATAAATACGGGTACGGCCGGCGAGGTCATCGCTCTTGACCGTCAGAATTTCCTGCAGCGCGTGCGCCGCGCCGTAGGCTTCCAGCGCCCACACTTCCATTTCCCCGAAGCGCTGTCCGCCGTACTGCGCCTTGCCTCCCAGCGGCTGCTGGGTGACGAGCGAATACGGACCGACCGCGCGGGCATGGATCTTTTCGGTGACCAGGTGGTGCAGCTTGAGCATGTAAATGGTTCCGACCACTACGCGCTGTTCAAAGGCTTCACCGGTACGTCCGTCGTAGAGAACCGTCTTGCCGTCTTTGGGCAGTCCGGCTTCCTCGAGCATCTCGCGGATTTCTTTTTCGGAAATCCCGTCGAAAATCGGCGTGGCGGCATAAATGCCAAGATGTTTACAGGCCCATCCGAGATGGGTTTCAAGGACCTGTCCGACGTTCATACGGGAAGGCACGCCGAGCGGATTCAGCACGATTTCAACCGGCGTTCCATCCGGCAGGAAAGGCATGTCTTCTTCGGGCAGAATGCGTGAAATAACACCCTTATTACCGTGACGTCCGGCCATCTTGTCACCAACCGACAGTTTCTTCTTGCTGGCCACATAGACCTTGACCTGCTTGACGATGCCCTCGTCAACTTCATCGCCGTTTCCGGCGCGATCAAGCGAACGTTGCTTGTCAGCTTCGGCTTCCGTGAACTTGTTGCGGAAGTTGTCGATGATGCTCATGATCTTGATCCGGATGGGGCTTGGATCAATTTCGATGTGCTCGTAACTGGCGGCCAGTTTGCGCAGCAGCGTCTTGGTGATTTTGCGGTTGGCCGGGATGATGACATCGCCGCTCTGAACATTCATCACGTCCAGCGGAATTTTTTCGCCGAGCAGAATGTTGCTGAGAGCTTCCGTCAGATCTTCGGTCAATTCATGAACCGAACTCTTGTAGCGTTCTTCGATATCCTTCTGACGCTTACGCATGTCGGCGGCCGGTTTCGCTTTAGGCGCTTCCTTGACGTTCTTGTTCTTGGCCGAAACTTTGACGTCCATCACAATACCGTAGGTGCCGCTGGGTGCGCGCAGCGAAGTGTCGCGTACATCCGCTGCTTTTTCGCCGAAAATAGCGCGCAGCAGGCGTTCTTCAGGAGCCAGCTCGGTTTCAACCTTCGGAGTAATCTTCCCGACCAGAATGTCGCCGGGCTTCACTTCTGCGCCGATTTGAATAATCCCTTCGTGCGTCAGGTTCTTGAGAGCCTCTTCGCCGACATTGGGAATATCGCGGGTGATTTCTTCCGGGCCCAGCTTGGTGTCGCGGGCACCGCACTCGAACTCTTCGATGTGAATCGAGGTATAGACGTCTTCTTTGACGATCTTCTGACTGATCAAAATTGCGTCTTCAAAGTTGTATCCGCACCACGGCATAAACGCCACGGTCACGTTGCGACCGAGAGAGAGTTCGCCGCGATCGGTGGCGGGACCGTCAGCCAGAACCTGTCCTTTTTTGACTTTCTCACCGCACTTGACGATTGGGCGCTGATTGAGGCATGTGCCCGCATTCGAACGCATGAACTTGCGCAGTTCGTATTCCTGATAATCTTCTTTGGGTGTTTTCTTTTTGACCGGCATTTCGCCGTCTTTGGAAACGACGATCTTATCGGCCGAAACGTAAGCCACTTTACCGCCTTCTTCGGCGAGGATCAGCACGCGAGAGTCGCGGGCGATACGGCCTTCGATACCGGTGGCCACAAAGGGGCGCTCCGACACCATCAGCGGAACGGCCTGGCGCTGCATGTTCGAACCCATCAAGGCGCGGTTGGCGTCGTCGTGCTCAAGGAACGGAATCAGCCCGGCGGCGATACTCACCACCTGCTTAGGTGAAACGTCCATGTATTGAACTTCCGCCGGAGCCATTTCTTTGAAGTCACCGCGAACACGCACCATGACGCGGTCGTTCTGGAATGTGCCGTTCGCATTAAGGGGCGCATTCGCCTGGGCAATAACGAAATTTTCTTCTTCGTCCGCCGTCAGCGACTCGACCTTGTCGGTCACGCGGCCTTTTTCCACCTTGCGGTAAGGGGAAATGATGAAGCCGTATTCGTTGATGCGCGCAAAGGTGCTCAACGAGGAAATCAGACCGATATTCGGACCTTCCGGAGTTTCAATCGGGCAGATACGTCCGTAGTGCGAGCTGTGAACGTCGCGCACTTCGAAGCCGGCGCGGTCGCGGTTCAACCCGCCTGGGCCAAGCGCCGAAAGACGGCGTTTATGAGTCAGTTCGGATAGAGGGTTGGTCTGGTCCATGAACTGGCTGAGTTGCGAACGGCCGAAGAAATCCTTGATCACGGCGGAAAGAGCTTTTGGATTGATCAGCTTCTGAGAGGTCAGGCGGTCAACGGTCGTGTCAAAGATCGTCATGCGTTCTTTAACCAGACGCTGGATGCGGGCCAGACCGACGCGGCACTGTCCTTCGAGCAATTCACCAACAGTACGAATACGGCGGCTTCCCAGATGGTCGATATCGTCCAGTGTGCCGTTGCCCATGCGGATATTGATGAGGTAGCGGACAGCTTCCACGACATCTTCTTTATCCAATGTCAGCGAGGTCGCTTTGGTTCTCAGCTTCTGCTGAATTTTGTAGCGGCCGACGCGGCTCAGGCTGAAGCGGGTTTCGTCAAAGAAAAGGCGCTTGAGCATCTGGCGGGCGGATGCCGTGGTGGGCGGATCGCCGGGCCGGAGCTTTTGATAGAGGTCTTTGAGCGCTTCGTCAACCGAGCGGGTGGTGTCTTTCTGGATGGTCTTCATGAAAAGACCTTCGTCCCAGGCGACGTTGACGACTTCGACGTTCTTATAGCCGGCGTGCTTCATGCGCTGAATCATGTCCAGCGTGAGCGCGTCGTAACGGCGTCCGATGACGGACTGCGAGTCGCTGTCGACCGCGTCGTCTTTGAGCACAAGATTGGCAAGTTCCGATTCGTCGCTGATGCGTTTGCTCAGCGGAAAGCTTTCAATCGTGTAGTACAGATTGATGATTTCTTCGTCCGTGCCGTAGCCGAGGGCGCGCAGGAACGTGGACGCAAGAAATTTTCTCCGGCGGCGCTTGCGATCCAGATAGACATACAGCAGGTCGGAGGTGTCAAACTGGGTTTCAACCCATGAACCGTGATCCGGAATGATGCGGAAAGAATAAAGGAGCGAGCCGTTCGCATGGGTGGTCTGCTCAAAGCAGATTCCCGGCGAGCGATGCAACTGACTGACGATGACGCGCTCTGCGCCGTTAATCACAAAGCTGCCGCGCTCCGTCATCAGAGGAATTTCACCCATGAACAGGGTGTCTTCGCGGACATCTTCGTTTTCGCGCAAACGGAACGTGACGTAAAGAGGAGCTGCGTAGGTCTCGCCTTCTTTGATGGCTTCGACGTACGACAGGTTCGGCTCTTTGATTTCGTATCCTGCGAAATCAAGCGCAATTTGACCGTCATAGCTCTCGACCGGAAATGCCTCGCCCAGAACCGCCTGCAAGCCGGTTTTTTTCCGGCGTGACGGCGCAACTCCCTGCTGGAGAAACTCCGCATAGGAATTGGTCTGGAGCTCAATGAGATCCGGGGCCTCAATTACGTCTGTCAGTTTTCCAAAGTTTTTTCTATCGGACATTCCATTACCTTCAGGCTCTAATTGAACGCTTCATCCCGCCGCTTCCTATACGAAGCCGACGGGCTCACGAAATACAAACACACTACCTGACGTGCAGAAGCACCGGCGGAAAAACCGCCGGGCCATGCCTGCACATCGCTTCTGTTACTTGATTTCGATGGTAGCGCCAGCGGCTTCGAGCTTCGCCTTGATGGTTGCGGCTTCTTCTTTGGAGACACCTTCTTTGATCGTCTTCGGAGCGCCGTCCACCAGATCCTTGGCTTCTTTGAGACCCAGCGAAGTTACGCCGCGGAGCTCTTTGATCACCTGAATCTTCTGTGCGCCGGCCTGAGCCAGAACAACAGTGAACTCGGTCTTCTCAGCAACGGCTTCTGCTGCTGCCGCGCCGCCCGCTGCCGCTACTGCGACCGGAGCTGCTGCGGAGACACCCAGACGAGTTTCCAGAGCCTTGACGAGCTTCGAGAGCTCGAGCACGGAAATACCTTCAATCCAGTCCACGAACTCGGCCATTTTGCCTTCGAGATGGACACCTTCTTTTACTACAGTTTCTTCAGCCATTTTTATTCCTCCCTACACATGAATTGAATTCAACCAACCTAATTAAAATATTCTACTTAAGCCGCCTTCTCTTTTTTCTCAGCGACCGCATTCAGCACGTACAGCAGACTGCACACCTTCTGGCTCATCACACCAACCAGCTGGGTCATCGGAGCCGCCAGTGTGCCGACCAGTTTCGCCTGAAGCTCTTTCTTACCGGGCAGACCGGCCAGCGCGATCACATCCTTCGAAGAAAGAATCGCACCTTCCAGTACGCCGCCTTTAACGGCCGGCTTATTCTTATCTCCAGAAAACTTCTTCAGGATTTTGGCCACTTCGACCACATCGCCGGATCCGAAAATGACAGCAGTCGGACCGGTCAGCTTTTCGGCGAGTCCGCCGCAACCCATTTCACCGCTGATACGGCTGAGCGTGCTGTTTTTAACCACTTTCACCCGGGCATTCGCGCCGCGCAGAAGTTTCTTAAACGCATCGGTCTCGGGCATGGTCATGCCCTTGTAGTCGGTCAGAAGCATATAGAGAGCCCCGGAGACGTTCTCCTGAACCTCGTTGTACATGGACTGCTTTTCCGGTCTGATTTTTTTATTTTCTTTGCTCATGACTCTGCCCTGTCCTCACAATTAAACTGCTGCTGACTCTTTCGTGTCGATGTGCAGACCCGGCCCCATCGTGCTGGAGATCGTGCACCGTTTGATATAAATACCCTTCGTCGAGGCCGGTTTGGCGGCCAGAATCGCTTCGTAAATCGCGTGAAAGTTCTGCGCCAGCGCTTCGACGGTGAAGGAGCGTCTGCCGAACGGAACCATGACATTGCCGTTCTTATCCATACGGAACTCAACACGACCCGCTTTGAACTGCTTAACGGCTGTTGCGGTGTCGTCGGTGACCGTTCCGGTCTTCGGATTGGGCATCAGGCCGCGAGGACCGAGCACCTTACCGAGCTTGCGGACTTCCTTCATCGCATCCGGCGTGGCGATAACGATATCAAAATCCATCCATCCACCGGTTACTTTGGCCAACAGATCTTCAAATCCGGCTTCCAACGCGCCTGCGGCGCGGGCGGCTTCAGCGGCGGCACCGGTAGCAAACACGATGACGCGGACGTCTTTACCGGTTCCGTTTGGAAGCGCCACAGTCGAACGGATCGCCTGATCCGATTTGGTCGGATCGACGCCCATTCGCAGGGCCACTTCGATAGTTTCGTCAAATTTCGCGGTCGGATTGTCTTTGATGAACTGAAGCGCCTCTTCAATGGCGTACAGTTTTTCGACCGAAACTTTTTTCTTTACTGCGGTATATGTTTTTCCGTGCTTAGCCATGGCTATTCAACCTCAATTCCCATACTGCGTGCTGTGCCGGCGATGATGCGGCAAGCCGCCTCTTTGCTGCCGGCGTTTAAATCAGCCTCTTTAATTTTGGCAATCTCTTCCACCTGCGCGCGGGTCACCTTACCCACCTTGTCGCGGTTTGGAACTCCCGATCCTTTGGCTACAGCCGCTGCTTTTTTCAGCAGTGCAGAGGCCGGCGGGCTCTTGGTGATAAAACTGAACGAGCGATCCTGATAGACGGTGATCACCACCGGAATAATCATGCCCGCTTCCTTCTGCGTGGCCGCATTGAAGGCCTTGCAGAATTCCATGATGTTCACGCCGTGCTGACCCAGCGCAGGACCCACCGGCGGCGCCGGATTGGCCTGTCCGGCCGGAATCTGCAGTTTGATCATGCCCTTTTCTTTTTTTGCCATACAAAAACTCCGCTCAAATTACGCTTTGTCCGCCTGCCAGTATTCAAGTTCCACAGGAGCCGACCGTCCGAAGATCGAAACCGAAACTTTCAGTTTACCGCGGCCCGGATCCACTTCTTCAATCACTCCGTTAAAATTGAGGAACGGCCCATCGGTGATCTTAACCGTCTCACCCGGCTCAAAATTAATCTTGGGCGTAACCGTTTCCTTCTTCTCTTCCACCTGATTGACAATCCGATCCACTTCGTCAGCGCGCAACGGCACCGGAGATTCTCCTCCGACAAAACCGATCACACCGGGTGTGTTCTGGATAAAATACCAGGTTTCCTCCACTAAACTCTTTTTCTCATCGTACAGCGCCAGATTCGCCATCACATAGCCGGGGAAAAACTTGCGCGAAACCGTCGTCTTCTTGCCCTGCTTCACTTCCGAAACTTTTTCGGTCGGAATCAGAACTTCGCCGATGTATTCCCCCAGCTCTTCCTGCTTCACCCGGCTAACGATGCTGTTCTGCACCTTATATTCGTGCCCGGAGAGCGTATGTAAAACAAACCACTGTTTTTCCATTGTTTTCTTTCTCTCCGTTACCGAAGAACCGCCCGCAGCAGGCCCATCAGCACCGTATCGCTCAACCCGACAAAAACCCCGAGAATCAGAACCGAGATCACCACAACCATCGTCGACCCGAGAAGCTCCTGCCGCGTCGGCCAGGTGCATTTCTTCAGCTCGATTTTCACCTCGCCCAGAAACGTCTTCAGCGCGTTGAACAGTTCGACTATCTTTTTCATCTCGTTTCCCCGAAGAAACTGGCAGGCCAGGAGGGAATTGAACCCCCAACCTGCGGTTTTGGAGACCGCCGCTCTGCCAATTGAGCTACTGGCCTACACCGTCTTAAATTTTATTTGGTTTCTCTGTGCAATGTGTGGCTGCGGTCATGCGGGCAGAATTTCTTCACTTCAAGCCGACCGGTCGAAAGCTTCTTGTTCTTGGTCGTCGTGTAGTTACGCCGCTTACATTCCGTACAAGCCAGAGTAATAATATCGCGCATGATGGTGCCCTTTTCCCGGCAGATTTCTCAGAAAACAGTGCATCGTTTCGCCGATGCACTGCCTTCCGTTTAACGTCGTTCGATTATTTAACCACTTCGATTACGCGTCCGGCACCGACGGTACGTCCGCCTTCACGAATCGCGAAACGCATGTGCTGTTCCATTGCGATCGGGGTGATCAGCGCAACAGCCATCGTCACATTATCGCCCGGCATAACCATTTCCACGCCTTCCGGCAGGGTGATGTCGCCGGTCACATCCGTTGTACGGAAGTAGAACTGCGGACGGTAGCCCTTGAAGAACGGAGTATGACGTCCGCCTTCATCTTTGCTCAGAACGTACACTTCAGCTTTAAAGTCAGTGTGCGGGAGAATCGAACCCGGCTTGGCCAGAACCTGACCGCGTTCAACATCTTCCTTCTTGGTGCTGCGGAGCAGACAGCCGACGTTATCGCCGGCGCGGCCTTCGTCCAGAATCTTACGGAACATTTCAACACCCGTGCAGGTCGTCTTGACGGTCGGCTTCAGGCCGACGATTTCGACGTCATCACCGGTGTGAACAATACCGCGTTCGACACGGCCGGTAACCACAGTACCGCGGCCTTCGATCGAGAACACGTCTTCGATCGGCAGCAGGAACGCCTGGTCCGTAATACGAACCGGTTCCTTGATGTAGTTGTCGAGAGCATCCATCAGTTCCTGAATGCAGGCGGCGCCCGCTCCGGAAGGATCTTTGATCGCGCCCGTCGCGGAACCGCGGATGATCGGAGTGTCGTCGCCCGGAAATTCGTACTTGCTGAGCAGTTCGCGGATTTCCATTTCGACGAGGTCGAGCAGTTCGGTATCATCAACCAGGTCGCACTTGTTCATGAACACCACGATGGCCGGAACGCCGACCTGACGGGCGAGAAGAATGTGCTCGCGGGTCTGGGGCATCGGTCCGTCGCAGGCGCTGACCACGAGAATCGCGCCGTCCATCTGAGCGGCGCCGGTAATCATGTTCTTGACGTAGTCGGCATGGCCGGGGCAGTCAACGTGCGCATAGTGGCGGTTGGCGGTTGAATATTCGACGTGCGAGGTGGCAATCGTCAGAATCTTGGTCGGGTCACGACGGCCCTGTGATTCAGAGGCTTTTGCAACCTGGTCGTATGCAATATAGGCTGCCAAACCTTTGGCGCCCTGTACGCAGGTGATTGCAGCCGTCAGCGTTGTTTTACCATGGTCAACGTGGCCGATCGTACCCACGTTCACGTGCGGTTTTGTCCGTTCGAATTTATCCTTAGCCATGACTTCTCCTTCTGATCCGTTTACTACTTAACTCTTAATCCAGTTTAACAAACTCTTCTCTTGTGGAGCCCACGAGCGGGATCGAACCGCTGACCTCGTCCTTACCAAGGACGTGCTCTACCGACTGAGCTACGTGGGCAATTTTCCCCCGTGCTCGCGCCTTTATCATTCAAAAATAAAAAAGTATAAAAAGGCCCGCTTCCTGCTTTTTCGTCCCAAGAAACAGACTTTTTTCTTACACCCGTTTAGTCCTAAATTACTCTGCGCAAACACCAAATCACTTTTGGTCTTTCACACAAAGGGGAGCGACTTTAGCGGAAATGAATGAGCTGTCAACCCTTTTGGGGTAAATATTTTTAAACGATTTTATCCAGCCTTTTTCCCCGCCCCTTATCCGGAAAATATCTTAAAAATCCTGTCAGACGCCGTATCACAGTTCGTCACCTTTTAAAATCGTCCATTTAACGCCCACCCCGATCTCGACCTCATCAGTAAAATCTAGGCTTCCGAACATTGGAATATTGAGGCCAAGATTACCACAACCTATTGGAAAATAACGGGTTGGCATTGGATTAAGGCACCACGCTATAAGGGAAAGTACTCCGTTGTGTAGCGAAAAACCCGCAAAGTGGACGACCAATAGTCTGTCGGTAGGCCCGCTTTCAGTTTAAGGTGCGCCCAGAAAAGCTCTTTCTCCGGCAATTCCTCCCAAACGCTCGGTAGAAAGGTTCCGCGCCGGAAGCCCTCTTGCAGAATCAGCCCATCTATGCCGGGCCGGATCTGGCGCAACACATCCTCCTCAGACGAAAACGTCAGCTCTTCAGGCGGTGAGAGCACCGAGATATGAATTTCGAGTTTTTCGAACTCCTTTTTCGTCAACGAATCGAAACGCGGATCCTCAAACGCGGCGGCGCAGGCATTGGCGGCAACGTCTTCGGCCAGCGGACGGCAGACTTCGAGCATGCCGATACAGCCGCGCAGGCGTCCACCGATCGTCAGCGTCACAAACGTCGCCCGTTCTTCCATCAACTCCGCAGGCAGTTTTCCAATGGCTGGAACTTTCTTTTCCAAAGTTTGGAAAATCGCATCGCGCGCAATCGAAAGTAATAACTGCTGATGTTCCAGTTTCATCACGCCGTCCAACCTACCGTTTTCTTCCATTTAAAGCTAGTCCTGACCGGACAATCTGTTAAAACCCTCGCGCATCAAAAAGGATTCCTATGCGCAACAAGCAAACCAAGATTATCTGCACACTGGCCGACGACCGGTGTGATCCGGGTTTTATCAAACAGCTCATCGAAAGCGGTATGGATGTGGTGCGCCTGAACACGGCGCACATGGATATCGCTTCGGCTGAAAAAATCGTTGCCGGTATTCGCGCTGTATCGGACCGCGTCGGCATCCTGCTCGACACCAAAGGTCCGGAAGTCCGCACCTGCAATTTAACAACGCCTCTCCAGATCAAAACCGGAGATCAAATTGAAATCGGCGTGACCCGCACTCCGGAAAACGGATTTCAGGTTTCGTACAGCGGCTTTGCGGACGAAGTGCCGCTCGGAAGCCGCGTCCTGATTGACGATGGCCTGATTGCGCTTCTGGTTAACCGGAAAACCTCCGACACGCTGATCTGTACCGCGCTCAATGACGGCGAGATCAAAAATAAAAAAGGCGTCAACGTGCCGGGCGTTCAACTCGATCTGCCGTCACTCACAGAAAAGGATGCCGAGTTTATCGACTGGGCCACGCGAAACCCGGTGGATTTCATTGCGCACTCCTTTGTCCGCTGCCGTGAGGATGTGCTGTCCATCCAATGCATTCTGGATTTACGGCGCAGCCCGATCAAAATTATCGCTAAAATCGAAAACCACGAAGGCGTGAACAATCTGGAATCCATCCTCGATGTCGCGTACGGCATCATGGTGGCGCGCGGCGACCTCGGTATTGAAATTCCTGCCGAAGAAGTTCCCGGCGTTCAGAAACAGATGATTAAAACCTGCATCCGGCGGATAAAGCCGGTAATCACGGCCACCCAGATGCTGCAATCGATGGTTGATAATCCGCGCCCCACCCGCGCCGAAGTGAGCGACGTCGCCAACGCCATCTACGACGGCACCGATGCCATCATGCTCAGCGGTGAAACCGCCTACGGCAAATTCCCGCTCGAAGCGGTTCAAATGATGGCGAAAATCGCCAAGACCGTGGAATCTCAGAAAGAATCCCTGCTGGCCACGCTGCCCGTATACGAGCAAAGCGCCGACGTGATGCCTCGCAACCATCTGGCCAAAGCGGCGGTCTCCTGCGCCGCCGCCCTGCCGGTCAAAGCCATCATCACCAGCACCAACGCCGGCATAACCGCCCGCATCTGCGCATCGTACCGCGGCAATATTCCCATCCTCGCTTTGTCGGAGAAAATGAGCACGGTTCGCCAGCTCTCACTCAGCTACGGAGTTTATTCCGCCAAGATTGCCGTTTCACAAACCACCGACGACGAACTGGTGCGTGTCTGCCTGCGCAAAATGCTCGATGAAAAACAAATTGAACTGAACGACCTGATCGTCTTTGTCGGCGGCGGACATCAGCAGACTTCTCAACACACCAACCTCCTGCAGATTGAAACGCCCGCGATTCTGCTCAAGCAGTGATGTCTTCGTTTTATTCGTAGAACGCGAAGGCGCCGTAGCCGACAACCTGATCGCGCGAACCGGCGGTGTCGCCCGAACTGCGCAGGTCAACCAGTTCGGCGCGCATCTTTTTCTGTTTCGCCAAATGCAGCAATCCACAGATTGGAACCAGTCCGCAGGCGTTGTCACATTCAAGTCCGCGCTCATCGAAAGCCAGAATCGCCTTGGATGCCGCCGTGTCCATCGTCCGGGCGGTTTTATAATTTTCGTAGTGACTGAGATCGGAGCTGATGACGATCAGCGTCTCCGGTCCGCCCCAGCATTTTTCAAGCACCTCGGCAACTTCTGCGGCGGAGGCCTCGCCGGCCACCAGCGGAAGCAAAGTGAAATCGCCAAGCACGACCTGCAGAAACGGAACCTGAACTTCGAGGCTGTGTTCCTGCGCGTGTGCCACGTCGCTGATTTGAACAAAGTTGGGGCGCGCGACAGAAACTTCGCCCAGCGGAGTGCGCCACGCCGGAGCGCTGGAGGCCGCCAGTCCGCGCAGCGCCACGCGGTGCGACGGACCGATCAGCACGACTCGCGAAATTTTTTCGGGATTGATCCGCTTATAAACGCTGGCGGCGACCGGGCCGGAATAAATATAACCAGCATGCGGCGCGATAATCGCTTTCGGATGGGTTCCCGGCTTCGCCTCCGCCAGAAAACCTTCAATCATCCGGCGCAGTTCAGCGGAATCCGCCGGATAAAACATACCCGCCACGGCGGGCTCTCTGATCATCCCTCTCATGGCCCGAATTTTAATAGATGCGCCGCGGGCTGAACAGCGCTATTATTCCGCCAATGAAAACGGCGCGCGACTGGCATTTGCAGGACGACGGGCTGATTGAATGTGATCTCTGCCCGCGCCACTGCCGCATCGCGGACGGGAATTCCGGCGTTTGTCTTGTCCGGCAGCGGGTCGGCAACGAACTGATCGCCGCCTCATACGGCCTCATCTGCGGACTGGCGGTCGATCCGATTGAAAAAAAACCGTTCTACCATTTTCTGCCCGGCTCCGGCACGCTGTCGTTCGGAACCGTCGGCTGCAACCTGCTATGTAAATTCTGCCAGAACCACCATTTAAGCCGAGCCGCCAAGCTGGAAGGAAGCCGCACCACGTCGAAAGAGATTGCCGACGCGGCAATCCGCTACCGCTGTGAAAGCGTGGCATTCACCTACAACGAGCCGGTCATCTTTCTGGAGTTCGCGGTGGATACCGCCAAGGTCTGCCATGCACACGGACTGAAAACCGTCGCGGTGACCAACGGCTGGATCGAGCCGGGGCCGCGCAAAGAATTTTACGCGCACATGGACGCCGCCAACGTGGACTTAAAAGCCTTCACCGACCGCTTCTACCAAAAGCTGTGCGGCGCGACGATCCAGCCGGTACTCGACACGCTGGTTTACATTCAGAAAGAAACGGACGTTCATCTCGAAGTGACGACGCTCTTGATTCCCGGACAAAATGATTCGCCCGCCGAAATTGACGCTATGACCAAATGGGCGGTTACAAACCTTGGAACCGATGTGCCGTGGCACTTCAGCGCCTACCGTCCAACCCGCGAATGGAGCGAAGCGCCGCCGACGCCGCTGGAAAGTCTGCTGCAGGCCAAAAGCATCGCGGAACTCAACGGCTTGCAACACGTCCACCTCGGCAACGTCATGTCTCGAAACTTGCCTCGCGCATAACGATTGGGCTACTGTCTGCGCCCAAGGAAAAACAAATTATGGATTTTTCACCCGCACGCTACAAAACCATGATCTACAACCGCGCAGGCCGCACCGGACTTAAACTTCCGGGCATCTCCATCGGGCTGTGGCAGAACTTCGGTGCCAACGACCCTTTCGAGAATCAGCGTCAGATGCTGCGAACGGCATTTGATCTGGGTATCACCAATTTCGATCTGGCCGACCTCTACGCCCGCGGCGCGGCTGAAATCACGGTCGGCAAGCTCCTCAAAACGGACTTCCGCGATCATCGCGACGAACTCATCATTTCCACCAAGGCGGGCTGTCAGATGTGGGACGGGCCTTACGGCACGCGGGGCTCGCGCAAACACATGATCGCCGCGCTCGACCAAAGCCTGAAGCGCCTCCAGCTGGATTACGTGGACATCTTCTACAACCACCGCCCCGATCCGGCCGAACCGCTCGAAGAAACCGCTGAAGCGCTGGCCGACGCGGTTCGCCAGGGCAAAGCGCTGTATGTGGCCATTTCAAATTATTTCGGTGAAGCCTCGCGCCGCATGATCTCGCTGCTGCGTGAATCGAAAACTCCCTGCGTGATCAATCAGGTCCGGTTCAACATGTTTGACCGGATGGCCGAAACGTCGGGCGAATTCCGTGAACTGGAAAAAGATGGTGTCGGATCCATGCTGTACAGCCCGCTCGCGCAAGGTCTGCTCTCCGGGCGTTACCTGAACGGAATTCCGGCCGATTCCCGCGCCGGAAAACCGGGCGCATCCTTTGGCGCCGACCAAATTTCAGAAACCCTGCTGGCAAAAGTACGCTCGCTCCATGAGATCGCCGCGGACCGCGGACAAAGCCTCGCGCAAATGGCGCTTTGCTGGAACCTCAGCTTTCCTTCGGTGACATCCGTTTTGATTGGCGCCAGCCATCCGGAACAGATTACAGAAAATGTCGCCGCGCTGGAAAAGCCAACCTTTTCTGAAGACGAACTCCGGCGCATCGAAGAAGTGCTGGCCAAGCCGTAATAACGGCGCGCCGCGTTTCCGATGTTTGGAAACTCTGTGTTCCTCCGTGGCCTCCGTGGTAAAAAATTTTCCAGCCCTTGGAACAATCAGCGGGTCGCCGGGACAGCGGATTTTGCAGACAATTCAACAAACAAAAAGCGCCCCGGCTGCCCGGGGCGCTCTTTTTAACAGACGTTCAGTCTGTTATTTGGCGCAGTTGCAGGTTTCGCATTTGCAGCAGGCGCAAGGTGCGCATTTGCACGCTTCACATTTGCAGCAGCTCTTGCATTTTTCCTGCACCGGTGCGGCCAACGCGGTGCCCATCAGGGTCATCGCGACTAATGCTGTCATCAGAATCGTTTTCATAATTTCTCCTTTTTAGATTTCAACGTTTTGAAACACCAACAGTTGAATCAGGAGAAAATGGGCGGACGCAGAAGCGGCGGATCCGTCCGTTCGGAACACAGCGTGTTGTGAATAAAAATCCGTCCGGAAAGGGAGAGCGCGAAACTGAAAGAGGATTCAACGGGCAGCGCGGACAGCGCCGGCGCAGTTTGCACGCGGCCGCAATTCTGCGCATTTTTTTGAGCACAGCTGTCACACGGACAGGCCGCGCTGGCGATGTGCGCCTTCGCCGGCGGACAGCAACAGCACGACGCCTCAGAAACCGTGGTCTGATGCCGACTGTCCTGCTCCGCCTTCACAAACGGAGGCACGGCCAGCAAGACCAGAGCGAGAACCACTGAACCCCATTTTTTCATCGGAAATATCTTTTACTTCTGCGGTGTTTTTTCGAGCTCCACACCTTCGGATTTTAACTTCGCGATGTATTTCTTCGGATCGGCTTTCACCGCTTTAACACATCCGCCGCAACAGACGTAAATGCGGTAGCCGTCTGCATCCACATATAGCTTTGGATTAACCGCATTACCGTCCATAACCGGACAGGTCGTTTGCGGTTTATTCGCAGCATAAATAGACGTTGCGGCGAGCAGCATCAGAGTCATGAGTATAATCCTCTTCATGGACACTCCTTCCTGCTTTTCATACATCCCTTATATACCCTGATCGGGTATTTCGCAAGAAAAGAAACCAAAATGGTCGGGTTTAGTCAAACAGCTCGACGGGCATTGTAAAGCGCAGTAAAAGGAGGGCATGAAAAAAGAGATTATCCGCACGTCGAACGCCCCCGAACCGGTCGGCCCCTACTCTCAGGCAGTTAAAGTCAGCGACACCCTCTACTGCTCCGGCCAGATTCCTCTGAATCCATCTACCGGCGCGATTCCTGTCGGGATCGAAGCGCAGACGAAGCAGGTTCTGGAAAACCTCGGAGCGATCCTGAAGGCTGGCGGCGTGGATTTTCCAAACGTTGTAAAAACCACCGTCTTTCTGAAAGACATGAACGACTTCCCGGCCATGAACGCTGTCTATGCCGAATTTTTCACCGGAGCCCCGCCCGCCCGCTCAACCGTGCAGGTCGCCCGACTTCCCAAAGATGTACTCGTAGAAATCGACGCCATCGCCGTGCTTTAACTCATGAAAGCCGACGGACTAAAAAAAATATTCCGCTGCTACGGTCATTTCTACCGTCTGTACATCGAAGGAATTGAACCGCAGCTTTGCCGCAGTGTGCTGGAAATTACTTCTCTGCCGCGCGAAGCCGTCGGCGCAGGAACTGATCCGAACGATCTGTTCAGCAATTCCGGCGCGGCGCGGAATCTGCCCGACGCCGTGGTGATCATGATGAACCCCGGTTCATCGCGTCCGATTGAAGACGGCGACACCGACAGCCTGCTGACTATGCCTCTGCCCGCCGGATTTCAGAAGCCGCTCGTCCTGACGCAGCCGGACAACACGCAGTATCAGATTATGCGCATTATGGTTTCCAAAGATTGGAAACACGTCCGCGTACTGAATATATCCGACCTGCGCGACCCGAAGAGTCCGAGCTTTATCGCCAAAACAAAAGTTCTGGCTGAACTTCCCGGCGGTAACGCGCACAGCCTTTTTTCCAAGGTTCGGAAAAGCGAGCGCGAAACAATGCTCCGGCGTAAACCCGGCGCGCCGTTTATTCTCGGCTGGGGTCAGGACGCCGGTTTGATTCCGCTGGCGAAGCAGTGCCTGAGTTGCATTGACGGCGAAAAGATTATTGCCGTGCCCGCCGGAAACGATCCGGTGCTGACCGCTCATCCGAGTCCGATGTTACAGAAGAAGAAAGAAGAATGGCTGGACGCCATTCTGGCGGCGACGGCATAATGAAGTCCGATTTATGATTTCGCAAAACCTCATCCCGGACCGCATCGCGAACGCCCTGAGGCAGTTTCCGCCCTTCTCCATGTTTGCAGAGGGAGCGGTTCAGGAACTTGCCCGCACAGCAAAGGTTCAAGTCCTGACCAAAGATGACCCAGTCTGGAAACAGGGCGACCCGCCCGGCGAGGAAGTTCTGTTCCTCGCCCGCGGACGGGTTGAATATTTTTATCAGACCGCCGACCGCAATGAGCTGATTGACGTGCGCGATGTCGGCGATATTCTCGGGCTGTCGGCCTTGCACGAGGGCGAGCCGTACCGTGTGACGGCGCTGGCGGCGGAAGATTCCATTCTCTACGCGCTCTCCTGGCCGATGGTTCGTGAACTGCTCAACACCAACGACCGGGCCCGCTATTATGTGCGCCGCCATCTTTTCTGGGGAACCCGCGTCGGACGATCCATCCCCGACTCCGGACTCGAATCCACCGGAGGAACGTCCAATGTGCTGGAGGCTCACCTGAAGGGCGCGCACACCATTACGCCCCGCCCGCCGGAACGTCTGCTCTGCTGTCCTTCAGAAACCCCGATTCGCGAAGCCGCGAAAATGATGGCCGTAAGACGGGTTCCCTCCATTCTGATTACCGACAGCACCCGCCGTCCGGTCGGCATTGTCACCGGCAGCGATGTGATTGAAGAGGTGGTTGTCAAGGGAACAGACAGCTCCCTGCCGGTCTCAAACATTATGTCCGCTCCGGTTATCACGGTCGCTCAAAATTCCAGCATCACCGCCGCCACGCTGATTATGCTGCGCAAACGAATCGGTCAGGTCTGCGTGACCGAAGACGGAACCGCCAATACAGCCGCGCTGGATGTCTGCACACAGAAAGACCTGCTGACGCAGAGCGGTCGCCATCCGGCCGGCTTTATTCATGAAATCCGCCGGGCCCGTTCGCCGGCGCGTTTCCGCGAAATCTGTGATGATATTGAAAAAATGGCTCTCACCTATCTCGAAGCCGGAATCTCCGGTCTGCTGCTCGGGGAAATCTGCGCCGAGCTGTACGACGAACTGGTCAACCAGATGATCAATATCTCGCTGGCCGAAATGACCGATGAGGGAATTAATCTCCTCCATATTCCGTGGACGTGGATCGCGGTCGGCAGTGACGGACGGCGCGAACAGGTGCTCCGCACCGATATGGACAACGCGCTGATTTTCGCGTCGTCGGGCAACCCGAAGCGGGATGAAAAAAACCGCGGTTTTTTCCTGAAGCTGGCAAACCGTGTGGTTAATATGCTGGTTCATGCGGGATTCGCCCGCTGTCAGGGCGGTGTGATGGCCTCCAATCCAAACTGGTGCAAGACCGATGCGGAGTGGACCGCCGAGCTGAGAAACACCGATATGATAACCGACGGCACCCGACTGTTGCGGGCTTTGATTCTGTATGACCTGCGTTATGTCGCGGGCGATCAGGCTCTCTGCGAGTCGGTTCGCCAGACCGTTTTCCAGGCCGTCGGGGGAAATGCATTCATCCAGAGGCGTATGGCTGAAATGATTGTGGAGACACCGCCGCCCCTAAATTTTTTCGGAAAATTTGTGGTGGAGAAAAAAGGCGGCAACGAAGGTGAGTTCGACATTAAAGCGCGCGGGCTGACGCCGCTGCGGGACGCCGCCCGTCTTTTCGCTCTGCACTTCGACCTCCGGCAGCATTACTCCACCGGCGGGCGCTGGCTGGAACTGGCCTCGACTCATGCGGAAATGAAGGAGCTGGCCAGTCTGGCCCGCGAAGGATACGACCTGCTGCTGCGTATCCGCACACTCACCGGCCTTCAGCGCGGCGACGCCGGACGTTTCATCAACCCGGCGAATCTGACCCAGCTCCAGCGCGGACAGCTGGTCAACGTGTTCGACGTTCAGCGGATGGTTCAATCCGCAGTCCGTTTCCGGTTCCAACTGGATGCGCGAAACACATGATCTCTTTTTTCCATAAATCCGAATCTCCGCTGATTCAGAATTATCTCGCGGCGAACAAAAGCAGGCGCCCCTGGAAAATACCATTGATGGCAAACCGCTTCGTCGTGATCGATACGGAAACCAGCGGGTTTAATGTTGGAACAGACCGGATTCTTTCCATCGCGCTTTTTGAAATAATCGACGGACAGATCAACGTGGCGCTGAGCCGCAGGTGGACCGTTTTTCAGCCTGAATCCGCCCTGACCGCCGCCACGGCTGTCCACGGCATTCTGCCCAGCGAGACGCGCGAGGGAATGGATGAGAAAAAAGTTCTCGAAGAGCTGATTCCCCTGCTGACCGGCGCCATTGTGGTCGGACACCATATCCGCTTTGACGCGGCCATGATTAACGAAGCCATGGTTCGCCACTTTAAGGCGAATTTCAGCAACCGGATTGTCGATACCGCGAGAATGGCCATGCGCGAGATGGTCGCCTTCCGTCAGGCCGGCTACGAAAATCAGCGTCCGCCCTCGCTGGACGAAGTCTGTTCCCAATTGAGTCTGCCGATCATCGCGCGTCACACCGCCGAAGGTGACGCATTTTTAGCGGCGCAGATTTTTCTGTTCCTGTGCGGGCGGATCCGCCGTCGGCTCCTCCGCCGTCCCGTCCACCGCCGCCCACCGAAACTGCGCGATCTGGCGGCTAAATGTTTCAGAGAGTGAACTGCCATGCCCAATAAAAAACAGCCTTTTCACCTGATGGCCAAACCGACCGGACCGGACTGCAACCTGGCCTGCAAATACTGCTTCTATCTCGAAAAAGAAGTGCTGTTCCCCGGCGGCAAAGTCCACCGCATGAACGACGAAGTGCTCGAAGCCTACATCAAGCAATATTGCGAGTCGCAGAACACGCCGGAGATTCTCTTCGCATGGCAGGGCGGCGAGCCGACGATGATGGGTATTGAGTTTTTCCAGAAAGCCGTTCAGCTCCAGAAAAGATATTCCGCCGGGCGTCCGGTTCAAAACGCCTTTCAAACCAACGGCACACTGATCGACAATGACTGGTGCAAATTTCTGGCGAAAGAAAAATTTCTAATCGGCCTGAGCCTCGACGGCCCGCGCCACATCCACGATAAATTCCGCATCGACCGCGGCGGAAAACCGACCTTCGATCGGGTAATGAAAGCGCTGAAGCTGATGAAAGCGAGCCGCGTGGACTTCAACACGCTCACCTGCATTACCCGCCAGAATGCGCAATATGCCGTTGAAATTTATGACTTCCTGAAAAGCACCGGCAGCACCTTTCTGCAGTTCATTCCGATCATCGAACGCAAGCCCGACGATGCGGCCGCGCGACTCGGCCTTAAACTCGCCATGCCGCCGGATCTCGCCGCCGCCGATACCGACGACCGCGTGATGCCGTGGACGGTTCAGCCTAAACAGTACGGACAGTTCCTGATCGATATTTTTGACGAATGGGTCCGGCGCGACGTCGGCAACGTCTTCGTGCAGATTTTCGACGTCATGCTCAACGGCTGGATGGACATGCCGCCGCCGCTCTGCGTTTTCGCCGAGCGCTGCGGTAGCGCGATGATTATCGAGCACAACGGCGACATCTACGCCTGCGACCACTTCGTCTATCCCGACTTTCTGCTCGGCAATATTCTCCAGACACCGATCGCTGATCTGGCGGCATCAGAAAAACAGCGGAAGTTTGGTAACGATAAATACGACAAACTTCCCGAGTGGTGCCGCAAGTGCGATGTCTTTTTCGTCTGCCACGGCGAATGTCCAAAACACCGCTTCATCACCACACCGACCGGCGAGCCGGGCCTCAACTGGCTGTGCGAAGGCTACAAAATGTTTCTGCACCATGTCGACCCGTACATGAAAACCATGGCGCAGCTCATTCGTAACGAGCGGCCCGCCGCAGAGATTATGGCGATGGTTCCGCCGAAGAAATAACCTCAGAAAAAATCAGACAGCTCAACGACCGGATGATGGTAGCGATGCTGTTTTGCGGAACGTCCGTACTGCACCGCCTGCTGTGGGCACCAATGAAAACAGGCGTAGCACTGCTCGCAATGTCCCAGCCACTTCGGTTTGCCATCGATCATTTCAATATCTTTCACCGGACAAACCTTCGCGCAAATTCCGCATCCATTGCACTTTTCGTCGGCGCGGAAAGAACGGTCGGCGCGCGGAACATTTTTACAAAACAGCGGATAGACGATCCGGCTCAGCATCCGCCAGACCGCCGCCGAGGGTTCATACTGCCCGTGCGGCGACTGTTGAAGTTCCGTCGTGATCTGTCTGATTTTCTCTGAAGCGGCGCTGTTGATCGCCTGCTGTTTTTCCGGCGCGGGGGCGCCGCCGAACGGCGGATAATTTTCCGGCATCTTCACGCCCCAGCCTGCGGCCAGATCGAGTCCGCGCTTTTGGAGTATTCCCTGCAAAACCAACAGTGTGCCGCCCGGACTGCCCGCATAGGTGATGACGGAGAAAATATACGCATCCGGCTTAGCATTCAGTTTTTCGACAAAGCGCCCGACCAGCGATGGCGGCCCCCATCCATACACTGGAAACACCAGCCCGATGCGTTCGGCGGACGGCGGCGGATTCCTGACAACTTTCGCCATGGACACCAGTTCGGCATCGCCGCACTGTTTCGCCAGCTCTTTAGCAACCGCCAGCGAATTCCCTGTTCCCGAAAACCAGTAGATGACCGTTTTCATTTCAATAGTTTTTTGACGGCGGTATCAATCACACGGCGTTCTTCGCGTACCGTTTCGGTGACGGCGATTACGCGGTCTTTGAGCAGTTCCCAGTCGATGCCGAGCGGCGCGCCGAGGTGCGTCTTCTGCATAATCGCTTTGACCGGATCCATGTTCGCCAGCTCGCCGAGGGTTTCTTTGACGTAATGATAAGCGTCGCGGAACGGCATGCCCTGCCCGACCAGTTCCAAAGCGCGATCAGTGGCGAAAACATCCGGCGTGAAACCGGCCAGCAAAGCTTTCTTGTTCACCTGGATCGCCTGAACGAACGGAGCCAGAACCCGTAGACAGGCGCGGGTCATAGCGATTCCTTCCATGAAAGGTTCCTTGGCGTCCTGCAGGTCGCGGTTGTAGCCGCCGGGCGAACCTTTGATCAGGTCGTACACCGCCAGTTCGCAGGCTTTGACGCGGCTGGCGCGGGCGCGGACCAGTTCGATCACGTCCGGATTTTTCTTCTGCGGCATAATGCTGCTTCCGGTGCAAAGTTCATCGGGTAGTGTGAAGTAGCCGAACTCCGGCATGGTGAACAGCATCAAATCCTGCGCCATGCGTGAAAGCGAAAGCATCACCTGGCTCATCGCGCCGAGCACGATCGATTCCAGCTTGCCGCGCCCGTTGTTGGCGTAGAGCACCGTGTGCGACGGACGGCTAAAACCGAGCAGATCGGCGGTCAGTTCGCGGTCGATCGGAAGCGGTACGCCGTAGCTGGCGGCCGAGCCGAGCGGACACTGATCGTTCAGCTCATAGGCGTTGACCAGCAGCGCGCAGTCGTCGAGCAGGCTTTCGGCGTGCGCGGCGGCCCACAGGCCGACCGACGACGGCATGCCCGGCTGCATGTGGGTTCTTCCAACCATTGGAACTTTTTCATTTTTCCTGGCGAAGGCCAGCAACGCGGAAATCAGCGCGGCGGCCTCGTCGAGCGTGCCAAGAATTTCTTCGCGGGCATAAAGGCGCAAATCGACCGCGACCTGATCGTTGCGGCTGCGGCACGTATGAACCTTCTTGCCGAGGTCGCCCAGCTTTTCGGTCAGCGTCCGCTCCACCGCCAGATGAACATCCTGATCGGCGAGGCGGATTTTAAAATTTCCTTCAGCGGCCAGTGCAATGATCGCCTTCAGCTCCTTGATCACCTTCTTGCGCTCGGCTTCGGTGATGATGGCGGGCTTCACTTTCATTTTTGAAAGCATCGTCACATGCGCCGCGGTTCCGACGCAGTCGGCGGCGATCAGGTTGACGTCGAGTTCGACATCGCGCCCCGCCGTGAACGCCAGCACATCGGCGTTAATCGAACCAACTGTTGTTTTCTGTGTTTTCATAAATCCTCTTTCTCAGCCATAGCGGCTTCAATCAACTTACGTTCTTTTTCAATCTCCAGACTTAACTCTTGCTCACTGGGCAAAAATTGCAGGTACTTTGAAGCGAAGATCTGGCGTCCCTCGCTCAACACCGAGTACTTTGCCACGGCCTCGCTTTTATCGGAACAAAGAATCAACCCAATCGTCGGATTATCCCCCTGCACCTTAAAGCGATCCTCAAAAAAACGGACATAACCGTCCATCTGGCCGACATCCCGATGGGTCAGCTTGCCGATTTTCAAATCAATCAACAGGAAACACTTCAATATGAAGTTGTAAAAGACCAGATCGATAAAAAAATCCTCGCCGTCAAACTGGATATGCTTCTGCCGGGCAACGAATGAGAATCCCTTGCCCAATTCCAGCAGAAACGACTGGAGATTATCAATAATCGCCTGTTCAAAATCGGTCTCGTGAAGCGCAGGGGAATCCGGCAGTCCAAGAAATTCCAGCACATAAGGGGATTTCAGGATTTGTTCAGCAGAAACCGGTTCGCCCGGCAACTGATCCCGCCCGCCGGCAATCAGTCCGGCAGTCCCGTGATTTGCGACAATCCGCTGGTAATAAGAAGAATGAATCTGCCGTTCAAGCTGCGCTTTGCTCCAGCCGCACTCGGCAGCTTCCTTCTCATAAAATATCCGGGCGGGTTCATCCTCTACCCGCATCAGAGCCCGATAATGTGACCAAGACAGCTGCGGGGAAAAGCCCAATTTGTCACCCGGCGGGTACTGAGTTTTTACGGAGGTCGATTCTCTACCCGACAGGGAGAGTTTGTTGTCCTCCGGCAATTCTCTACCCGGCGGGGAGAGAATTCCGATGCGAGATGAATACACCTGATAAAACAGCCTGAAATTCCATAGAGTTGGCGCAGAAAAACCCCTGCCGTATTTTTCTGTCAGTTGAGCGGAAAGATTGGCGACAATCTGCTTCCCGTATTCCGCACGCTCTGCGCCGCCCTGAATTTCCTGCACGATTTCTCGACCGATCAGCCAATAGGCCAGCACCATATTGGAGTTGACCGCGCGAACCACATTGTTCCGCGCCTGTTCCAGAATCGAAACCACGCGCTCAAACAACGCATCCGGTACTTTTTCAATTTCTTTTTTCCGGCCCTTCATGATTTTCCCGATATTGGATTTTTGACCGCCAAGACGCAAAGAATTTTCCGAACATTGGAAACTAAAACCTTATTGTCCGCCGCGCACCGGCCACACGCAGGCCTTGTCGATCTTATAGCTGTAGTCCACATTGCCATTGTACATATTCATGTACCACGCGCTGGCTGTAACGTCTGCGCTGGACGTACCCGACCAGTAGCCGCCGTTCTGCACATGGGGAAAAATATTTTTTTGACAAAACTGGTCGTTCAATGCGTCTTTGTCAGGCAACCGCCAGTCAGAATATCCGGCATAAGTCAGATTGTCGCAATACGCCGCGGCATCAGCCCACTTCTTTTTCCCGCACGGGTTCGCGTTGAAAAACCACATTCTACCGGTATCTTTATCACTCATGGTGACGTCGCCGTTCGCATAGGTATTCAGCACCCAACGGTCATTCACCACTTCCCACGAAACTGCCCTCACGTCACCGCCTATCGGCATTCTCTGTCTCGCCTCTTCGAGCTGTCGTTGCCTGCTGTTCTCTGCCAACTGAGCAACCCGTCGCTTTATGTAGATGGCCTTGGCGCGATTTTCGTCGCCATCCGCTTCGGCAAAGGCGCGAGTCCAAACGCCAGGAAGCAGATTGTTGGTCTCCATCTCTTTGGCGACCTCATCGTAGAATACATCATCGTTCACGGTGGTTAATGTCTCCTTGGCCGATGAATTGCCCGTTTCTGCGCGATCCGCACCGGGATTGTTCTTATCCATTTGAACGCCACCTCTCGGTTTTTTTACAATCGCTCGCCAAACAAATATCGCTACTGAAAAAAAACATAGCTGACGAAACATCCAGCCAAAAGAAGTTTGGGTGGAAGAATTATATCCGAGAATAAGCTCTAAAATCACTCCTAGACCGAAAACGCCAACACACGCTCCCGCAGCCCACAAGTACTTCTTCATCTTTTGCTCCATGAGCGGGTAATGCTTTCAGGTTGAACTGCTTTGTTTTTCCAATCCTTGGAAACTAAAACATCATTTTAACGGGCACTCCCAAAGCTCGACGCGGACACCTTCGGGATCTTCGAGGACGATATGCCGCTTTCCGTCCGTCGTCACGATTTCAATGGGTTTCTTGTAGTTCGTCCGCCAAGGGCTTTTTTCCAGAAAAACGCGGGCTTCTTCCAGGCTCTGGACTTCATAGCCGACGCGAGGAGTCTGTACTTTCGTGGAGTTGAGTATGACATAGTCTCCATACGGCCCGACATCCAGACGCACGGCCGCAGGAGCGGCTTCACGGAAATTCAACGTGTCCACATAGAATGTCTTCATGTCCGCCGGGTTCTCGCCGGAAATTTCCACAAAGAGCAGGCGGCCGGATACACTGCTCTTCGGGCTGGAGTTTGTTTTCATCGGATCGCGAGGGTTCGACTTCAGGATCTCGGTGCAGGTTTTGTTTTTATCGTAAGTGAAGAATCCTTTGGTGGCCGGTTCCGCCGGCGCCTTGGCGTTGATCGCGAGCAGAGCGCGGCGCACAGGCTCCTGATCCTCGAAGCCGACGGCGAAATGATACATGCTCTTTCCGTCGATGATCGGGGCTCTGGCGGGGAAAAGTTCAATCGACTGTCCGTCATCGCCGATCTTAAGTTTAACCATGAACAAGCTTCCCTGTTTCTCCTTGGCCAGAGACTCCGGTGTGCCATCCCGCAAATAATAGACGTTCGGGGCGCCGGAAACCTTGTTGCCGCGCTGTTTTTCCGGGAAGCCCAGAAAATCCCGATAAAAGGCGACATAGTTCTCAATGTCCGTCGTCCACAGGGCGACATGCGCCAGCCCGACAGGCTTGATCTCCAGCGTCTGTTCTTCATTCGTCACTGCGCCTAACGGAGTCCCGTTCGCCGGGAGCGGCGCCGCACAGAGGAATTGCGCGATCAAGGTGACGTAAAGCGCTGTGAGGACTTTTGCGGTGTTCATTCGGAAACCCCATCCTTTATTTTATCGAACAGACCTCTTCTCCCTGGCAATGAGCGACGATTGTATGCGCCGAAATTTTTTCCCAGCCCTGAAGCTGTTTGGCTGTCGCGATCAATGATGGGTCGCAGTACGCCCGGGCAAACCGGTAAAGATGCGGCACGCATTTGCCCGGCTGGAATTCGTCGATCTGCTGATACGGCCAGGTCAGCGGCTTGAGGAAATAGGGAATCGCCCAGTCGAGCGCCTTGCGGATTCCACGTCCATCGGAGGTCTGATAATTGAACAGATCGATCCCCACGTGCCGCGAAAGGGTCGCCAGATCAAGGAAGGCGTTCAGCAGGTATTCGGTGTAGTGCAGTCCGGTCGGGCGGGCGGTTTCGTGCGGCATCTGCCCGCTGGGGTCAATCTGTAGATCAATCCTCGGACGGGCAGTCGTCTCCGCATACTGTTTCACGAACGAATCATCGCCGATGAAAAGGGAGTAGACGAGAACCTGAACGTCATACCAAACCCCATGATTGTTCTTCGTCGCCCCTTCCGTTTTACCGGGGTCGCTGGTCAGCATCCAGTCGCGGTAATCTTTGAACCATGCCTGCAATTGCCGCTTATGATCCGGCGTCCAGTCCGGATGCCCGTCGAGAAATCCGACGGCGTCCAGCAGACGCGTGAAATTGATCGTGCCGATAATTCCGTTGCCGTCCTTGTGAATCTCGAGTCCCGGAGCGTAGCTCGAAAAATTGAGGTTCGGATTCATCCGTGTGGCTTCATCAAGAAACCAGACCTTGATTAGACGACTGGCGTGCGCCGCGTAGGCCGCGGTTCCGGTCAGGAAATAGGCCAAGCCGAGAACTTTGACCGCCCCGCACATGTCACCAAGCGGCACGCGGTCGAACTTTTTGTAATCCAGATTGCGATGGCCGTCGCGTTGAATATAGGGCAACCCGTCCGGCGTATTCGGATTCGGCCAGTAATACAGGCGCAGACTCATGAAATCATGATGATCCCCGCTCGGCGGCGTGGTTTTTTTCTGCATCACCGAAAACGGGCCTTTGGTGAGCTGTTCATCCGCTTCGCGGATCAGACGGTTGACCGCATTCACCGTATCCGGAACACCCTGCTGATATCGTTCCTTTATGCGCTGAAGTACATCGAAATTGATTACCATCGTCTTGCTCTTCATGATTCCCTTCCTGTGCTTTCTAAAATCAACGTCACCGGGCCGTCGTTGATGAGGCTGACTTCCATTTCCGCCTGAAAAATTCCGGTCTCAACGCGCGGGCCGAGTTCGCGGAGCTGTTTGACATATTCCTCATAGAGCTTCAAGCCTTTCTCCGGCGGAGCGGCGTCAATGTAGCTGGGGCGATTGCCTTTTTTACAATCGCCGTAGAGCGTGAACTGGCTGACCGCCAGAATGGCGCCGCCGGTATCGAGAACAGAGCGGTTCATGATGCCGTCGGCATCATCAAAAATCCGCAGGTTGACGGTTTTCTTCGCGAGGAAGGTGACATCCGCGCCGGTGTCGGCGTGCGACACGCCGACTAAAACGAGAAGGCCGCTACCGATTTCGCCAACGGTTTTTCCATCGACTTTCACGGATGCGGCCTTGACGCGCTGGACAACCAGCCGCATGGGCTTACTCGGTGGCGTGCGACACGCGGAAGGTGGGTAGGCGATTGAGCGCGGCGGCCAGTTCGTAGCGGCGCGGACGGGCCAGATCGCCGCGCAGCTCGCGGGAAATCGTGCCGAGTCCTTCACTGCTGAGGTCGCGGTCGATCATATCGAGCATTTCACGCAGCGGGTAGCCTTCCTGCATGTAACGCAGTTTGGCGTAGTAGAGAAGCAGACCCAAAGTGAGCGTCTGGCTCTCGTCGGCAATCTGCGGAACGCTGTCGAGTTCGATGACCGAGCGGCCGAACTGGATGGCGTTGAGGTCAATCGCTTCAATGACAACATCTTTGCTTCCGACGGCGGCGTCGATGCTGCTCGGCATAATCCAGCGCGAGCGGCCAAGCATCGGGCCGAGGTTGACGGCAGGTGCTTCCGGCGGAACAGCCAGATTAAGCGCTTTCGCCTCCTCCGTGATGTTGGTGACCTGGAAGTCTTCGACTTTCAGGACGGTGTCGGCGACCGGAATATATTCTGCGACGAGGTTTTCACCCCCGATGATGATCGAAATACCCAGTTCGTCCACCATCTGACGGGCGCGTTGCGCCAGTGAGGCGCGCGGTGTGGAGCCAAGCAGGCCGGCGACGCGTGCATCGGTGGTGAGGAATGCGGGCGATGAGCTGTTTTCGTCGACGATCAGAACGCGCGCGCCGACTTCGAGGGCTTCGATGGTGGCGGCGGCCTGAGAAACGAAAGAGTCGGCGGAACGGGTGCTGAAGGAAGCCGGGTTGCCGATTTCAGACTCGGAAAGGAACGGCGTGATGTTGACTTCCTGCACGCTGCGGCCGCGCTCCGTGGCAACCTGCACGGCGTCGGAAACCGTAACAACCATTTCGCGTCCATCACCGGGAATATGATTGAACACGCCGGCGGCAATGGCGGACATGAAATCTTTACGTCCGTTAGCCGCATCGCCGAGGATGACGGTGAGGCCGACAGGAATGCCAAGACCGACAACTTTGCCGGCATTCGGCACATCAATTTCAGTCTGCGCGGCTTCAGAGACTTCGAAGGGGGCGATATGATCGTAGTCGGGCCGGTCACTGTCCTGTTCGCGTTCAAGCAACGAGCCTTCACCGACGAAGCTGACGAGCCCAAGAGTGGCCAGTGTCTGGCGGACGCGGTCGGCATCTTCCATGCCGTTGACAAAATCTTCGACTTCGGCGAGGTCAAGGTTACAGCAGAAAATGCTGGAGCTGACGATCTCGGGCATATCTTCGAAAAACACCTTGCGGGCCATTTCCGCGTCGACGAGGCGTTCGCCGCTCACATAGACCTTGTAGGGCAATGCGATGCGGACACGGGCGTCGATATATTCTTTGGTGACGATCACCGATGTGCGCGGCAGAATTTTCTGACCGGGTTCGGCGACAATGATGTTTCGACGAGCCCAGCCGCTCTCGTTAAAGCGGGCAATGCGTCCGGCGACGGCGCAAAGGTTGCGGGTGAGATAATCTTCCAGCGCGGTGCGGCGCACCGGTGAATCATAGAGATGGCCGGGCAGTTCGGCGATGGACTGCGGAATGCGGATGTTGAATACCGGGTTTTCGGCGTCATGGGCGGCGTCAATTTTCATGCACTTAATGACATAACGGGCAAAGTCGAAATCGCCGAGCAGCCGTTCATATTCCGCGAAAGGCTTTCCGTCGATTTCGGTGAGCAGGTTGTAAAATTCTTTTCTGTCTTTCATAGCGAAGCTCCCCCGTTCTGGTGGTTAACAATCTCCATCTGCAAAATGAGCGGGGATAGTAGAATCGCCCCCCCTCCGCTGTCAAACCATTCTACCCTGCTATTACTTTACTAATAAAGGCGTTGGGCTATCATCCGCCGTATGAACAATCTTCAAACCTATCTGAAACGGCAGGCGGATGACGTTAATCGGGCTCTCGAAGCTCTGCTCCCGGCGGCGAATGAACGTCCGGTCAGGCTTCACGAAGCCATGCGTTACAGCGTCTTCGCCGGCGGAAAGCGGTTGCGCCCGATCCTCTGCATCGCCTCCTGCGAGGCGTGCGGCGGCACGGTAGAGCAAGCCCTGCGGGCCGCCTGCGCGCTGGAACTGCTCCATACTTATACGCTGATTCATGACGACCTGCCCGCGATGGACGACGATACCCTGCGGCGAGGACGCCCCACTTGTCACATTGCTTTTGACGAAGCCACCGCCATTCTGGCGGGCGATGCGTTGCTCACCCTCGCCTTTGAAGTGCTGGCCGATATTCCAAACATCGGAAGTTCCCTCGCGCTGGAGCTTGCCCGCGCGACGGGTAGCCGCGGTGTGATCGGCGGACAGATGGAAGACATTGATGCCGAGGGCAAGACGCCCGATGTCAATCTGGTGGAATATATCCACCGCAACAAAACCGCCGCGCTGATCCACACGTCGTGTGTGATGGGCGGCATTTGCGCCGAAGCGGATGGCCAGACCTTGGAAAAACTGGCCCGGTACGGCGAAAACGCCGGACTGGCGTTCCAGCTGGCCGACGACCTGCTCGACGAAAGCTCGACTGTCGAAAAGCTGGGCAAAGACATCGGCTCGGACAAGGCCCGCGGGAAAATGACCTGGCCAGCCGTTCACGGAATAGAAAAAACAGTCGCCGACGCAAAACAGATGGAATCGAGAGCTGTCGCCGCGCTGAAAGGTCTGAAGGATCCTGCTCGTCTTGAGCAGTTGGCCGGATTCATTGTCCGCCGAACTTCCTAAATCAGCGGCTTGGCTGGCTTATCCGAAACGGGCGAAAACTGCGGACAGCTGTCCGTCGACTGCACTTCTTTTTTGTGGCGCGAGCAGAACTGCATGAACGGATTCACCACATAGTCCGCGCAGTAGCGGCAGATCCGTTTGTTTTCGCCCTCGGTAAAAACCTCCACCTTTTTCGACCGGTCAGCATCGGTGAAAAATTCCGGAGCGGAGGTCTGTTCCTTGAATGGAATCGCCGCTTCGGACTTAAAGACGAATCCGCAGGCGGAGCAGCTCAGCTCCTCACCGGTTTTTTTCAGTCCTTCATAAACCGGCTCGCGGTGCAGAAACGACTCCGCGCCGCAGCATGTGCAGACAATTTCAACCGCTTTCATGGCTTTTCCTTATAACATAAACTTCCATACCTTGGAAACTTTAGCGTATGGTTTTTCCAATGTCTGAAAAAATCCAATCTCTGAAAAATACGGAATGGCTCGCGCGGCTCAGTGAAGCGCGCGGCGGTCTTTCGAACACCCTTTACGCGATGTACTCCGGTCTGACCGGCGGCATCACGACCGATCCGGCGCTGATGATGATTCCGGCGGACGATCACCTGCCGCAGCGCGGCGACGGCGTTTTTGAATCGCTCAAATGCCTCAACGGTCAGCTCTACAACGCAAACGCGCACCTCGCGCGGCTCGAAGTTTCCTGCGAAGGCATCGGCATGAAGCTGCCCTGCCCGCGCGCCGCTCTGCTTGAAATCGTCTGTGACACCATCCGCGCCGGAGGAAAGCGTGACTGTCTGATCCGCGTACTGGTTTCGCGTGGCACCGAAAACATGGGCATTGATCCCGCGCTCTGCAAGGGTCCGGTGATTTACATCGTCGTTTACCGCTATACGGCGCGCATTGAGAACGGAAAGCTCAAACCGGCGCGCGTCGCGCTGAGCGCCGTGCCGATCAAGCCGCCGCATCTCGCCACGATCAAGACCTGCAACTATCTGTCCAACGTGCTGATGAAGCTTGAGGCGAATCAGCGCGGTCTCGATTTCGTTATCTCTGTGGACACAAACGGCAATCTCGGCGAAGGCGCCACGGAAAATATCGGCATCCTGACACCGGACAATGAACTGCTGATGCCGACCCCCGAACAGGTACTTTCCGGCACCACCGCGCGCCGCGCTCTGGAACTGGCCGGAGCGCTGGTGGCCGACGGTACACTCAAGGCCGCCGAATACCGCAACATCTCCCCGGCACAGGCGGCGCAGGCCAAAGAGATTTTTATCTTCGGCACAACCACCGATGTCACACCGGTTATTGAGTGGGAAGGACTTCCGGTCGGCAACGGCAAACCCGGCCCGGTGGCGGAAAAACTGCTTACCCTGCTTAAGACCGATATGACCCCTGAAAGCGAAGCCTTGATCGAGGTGTTCAATTGAAAAAATGGCTCGCTCTGATTCTGCTCCTGCTGACCGGCTGCGCGACCGCGCCGAAAAATACGGTGACACAGGTTTCGACCATCGACGCCCTGCTGGCGGGCGCCTATGACGGACAGATGACGGTCGGCGAACTGCTGACGCACGGCGATCTGGGCATCGGCACCTTTGACGCGCTCGAAGGGGAAATGATTATGATCGATCATCATGTTTATCAAGCGCGCGCCGACGGCACCGTTCGCCTGATATCCGGCGATACCGCCACGCCGTTTGCCAGCGTGGTGAATTTTAAGGCCGATATGACAACTTGCTTGAAAGGCGCGCTCACTGAAAAAACGTTCCAGACCTCTGCTGATAAACTTGCGCTCAATCAGAATCTTTTCCTCGCCGTGCGGCTCGATGGCACTTTTCCATCAATGAAAGTGCGTTCCGTGCCGAAACAGGCAAAACCTTATCCGCCGCTGGCTGAAGCGGTTCAGCACCAGGCGGTGTTTGAATACACCAATGTGACTGGAACTGTGCTGGGCTTCCGCTGTCCGGCTTTCGTCAAGGGTGTCAATGTGCCGGGCTGGCATCTGCATTTTATTTCCAAGGATCGGAAAACCGGCGGGCACATCCTCGACTTCACCACCGCCGGCGGCATACTCCAGCTCGACACCTGCAACCGTTTCTATATGATTCTGCCCGAGCAACAGAAGTTCAGTACGCTCGACCTCTCACAAGACCGCTCCAAAGAACTCGAAAAGGTGGAAAAATGATGCTTCCCGATCTCCAGTCCAGTCTGATTTGCGACGACGTCCGCCAGGAACGTAACGGCAAGTTCATGCTGATCGGCCTTTTTGACGCCATCCATGCCGAGCGCCTGCCGGTCGCTTTCGCCAAAATGTGCATTGTCACCCGCTGGTGCAGCGGCGAAGGAACCTTTACGCAACGTTCGCGAATTCTGCACCCCGACCAGAAAACCGTGCTTGCCGAAAGCAAAGACGTTCAGGTGCAGCTGCCTTGCCCGGAGGCCGCCGCCACCAGCATCGAACTGTTCATCAATATCAACTTTCCGACGGAGGGAACCTACTGGGTGGAAGTTCTGCTCGATGGCGACCTGAAAATCCGTTACCCGCTCCGCGTCAACCGGATCGAACGGCGCACAGAGAACGCGTGACTCCGAGGTGGAGAGCGCCCTGCGGGAAGAAAAGATGGCCATAAGAGTTGACAGCCCACGCCTTCTAGCCTACTTTTTCCCGTCTTTGACCCAAAAAGGAATTTCTTATGGAAGCGTATGCAGTAATTGAAACCGGCGGCAAACAGTACCGCGTGGAGAAGGATACCGTTCTCAGCATCGAACTGCTGGAAGACTCGGAAGCCGGTAAAGTCATTGAATTTGATCAGGTTCTGGCCGTTTCCAACGGCAGCGAACTCACCATCGGCGCCCCCGTTGTGGCCGGAGCCAAAGTGACCGCCACCGTGGTCGAAAACTATCGCGGCGACAAAGTGGTGGCGTTCAAAAAGAAACGCCGTCAGGGTTACCGCAAAAAAATCGGTCATCGGCAGGAACTGACCAAGATCAAAATTGAATCGATCAAAGCTTAATTTTTGAAGGAGCAGAGTCATGGCACATAAAAAAGGACAGGGTTCATCCACTAACGGTCGCGACAGTCAGCCGAAACGCCGCGGCGTTAAACGCTACGCTGGAGAAACCGTAACCGCCGGCAGCATCATCGTTCGTCAGGTCGGCAGCAAATTCGTTCCCGGCTCCAACGTCGGTCAGGGCCGCGATTTCACACTCTTCGCGCTCAAACACGGCATCGTCGAGTTCGACAAAGCCGGTCGCCGCGTCAACATCCGCGAAATGCAGACCGCATAACCGTTTTCCAATCATTGGAAAAGCAAAGGCGAGCTTTCAGAGCTCGCCTGCTTCATTTAAGGTATCCGCCGTGAAACCCATTATATTCAGAGACCGCGTGAAAATCTTCGTGAAAGCCGGCAACGGCGGCAACGGGATTTCCTCTTTCCGCCGCGAAAAGTTTGCGCAGTTCGGCGGCCCCAACGGCGGAGACGGCGGCCACGGCGGCAGTGTCATCCTGCGCGGTGATATCAATCTGGATTCACTGAACGCGCTTTACTATCACCCTCATCAAAACGCCGAACCCGGCGGCCACGGAAGAGGCAGCGACTGCACCGGCCGCTGCGGAGAGGACAACATTCTCATTGTGCCTTGCGGAACCGTCGTCCTTGATCCCGACACCGAGGAATTCGTTGGCGAAATTATCGAACACGGACAGGAGTTGATCATTGCGCGGGGCGGACGCGGCGGGCTCGGCAACCCTCACTTCAAATCTTCCGTCAGTCAGGCGCCGACCAAATGCACACCCGGAACACCCGGCGAAGAACGAGCCTACCGTCTTGAACTTAAACTGATGGCCGACGTCGGTCTGGTCGGCTATCCCAATGCCGGCAAGTCCACCCTTCTCACCGAACTCACCGACGCTCATCCCAAAGTCGCCTCCTATCCCTTCACCACGGTCAACCCCATCCTCGGCACCCTCATCTTCGAAAACTTTAACCAGATCCGGATCGCCGACATCCCGGGCCTCATCGACGGCGCCAGCGAAGGAATCGGTCTTGGCCACTACTTCCTGCGGCACATCGAGCGTTCACGCTTTTTAATCTTCATCATCGACATGGCCGCCGAAGACGGGCGCGATCCCGTCGAAGACTACCGCAGCCTGCGCCGCGAACTGAAAGCCTACAATCCAGAGCTGGCCAAACGGCCATCTCTCGTACTGGCTAACAAAATGGACATGCCGGTCGCGGCCGAAAATCTGAAAATTTTCCGTCGAAAAACCCGGCTGAAACCGCTCGCGATCTCCGCCGGCCTCGGCGAAGGCCTCGAACAGATCAAAGAAATCCTTTACGAACAGTTCTTTGGTAAGTAAAAGATATGCCTCTTTTTTTGAGGGCGTTTAGCTCAGTTGGTTAGAGCGCTACCTTCACACGGTAGAAGTCACAGGTTCGAGTCCTGTAACGCCCACCATTTACAAATGCCTCAAACAAAAACCCCGCCCTTTACAGAGCGGGGTTTTTGATTCAACGACAGACGCTTTACGCCACGTTGAATTTGGCACGCACAGCCGCTTCGGCCTCAACCCAGTATTCCGCGGCGCCCTTACGGTTGCCGTCGTTCTGAGCTGAAAAATAGGCCGCTTCGCTGACCATCGCGTAGAACCGCTCCGGAGCAACAACCGTTTTTTTCGCGGCCACTTTGGCCGGAACTTTCTTAGCCGCAGCCTTCGGCGCGGCAGGTTTAGCAACAGCGGCTTTTTTAACCACCGCTTTCGTCGCCGTCTTCTTCGTCGTTTTCTTTTCAATAGCCATTTGATCCCCCCTTTTAATAATTCCTATCCGCATTCTTTTTCGCGGCGGTCGGAACTCTAGTTTTCTACACCCCAAATACAAGCCTAATTAGGCGCTTTAACTGAATTCTAAAATATGGTCTTATCCGCCCTGCTTCAGCTCGAAAAAATAGAATGAAAAAAGAATCCATCTCCTTGGAAACACAGCTCTCCGCATGGTGCGCGGAGACCTTCGCCGCCTGCTTCCCCGGCGTGGATTTGAGCACCATTCCGCTCGCCGTTATTCCGTCCCGAAACGAAGAATTCGGCGACTGCCAGTGCGAAGCCGCAATGAAGCTCGCCAAGGAACTGAAAACTAATCCGCGCGCCGTCGCCCAGCAGTTTAAAGAAAAAGCGGTTCTGCCGGCCTTCGTCGAAAAGATCGAAATCGCCGGGCCGGGCTTCATCAACATCTATCTAAAAACCGCCGCGCTCGCCGATCAGTTGACGGCCATGCAGTCTGACAAAAAACTCGGACTTCCAAATCTCGGAAAAAACCAAACGGTCATCATCGACTACTCCAGCCCCAACGTGGCCAAGCCGATGCATATCGGCCACATCCGCTCCACCGTCATCGGCAACGCTCTCGACCGTCTCTACCGCGCTCTCGGCTACAACGTCATCGCCGACAACCATCTCGGTGACTGGGGCACGCAGTTCGGCCTGATCATTCTCGGCTACCGCGAATTCGCCGACGCCGAAGCGCTCAAGACCGCGCCGGTCGAAGAGCTCGAACGCATTTACGTCAAGAGCTACAACATGTCCAAAGAGGACGAAACCTGGCGCGACCGCGCCAAGGCTGAACTCGTCAAACTCCAGCAGGGCGACAAGGAAAACCGCGCGCTCTGGGAAAAATTTGTTGAACTGACCCTCAGCGAATTTAACCGCATCTACAAACGGCTCGGCGTCTCCTTCGACTTCTACCGCGGCGAAAGTTTTTACAACGATCAGCTTGCCGGAACGGTTGCGCGACTGAAAAAAGAAGGCCTCGCCAGTGTAAGCGACGGCGCACTCGTCTGTGATCTCGAGGCCGACGGACTCAACGTCGCCATCGTCCGCAAAAGCGACGGCGGTTACAACTACACCACTACTGACATCGCCACCGTCATTTCGCGCACCGCAGAGTTCCAACCTTCGGAAATCATCTACGTTACCGACGAACGCCAGCAGCTCCACTTTAAGCAGTTCTTCCACATCTGCAAAAAAATCGGTGTGCCGACCAAACTGACTCACGTCTGGTTCGGCCTCATGCGCCTGCCCGAAGCCACCTTCTCCACCCGCGAAGGCAACGTCATCAAACTCGAAGCTCTGCTCAATGAAGCGGAAGCCCGCGCGCTTGAAGTCGTCAAAACCTCCAGCCCCGGCATGGACGAAGCGCAGCAGCGCGAAATCGCCCGCGCCGTCGGCATCGGCGCCATCAAATACACCGACCTCAGCCAGAACCCGCAGAGTCTCGTCACCTTTACGTGGGAAAAAGCGCTCGCCATGGACGGTAACTCCGCGCCGTATCTCCAGTACGCTTACGCCCGTATCGCCAGCGTCCGCGACAAATACGCCGCGCAGTTCCCCGATAAAAATCCCGACGATTTCCCGATCATCCTCACCGAAGAAATCGAACGACGCCTTGCGCTCAAACTCACGCGTTTTCCGGCGGCTGTCGTTTCCGCCGCCAGCCTCGACCGGCCCAGCGTCATGGCCGACTACCTCTTCGACCTCTCGCAGACCTACAGTTCGTTCTATCAGAACGTCCCGTTCCTCAAGGCCGATGAAGGCCCGCGTGAAAGTCGTATCCGCCTCTGCGCCCTCACCGCCGCCATCCTGAAGAATGGCCTCGCTCTTCTCGGCATCGAAACGCCGGAACGAATATGAGGAAGAAGGCTTGAGGCTGCAGACCTCAGGCTTCAGGAATTTCCAAACATTGGAAAATTCGCGTTCATTTGCGTTCATTCGCGGTTAAATTCTCCCCATGACCACGGCAGAAAAAATCACAAAGCAACTGAAGGCGCTGGGAAATAAAACCGCCGCCGAACACGCGAAACGGTTTTTCAAGATCGGCCCCGGACAATATGGCGAAGGCGATCTATTCCTCGGAATCAAAGTCCCCGTTCTACGCCAGCTCGCCAAAGAACACTGCGACATCACGCTGGATGATCTTATCGAACTGCTCCACTCGCCGTTGCATGAAGTACGGATGATGGCCCTGCTGATTATGGTTTTGCAGTACAAACACGGAAACAATCAGACATCCATCTACCGCGCCTATCTCGACAACACACACCGGGTCAATAACTGGGATCTGGTGGACGGCTCCGCTGCGGATATTGTCGGCGCGCATTTGTTCGAGCGCGACCGTAAGCCACTCTACAAGCTGGCGAAATCAAAAAGCCTCTGGGAGCGGCGCATTGCCATCGTCGCCACCTTTTATTTCATCCGCCGGAATCAGTTCGCCGACACGCTCGCCATCGCCGTCCTGTTGCTGAACGACAAGGAAGACCTGATGCACAAAGCCGTCGGCTGGATGCTCCGCGAAGTCGGCAAGCGCGATTTGAAAGTTGAAGAAGGGTTTTTGATCCCGCGCTATAAACAAATACCGCGCACCCTGCTCCGCTACGCTATCGAGCGCTTTCCGGAACCCAAACGCCTCGCCTATCTCCATGGCCGGTTATAAGAAGGATCACTCCCCGGCGGCGGCGATCACTTGAGCTTTGACTGCCCGTGAAAGATAGAACCCAGCCTCGGTTTCAAGCCGTTCAACCAAATCGCGAACAGATGCCAGCAGCCCTTTCTTCTTTGCAATCAGGAGCACGCCCATCAATCCGATTACCGGCATATGTTCGAGCCGAGCGGCCTGACGGCCCATCGCCTCGTCCATCAGAAGTAAATCTGCCTTGAGCGCTTTTGCCAAAACAATGGCTTCTGCTTCGCCACGATCCAGTGTCGCCTGCAACTGATCAAGCAGCGGAACGTATTCGACAGGAACCGTCTGTATAAAATCCGGCAATTCAATGTGATGCGCGCGCAGTTCATCATTAACTGCTGGGGGAATTTTCACATCGCCGTACAGGCGGTGAAGGAGATCAATCTGTCCAACCGTAAGCAGTGCGGTGATCGGTGACGTGTCGCTCACGACAATCACTCAGACTCCCTCACCATCTGCAGATCGGCTTCCAGCTCAGGCAGATCGTAGTGCATGGGGATCCGCAACTCGCCGAGCAGACGCAGGAATTCTGATTGAATCATCCCGGCCAGTTTGGCGGCCCGGCCTAGCGTAATGCGCTGCTCCGCGTAAAGTCCGAGCGCCAAATCCCTCCGCGCACGCTCCGGCGTAAGATCCAGCCCCTTGACCAGCTCATCTGACAAAGTAATCTGCATGGCTGTATGTTTACTCTCAGCCCCGCTTATTCGCAAGTCTCAAGAGCCATCGAGCGCTTCCCCGAACCCAAACGCCTCTCTTGTCTCAAAGGCCGATTATAGGATATTCCGCGCAGAGCAACTGTTAGATTGGGCGGACGATGATTTTACGTTTCTGCGACTCGCATCAGCTTTGCGGCAGCGGTTGCAGTGTCACCTCGCGGACTTCCATTTCAGCGCCTTCGCTCTGCAGTCCAATCCAGCCGGACGTGGATGAACACCCGGTAATGCGGTTGATTTCTTTTCCGTTAACGCTGACTGTAATCGTGCCGCCGTCGCAACGAACCTGATACTGGTTCCATTCGCCGACCGAGTTTTCAACGCCAGGCACGGCCGCCGGGATTCCGGTCTTTCCCTGGGTGAAAGGCTGATCGCAAACCAAACCGCCCCGCACATAGAAGTCACCCTGCCGTTCGTGGGCGCCTTGGCATTCAACGCCGTCCGGCCAGACCTTTTCTTCGCCGTTGGCGTGAACGATCACGCCGGTATTACCGGCCTTGATGAAGCGCCATTCCACCGTCAGCAGATAATTCGCATAATGCGCAACCGTCCGTAAATAACCTTTCGGAGCGCCGACACAGTAAATCACGCCGTCCCGCACAGACCAAATCTGTTCCATCGTCGCACCGTCTTTGGCAAAGGCCGTCCAGCCGTCCAGGCTCTTGCCGTCGAACAGCTTGATGGGTTTGTCGGGAATAACAACTGAAGCCTTCTCGGCGGTGTAAGCCAGCGAAGCGGTATAGATCAGCGTGCAGAACAGAACCTTGCGAAACGACATCATAACCAACTCCTAATTTAAGATTTACCTCCGCTCGAACACCGGCGCATGAAACACCCGTGTCCTTACCAGTTTTTTCCCGCGCCCGCCAAGGCTGGGTAGTAAAAACTCCTCTTATAAAACTTCTTTGAGGGCTTTGAGGACGGCGCGGTTCTGGGCGGGCGTGCCGACGGTGATGCGAATCCATTCCGGCAGGCCGTAGCCGTCCATGGGTCGGACGATGACTTTCCGTTTCTGCAGTTCGCCGAAAACTTTCCGTCCGTTGCCGGTTTTCACCAAAAAGAAGTTGGCGAACGACGGAACCATTTCAAGTCCGCCCGCAATCTTGGGCAATTCTTTGGCGAAAAGTTCCAATCCTTGGAAATTCGTCTTACGGGTTTTTTCGAGATGCTTGTCGTCGTCGAGCGCGGCGAAGGCTGCGGCCAGCGCCATGGAGTTGACGTTAAACGGCTGGCGAACACGGTTGAGCAGGCCGATCAGTTTTTCATGCCCAACGGCGTAGCCGATGCGCAGGCCGGCCAGTCCGTAAGCCTTGGAGAAAGTGCGCAGGACAACAACGTTCTCTCTACCCTTCTGAATTTCTTTGATCAGGTCGGGTTTTTGATCATCGGGCATAAATTCAAAATAGGCTTCGTCAAAGACCGCCAGCACGTTCGCGGGAAGTTTTTTAAGGAATGCTTTAATTTTCGCAGGCGTAACGATGGTGCCGGTCGGGTTGTTCGGATTGCAGATGATCACCATGCGGGTTTCCGGCGTAATGGCCGCGAGCATCCCGTCGAGGTCGTGCGCGAACTTCTTCATCGGCACCGCGATCACCTTTGCGTTGAAGAGCATGGCGACGAGGCGGTAGACGACAAAGGCGCATTCGCTCATGACCAGATTGGTGCCGGGGCCGAGATAAACGTGGCCGAGGAATTCGATCAGTTCGTTACTGCCGTTACCGAACAACAGGTTCTGCGGCTTCACGCCGAGCTGTCCGGCCAGTTTGTCCTTCAAATAAAAACAGCCGCCGTCGGGATAGCGGTGCATTTCCGCCGCGGCGGCAGCCATGGCTTTCATCGCTTTCGGCGATGGGCCAAGTTCGTTTTCGTTGGAAGCGACTTTAATGATTTCGGCGATGTCGTCGAAGCCCAGTTCGCGCGCCACTTCTTCAATCGGTTTGCCCGGCTCGTAGACCGGCACACTGGAAATCCATTCGTTCGTTTTCATAGTGAATGTTTTTCAGACAGGATGAGCAGTTATAAATCGTATTTTTACAGAAGGTAACAAAGGAGAACGAAGGGTGTTGATTAACTTTTCTTAAATGCAACTTCCCTGCCCATTCTGCTTTGTTTTCCTTCGTTTCCTTCTGTTAAAACCAAAAATTCTCTTTGTTTTGGGCGTCTTTCCAATCGTTGGAAAATCAAACCCCGCTGGCTTTCGGGTAGGAACCGAGCACGTTGAGGATGGCGCAGTGTTTCGCAAGCGCTTTGAGAGCGTCTTTGACGTGCGGATCGTCTGCATGACCTTCAAAGTCGACGAAGAAGTAGTATTCCCACGCTTTGTTTTTGCTGGGGCGCGACTCGATCTTGGTCATGTTGATTTGATTGGTCTTGAGCGCGTCGAGAGCATCGTGCAGCGCGCCGACTTCGTCTTTGATCCCGAAGTAGATCGAGGTTTTATCTTCACCGGTCGGCTCGCCGTATTTTTTGCCGATGACGAGGAAGCGGGTGGTGTTGCCGCTGGAGTCCTGAATGTTTTCCGCAATCACATCCAGACCGTACAGCTCGGCGGCCAGCAGACTGGCGATGGCGGCGCAGTCGCCGGTCGCGGCCATTTCGGCGGCCAGCGCGGTGCTGTTGACCGCGTCGAGCTCAACGCCGGAAAGGTTTTCGCTGAGCCAGCGGCGGCACTGGCCGATGGCTTCCTGCTTGCTGCAAACCCGCGTGATTTTTTCTTTCGGCACCGAGGCGAGCAGATAGAGCGAAACCGGCAGGTAGATTTCCGCGCAGATTTTAAGCGACGTGCCGGTGAACTGATCGAAGGTGTGCGTCACGGCCCCTTCGATGGAGTTTTCGATCGGCACAACGCCGTAATCGGCGGTGCCGTGCTCTACCGCGTTGAACACCTCGGTGATGGTGCCGACGGGATGGTAATCGACGCTGGCGCCGAACTTGGCGTGCGCCGCCTGATGGGTGAAGGTGGCGGGCGGGCCGAGATAGGCGATCTTCAGATTGCTCTCCAGCGCAAGCGCCGCCGACATGATTTCGCGGTAGATGGCGCGCGCCGACTGTTCAGGAAGCGGACCTTCGTTGAGCGCGGCGATCCGGTCAAAGACAGCCTTTTCGCGCGACGGCACATAGATTTCGCCGCCCTGCTCTTTTTTGGTTTTGCCGATTTCGAGCGCGACCTTGATCCGCTCGTTGAGGAGCTTGATCAGTTCCGCGTCAAGACCGTCAATTTGTTTCCTCAATTTCTCCAGACTCATCGTCGTCCTCCGTTAGCGCCTCTTGCGCCCGCAGTTCTAACTCTTTTTCCATCGCAGGGAAAGTTTTTGTCCGCTCGGGTTTTTCCATGCGTTTGAGTTCTTCCATGCCAGGCATCTCGTCGAGCGCCCGCAGGCCGAAGTGTTCGAGGAAGCGCTGGGTGGTGCCGAACAGCCACGGGCGGCCCGGCAGGTCGCTGCGGGCGACCACTTTAACCAGCTGCATCTCAACCAGATTACGAAGCACCTGATCGACCGCGACCCCGCGGACGGACTCGATCTCCGAGCGCAGAATCGGCTGGCGGTAGGCGATAATGGCGAGTGTCTCGAGCGCGGGTTTGGAAAGCCGGGCGTTGTGATCCTTGTCGAGCAGTGTGCGCACCCACGGACCGCAATTGATTTCGTTCTGCAGCCGGTAGCCGTGGGCCACTTCGGCAATGCATAGGCCGGTACTGCTCCGCGCCAGCTCCTCGGTCAACTCCGTGACCGCGGCGACGATTTCGTCCTCTTTGATCTCGGCGAACTGGACGTAAGGGCCGCCGTAGCCGGCACCGGCATCGGTCAGCACTTTGCGGATTTCTTTGGCGGTCAGCGGTTTTTTGGCCGCGAACAGCAGGGAGCCGATAATCTGTTTGAGTTCGGGAAGCACTTCGATACTGCTCATAACTGTTCATCCTTCTGTAAAACGGGTTCGGGCTCGCCGTTCTCGATCTGCTCAATGACGATTTCATCAAAATGGTTATCCTGCCGCGCGACAAGGCGGTTGAGCTTCATCAGCTCCAGCACAGCGAGAAACGTGCAGACGATTTCCTGCCGGGAGCGCATACCGCGGAACAGCCGGCCCAGCGTCAGCGGCTTGCCGTTCTTCGTGGCCTCCAGCAGATAGTCCACTTTTTCGCTGACCGTGAACTGCTCGGCGAAAATTTCGTTCAGTTCCTCTTTCGGTGCGCGGTCAAGAGCCTGGTTCAGCGCGCTGATCAGGTCGAAAATACTGACGTCCGACATGCCGACGTCGGGCCGCATACCGAGCTCAACATGCTCGCCCTCGCGGGAAAAAACATTTTCCTGAATCTCTTCGAGCTGTCCGAGAAATCCGGCGGCATCCTTGAACTTTTTATATTCAACCAGCTGGCGCACCAAATCCCAGCGCGGATCGTCCTCGTCGTCCTCTTCCACCGGACCGCGATCTTCGTCGGGCAGCAGCAGGCGGCTTTTAATCACCATCAGCGTCGCAGCCATCACGATAAAGTCGCCGGCGATCTCGAGGTTGAGGATTTTCATCAAATCGAGATATTCCATGTACTGGGTGGTGATCCGCCCGATCGGAATGTCGTAGATATCCACCTCGTCTTTTTTGATGAGGTAAAGGAGTAGATCCAGCGGGCCTTCAAAGACCTCGAGATTCACTTTGTATTCTTCGTTCGGAAGCAGATCGGCCATATGCATTTATTCCAGTCCAACGGCCTTGCGGGCGGCTTGCAGAGTTTTACGGGTTTCGGCGCGGGCTTTTTCCGCACCCTTCTTCAAGACGTCGCTCACGAAGTCGGGATCTTTTTCGAGCGCGGCGCGCTTTTCGCGCATCGGCGCAAAGTGTTCGTTGATTTTGGCGAGCAGTTCTTTTTTGGCGGTGCCGTAGCCGAATCCGCCCGCACGGTAGCGCGCGGCGAGGTCGGCGGCTTCGCCGTCCGTGGCAAACAGTTTATAGAGTGCGAACGCGTTGCAAGTGTCGGGATTTTTCGGATCTTCCAGCGGCGTGCTGTCGGTGACAATCTGCATCACCCGTTTTTTCAACGCGCCGGGATCGCCGAAAATTTCCAGTGTGTTGTCGTAGGACTTAGACATCTTCTGCCCGTCAATGCCGGGCACCACCGCGACCGAGTCACGGATCGACGGTTCCGGAATCGTGAACACTTCGCCGAACTGGTTGTTGAATTTGATGGCAATGTCGCGCGTCACTTCGACGTGCTGTTTCTGGTCGCGCCCGACCGGCACCACGGTGGACTGCACCGAAAGAATGTCGGCGGCCATCAGCACCGGATAAGCAAACAGGCTGTGCGTGGCGGCAATACCTTTGGCGATTTTGTCTTTGTAGGAATGACAGCGCTCCAGCAGGCCCATCGGCGTAACCACCGAAAGAAGCCACGCCAGCTCCTGCACTTCCGGCACATCGCTTTGGCGGTAAAACGCGGTCCTGGCCGGATCAAGTCCGGCGGCCAGAAAGTCGAGTGCGACATCTTTCACCATCGTGCGCAGCGCAGCGGCATCGTTCACCGTCGTCAGCGCGTGGTAATCGGCGATGAACAGAAACGCCTCGCCCTGCTTCTGCAGTTCGATCGCGGGCTTCATCATCCCGAAATAGTTGCCGATATGCAGTTTGCCCGAAGGCTGTATGCCTGAAAGTATTCTCATAAAACCAACTCCTGCTTTAACCGCGAATGGACACGAATAAACGCGGATTTAAATCTGAGGGAAGAGAATCTAGCCGCAAAAGAGCGCAAAAAACACAAAAAAAGAGCCGGATTCACGACTAATACACCTTGATCATCACAATCGACTTTTTCAGCTCCTCGACCAGAGACAGCAGATTGACCGGCTTGGTCTGGGAAGGCTGAATCTTGATTCCATCCACCGTTTTCAGGAGAGGAACGAGATAGTCCGACTTAATGGCATAGTTCACATTTTGAGGAAGATCGCCGGTAGCGGCCAACATCTTTAGAGAGTCTAGTTTGGCGGCGACGACCCCGACCAGATTGCCATATTCATCGAACAGCGGCCCGCCCGAGTTGCCGGACTGTAGCGGTGCGCTGATTTGAAAGTAAACGGGGGTATTTCCAGGGCCAGTCATCCCACTGATTGATCCGGTCGTAAACTTCACATCCGAACCCTGTAAACCGGGATGCGGGAATCCCATTGTAAATACCTGTGCGCCTAACTTCACACTATCCGCAAAACTCAGCGATGCTCCGGCATCGGCACCATCGACACGCAAAATGGCCAAGTCATTGCCGACGTCCTTCTGAACTACACTAGCAACAAGATCCTTCCCCTGACAGTTGATGGATATTTTTTGAGCCTTATCAACCACATGCCAGCAGGTCACAACATATCCGCCTTTAACCAGCAAGCCGCTGCCGTATCCGGAAGGAGTAATATCTGCCGCAGGCACCTGACCAGCAGGTAATTTTGAAACCTGCTTCTTCCGCTCAATGATTGCCATCAGTTCTTTTGCACGCTGTTGAGCCACAGCAATCTGGGCGCTGGTCATTTGGCTCCGCAGCCAATCAATGACCGCTGTTATAGATTGACCCGAATTCTGGGCCGCAACCAAGGTCCATGCATAAGCTTCAACAAAATCTTGAAGCACCCCTTTGCCGGATTCATAACAACCTGAAAGCCCTACCTGCCCCAATGAGTTTCCTTGCTCTGCCGCCAGGCGATACCATTTCACAGCTTCTTTGTAATCTTCCACGACCCCAAAGCCAAAGTAGTATAACCCACCCAACCTAGCCTGAGCCTCTGCACATTCCTGTTCTGCCGCTAGGCGATACCACTTGGCGGCCTCTTTGTAATCCTGCGAAACCCTGTCACCTTTTAAATAGCAATTCCCGAGTTCAACTTGTACCTCCACATCTCCCTGTTCTGCTTTTTCCCGTAAAACTGAAACATTATCCTGTCCATAGACCGAAACAGACAAGCAGACCAATCCAACAATCAACCACTTATATTTCATGACGGCCCCCTTGCTCCTTTTTGACACCAGACTCAGCTCTAGTCGTGACATTGGATCAGCCACTGAGTTTGTCAATGCCCGCTTGAATCACTTCGCGAAACAGTTGAATTCTACCGGCAATCTTTTCTCTACTATTCAGTTTCTGCTGTTCACCGAATCCGCGCGCTTTGACCAACGCCGCGAACTTTTCGACATCCTGCGGAAGAAACACCGGATTGTGGATTAGTTCCTCATGACATTCATAACAGAAAACAGCGGACTGTTTCTCAACGCCCCAAGGACACTTTTCAAAAATCGGCGGCCTCTGTGTTCCACGGCGATTGGCGGAGCGCCCAAAGAATCTTTCGGCAACAAAATGATGTCTGGTTGCATGCGACCGCCCCTTAACGGTCGGTTTTGCATACTCCCCATCTCGATGAAGATCGCAACCGCAAATAGCACACGTCTCTGACATCATGTTTCCTTCTTTTGCGTTTTTTGCGCCTTTTCGCGGCCAATCCTCTGCCAAAACAGGCTGGAAGCCTGTTCTACGTTTTTGCAATCAGATACTCGCGCACGGTGGCCTCATCGTTGGCGATGGTGTCGCAGCGGGTTTCGGCATTGGCAAGTTTATCGAGCGCCGGATGGTGCGCGGCGGTGCCGATCGCCTGCTGAATGGCTTCGTTAAATTTGGCCGGGTGCGCCGTGGCGAGACAGATGGTCGGAGCTTCCGAACTCTGAAAACGCTCGGCGACAGCGACACCGACAGCGGTGTGCGGATCGAGAATGTAGCTTTCTGTTTCGTAACATTTTTTAATCATCACCAGCGTCTGCACCGTGTTGGCTTCGCCTGCGGCGAACAGATCATCCGTGCCGTTAACCGTTAGCGTTTTGTTTTTGGCGAAGCTGTCCATCTGTTCGCACAGTTTGACGGCGTCCTGACCGACCCGGTAATAGAGATAGCGCTCGAAGTTGCTGGCGACCTGAATGTCCATCGAAGGGCTGATCGTCGGTACGACTTCGCCCATGCTGTAGACGCCGGTGTTGAAGAAGCGCGAAAGAATGTTGTTCTCGTTGGTGGCCAGAATCAGCTTTTTGACCGGCAGACCCATCTGCGCGGCAATGTATCCGGCCATAATATCGCCGAAGTTGCCGGTCGGCACCGAAAACTGGACTTTCAATGCGCCGGTGTTTTCCTGCACGCGGAAGGCGGCATAGAAATAGTAGACGATCTGAGCCAGCACACGCGCCCAGTTGACGGAGTTGACCGAGCCGAGCGAGTGTTCCGTCTTGAACGCCACGTCGGAGAAAATGGATTTCATCAGGTGCTGGCAGTCGTCGAATGTACCTTCTACCGCGAGGTTGAAGACGTTATCGTCGAGCACGCTGGTCATCTGCTTTTCCTGTACGGGGCTGGTGCGCCCTTTCGGGTGCATGATGAAAATGCGGATATTCTTTTTGCCGTGCACGCCATAGATGGCAGCTGAGCCGGTGTCACCGCTGGTCGCGCCGAGGATGTTCAGCTCGCCACCGCGCTTTTCGAGAACGTATTCGAACAGATTGCCGAGAAACTGGAGCGCCACGTCTTTAAAGGCCAGCGTCGGGCCGTGCCAAAGTTCCAATACATGGAAACCGTTAACCGAGATGACCGGAGTAACATCCGGAGTGCGAAAAGTGGAATAGCTCTTTTCGATCAGCGCTTTGAGATCTTCGGCGGGTATGTCGTCAATAAAGAGGCTCATCACCTCGAACGCCAGCTCCTGATAGGAAAGCCCCCTCAGATCGTCAAGGGTTTTACCGCTGTTCGGCCTGCCCGCCGAAGCCTTGGCGAAGGAGGGAAGGCTTTCGGGCAGAAGCAGGCCGCCGTCGGGCGCCAGCCCGGTCATCACGGCATCAAGAAAGCCCACCGGCTCCATCCGCCCTCTGGTACTGATATATTTCATGCGTAATCCGTAACTCAAAATTGAATGGCAGAGGATAGACTAGAGAATCCGGTGAATACCAGCCTTTGTTGACACGTCGGCTTGGCCGGCACGAAAAAATTACTGCAAGGGAAGTTTCCAAATATTGGAAAATCAGTTACAGTCGGTGAGTTTTAAAGGAGGTCTACTATGATGAAGTTATCCCGCCGTGAGTTCGTAAAAATTGGCGCCCTCAGTTCCGCCGCGCTGGCCACCAACCCGTCCACCCTGCTCGCTCAGGAAATCAAACCGAAAGTTGACGTCTGGGTATTCAAAGGTCCGGACAACCAGGCGCTAATGAAAAAATGCATGGAAACCCTCTTCGCCAACGGCGGATTCGGGCCAAACGTCAAAAAGCTGGCGTTGAAACCGAACGCTTTCATCGACAGTCCGCCGGAAATAGCGGCCTCAACTCACCCCGACGTGGTGGAAGGTTTTCTGAAGGCCGTTGTTGATAGAGGTATTAAAGATATCATCCTCCCGGAATATTGCGGCAACGCAACCTCCGCTAAGCTGTCCGAACGCAATGGAATCGGACCGTTAGCCCGCAAGTATGATGTTAAATTTATTTCAACCAAGGCGGCCAACACGGCCTTCAAAACCATCACCATTGAAAAGGCCAAAAGCCTGAAGACTGTCGAGGTCTGCGCCGAACTGCTGGAGGCCGACGCCGTCGTTAACATGCCGGTCGCCAAGCACCACAGCGGGGCCAAACTGAGCATGGCGATGAAAAACTGGATGGGCGTCATCAAAGCCCCGAAGTGGTGGCACAGCAATGACCTTCCCCAGTGTATCGCCGACTTCTGCCTCTTCATGAAACCGACCTGGACGATTATTGACGCCACGCGCTGCATGACCAGCGATGGTCCGCGCGGCGGCCCGGCAGCGGATATGATTTATCCGCAACAGATCATTCTGTCCAAGGATCAGGTCGCCGCCGACGTCGTCACCGCGCAACTCTTTCACGATAATCCGTTCAGCGCGGTGAAATATCTCGCCCTCGCCAGAGACATGGATATCGGTGAAACCGATGTCGCCAACATGAATATTCACCGGATTGATTGCTAAGCACCGATCCGGTTCATTTCTTCTTATTGGGCTGACTTCGTCTTGGTGGTGGTCTTAGATTTGTTTTGCGAAGAGGACTGCCCTGATGTGCCGGTCTTCTGATTCGCCCCGGAGCTGTCCTGTCCGATCTGTTTTAGAAAACTCTTCTGTTGATCCGGACTCATTCGTTGCATTATTGCGGAAACACGATCAGCCAGAACGTTCACCGGCGGCGGAGCATCGGACGAAAATTGGCCGCCTCTTCCCGACGGATTATTCCCGGTAGCGGTTCGTGCGCCGGTTCCCGCCACCGCGTCGCCGCCCTGCGGGATAATACCCTGTCCATAGCCGCGGGAGGCATCATCCTTCACCTTTGCCACAGGCGTATAGTTCACCGCATACGTTTGTTTCTCGCCGGTAATAGAATGCTCCATCGTTATTCCGCTGGAACTGATTTCCTTAATGTTCCACTCACGAAGAAACGCGGCGATCGGCTGGCGGGGATCGCGCGGATCGGTGATCTGAGCCAAGGCTCTATCCGTCTGGCCGGCCCAGACCCGGAGATTCGCCTGCGGTGCGGATTTCAGCGAAAAAACCGCGCTGTTCTCCGTCCCCAGAAAAACCCCCTTAACAATCAGGTCGGGAAATGCGTTCTGCCCCGTTGCTTTGCGCTGGGCAACAAACAAATGCTTCTCGGCAACTTCCGGCATGGTGGGAGGAGCTTCGTTTAGGGCATTCAGACCAAGAGCCGGAACTGCTCGCGGATTCTCTTTGCGTGCACCGGCGTCTGTCCGGGACAGGTGCACAGCCGGAATCAACGCCACCGCGGCAATACCGCAGAGAACCACGAGACCGGGAATGATCAGACGGTGAATTGAAATTTTCATTTTCCGCCCTCCACAACTGTCCGGCAGTTGATGTGAATCTTCATTTGCAGTTTCATCCGGGGCTCAGTCAGTTCGTCCGGGCGCTGCGACTTAGGCTTTGAAGACGGCTTCTTCTTCTGATCAGACGGATTTTTGCTACCTTGACTGGACGGACCTTTGCTGCCTTGCACCGACATGCTGAATTGATCCACGATCATCAGAGGACGATGTGTTTCAAGCTGATAAAAGAAGTTCAGAATTTCCGGATACCGCCCCGTTCCACTAACGGTGAAGTTCATCTGTCCCGGCACGCCACGCAGCGAAGAACGCGCCATGGAAACGTCCAGATTAAGATCCGGAGCCATCTGATTGAGCATTTTGGTGATCGAAGCCTCCATCATCACGTCATTGCCGGTTCGGTCGAACAGCAGTCCGTCTGCCTGACTCAACACTTTTTTCAGCTCGCTGTTTTCCGACCGGATCTGGTCGGCGGAAAGAATCATCGTCTGATAACTTGCGCGAAGCGACCGGGCGTCCTCCAGCTCCTCAAGTTTGCTCTGGCGATATTTTTCGGTCGTCCGAAAGACGGGGTAGAAAATGCCTCCGCCGAGCAGAGCGGCGGCGGCGACCAGCACATAGAGCCGTTCGCGCCGCGACAGTTTGGTTAAAAAGTTATTCATTGCGCGTACTCCTCAAGGCTGCTGAAAGGCTGAATCTAAAATACTGATCATCTTTTTTGCCGATATCCGACTCCTCGATGGTCTTTACGAAAGGAATGCTCTGAACCAGCTGGGGAATGCGATCCGGCGTTTTAGAACGTCCCTTGATCTGGATATTATCCCCGCGCGTATACGTGATCCCTTGCAAATACGTATCCTCCGGAAGGGTGTCTGATAGAACTTTCAGCATGCTCATGACACTCACACGGGTTTTCCCAAGCGCGTCAAGCTGCTCAATTTCGCTGCGCAGATCGCGGTTCTGGTTTTTCACTGACTGTATTGGAGCCGCACTGCGCTTCAAATCCACCATTTCGTGTTTAACGGCCTTCAGCGCTACGTCCGGGGCAACTGTCCGGATCAGCCATCCGGCGAGTAGTTCCGCTGTCAGCAAAATACACAGCCCGGCGATGATCAGAGTCCTCCGGCTCAAAGACACCGTACGTCTGGGCCGCTCAATCAGATTCAGTGTGGGCGGCGGCACAGCAACCGCAGTGCACAGCGCTTCGGCCAAAACCGGCCCATCGGAAAACGATGAAGCCGCCGGCCGCAGGGCTTCCGGAATTTCCAATGGATGGATATGCAGACCGAAGGACGTTTCAAGACTGTTGCGGAACTCTTCAGGAAGCTCGGCTGCACCGGCACAGATGATCCGCCCGATTCCTTCTGCGCCGAGCAGCTCGCGGTGCCGGACAGCCATGCGCCGCGCCGCATCCACCAGCATTTCTTTACAGAAACCGGCGGACTGTCGGCCCACCAGCAGACTGTCGTACAAGAGCCCATTGGCAAAAAGAACCAGCTCAACCTGCGTATCATCCGTAAGAACCAGCAAAGTCGGCGCACTGTCCGCATCTGGAACCAGCAGCGAACTCAATGAGGTTACCTCATCCACGGGAATTCCGGCCGCAGTCAACGGCTCCAGAAACGCTGAAATTTCAGTGCCGCGGGCGGCCAGCAGATTCACACCGATCTGTTTTCCGTCGGGCAGCGGCATGGATGCAAAGGCAACACGCCGGTCCGCTTCCGGAAGCGGCACATGCCGCGACACCTCAAACTGAAGCATCTGAGCAAGGTCGTTCTGAACCGCCGCCGGGTAGAAAAGAGTCCGCTGCATAACCATCGCCCGCGGCAAACAGACCAGCACGCGTGCCGGCGTTTTCTCCGCCGCACGAACCTGCTGCGCCAGCAATTCCGGCATCTGTTCATCGCGCGGAACGCGTTCCATCAGGCGGATTGCGGGGCCGAGCAGACTCTGCTCCAGCCAGACGACATCCACCGCGGTATCCCGGAAAATCAGAATCAGACTCGATCTTCCGGCCATCCACTTGACTTCCGGCATATTTTTAAAGCTCATTCGTTTCCTCCGGGACTCCATACACCAGCACCTGCTCCAGCAGTTCGCCGGCAGCATTTTCCTGAAAATCATCAATCGTATACCCCGCGTTCTGGGTGCTTTTAGACACAGCCAGTTTTACCAGAATGATATGCCGGGAAGCTGCATCAGCCGGAGCAGATTCTTCCGTTACCGGAACAGGGCTTTCCTTATCTTCCGTCGCCGGAGGAACAAAACCCTCGGCCACGAGATAAAGCACTGACGGAAGCTCGGCTACTTTTTGAAACCCGCTGACCACTTCAACATCCTTTTTTTTGCTCTGGTCGTCCGAAGGAAAAATCCCCCGCAGGATATACTGAACGGAAGCCTGCGCCTCCGGGCAGTTATCTCCAATCAGAAAACGGTAGAGCCCACCGCCCATCAGTATACCATCCTCGATGTGTGCCGGAAGACCGTATCCGAACAGCATATCCGGCGTCATTCCGTTAACCAGTAACAGCTCTTCAACCGTTTCGAACGGAGCGTTGCGGCAATGACGCGGCGGAACAAGCGCCTGATAAAAATCTTCTTCCGCACCGTAAGCGCGCGCAACATTATCGGAATCCGTCCAATCAAGAATCGAGTCAACCAGAGTCGAACGTTCGTCGCCATCCTCAAGACCGCAGGCCACTTCAAACAGCCGCCCCAATGCGTCGGCGCTCAGTTCGTTAATATCCAGCGCATAAGGTTTCGTCAGGAAGCGGTATGAAAACGATCCGCGCCCCAGCGGCTGACCCTGCCGGTACTGCGCCAGAGCGGCGATCTCGGATTCGGCCGTTTCGTCACTCGTCACAAAATAAACATTCCCGGTCGGATCGGCGTACATCGAAGCGCCTGCCGCCAAAAGCTCAATTTGCGCCGCGGCCAGCGCGCTGCGGGCCAACTGATCATTCTGAGCCTCTTCATAAAAGCCGCCGGAGGCGCGCAAATCCGCCCGCAGTCCGCGACCGAACTCAGCCACCAGCAGCGAAAGAATCGCCATCACTCCCAATACAATCAGGAGCGCCGATCCGGATTTCGAATTTCTGGAGGTTACTGTGCCCATAAAGGCAGTTTCTCCCTCAGGCTGTAATCGAATGTCAGCACTTCCGCCGCGCCCTTCGGCATTTTTATTTCCATCTCGATATAATCGGGAGTATCCAGCGCATAGTCCCCGGCAATAGCATCCGGCTCCATTTCCTCGGGATCGCTGACGCCGTCTTCCGGAAGGGTCCAGAAATGAAAACCCAACGTCGCCGCATCACGAACCAGACAAACCTCCTGCACCGGAAGACGCTCACCCACTTCGCCATCCAGCCCGCCCCAGTCATCGCCAACCGGATTGTCGACGCCGGAAATAAACGAAACATCGCGGAGCCAAAGCGAACGGCGCTCTGTCTTTTCATCCTGCCGGATATCCAGCGAAATCCAGTGCGTATATCCGTCGCGCTCGGCAGACAGAAACGGCCGTTGCAGACAGAATCCGAGCGACTGCTCTTCGCCGTGGAACCGCATCGTCCCGGCTGCCGCATCGAAAGAAACCTGATCGGCCAGCATCTTCTGCTCTGTGGTCGACAGCGTCAGCGTGACCGCATCACGCAAAGCGCCGCCCAGAACCAGATCCAGCGAACGCAAGCGGGTCAGGTGACCCAACGACGCCTGAGCCTGATCCACCGAGTCCGTCGAGTTACGCAAAACTCCGGCCAGCGAAGCGCCGAGAATTCCCAGCAACGCAAGTGCGACCAGCAGCTCAATCAAGGTAAAGCCGCCACGTCGACATCCAGTTGATGTTAAATACCACTGCATTAATTTACCGTTCAAAAAACCCCAAATCCGTCCAGACGAACCTTTCCTGCCGCCGGCCCGCCGACACTATCACTCCACTGAACCGTCACCGACAGCCGCACGGGCGTTCCCGTCGACGAAGTCAGCCCTGGCCACTCATCCAGTCCGTCGGTGCTAGCCAAAGACATCCAGGAAAAGCGATCTTCGGAACCTTCCGCTACCTCTTCCAGAACGGTAGGCATCCGTCGCATTGCATTCATTTGGCGGGATGCAATCCGTACGGCCCGCGAGTGGTCCTGCAGAAACGACACATTTTTAAAATGATGTCCCAGCGCCACGAGAACCCCGCCGGCGGCAATCGCAAAAATCGCCAGCGCCACCAGAACCTCCAGCAGGGAGAAGCCCGCTTTGCGGGAGAAAGGCTGGAGGGATGGAAGTTTGGAAGATTGGAAGGAGGAATGTTCAACATCCCTCTTTCTATTTCTCCAACCTTCCAATCTTCCAGCCTTCCAATTTTTCCTCATTGCGCCGCCTTCCGCCGAACAATTTCGGGCAATCCGGTGAGCAGATCGCAGGCGATATCAATACGCAGTCCGCCGCGCACCACACTGACTCCGCCGCCAGAGGCGCCGCCCAGATGTGTAAAACTAAAAACCGCCCGGCTGACTTCGGACGTTTCGGTTCCAGTCATTGGAACTTCTTTCGGCACCGTTTCAAACAGCGGCTCCTCGCCGGTTTTTTCCGGCTCGATATCACTTAGCGCAAAGGCTTCCACGGCGATCTCTTCCGGAAAGGTTGTCACCCGGAAGAACCGGTTTGTTTCCGGCACCAGTTCCTTCAGACTGGTTTCATCCGTAAAGAACTCCGCGTTGTCCGCCAGCAGCTTGCGTGCATACCCGGATTCAACCGCGCAAACCGTGCGGACAGACGGCTCGACATAAACATCCACTTTCAGTTTACGTTCCATCGCGGCCTGCCGCGCCTCCTTAAGCAGTTTGGTTAAGTCGCGGGCTTCACGGCGCAGCTGCTGCTTCGGCGTACCGGCTCCGGAGAGCGTGGCGACTGCCACGCCGACCATGATCGAGATAATTGCCAATACCACCAGCAATTCGACCAATGTAAAACCTCTGTTCCGGTTCCGGCACATTGCCTCTCCGCTCTCTTTACTTTTCGTCAAGGTTGGAAAGATCGGCGTTGAATTTTTCGCCGCCTTCCACCTTGTCCGCGCCTAAGGATCTGATTTCAAACGGTTCGTTGTCCGGCCCGGGAATCACGTAAATATAATCGTTTTCCCATGCGTCTTTCAGCGCCCGGCGCTTCGACAAATATTTCCCGGCCCAGCCTTCAACTCCTTCGGGCGCATCGTACAGCGCCGCCAGACCTTCTTCCGCCGTCGGATAACGGCCGACGTCCAGCTTGAAGCGTTCGAGCGCATTTTCGAGCGACGTAAAGGACGCTTTCGTGGCTTTCACCTTGGCCTTGTCTTCTTCACCGCCGAAGTTCTGCACGGCAATTGTGCCGATCACCATTAGGATCACCAGCACCACCAGCAGCTCAACCAGTGTGAAGCCGGTCTTGCGAGCATTACGTTTGTTTTCTTTTTTCATGACTTCCTCTCCTTCTGTTATCCGGCGGATGTGCTCATCGCCATAATGCCCTGCATCATGCTGATGACAATGAACCCGACGACGATCCCCATTAAGATGATAAAAACCGGCTCGATCACGCCGACCAGCCGTTCGGTGGTGGCGGCCACTTTTTCTTCGTAGCGATCCGCCACTTTGTTGAGCATGGTCTGTAATTCGCCGGACTCTTCGCCCATGGTGATCATGCGCGAAGCCAGCTCCGGAAATTCCGGACTGGCCTGAAGAAGCGGCCCCATTGGCTGGCCGCCCTGCACACGGGAATAGACTTCCTTCATCAGCTTACGCAGCGCCGCGTTGCCCAGCGTGCCGCCGGTGATCGAGAGAGCGGAAAGGATCGGGACCTGTCCGTCGAGCAGCGAACTCATCATACGGCAGAAGCGGCTGGTCTCCGCCTGCGCGATCAGGTTTCCAAGCAGTGGAATTTTCAAAATGGCGCGTCCGAACGCAGCCTGTCCTTCTTCGGAGCGGGTCTTCATTTTATAAACGGTAAACAGGCCGGCGCACGCCAGCGGAAAAAGCCACCAACTGGAACGGGTAAAATTACTCATCGCGATCACCGCCCGCGTGGACGCCGGCAGCAACCGCCCGGAATCCCCGAACAGCGCCGTCATTTTAGGAACCACAAAAATCATCATGACACTGATCACCACGACACCCATAACCACGAGCAGCGACGGATAAATCAGCGCGCCGACCACTTTCGTGCGCAGTTTCATGCGGCGTTCCAGCAACTCCGCAATACGACGCATGATCAGCTCCAGCGAGCCGGACGCCTCGCCGCCGCGCACCATATTCACAAAAAAGCGTTCGAATGTTTTCGGGTGCCGCGCCAGTGCGTCGGCAAAAGAAGCCCCGCCGTTCACATCCTGCCAGATTGAGGTCAGCATTTCTTTGAACCGTTTATGTGTACAAAGGTCGGTTTGTGTCTTGAGCACCTGTTCCAGCGGAACCTTCGCGTCGAGCAGCGCCGATGTTTCGATGGCGAAGTCCACCAGATGCTGCGCATTGATGCGGCCGGTCAGCGCGAAGGATGCCGACCCGGAAGAGCCCTGTTCGCCGGCAGCCGACAGGCTGAGCACAATTAATCCGCTTTTCTGAAGCGACAGAGCCGCCTGCGCTTTGCCGGGAGCCTCCAGCGAACCGTTACGGGGAGTTCCGTCCGCCGTGATCGCTCTGTAGAAAAACTTATTCATTGGAAGATTGGAAGGTTGGAAGGTTGGGAATTTAGAAAAATGGATGAATGGATGAATGAGAGAATAGAGAGACAAGAGAAGGCCTTTTGAGCACTCCTTCTTCCAATCATCCATTCTTCCATTCTTCCAATCATCCGCTCCCCCTTATCCCCACCGGGTTACGCGCCGCACTTCTTCAACCGTGCTGGCGCCGGACATCACCGCGTCCCAGCCGGACTCCCGCAGAAGCCGCATCCCTTTGGCGCGGGCCAGTTCGCGAATCGGCCCGGCCTCGGCGGTGCGCTGGATAAGCGAACGCATTTCGTCGTCCGCGATCAGCAGTTCATACAGCCCCATCCGGCCGTAGAAGCCGGTGCCGTCGCAGTGCTCGCAGCCCCGTCCGCGATGAAGGGTGTATTCCGCCGCTGTCGCTTCGGGGAAGTCCGCCAGATGCGAACCGGCGACCGTGTAGGCTTCCGAACAGTGCGGACAGATCCGGCGGCAAAGCCGTTGCGCCAGCACACCGCTCAGCGCCGAGGCGATCAGGTAGCTCTTAACGCCCATTTCGGCCAGTCGTGCGACACTGCCGGCCGCGTCGTTGGTGTGCAAAGTGCTCAAAACCATGTGACCGGTCAGCGAAGCCTGAATCGCCACGTCGGCCGTCTCGCTGTCGCGGATTTCCCCGACCATGATGATGTCGGGGTCCTGACGAACGATGGACCGCAAGCCGTTGGCAAAGGTCATTCCGATCTTTGGATTCATCTGAATCTGATTGATGGACGGCAGGCGGATTTCAACCGGATCTTCAATCGTGATGATTTTGACCTTTTCGCTGTTCAGGTGGGTTAAGGCAGTATGCAGCGTGGTGGTCTTTCCGCTACCGGTCGGGCCGGTCACCAGAATGAATCCCTGAGGATCTTCGATCATCTTCTTGAAGCCCTGCTGCTCGCGAAGCGGCATGCCCAGACTGTTAAAAGAAAGTTCGACCTGCTGCTGATTCAGCAGGCGGATCACGACGTTCTCGCCGTAAATCGTCGGCGTGGTCGCCACGCGCATATCGAGGTCGTGGCCCTGAATCATCATTTTGATGCGGCCGTCCTGCGGAACGCGGTGCTCCGCAATGTCCAGACGGGCCAGCAGTTTCAACCGTGAAACCACGGCGGCATGATGTTTTTTATCAATCTGCTCCGCTTCGTATAAAACGCCGTCCACGCGGTAACGGATGCGCAGGCGGTGCTCACCGATTTCGACATGGATGTCGGATGCACGCCGATCCACCGCTTGAGTGATGATCAGGTTCACCATGCGGACAATCGGAACTTCCAGCGCGAGGTCACGCAAATGCTCTTCCTCATCGCTCCAGTCACCCTTCTCAACAACCTCCGCATCTTTCATCAGGGTGTTGAGGTTGCTGTCGGCAAAGCCGCGGATTCTATCCAGCGCATCACCCATCTGTTCAGATGAAACCACCTGTAGCGGCAGTTCTTTACCGAACTGCAACCGGATGGCTTCGAACGCAGACCAGTCGGACGGATCGTCGGTGATCACAGAACAGGTCTGACCGTTCTCGCCGGTCAGAAGCAGGATGCGGTGCTCGATCAGAAAGGCGAACGGCAGCCCTTCATCAATCAGCAGATGCTCCGCCGGTTTTTCGCAGGTGCAAAGCGGCAGGTCGAACTGTGCCGCCAGTGCCGCCGCCAGATTTGCTGAAGTAATCCTGCCGGCTTCAATCAACAGTTCACCGAGGCGGGTTTTACCGCCTTCCGCCTGCTGTGTGCGCAACGCTGCCTGAATATCGTCTCGTCCGACGGCTCCCTGCGCTACCAGAATATCACCCAGCTGCCGGTACGCCATATCAGTTCCCTTTTTTCATTTCCGCAGAAGCTGTATCCGTCAGTGCGTTCGTCGAGGCTTTCGGTTCTTCCAGATTGTAGAGTTTGCGGACATCCTTCACCGCCATCGCCCCCATGATTTTCGTGCGGAACTCTTTGGTCAGCGAATCGGTTTCGTCGCGGGTATCCACCACATGCGGCGTGAGAATCATCAGAATTTCAGTACTGACTTTAATCGTCTTGTTTCGTCCGAAAATCCATCCGATATATGGAATACGGCAGAGCAGCGGAATACCGGTTTTGATGACCTGATCGTTCCGTGCAATCAACCCGCCGAGAATCAGGGTCTGTCCGCTCGCCACCTGCAGGCTGGAGCTGATTTCGCGCGTCGTGAAGGTTGGCGCACTACTGGTTACCCCTGGCGGCTTTGTCGTATCCGTATTCACCTGCCGCTGAACCTGCGAGAGAGCCAGCGTGACGTTTTTATTGTCGTCAATTGTCGGCGTAACCGTGAGGATCATTTTCGCATCATGGTAGTCATAGGAATAATTTGATTTCCCTGCATCCGTCTGACTTTGCGCCTGAACCGGCACTTCATTCCCGAAGGAAACGGTCGCGGCCATTCCATCGCGGGTCAGCACGGTTGGCGAGGCCAGCACCTGCAAACGGTTATCGTTCTCAGCAGCCTGGATGAACGCCCATTTTTCGGCGCTGGTTTTGAGCAGATAGGACAGTCCGTTATTGACCGGAGTACTGTCTATCAAGGGGTTAAAAGTACTAAACAAGGGGTTTGCAGGGGTCAAGGGGGTTAAGGGGTTTATACTGCTCAAGGGGGTTATACTGCTATTGAGTCCGGACTGAAGACCAGCAGAAGAAATACCTTTAGCCGCCGCCCATTCCACGCCTAAATCCATACCCTCACTCAGCGTCATCTCGACCAGAACGGTTTCAATCAGCACCTGACGGCGCGGACGATCCAGCTCTCTGATAGTCCGCTCAATGTCACGATGCTGATCCGGCGTCGCATTGACAATCAGCGTGTTGGTGTCTTTGTCCGTCAAAATCACCGCTTCCTCCTCCATACTGGGTGAGGATTGCGACGAGGCGTCCGCCGACTTGGCCGCCGGAGCATCCGCTTTCGGCGCAGGCGCAGAACCGGTCGTCTTTGCCGGAGTTGAGTCGCCGCTCTTCTGCACCTTCGCGCTGTTCTTGGCCTCCGCCGCCGTCTGCTTTGCCGCCGCCGACTTGGCGGACTGCGTCTGTTTGTAAAGGGTCGAGTAGAGTGAGCCGAGCGTTTTACCGATCGTTTCAGCGTCAATGACCTGCAACCGGTAAACGCGGGTGGCGCGTTCATTGGCATCGTCGGAACGATCCAGCAGCTTGACCCATTTGGTTACGTCATCGGTCATTCCTTCGGGGACGTTAAGCGCAACCACTACATTCAAACGCGCCACGGATGTAAAGCGGATCGCCTCCCCGTCGCCGCCGGTCCGTCCGTAGAAAATGGCCGCCAGCTCTTTGACCATATCGTCGGAAGAGGCATTTTCGAGCGTGTAGGGTCTCAAAACGCCCGCTGGGAAATCGATCAGCTTAACGAGCTCTTCCATCTGCGACAGAAACTGCTGTGTACCCAGCACCAGAATCATACGGGAGCCCTTCATGGCGAAAACACGCGGCGGCTTGCCGCCGACCGTGTTGAGAAACTGCTCCGCCTGCGACGCGTCAATACTCTTCAGTTTGATCACCCCGATCACCGGTTTGCCGTCGCCGTATTTCGCGTCCTTAAACGCCTCAACGACCGGACGGATGTCGGAGGGCGAAAAAACCCAGACCCGGCCGCGCTGAACTTTCTGCACTCCGGCGGTTTCAAGAATCGCGTCAAAAAGCTCCTGCTTGTCCTGCGCCGTCCAGCGGGTCACATCGCCGGCCCGTACGCTCACTTCTTGCGAAACATTCACCGAAGGAGAGATGACGAATTCCATTCCGAGGTCGCGGCAGAGGACTTCAATACTGTCCTTCAGCGTGATGTTTTCCCAGTTCACCGTCACTTCGGAACCGGTCTGGGCCGCCTGACGGGTGGTTTCCAGCTGACCGCCTTCGGCCGGACGCTGCGTGGATACCGCCTGATCGCGTACAGCGGCGCTGGTGGGACCATTGGCACCGCCTGAGACGCCCTCCTGCAGCAACCTTTGAGCAAACTGCGCCCGCCGCGCCGCACGTTCTTCATCGCTCAACGCCGGATGTCCAGACCCGTCCTGAGCGAATGAATGGGAAAAAGAACAAACCATCAACAGAACCACGATTCGGCTTCGATACATAATTCACCCCACCTCTTTTAAGCGACTTCCGGCAGACCCCAGCACGACTGGTAGATAACGGGGAAGCCTACCCGTTTATTTTAGAAAAAGAAAAATTATTTCCCGTTCAGCGAAAGGGTAACGCCCGGGCCGCCGGATAGACCACGAAAAATCCATTACGGTTCCGTAATCTGCCGACTTAGATAAAAGAGGGTATCCGTTTACTTTAAAAAAATTATTTCCTGTTCAGCCTCCGGAAAAACTCCGCTATACTGCGCGCCAAATTCAGAACAAAAGGATTTCTCATGAAAACAGCCCGTTGGATTGTCCGCCTGCTTCTGCTGGCGGCCGCTTTGTTTTTCGCCATCGGCGGACCGCTTCCGGTCTGGATGGGACGGACTGTTCCGGCGTTGAGCCCGCTGACATTGGTTGCCGAGTCCATCGCGCAGCGCTCGTGGTACGCCGGACTCTTCTGGGCGGTTCCTCCGCTGTCGGTGCTGGCGCTGGCGGTCTGGAAAGGCCGTTTTTTCTGTCAGTGGCTCTGTCCTCTCGGCACACTCTACGCCCTGCCGCAGAAAATCAGTCTCAAGAAAAAAATTCTGCCTGTCCGTCTGAACGCGCTGATTTTCTGGATTGTCATTTCTGCCTCCGCGCTCGGTCTGCCCGCCCTGCTCTTTCTCGACCCGCTCTCCACCTTCAGTCGCATCGGCGCGTGGTCTGCGTGGATTCCCGGACTGCTGGTTCCGCTCTTTCTGCTGCTCAGCTTTTTCCAGCCGCAGGTGTGGTGTACGCACCTCTGCCCGCTCGGCTACTGTTTTGACCTTGCGAATGTGAAAAATACCAAACGGGTTTTTAATCGCGACCGGCGGCAGTTCATCGCCGGACTCGGCATCGGCATTCCGGCGGCGCTTCTGTTGCCGAAAATTTTTAAAGGGAAAGTGAAGCCCTCGATTCTGCCGCCCGGCGCGACCAAAGCATTTGCCGACACCTGCACACGCTGCTACGCCTGTGTCAGCGCCTGCCCTGCAAAAATCATCCGCGTCAAAGCTGGCGGCGGACTGACTGAACTGTTCATGCCCGAACTTTCCTTTAACAAAGGAGTTTGCGACGAGTTTTGCGTTCGATGCACAGAGGTCTGCCCAACCGGTGCCATCCGCAAACTGACCGAAAAAACGAAGCGGCAGATAAAAATCGGAACAGCCAGGGTCGAAAAGGGTAAATGTCTGGCATGGGCTGACAATGAATACTGCATGGTTTGCGACGAGTTCTGCCCTTATCAGGCATTCGAGACTCGAATGAACGGCGACATCGCCTGCCCGATCGTCATCCCGGAAAAATGCCGCGGCTGCGGGGGCTGCGAGAATAACTGTCCCGCCGTCCGCAACGGAAAAGCTATTTTTGTTCACCCTGTGAATCCCCAGCAGATCATCGAAGAGGAATAGCCATGATTGCAGATTCTATAAAAAATCATTCGCTCTATCCCTTCGGCCCGGCATGGAAAGCCGCGTTTGAATTTCTGAAAACGCTCACGCCCGAAACGGAAGCAGGAAAACGGCTGATTCAGGATGACCGCCTGTTCGCTGGCGTGGACTGCTACGAAACAAAATCCCGCGCCGCCGCCAAACTCGAAACTCACCGCAAATACGTGGATATTCAAGTGCTGCTGAGCGGCGAGGAAGTCATCGAAATTTTTCCGAAGCAGGAGCTGACTGTCAGCGAGCCGTACAGTCCGGACAAGGATGCCGAGTTTTACCGCGCTCCGGAAAATGCCCCCGTGAAGACCACCTTGCGTCCCGGACAGTTTCTGGTTTTCTTTCCGGAAGACGCCCACATGCCCTGCCTGATGACCGGAAGCTCGCCACAACCGGTCAAGAAGGTCGTCATCAAAGTCGCCGTCGAGCTGTTGGCTTAACGACGACTCAGTTCCAACGTCCGGATGCGTCCTGAACTTTATCGCCGGGCTCGGCCTTATCGCGTTGAACGCGGGCAAAGACGGCCTCAACCGTCGCCAGAGATCCCGGCTCGAGTTTGTTCTGATCGACAATCGCCTCATAAACCAGCTTGCGATCTTTATTCTCAGCGGCAATCAGCGAATCCGCCGATTTTCCGCAGCCCGCCAGCGCCTGAATATAGCCGTGATTATTCTCACCGACAACCCGTTGCGTTTTCAGCGCCTTCAGCTCAGCGAAACGCGCTTTGCGTCCGTCGAGAGCCGATTTCACCGCCGGGGTCATTTCCTTGATGTCATACGTCGCCTGCGCCGGAGCCGTCGTCGCCGCCGCGCAAATCAATAAACAAACCATAAACAGCTTTTTCATAAGGTTCCTCCTTTATTTTCCACTGCTGACATAATCTTCAATGCCGGAAGCCGTCTTCTCCAGCCCTTTGATATCAATGGTGACATGCGCATTAATCGTGATCGGACGGTTGGGATCACCCACCGCCTTCACCGTGCATCCGGCGCAGCACATCAGCACGGCCGCCAACAAAAGATATTTCATTCGATCTCCTTCCGCCTTGTCACTTAAACACTGCCTGCCAGGCCTGCAACAGCGAATCAATCCGCGCATCCACCCGTATTTCATGAGTCACATTCAGTTCCAGATTCGCCTCGCGGCTCTTGATGCCAATCTCCCCGCTCAACTGATCTGGCGAATCGTTCTTTAGTGTAAACAAAAAGGATTCTACCGCAAGCTTTCCTCCGGAACGGATTAAAAAATCGATCCGCTTCTTTTGAACTGAATCGGGGATGTAGCGCGTGATCGAAGATAAAAGCTCGGCGCTGACCGCCCCGCCCGACGGCATGTTCCATGAAGTGTCGAACAGGTCTATGCGCTGGCCGGATCCCGCCACATGCAACCGTCCGGACAATTTACCGCCCAGTTCGCGAAACACCCCGCCCATGGCGCGTTCCAGCTCTCCCGAATCGACTTCTTTCAGAGCCAGCTCCACATCATAACTCGTTGGAACAATAAAAACCGCCGCGCCGGACAGCCGTCCGCCATAAACCGCCGCCGTCAGATTACTCAGCGTCACCGACCGCTGGTCGCCGAAAAACTCTGTCTTTACATCCGACACGCTGAACGGTTCCTGCGAAACCTGCGCCAGTAAAATATTTCCCCGATACAAAATTCCATTCGTCAACCTGCTCAAATCCACGGAACACGAAGCTCCGCGCACCTTGAGCTGGTCATAAGACGCAGAGCCGCCGGAAAAATTCACCTGAGCGTGTTCGCCATCCGTCAGCAGATGAAACACATCCTTCAGCTCAACCCGACCGGCATAAATTAGCGCCGGCTTGCCTTTCGACAGCACCGTGGCGCGCACATTGCCTAGCGCCCAGCTGGATGGGAACGTATAAGTCAGCGAACCAAGACTGAACGACTGCACATCCTTGGCGGTGCGCTGTAAAACCTGCCGGACAACAAACTCCATCGCACGGACATTCGTCGCCACCACCGCCAGCAAACCGAACACCGTCAGCACGAATAACAGCAGGCCGATAATGACATTTCGCAGGGCTTTCATATCAAGTCGCACTCTATCCGGTTTCCAAACATTGGAAAATCTCTTTATTTCTGTGTTGCGAAGCGCCGTGATGCAACGCTGTTGCTTTCCGGGGCGGGCTTCTGTAAAAACTGCCTACGGAGAAACACTATGAGCACAAAAGTTGTTATTCAGGGCGCGGCGGGCCGCATGGGCAAAATGCTGATCCGCTGCATTCAGGAACAGAAAGTCGCCGGACTTGAACTGGCCGGGGCGATTGACCTCTGGGATGTTCCGGACATTGGAAAAGATGCCGGACTGGCCGCCGGTACCAAAGAAGCCGGTGTTAAGCTTACGACCGACCTCGCCGCCGTTGCGCCGGGCGCGGATGTGATTATTGATTTCACTTCCCATTTCGGAACCGCCGGCAACGCCGAACGGATTGCCGAATGGAAAACCGCCTGGGTGATCGGCACGACCGGTCTTTCCGATGCGGAACTGGCGGAAGTGAATAAAGCCGCGAAAAAAGTTCCGGTGGTGATGGCGGGCAATATGAGCCTCGGCATCAACCTGCTCTGCAATCTCGTCAAAGAAGCGGCGAAGGCGCTGCACGCCAAAGGCTATGACATTGAAGTGATCGAACGTCACCACAACCAGAAGAAGGACGCACCGAGCGGCACGGCGCTGATGCTTGGCAAGGCCGCCGCCGACGGCGCGGGCCTCGATCTGAACAAGTCACAGGTGGACGGACGCACCGGTATGCCCGGCGCGCGGACTAAAGACGAAATCGGATTCCACGCGGTGCGCGGCGGTGACATTGTCGGCGACCACACGGTGCTGATGGCCGGAACCGGCGAAATGATTGAACTTTCGCACCGGGCGACCAGCCGCGAAACCTTCGCCATGGGCGCGCTTAACGCCGCCGCGTGGGTGGCTCAGCAAAAGCCCGGGCTTTACAGCATGCAGGATGTGCTGGGACTTTAAAGGTAGGGCGCTTTCGCCGAAAGCGCCGCGGACGGCTCGGCGAGCCGTCCCTACCCGACTTCATTCTTTTTCTTCAAGCTCCTCGTCAACCGCCATGCGGTAAATCGCTGAAAGCTCATCCGCCTTGCGCACACAGACGTGCAGGTCACGCAGCAGTCCGTTCTGGAGTCCGTAAACCCAGCCGTGTACCGCCAGCTCCTGACCGCGCTTCCAGGCTTCCTGGACGATCGTGGTGTGACAAACATTGGAAACCTGCTCAATGACGTTGAGTTCGCAAAGTTTATTGCTGCGACGTTTCAGGTCGGTAACACGATTCAGTGTAATTTCATATTTCTGATAAACATCGCGGATGTGCCGCAGCCAGTTGTCCACCAGCCCCTGCGGACGGTTATCCATCGCACCCTCGACGCCGCCGCAGCCGTAGTGTCCGCAAACAATGATGTGTTTCACCTTTAGGAAATCGACCGCGTACTGGATGACGGAAAGGCAGTTCATATCCGTATGGATCACCATGTTGGCGATGTTGCGATGGACGAACACTTCGCCGGGAGCCAAACCTATAATCTCGTTGGCGGGCACGCGGCTGTCCGAGCAGCCGATCCAGAGATATTGCGGAGACTGCTGGTTCAAGAGCTTTTTAAAAAACTCCGGATCTTTTTCGACAATGTTTTTCGCCCAGTTCCGGTTGTTTTCAAACAGTTGATTTAACACATGCATTTTTCAACAAAGCTCCTTATGACGGCCCGCATCCGCGGCATGGCTTCCTTCGCTGTACACAAAACATCTTCGGCTGACAGCTTGTCATCTCCAAGTCCTGACGCCCAGTTGCAGATGCAGGAAAGTCCTGCGACCCGCAGACCCAACGCGTTGGCAAAAATCGCTTCCGGCACGGTGGACATACCGACCGCATCGGCGCCGAGCGCACGGAAGGCGCGGATTTCGGCCGGCGTTTCAAAGGTCGGTCCGGTGGTCGCGAGATAAACGCCGGAGACGTCCGCGCCGGCGGCGATCAGCGCCTGGCGCAGATCGTGGTCGTAGACGGCCGTCTGATCGGGAAAGCGTTCACCGAACGCCGGATTGTGTGAACCGGTGAGCGGACTGCCGCCGAGCATATTGATGTGATCTTCAATCGCCATCAGTGTGCCGGGATGCAGATCCTCGCGAATGCCGCCGGAGGCGTTGGTGAGCAGCACGGTCTGCGCGCCAAACTGTTTCAGCAACCAGACCGGCAGAACGACCGGTGCCCAGCCCTCGCCCTCATAAACATGGCGGCGGCCCTGAAAAATAAAAAGTTCCGTTCCGCCAAGTTCAGCATGAAGCAACTTTCCGGCATGGCCCGGCGCACCGGTTTTTCCAAGGTTTGGAATTTTCTCGTAAGGAAGCGTTGCCCTGACGGAAAAATCTTCAACGGTTTCGCCCCAGCCCGAGCCGAGAACGATACCGAGCCGCGGATTCGCCTGCGGCCACGCCTTTTTCACCGCCGAAACCGCTTCATTGAGGAGTGCCTGACTGATCGCTTGCATGGGCTTGATAGTAAAGAGATTGAGGCGCGGCATCAAGCCCGTGAACGAGGCATTTATGCGTGAAGCGATCGCCCTATTAATCCTCACCCGCGGGGCGAAGATAGTTGCGGATCGGGATCGCGAACAAGAAAATCATCAACAGTCCATTCAAAACAGCGGTCACCACAGCGGAACCAACCATAATCCAGAGACTTTCTGTTTTCAGAGAAAACATCGCGCTGACGGCGGCGAAAAGCAGAGAAAAATCAAACAGCGCGCAAAGCATGATCTGAGTGATCAGCCAGGCCAGCCGGGAACGCTCAATAAGACCGCGGAACAACGCCGCCATCAGAAGCAGATAACAGAAAATCTGCAGGATCAGAAAAACCGCACCAACCGGGCGAACCAGACCCGTTATCAGCGCATACTGCACAACCATCACCACCAGCAGGGTACCCAGAAGACCTTTGATATATTTCGGCATCTTTTCCCAGCTTCCCATCATACGCATCCTGCTCCAATCATTTCCTGTCCTGAGTCAGTCTAACTGGTTGTCCGGCGCAGCCAAGCTTATTTCCCAATGAGCTTGTCGCGCAGAATTGAGCGCAAATCGCGCTCGACGGCTTCCAGCGCGGCGAGCTGTTCGCGCGGCGCGGTCAGGCGGATTTCGACTTTTCCAGACCCTGGATAAAATCCGATCGACGTTTCCAAACATTGGAAGTTCGCCGCTTCAAGACGGGTGACAATATCGGACTCGCCGATGTCTTCGGTGGTTAAAACACGAAGTTCGAGAGGAACAGCGTCTTTGAACTCTTTTTTCAGCCACGGAACCATGTGGTCGTTTAGCACGGCGGCAAATTCATTCGGCGGGCCGGGAATGATAAACAAAACCTTTCCAGCCATTGGAAAAAACCGTTCGCCCGGAGCGGCGCCAGCGGAGTTGATGAGCGTTTCGGCTCCTTCGAGAATGAGAGCCTGACGTTCGGCGGCGGAATTGATAATGCGTCCGCGCTCATTGAACCGTTTATGAAGAGCCGCCAGCGCGGAAGGCGACACGACGATCCTACAACCAAAGAGTCCGGCGAGCGCGTCACGGGTAATGTCGTCGGAGGTCGGGCCGAGTCCGCCGCTGACGGCAACGATATCGGTGCGCTCAAACGCTTCGCGCACGGCGGACTGAATGGTTTCGATTTCGTCGGGAACCGTCGTGTCGCGCGAAAGGCGCAGACCGATAGCGGTCAGTGCCGCGCCCAGCGTCTGGGCATGGCTGTTGAGCGTGCGGCCGCTTAACAGCTCGCTGCCGATGGAAACCAGCTCAAGGTCGGTCTTCATAGCCGTTCGGATGAGCTTTATGCCAGTCCCATGCGCTTTGGACGATGGAGCGCAGGTCAGCGTATTCCGGTTTCCAGCCGAGAACCGTTTTGGCTTTGGCGGAGTTGGAAATCAGGCGGGTGCAGTCGCCGGCGCGGCGCGGCTGAAGTTCGGCGGGAATCGGATGGCCGGTGACTTCGCGGGCGACATCAATGACTTCTTTGACGGAGTAGCCGTCGCCGTTGCCCAGATTGAAAGCACCGGTGATGCCGGGCTTGAGCGCGAGGATGTGGGCCTGAGCCAGATCGCGGATATGGATGTAGTCGCGGATGCAGGTTCCGTCGGGCGTGTCGTAGTCGTCGCCGAAGATGTAGATTTTCTGCCGCTTGCCGAGCGGCACCTGCAGAACGAGAGGAATAAGGTGCGATTCGGGTCTGTGATCTTCGCCGTATTTAGCGGTGGCGCCGCAAGCGTTGAAGTAGCGCAGGAAAACGCACTCGACGCCGTGAATCTGTTGCGCCCACGAAAAGATTTTTTCACAGATCAGTTTCGATTCGCCATAAACGCTTTCGGGCTTCTGCGGCAGAGATTCGTCCATCGGCACCCGCTCGGGTGTGCCGTAGGTGGCGCAGGTGGAGGAAAAAATCAGCTTCTTACAATCCGTAGCGACCATCGCCTTCATCAGATTAAGCGAGCCGCAGACGTTGTTTTCGAAGAACGGGAGCGGATCGACCATCGACTCGCCGACTTCGATGTAGGCGGCGAAATGGATAACGGCCTCGGGCTTCACCTTTTTTAACGCCGCTTCGATGGTTTCCGGCTTGCGGAGATCCCCCTGAATGAACTGGGCACGCGGATCGACCGCGGCGCGGTGTCCGCGCTCGAGGTTGTCGAATACGGTCACGTCATGTCCCGCGTCGCAAAGCATCTCGGTTGTCACGCTACCGATATATCCGGCGCCACCGGCGACTAAAACTTTCATTACCGCTTCCCCTGATTTGACGAATGTGGAAAGGAAGATAACGTGCGGAGGCGGGCTTCGCCAAGCCTTTCCCTCGATGAAGCATGCGAAGGAGTGTTCTTGATTATCGACCGGCGGGTCAGCTATCCTCGCCGCAGTTTATGCCGGCTTATACCGGCAACGGGAGAGAAACCATGAGCCTGCGTGAAAACCCCAGTCCAAAGCATTCCCCCCGGTTTCTAGGAATGCCGTTTGTGTCCGGCATCACTTTATTCTACCTGCTGATTGGGGAATTCTGGATTTACTTTGCAGACTTGGTGATCAAGCAACTGGCGAAAACAGGAGAGCACTGGTGCATTCTCTCAACCTCCAGAGGCCTGCTTCTTGTTTATTCCACGGGGGCGCTGCTTTTTCTTACCCTGAACCACTTCCTTTCAAGAATCCGGCTGACCCAGCAGCATGCGCTTGAAAGCAAAGAACATTATGAAATCGCCACATCCGCCGCCAACATCGGCGTATGGGACCGCGATATTGTGAATAACCGGTTGGTCTGGGATGACCGGATGATTCAGCTTTACGGCATTCGGTCTAAAGAATTCGGCGGCGCGTACGAAGCCTGGAAACAATGCATCCACCCCGACGACCGGAACCGCGCGGAACAAGACGTTAAACAGGCGGAACGCGGTGAAAAAGATTTTGATACAGAGTTCCGCATCGTGCGCCCTGATGGTGAAGTGCGGCACATCCGGGCCTTCGGCAGGGTGATCCGCGATAAAGCCGGAAAACCCGTGCGGATGACCGGCATCAATTATGACATCACTGCGGGCAAACAGCTCGAGGAAACCCTGCGAACCCGTAACGAAGAGCTTGAACGGTTTAACCGCGCGGCAATCGACCGCGAACTGCGAATGATCGAACTTAAAACCGAAATCAACAATCTGCACCGCCAGCTGGGACAGGCCGTTCCCTATGTTGTTGCCGATGTGACGCAGGACACTTCCAGTCCCGGCTCCGGCTTCAAAGCGTTCCTGAAAAAACTGTTTGGAAATGACAAACCCCATGCGGCTTAAAAATAAACAGATTGCGGCGGCCGGATGGCTTCTTTGCGTCTTGATGACGCAAAGTTTTGCCGCTCCTGTCCGTTCCGCCGCGGAACCGGACTATCCGCCGCTTTCGGTCGTCAGTTCCGACGGAAAAGCTGACGGGTTTTCGGTGGAACTCCTGCGGGCGGCTCTGGCTGAAATGGGTATGGAGGTCTCGTTTCAAACCGGACTCTGGTCGGAAATCAAAACCGGGCTGGCGGAAGGCCAACTGGATGTGCTGCCGCTGGTCGGCCGCACACCGGAACGGAAGGCGCTGTTCGACTTCACCGTTCCCTATCTGACGATGCACGGCGCGATTTTTGTGCGGAACGACAACACCAAAATCAAGGGTCTGGGGGACTTGCAGGGGCAGCGGATTGCCGTCATGAAGGGCGATAACGCCGAGGAATATGTGCGGAGCGCCCGGCTGTCTGAAGTCATCATTCCCACCCAAACCTTTTCCGAGGCCTTTCAAATGTTGTCGGACGGCCGCGCCGATGCTGTGATTGCCCAGAAGCTGATGGGTGTCTCCCTGCTCAAACAAATGGGTCTTTCCAACATTCAGGTGACGGGCAAATCGACTGAGAAGTTTAAACAGGATTTCTGCTTTGCGGTGAAAAAAGGCAATGCGAGACTGCTGGCCGCGCTGAACGAAGGGCTCTCCATCGTCATAACCAAAGGAACGCTCCGCCAGCTTGAGCACAAATGGCTCTATCCTGCCGAGGATGTCGTTCGGAATCGTACACTTGTTTTCAGCGACGACTACGCCTTCCCTCCCTATTCGTTCCTCGACGAAAAGGGCCGACCGACCGGCTTTAACGTCGAGCTGCTCCGTGCTGTCGCCCGGCAGACCGGGATGACTGTTTCCTTCAACCTCGCCCCGTGGAATGAAGTTAGAGACAGAATGCAGGCTGGCGCGATTGACATCACCTGCATGTTCTACCCGAATCCGGAAAGAGAATCCTGGGTTGATTTTTCAACTCCGCACTCGGTTTCATACCGGGCGGTCTTCGCCCGGAACGGTTCGCCGCCTTACAAGACTCCGGCAGATCTGAAAGGCCGCCGGATCGCTGTTCAGAAAGGCGACTCATCGTATGAGTATGCGTTGCAGCAGGGGCTTGGAGAGTCGCTGACGACCACTGAAACGCTGGAAGATGCACTGGCTCTGCTAGAAAAAGGACAGGTTGATTTCGCATTGGGCTATCTTTCGCCGGGACTTTACTGGGTTTATAAAAACGGATGGACAAAACTGCACGCCGTCGATCCCCACTTACAGAAGACTGAATACTGCTATGTGGTTCAGAAGGACGACACGGCGCTGCTTGATCAGCTCAACGACGGCCTGATGCAGCTCAGAGAAAGCGGCGAATACCGGAAGATTTATGACAAATGGCTGGGTGTGCTGGAGCATAAAGGAGCCTCCTCCCTGAACAAAGAGGACGTCATCCGTAAGAGAGTCCTTGTTTTCAGCGACGATTTTGCCTCCCCGCCCTATTCGTTTCTCGATGAAAACGGCCGGCCGACCGGCTTTAATGTTGAGTTGCTCCGTGCGGTCGCCAGAAAGGTCGGGCTGACCATTTCCTTCAAACTCGTCCCGTGGGGCGAAGTTCTGGGGGAAATGCAGAGTGGCGACGCCGACATCTCCTGCATGCATTACCCGAATCCGGAAAAAGAGGCCTGGGTTGACTTTTCAGTTCCGCACTCGATTTCGTACCGGGCCGTTTTTGCCCGGCGCGACTCGCCGCCCTATAAAACCCCGGCGGATCTGAAAGGCCGCCGGATCTCCGCTCAGGTCGGTGGCGCGTTGGCGGCATCTGCAAAACAGCTTGGCGGAGTGCCGACGCCCGCCGAAACGCTGGAGGGGGCGCTGGATCTGCTGGAAAAAAGACAGGCTGATTTCGCGCTGTGCCGTCTCCTGCCGGGACGTTACTGGATTCATAAGAACGGATGGGGAAATCTGTACGCCGTCGACCCGCGCCTTCAGAAAAGTGATTACTGCTATGTGGTTCGGAAGGGAGACACAGCACTGCTCGATCTGCTCAACGACGGTCTCGAGCAGGTCAAAGGAAGCGGCGAATATCGGAAGCTTTACAACCATTGGCTGGGCGTGCTGGAGACCGGGTTTAACCGACAGACGATCATAAAGATTCTTCTGGCCGTGTTTGCGGCGGTCACTCTGCTGACGGTCGTCATCGGCCTGATCATTTTCACCCTGAGACAGCAGGTGAAGAAACGCACCGTCGAGTTTGAGGTCGCCAACCAGTCCCTGAAAGAGTCCCGTCAGGCCGCGTTGAATCTGATGGAAGACGCGGTGCTCGCCAAGGAGCGGCTGGAGCTGACTCAATTCGCGCTCGACCACTCCGGTGATTCCGCCTTCTGGGCTGATTCAACCGGACGGCTTGTTTATGCCAACGAGGCGGCCTGCCGCAATCTGGGTTATGACCAAGAGGAGCTGCTCCGGCTGTCTGTTCCCGACATTGATCCGGATATGCCGCGAGAACGCTGGCTGTCGCACTGGCCGCAGATAAAGAAAAAGAAATCGTTGCGATTGGAATCTCACCATAAGACCAAAGATGGACGGGTCTTTCCGGTCGAACTTCACATAAGTTATGTAAAATACGGAGATAAGGAACATATCTTCACCTTCGCTCATGACATCACGTCCCGCAAGGAAGCGGAAAAGCACCTCCGGTTTGAACGGAGCCTCTTTCTTTCCTTCATGGAAGCCCTGCCGGCTAACGTTTATTTCAAAGACACCAATGGCCGGTTCGTTTACGTGAATCAGTTCGCAGCGGACACCACCGGAATGAAAAAAGAAGACCTGATCGGGAAAACTGATTTCGACTTATTCCCGGAAAATCAGGCCCGGAAAAAATTCGAAGACGAACAGCGGGTGATGAATACCCGGTCGCCGATTCAGATCGAAGAGCAGTCGGGCGATGTCTGGCACATGACTACTAAAGCTCCCCGCTATGATGAAAACGGGAACATCGCGGGAACATTCGGAATTTCATGGGACATCACCGACCGCGTAATGGCCCAGCAAAAGCTTGAAGAGTCGCGGCAGTTCCTGCGCACCGTTATCGACAGCATCCCGACCCGTGTTTTCTGGAAAGACCGCAACGCGACCTTCCTCGGATGCAACCTGCCGCTTGCTCATGACGTCGGTCTTGCCAGCCCGGAAGAAGTGATCGGGAAAACCGATTTTGATCTGATCGCGACGAAAGAACAATGCGAAGCGTTCCGCAATGACGACCTTGCCGTGATTGAGTCCGGCACATCGAAACTTGATTTTGAAGAGCCTCAGACCCAGCCGGATGGATCCCTCCATTGGCTGAAGACCAACAAAGTCCCGCTGAAAAATGTCCATGGCGAAATCATCGGAGTGATCGGAACCTACGAAGATATCACCGAACGCAAGAGGAAAGAAGTGGAGTTGAGGGATGCCCAAGAGCTGTTCAGGCTGTTCATGCGGCACTCGCCCGTTCACACCTACATCAAGGAGGTAACGCCCACCGAAAGCCGCGTACTGCAAGCCAGCGATAATTTTCAACAGATGACCGGCATCCCGGATTCAGAGATGGTGGGTAAGACCATGACCGAATTGTTTCCACCGGAACTGGCCCTGAAGATCATGGCTGACGACTGGGCGGTGGGGAGCAAGGGTGAAGTGCTGAAAATAAATGAGGAGTTGAATGGCCGCAACTATGAAACGATCAAGTTCCCGATTGTTCAGGGCGACAGAACCTTACTGGCGGGTTACACCATGGACATCACCGAGCGCAAACGGATGCAGGAGGCGATCGAAAAACGGATTATCGCCCTCACCCGTCCGCTGAATGAGCCCGGCGGTATCACGTTCAGCGATTTATTCGATCTCGAAGAAATTCAGCGCGTCCAGGATGAGTTCGCCGCCGCGACCGGCGTGGCCTCCATCGTCACCTGGCCCGACGGGACTCCAATCACCCGGCCAAGCAACTTCACCCACCTTTGCAGAGACATCATCCGCAAAACGGAAAAAGGATGCTCCAACTGTTTTAAATCCGACGCGACACTCGGGCGCCACCATCCGGAAGGGCCGATTGTTGAGACCTGCCTGAGCGGCGGACTGTGGGATGCAGGCGTCAGCATCACGGTCGGCGACCGGCACATCGCCAACTGGCTGATCGGTCAAGTGCGCGATAAAACACAGACCGAAGAGAAAATGCGGGCCTATGCTCACGAAATCGGTGCGGATGAGGAAGCCTTCATCGAGGCTTTCCGAAAAGTGCCCGCCATGCCGCGTAAACACTTTGAACAGATCGCTCGGGCGCTCTTCACTTTGGCCAATCAGCTCTCGACCTCCGCCTACCAGAATATTCAGCAGGCCCGCTTCATTGCCGAGGAGAAAAAGAACCAAGCCGAGATGTTGCGCCTTTCCACCGCGATTGAGCAGTCTCCGGAGGCTGTCATGATCGCCGGGTCCGATGGAATCCTTCAATATGTCAACCCGGCCTTTGAAGTCATCACCGGCTATTCGCGCGAAGAAGCGCTGGGAAAAAATCCGAAGTTTCTTAAGAGCGGACACCACGATAAGCCCTTTTATTCCAATCTTTGGAAAACCGTCACCTCCGGAAAAACCTGGGAAGGTCGTTTCATCAACAAACGGAAGAACGGCGATCTCTACACGGAGGAGGCCTCAATTTCTCCGGTTCGGGATCCGTCCGGAGCCATCACCGGGTATGTCGCCGTGAAGCGGGATATCACCGAAGAACTGATCCAGGAGGAAAAATTCCGGCAGAGCCAGAAGATGGAAGCGATCGGTCAGCTCTCCGGCGGCATCGCGCATGATTTTAACAACATCCTTCAGGCCATCCTCGGGTTCAGCGAACTCCTTCTCAAACAGCTGAAAAAAGACAGTCTGGAACACCAGAATGCCCTTGAGGTTCAGAAAGCCGCCCAGCGCGCGGAGGAAATGACCCGGCAACTGCTGGCCTTCAGCCGTAAACAGCCTGTGGACAGGAAACGGACGAATCTCAACGCGGCAATCCGGGACACCGAGGTGCTGCTGCAGCTGCTGCTGGGAGATCAGATTAAATTAATCTTTGAGCCGAATCCCGCCCTGCATGAAATATATGCCGATCACGGCCAGCTCACACAGATCATCATGAATCTGGCCATCAACGCCCGCGACGCCATGCCGGCTGGAGGCCACCTGACGGTCACAACAGAAAATATCACCTTCGCGCCGCAGGACATCGCCGGGAAACCTGAAGCGGAACCGGGTGCTTTCGTCTGCCTGTCGTTTACCGATACCGGGTGCGGCATGAGCCGCGAGACAAAAGACCACCTGTTCGAACCGTTTTTCACGACCAAGCCGGTCGGCCAGGGAACCGGCCTCGGACTGGCGGTGGTGTACGGCATCGTCAAACAGAATAAGGGCTGGATTGATGTGCACAGCGAAGAAGGACGGGGTGCCAACCTGAAGATATACCTGCCGATCTGCGGAACTTCCGCGACAAGCAACCCAACAGACCGGACACGCAACAAACGGATTCTGCTGGTTGAAGATGATGCGGGAATGCGCAATATGCTCATTCAGATTCTGGAATCAGCAGGCTATGAGCCCGTCGCCGCCGCGAGCGCGAAAGAAGCTCTTGAACTGTTCGAACAGCAAAAAGGTGACTTCAATCTGCTCTTCAGCGATATCGTCATGCCCGGGAAGGACGGCATCGAACTGGCGGACGCACTCCGGGAGAAAAAGCCCGGCCTGCCGGTATTGCTGTACAGCGGCTATCAGGATCAGCATGAACGGTGGGTTCTTCTTGGATCCAAGGGATATCACTTCCTGAAAAAACCAGATTCTGTCGACGGCCTGCTGACCGCTGTGTATAGTGCGTTGTCAGAAGTAATCCTATAAAGGAGCTGCGTTTATGGCACACATTCTAGTGATAGATGATGAGACCCCCGTACGGTCTCTTTTCGGACAGCTTCTGGAGAGCGCAGGATACTCCGTCGCGCTCGCTTCGGACGGCCGGGAAGGATTGCGTCTGATGAAACAGCAAAAACCGGATCTCATCATCACGGACATTATGATGCCTGAAATGGACGGACTGGAACTGCTGATGAACATCAGAAAACAGCATCTGGATGTCCCGGTCATCGCCATTTCCGGCGGCATGAAAACACAACCGGCCAACTTCCTCCCGCAGGCAAAAAAATTCGGCGCTCAACGCGTGTTTATAAAACCGGTCGAGCTGTCCGCCTTGCTCCAAGCCGTTCAGGAACTGCTCGGCGAATCCGCAGAAAACAAATAACCCCGGCTATTTGTTTTTGTCCGGTTTTTCAAAATAAACCGTTCCCGCCTGAGGACAGACCGTCACGGTATAATTCTGCAACAGGCGCGCGCCGATCCGTGTGCCGCCGGGCGAACTCGAAACCGCGGGTGCGGAAAAAATCAAACCAGCATCCAGCTGAACGGAAGAGACCGCCGCCGCGCCGTCTGTCGCCACTTCAAAGTCGCCCGCCGGGTCAATCAGGATGAGCCCCGCCTTGCCGTCAACGGAGCCGCGCACCACGCAGGCTCCGGCATATTTCACGAGCGGAATCTTTGCAATGAGGAGGGCTGGGTTCGGCACATAACCCGCTTCCGTGGTCGAAAGAACCATCCGCTTCCCGGGGTAATCCAGCTGAATCCGCCCGAACTTTTTGAGCATATCCCATCCCAGTACGCCTTTGAGCTCCGGCTTTTCAATGCCGCGCGCCACCGTTCCAAGCGGCCCGTTCGCCATGCGCACATAAACCAGCGGACGTTCAACATAAAGCTGGTCGAAGCGCATCGAAGGCACCAGCGAAAGACAGCCGGGTATTTCCTCTCCCGGCTGTTTAACCAGCTCTGCGCCGCGCTCGCCAACCGGCACGGCCCCAATCGACTGCGCCGTATCAAATTCCAGCCAGCTGGAAGAAGAGGCGAAATCGAAAAGCAGCGGCGATTCGAGCCCGAACTTCCCGCGCAACATCACTGCCGGACGAAGCGGGTTTTCGGCTTTCATTGGAAGCTCAACCGCCTGATTGGGATGCAGCCGGGTGCCGCCGCGGTATTCAATTCCGCCGGGCGTCTGGTAAATGCCGAAACCGTAAATCTGCGGGTCGCACGCTTTCGCCATATAGACCGACTGCTCCTTCCACGTAACCGGTTTGGTCTCCGTCGTCTTGCAAGCAGTCGTCAGCAGAACTGCGGATGTGAATAAAATCAGCGCGGTTGTTTTCATCGGCTTTCCTTTCGTTCCGCCGAAGGGCGGCGCCCGTCGAGCGTGTCAAGCAGGTAATAGATATCATGACTGTCATCGGAAATCGAACAAATCAGCAATCCTTCGGAAATCGAAAAACGGATGCGCATCCACACCGGAAGCGCCGGATCGCTGTATTCCCAGACCGGCCACGCACCGTAAGAGCGGGACGGTTTGATTCCTGCGGGTGGAAAAAGCTTTAACTGCCAGCGCAAAAGAACGGCCTGCGGGCCGAGGGCGCTGACCGCGACCCAGCTGTCGCGCCGGTCGCGCCCGCCCAGCGAAACCGAGGCCACCGTCAACGGACTTTTTTCCAAGGTTTGGAAACTTTTCTTCCACCGTTTGGAAAACCGGCCTTCTTCTTTTCCAAGGTTCGGAAAAAAGGACAAGAACCAGCCGGGCGTATTGCTGTGGTAAACAATCTGCGCATGGGAAGGAACCGGCTTGAGCGTCCGCACCGCCGACGGCGGCATGTAAAAAATCCAGCCGATCACAGAAAGGACAAGCCATGCAACGAGCGCGCCAACCGTCCAGCGGCGCATCATGCCTTCACCGTTCCCTTGAGGTCAGCAATCGAACCGATGCCTTTGGCCGCCATCCATTTCTCCATTCCCTCAATCACGCGCACCGCGGTGGAAGGATCGGAGAAGTTGGCGGTGCCGACCGCGACAGCCGAAGCGCCGGCGATGATAAATTCGAGCGCGTCCTCGGGACTGCTTATGCCGCCCATTCCAATGATTGGAATTTTAACGGCCTTGGCGGCTTCCCACACCAGTTTGATGGCGATCGGTTTGATGGCCGGGCCGGAGAGTCCGCCGGTACGGTTGGCCAGCTGCGGCTTGCGCGTTTCAATATTGATCGCCATGGCCGGATAGGAATTCATGATGGAGACGGCATCGGCACCGCATTCTTCGGCGGCGAGTGCGAACAGTTTGATGTCCGCCACATTCGGCGCGAGTTTGATAATCAGCGGCTTTTTCGTCTTGGCGCGAACCGCATCCACGACCGAGCGAAACAGATTCACATCGGTTCCGTAGAGCGCCCCGCCCTCTTTGACGTTCGGACAGGAGACATTAACTTCGAGCGCGTTGATCCGCGACTGATCGTTGAAAATCTCCGCGACGCGGCTGTAGTCTTCGACGGTCTTTCCCCAGATGTTGACGATGAGCGGCACGCGGTAGTCTTCAAAGAACGGCAGATATTTTTTAATGAACTTCTGCGCCCCGGGACCGGGCAGACCGATGGCGTTGAGCATGCCGGCGAATGTCTCGAATGTGCGCGGCATCGAATTGCCGGTGTGCGGCTCGGCGCTGATGCCTTTGACGGTAATCGCGCCAAGGCGGTCGAGATCAACAAGGTCGGCGTATTCCGGCCCGTAGCCGAACGTGCCGGAGGCGACCGTCACCGGATTCTGCATGATCAACGAACCTATCTTTACACGCATGTCGGTTTGTTTATTCATCCCAGAAAATCTCCCGCGCTTTAAAAACCGGCCCGGTCTTGCAGCAGCGCACCCACTCCCAGCCGTCGGCGGTTTTGCGTTTGATGACGCAGGCGAGGCAGGCGCCAACGCCGCAGGCCATGTTGCGGTCCATGGAGAGCCAGGCGGTTATTCCATTCTGAACGGCACGATCACCGACCGCTTTGAGCATGGCGTTGGGACCGCAGGCGAAAATTTCCAATGTCTGAAATTTTCCCTTCTGTTCCGCCAGCCACGAATCGAGCGCAACGGTGACGAGCCCCTTCTGTCCAAGCGAGCCGTCATCGGTAGTGATGCGCACATCCCAGCCAAGCGCTTTAAATTCATCAACACAGAGAATGTCGGCCGCACTGCGCCCGCCGAAGAACGCAACGCCTTTGACCGGCAGTTTGGCCGCCTGCAGATAGAGTGCGGCGATGCCGTATCCGCCCGCGACGAGTACAGGTTTCATTTCGCCGCTTTTGGCCTTCTCTGTGATCGGAGGGAACCCGTTGCCCAGCGGGCCGATCAGATTAACTGCTTCGCCTTCGCGCACGGAACACAGCGCGGCGGTGCCTTTACCGACGGATTTGTAGAGAATGGAGAGGCCTTCGGCATCGGCTTTAAAAACGCTGAAAGGCCGCCGCAAAATGGCATCGGCGAGGCGCGGCACACGCAGATGGACAAATTGCCCCGGCCGCACGAGCGGACCAATGGCCGGAGAGGAAAGTCTGAGCAGGCGATAGTCGCCCTGAAAAACGTGATGTTCGGCTACGGTGGTGTTTTCCTGTATCATCGGGCGGAGATTGTGCGGGGTTTCAAATGCGAGGTCAAACGCATTTCATCCGCGACATCTGTTCAATTAGTGTACGGCGGAATTCGGACGGCGCTCTTTAAGTTCGCGGCGGTAATCGGTTAGAAAGGCCACAATCCCGTCGTGGTGATTGTCTCTGGCAAGTTCAAGGGATGTTTCACCCGAAGAAAGCTTGGCGTCGATATTCGCGCCGCTGCGCACCAGCAATTCAAAGATTTCCACGAAGCCAAGCTGCGCGGCCGCCAGCAGCGGGGTGCGGTCCTGATTGTCGCGAAGCTCCGTATTCGCTCCGTGCTCGAGAAGCAGTTTGACCATCTCAAGCCGGTTGCCGCGCACGGCGTAGAGCAGCGGTGTTAAGCCGTACCGGTCCTGAAGATTGACGTCCACACCCCGGTCGAGCAGAAGACGAACCATTTCTTCTTGCCTATGGGTGACGGCATAGTGCAATGCGCTGGCGCCTGTTTTTGAACGAAGGTTCAAATCCTGTCCGCGCTTGATCAGGGCTTCGAGCATGGTGATGTTGCCGGCGAGAGCGGCGCAGAAAAGATAATTTTCATCGGCGCAGGAAAGATCCTCTGTGAGCGCACCGGCGGCAAGCAGCCGTTCGACCACCGGACTATCGGCCCGTACGGCGAGACAAAGCGGTGCGGCTTTTTCGATGTTTCGCAGTTGGAAATCAGCCCCGGCGGCGATCAACCGTTCGGCCGCAGACGAATCTTTCCGCATCGCGGCGAAGTGCAGCGCGGTGTTGCCTTTCTGCCCCGCGCGGTTAACGTCCGCTCCCGAAGCCAGCAGCAGATCCATACCGGCCAGCTGTCCGGCCAGCACGGCGCGCATCAGCGGAGTAAGGTCTTCTTTATCCAGCGCATTAATATCAGATCCGTCAGCCAGTTGTTTTTTGATAAGCTTAATACTTCCGGCCGACGCGGCCTCGTGAAGCGTTGGGCCTGGACGCATGTCGAGCCAGCACAACCCGGCAAAGATGGCCAGTGCGATTGTAAATGTCGTTATCCAGAACCAAACGGCTTTCATCATTTTCTTCCCAATTGGAACGCCCCTCAAAGGGAGAAGCTTACTGCTTTTCAGGAATACTGCACGTCGGGGCATCGCCCGAAATTGTTGACGGGAATTGTATTACAGGATTCCAACAAAACAGAAATTATCCGTTTTTGTCCAAAGTCCATTGAACTGACCGTTGGACCAGTTCGGCGGAGCCGTGCACGCCAAGCTTAGCCTTAATGCGCGCGCGATAGGTTTCGACCGTTTTGACGCTCACGTGCAAGGCAGCGGCAATATCCGCCGTGCTCTTTCCTTTGCCGATCTGTTCGAAAACGGCCAGTTCGCGATCGCTGAGCCGTAGGATCGGGTCGCCTTCCGGTTCGGGGTTCCGCACGGTCTGCATGATTTTCTGTTTGACGGCTTCACTGGCATGAACACCGCCGCCCAGCACGCAGGATATGGCTTCAATCAGACTGCCCGGAGGTGTGTTTTTGCTGACAAAACCGGAAGCTCCGGCTCGCAGAACACGCTCGGCATAGAGCATTTCGTCCTGCATAGAGAGCACTAGCATTTTTATTCCGGAAAACTGCACCGTGATGTCTTTAACCAGATCGAGCCCCGAATCTTCTCCCAGTGACAGGTCGATCACGACAAGATGAGGATTTGTTTTTACGCAAAGCTGGAGCGCCTCTGCCCGAGTGGACGTTTCTCCGCAAACGCAAAGATCTGGTTCGCGTTCGATGAAGTCGCGCAATCCCTGACGGACGAACGCGTGATCGTCGACAAGCAGGATTCTTTTCTTCTGGTCTTGCGGGGTTATATCGCTCATGCGGCGCATACTGCCAAAGTTAACGCCGATTACAAAGCCCGTTTTAGGGCTTTTTTCGTTCCGCAGTTTTAACCGCATTCCAAACCGCCTCAAGCTCTTCAAGTGAACAGGCTTCCAGTTCAAGCCCTTCGGCGTGCAGGCGGTTCTCCAAACATTGGAAGCGGCGCATGAATTTGGCGATATTCTCATTGAGCAGCTCTTCCGGCTCGTGCCCGAGATAACGGCTCAGGTTAACCACCGAGAACATCAGGTCGCCCAGCTCTTCGCGGATGGCGGCGGCGTCTTTCTGCGCCATGGCTTCTTTGACTTCGGCCAGCTCCTCATCGAGCTTGTCCACCACCCCGCCGATTTCGTCCCACTCAAAGCCAGCGCGCGCGACACGCTTCTGCACCAGATTCGCCTTGGCCAGCGCCGGCAGATGACGCGGAATGCCTTCCACCAGCGAGCGCGGCGTTTCTGCGTCCTTCTCGGTCTTTTTGATTTTTTCCCAATTGCGCAGCACCTCGCCGGAGGTGTCAGCCTGTACATCACCGAAAACGTGCGGATGACGCCGGACAAGCTTGTCGGCGATTCCATTGACGACATCATCAAAATTAAATTCGCCGACCTCCTCGCAAATCTGCGCCTGAAAGACCACCTGAAGCAGCAGATCTCCCAGCTCGCCGCGCAGTTCGGCGCGGTCGCCGCTTTCGATCGCGTCAATGACTTCGTAGGTTTCTTCAATGAGATTGGATTTGAGCGAATCGAGCGTCTGTTCGCGGTCCCACGGGCAGCCGTCCGGGCCGCGCAGTTTGCGCATAATTCCAAGCAGGCGATCCGTCGATGTTTCTTTCATACCACTCCTTAAAACAAAAAGGCTGAACCGCGGTTCAGCCTTTTCTTCAGACTCCGGAAGTCCGCGTTACCGGCGGCTGACCAGTTCAAACAGTTCTTTGGCCGACAGGTCGCCGAGCGTATTGAGCACCACTTTGGCACCAGTAAAATCTTCGAACGCGGTGTAGGCATCCGGCAGCGCAATACAGGTAGCGCCGGCGGTCAGCGCGCCTTTGCAGGCGGCACGGGAAGCGACGATGGCGATCGCAGGAATTGTTTCCTGTCCGCGCTGTTTCAGGACGCGCAGCCAGTGGTCTGCGCGCGGGAAGATTGGATCCACGCTGTCCATCGCAACCAGATCAACACCCATTTCATCGAGTTCGGTCTTCTTCATCAGTTCTTTGGCAACAGCTTCCGGCCAGGCCGAAAGAGCCACCACCTGAATGTTCCGCTCCTTGGCCGCTTTGATGAGCGCCGGAAGTTCTTTGACCAGCACGGCCTTGTCCGCAAAAGCTTTGGCTATCAGATTCTCAGCCTGTTCGGTGAGCTGATCGCCGGTCGTCAGGTTGCGTCCGGATGCCTCGATGATCGACCGGATCGCTTTGCCGGGCCGGGGCGTGAGCCCGTAACGGGCAAACAGCGCCGGGGTCACTTCGATATCTTTGCTCTTCATCACCTGCTTGAGAACATCAAACATCAGCTGGCGTCCGTTGACGGCGACATATTCGAGTTCGAAGAAAAGGACTTCCCGCGCTTTGATTTTTTCAGTTGCCGGGGTGGTTTCGGTTTTGGCTTTGCTCATTCAATTCGCTCCGGTTAATTGCACATTTTTCTATAAAAACAGGGGGGCAGTGTATGCGGCGGGGCTGGCGCAGTCAAGCCCCCGAAAAATATCCTCCCTGCGGCGCAGGAAAAGGGTTGCAAGCCTCGGTTTGGATTGTGATTATGACCGGAATTTTGGCGGAAAAACAGGACTTTTCAGCGGACATATAAATGAAAAAAGCAATCATCGCACTCGAAGACGGCACCTGTTTCACCGGACGGGCCTTCGCCGGTTCCGGCGAGTTCTACGGCGAGCTGGTGTTTAACACTTCCATGACCGGTTATCAGGAAATCCTGACCGATCCTTCCTATAATGGACAGATCGTCACCATGACCTACCCGCTCATCGGCAACTACGGCGTGAATCCCGAAGACGTCGAGTCGCGTGCTATTTTCGCCAAAGGGCTGGTGGTGAGCGAGTGCAGCCGCATCGCTAGCAACTGGCGCTCCACCATGAGCCTGCCCGAATACCTTGAAAAAGCCGGCGTGGTCGGTGTGGATCAGATCGATACGCGCGCCGTCACCATCCATATCCGTGACAAAGGTGCCATGAAATGCGTCATCTCGACCGAAGACCTCGACTGCAAGAGCCTCGTCAAAAAGGCGAAGAACTCCGCCGGGCTCGTCGGACGCGACCTTTCCACGGAAGTCAGCGCGCAGAAACCGTATGTTTTTCCGGAAGGCGGCAAGAAAAACGCCCGCTTCTGCGTTGCGGTGATCGACTGCGGCATTAAAACCAACCAGCTTCGTATTTTCGACCAGCTCGGCTGCGAATGCCGGGTGTTTCCCAACACCGCCTCGGCCAAAGAAATTCTATCCTGCAAGCCCGACGGCCTTTTCCTTTCTAACGGCCCCGGCGATCCGGCCGGCGTTCCGCAGATTGTCGCGACCGTCAAAGAGCTGATCGAATCCAAACTTCCAACCTTTGGAATCTGCTTCGGCCACCAGATGCTCGGTCAGGCATTCGGCGCAAAAACCTATAAACTGAAGTTCGGCCACCGCGGTGCCAACCAGCCGATTCAGGATCTGCGCACCGGTAAAGTCGAAATCGCCTCTCACAACCACGGGTTCTGCGTTGACCCGGCCACCGTCGATCCGGAAATCGCCGAAGTCAGCCACATCAATCTCAACGACAACACCGTCGCCGGCCTGCGGCACAAAACGCTGCCGGTGTTCTGTGTGCAGTACCATCCGGAAGCCTGCCCCGGCCCGCATGACCCCTACTACCTTTTTGAGGAGTTCATTGCGCTGATGGAAAAAGGGAAGAAATCATGAAACACAGTGAATGGATCGCCATTTTAGATTACGGCTCGCAGGTGACACAACTGATCGCCCGCCGCATCCGCGAGCAGAAAGTGTATTGCGAAATCATCCGCTTTGACACCAAAGCCGCCGACCTCGCCAAGCGCGCCCCGAAAGGCATCATCCTTTCCGGCGGTCCCGCCAGCGTAACCGATCAAGGCTCGCCGCTGTGCGATCCCGCGATTTTTGAACTCGGCATTCCGATCCTTGGAATCTGCTACGGCATGCAGATGACCGCCCAGACGCTCGGCGGCAAGGTGCATCGCGGCCTCAAACGCGAATACGGCAAAGCGATGATGCAGGTCACCAAAGAGTGTCCACTTTTCCAAGGCTTGGAAAAAAATCTTCAGGTCTGGATGAGCCATGGCGACAAAGTCGAAGCCATGCCGAAAGGGTTTGAAGCCGTCGCCGAATCCGACAACTGTCCTTTCGCCGCCATGCAGAACACCGCAAAGAAAATCTACGGCGTGCAGTTCCACCCCGAAGTCGTCCATACGCCGCAGGGCGCACAGATGCTCGGCAACTTTGCCTACAAAGTTTGCGGCTGTTCCGGCGACTGGAAGATGAGCAAATTTATCGAAGACAACATCAACGCCATCCGCGCCAAAGTCGGCAGCGACCACGTTCTGCTCGGACTGAGCGGCGGCGTGGACTCCTCTGTCGTGGCCGCCCTGCTCCATAAGGCGATCGGCCCGCAGCTCCACTGTGTTTTCGTCGACAACGGCCTGCTCCGTTACAACGAAGCGCGCGAAGTTGAAGAACTCTTCGGCAACGCCTTCGGCATCGACTTGCATACCGCACACTCTCAGGACATTTTCCTCGACGCGCTGGCTGGCGTCACCGACCCCGAGAAGAAGCGCAAAATCATCGGCAAAACCTTTATTGATGTCTTCGCCGAAAAAGCGCGCGAAGTCGGCAAGGTCAAATATCTCGCACAGGGCACACTCTATCCCGACGTCATCGAAAGCGTTTCGCCGATCGGCGGACCGTCAGCCACCATTAAGAGCCACCACAACGTCGGCGGACTGCCCGCCGATCTGAAGTTCGATCTCATTGAACCACTCCGCGAACTCTTCAAAGATGAAGTGCGCGCCGTCGGCCGCGAACTCGGCCTGCCGAGCTACGTCGTTGACCGCCAGCCCTTCCCCGGCCCCGGTCTTGCCGTGCGCATTCTCGGCGACATCACCCGCGAGCGCGTCGATCTGCTCCAGCTCGCTGACCTGCGCGTCCGCGAAGAAATTTTGAAAATGCCAAACCACCTCGACGTCTGGCAGTACTTCGCTGTGCTGCTGCCGATCCAGACCGTCGGCGTCATGGGCGACGACCGTACCTACGAAAACGTCGTCGCCGTGCGCGCCGTGCAGAGCCTCGACGGCATGACGGCCGACTGGTTCAAACTGCCGTACGAAGTGCTCGACAGCATTTCCAACCGCATTATCAACGAAGTCAAAGGCGTCAACCGCGTCGTCTACGACATTTCGTCCAAACCGCCTTCCACCATCGAATGGGAGTAGGGATGGAAAGATGAAACTTGAAACCTGAAACCGGAAACTTGAAATGGGAAGTGAATTTGACAGATGTGATTTGAGAGAACGCACAACAGCGTTCGCAATCGCCATTGTCAAACTGTACTCCGATCTTCCCAAACAGGATCGATATGAGGTTCAGGTTGCAGGAAAGCAACTCATCCGTTC